>NZ_LIPV01000001.1:0-414606 GCF_001418255.1 Thiomonas bhubaneswarensis
CGAGATAGAGGAGTTTGCTCCTCCGAGCCGGTGGCCACCCCGGGGGAGTTTGCCTGCTCCTCGGCAAAACGCCGCGCATAGGCGCGGATCGTCTTGCGATCGATGCCGGTCACCCGGGCGATCTCTCGCTGGCTGGCACTGCCCTTGAGCAGCGTCCAGATAGTGGTTTGCAAATGCGGCTTCAAGACGTTCACTCCCGTGCCTCTCCCTCGTCGTTGAGGGAGGGGAAGGTAACGTCCTGCCAGACCTCTGGCTGCCGGCACGCGCCGACCCGTCAGCGCCTCATCGCGCCGCGGCCAGGGTGGGGGAATTTAGGTGGCCAAACGTGGGGGAGTTTGGGTGGCCATCGGGGCTGCTTTGTGAGCCGCTGATACTCCTCGAAGCTCATCAGCACATGGGCCGGTCGGCCTCGATCCGTGATTAATACCGGCCCGTTGTTTGCTGCCCGCTTTGCTTCGCTCGCCTTTTGGTTGAACTCGCGACTGGATAAGGTGGTAATGGTCATAACGGCACGTCCGAAATGTAGATTTGTAGGCACGTTACTACGTCACCAGCACAGATAAAACAGCCACGGCGAGCGCCACCACCCGAAACTCAAATCTCGGTCTCCCAGCCCTCCACACAAAGTGACTCGACGCACTCGAACTCAGTGCGGGGGGCGCCCCACTTCAGCGGTCATAGAGCTGGTCGCGCTGCCAAGTGCGGCTTCCAGTCAGCGCCTGGCCTTGCAAACGCTGCAACAACGCCTGGCGCGCCTTGCCACGGCCGGCTTTCGAGACCGCCACCACCCTTGCGACCGAGCGCCCACGGGAGACGATGAGCACATCTTCGCCTTCTCTCACGGTGCGCATGCAAACCATGATCGGATTCTGAGAGTCAAATTTCGCCCTCCCAGTTTTCCACGCGCAGAGATTCCACGCGCGCGAACTCACGCACATTTCGGGAAACAAGAGTCAACCCGCGCGCGCTGGCCTGACCCGCGATGAGCACGTCATATCCACCGATGGGAGTGCCCTGAGCCGCCAGCGCCGCACGAATTTCACCGGCACGGCGCGCATCGTCCTGATCGAACGGCACGACCTCGAAGCGCAACCGATCAACAAGGGCTAGATTTCGCTCTAAGCGCTGGCTCCTGAAAGCCCCGAAATACAACTCGTGCATCACAATGGATGGCAAGCCGATGTCCGCAGGCCGGTACTGCCGGATGCGCTGCGAAACCAAACCCCCTTGCGCATTGAGCAGAGCAATGACAGCGTTGGTGTCGAGCAGGAACAACATCAGGAAAACAGCGCGCTCAAATCCTGCCTTTCCTGGGACGCAGGCTGCTGCGTTGCGGCTTGCACAAAGTCAGCATCAAGCGCACCGCAAAGCGCATCAAGCCAAGCCCAGTCCGTCGGAACAGGTTCGAGAATCACAGACTCACCATGCCGCCGAATGCGGACCTCCTCGCCTTCAATGCGAAATGCTTTGGGAAGACGCACGGCTTGCGACCTGCCAGACCAGAACACCTTTGCCGTTTCCATAGGGCACCTCTTTTGATAGATACCAAAAAGATATGACAAAAAACCAGGAAAGTCAAAGACAATGGCCCAAGGTGGTGCGGCAGCAGGCGGGGCGGTGGATGGACGTCGCCACTTGAGACCAATACCACTTTGTTAGTGGACTTTCAGGAGCATGAATGGGCTGCTCGCTTGAGTGCTATACGCCAATGGCGCATCTCACCCGCACCATCATCTCGGTCGGCAACGGCGGGCGGCCACCGCGTTCACGCCCAGGCCTCGGCGCCGCCTCGTCGATCTCCGCGGCCAGCGCCGCGAAGTCCACATGCTCGGCCAGCTTGCTCAACGCGTCGCCGATCTTGTCCAACCTCGTCTCGCGCTCCTGCTCCGCGAACAGACTGACCTTGATCACTGCCATGCCATCATCAACTCATGCAGTCCACATCATGCCTGCGCCGCCGCCCGTCGACCAGGTTTTTCGAGGCGCCCGTATGGCGGCAACGTGTGCAGACGCGATCAGTCCACCATGGCTCAGTTCAGCCGCGCAGCATCGAATACTGCCTCCCAACTATGCCTTTTAGCAAAGGCAGTATCGAGAGCAGTGGTATCTGCCACGGCACGCGACGCAGTATCTGCCAAATTGCGGGAAACGTCTATCAGGTGAACGCCTGGCATATTTTTCCGGCTAGCCATCTCGCCAAAATCAGTCGAGAGTACTGGCACTCCGAGAGCACGATATTCGTAGTATTTGATCGGATCGACGCTATCCGTGAGTGAATTTCGTTTAAACGGAATCAAACCAACATCGAATTCATTCATAATCTGCAAAGCCAACGCGTGCGGCACGGGCGGATGTAATTCGATGTTGCTGGGCAGGCTCCTATTCGGTCCAACTTCAAGAGGACCAACCAGTCGAATGCGATCTTGTGGCCTTGCTCGTGCCAACGCGAAAATAATGTCCCAATCAAACCAGGCCGCCATTGTGCCAACATAGCCAAAAACCACTGGCGACGCCCGAACAATCGTACGCCTTCTGGGCACTGGCAATAATGCCGGGTCTAGCCCATTCGGAACGAGTTGCACATCACTACGCTGCTTTGACAGACGATGAACGAGTTTGCGGCTTGAAGCCCAGAGCGTATCGACTCTTGCTATCAACTGCATTTCGCGCGTACAGAGAGCTCGCTTAGCTAAGCCTCTATGAAAAGATGGAAAGTCGTCCATCGCGTCGTACATGCTGCAATGCCGTGAGAACTTGGCCAGAATGTCCAGAGCAAGCAATGATGGCTTTCCGCACACGATCATCGCATCGCCTGATCCAATAAACCGAGACACCTCGGCAACAATGCCAGTCCATAGCACCCGATTAAATTGAGCCAAGCCAGGTAACGGTTCGATTGGCAATGCTCTAGGGCGAATTATACTCAGCCAGGGTGGTATTTGCTCAGTGGGATAGGTGAGTGCTAACTGCTTGCGAACTCGTTCCCAATCGCTAATCCGCGGAAAACGCGCCGGATAAGGGTCGATCCAAAGCACGGGGGCTTGCGTGCGCAAGTGATACCAGCGGACGAACTTGTGGGGACGTTGTTCAAAACTAGACCAACTCACCGGAGAAAGATAAACAAGGCGCATCAGGCGAAATGCTCACGCAACGTCTTCACAATACGTTCAGCAGCACGACCATCGCCATAGGGCGACACACCCCGTGCCATGGACTTGTAAGCGGTTTCGTCATCCAGCAAGCGCTGCGCTTCTTCGACAATGCGTTCGTAGTTTGGCCCAACCAACTTGACCACACCTTGCTCAACAGCCTCCGGCCGCTCTGTCTCGTCACGCAGCACCAGCACAGGCTTACCAAGGGCCGGGGCCTCTTCTTGCACCCCGCCTGAGTCAGTCAGGATGAGGTAGGCGCGCTTCATCGCGGCGATGAACGGTGCGTAGTCCAGCGGTTCGCAAAGCGTGAAATTCTGCAGTCCAGCCAAGAACTCGTAGGCCACATCCTTGACGTTAGGGTTGGGATGTACCGGATAGAGGAACTGTACTGCGGGGTTACTCTCGGCGAGGGTACGCAGCGCACGACAAATGTTGCGGAACGGCTCGCCAAAATTCTCTCTACGGTGGGACGTCACCAAGACCAATCGTTTGGTGGGATCCAGCGGGACACCAAGCTCCAGATTCTTCGCAGCTGTCATCAACAATGCGTCGATGACGGTATTACCAGTCACGATAATTTCCGAATCCGGCACGCCCTCCTTCAGCAAATTCTGTCTTGAGCCTTCAGTGGGCGCAAAGTGCCAGCGTGCAAGCTTTCCTGCAATCACCCTGTTGGCTTCTTCTGGAAACGGGTTATGCATGTCCCAGGTACGCAATCCAGCCTCTACATGCCCAATTGGGATGCGGTGGTAGAAGCAAGCCAACGCAACGGTCATGACGGTGGTGGTGTCACCCTGCACCAAAACCGCATCCGGCTTCTCTGCTTGCAAGACATCATCAAGCTCAAGCAGCAACCGCGCCGTCAAAGTTGTGAGCGCCTGGTTCGGGCGCATGATGTTCAGATCGATATCAGGATCTATACCGAAGAACTCGTTTACTTGGTCCAGCATGTGCCTGTGCTGGGCTGTTGCAAGAACCCGTACATTTGCCCAGGCCTCATTTCTTAGCGCAAGAATAACCGGCGCCATTTTGATAGCCTCTGGTCTTGTTCCGATAACAGTTAATATGTTTCTCACGACTTTATCCCATTACTTCATTCAATAAACATTCCCAGTCTCTTACGAAGCGGTTTGCTGAAAAATCAACTCGCAGCTTCCGAAATACATCTTGTGTGTAGGAATGATTATCGATAACGTACTCGATACGGCAAGCTAGGGCGCTTACATCCCCAAGAGGGAAGGTATATAAATCACTAAAATCTCTGAACAAATCCAAATGAGCGTCTATATTAGACAATGCTGATGGCAGTAGCGACGAAATTGCCTCGGCTGCACTAAGGCCAAACGACTCACCCCACGATGGAGATACAAATACGCCCCCAGCCCTTCGTACGGAATCTATTAACGTTGATGCTGCGTGGAACGGTATCGGCGGCAACAAAACGGAAATTCCAGAAAGACCTCTGTTCGCTATTTCCCGCTCAATATCTATTTCAATAGACTTAGGTCCGCAGAATAGCAACATAAACTCACCCTGGCGCCGCCTTTCGATCAATTCAAATGCGTCAAGCAACGAAATTGGGTCTTTTAGTTTATCCATTCGACCAAAAAAAAGAATTGGTCTTCGCGTCCACTCCGGGAGAAAGACGTCTTTGTCGGCTTGATACTCATCTATATCCCAAGGTACGAAATTAGCAAGCTCCAGAATAGGCGCCTGTACTGTGGGAAATTCCTTGCTTAAGAGCTCTCGAAACCGAGCGGACGGCGCAGCAACAGCCCTACACTCACCCGGCAAAGTCGAGAGATACTGTCTGTTTTCGTCATATCCCGTGTGGCACTCAACGATATATCGCTGATTCGCCGCACTTAGCTTCCAGAGGAGCTGAGGGCAATCCACAAGGGACAGGAGATCGTATGAATCATCTAGCGAATGCACAACCGATGCAACATCTTCGAGGTTATATTTTTTGAGCGCAGCGCTAAAACTCTTAAGGCCCCCACCGTCAGAAAGAAATAAGAAGTCTACTTGAACTCCCGGAAGATATTTTTTAAATGCCATTGCACGATTAATAAAAACTCGCTCACAGCCGCCAAATGTTGCCCAAGGGTAAGCAAAGCAAATCTTAGTATTCATACAATACAAAAAGTCCTTTTTTTGCAGATACCAGAGTCATCAAGCTGTCAAAACGGGCTTCCCATGTCGTCTTACTTAGAAACGCCTCGAGCACATCCGCAGTTGTTGTATCAGCAAGCGCCTGAGCAATTACCTCTCGAATAGTCGAACTGGTAGCAAAATAGGTTTTTGGATAATATCTCAAGTGATCAATGCCCGTCACGACCACAGGCAGGCCGAAATATAAATACTCATAAATCTTTATTGGATCGACTGCATCCGACAAATCGCTTTGAACAAACGGAATAATGGCGACATTCCAGCGCGAGACATAAGCGTGCAAATTTGCAGGAAAAACTTTTCCAACCAGGGAAATGTTGTCAAATTGAGCAATTTTTCTTTGAACCCATTCTGGCTCGCCATATCCAATTATCTCAAAGTAATAATCGGCGGACTGTCTGGCCACGGAGAACAGAAGATCCCAGTCAAACCAAGCCTCGGTTAGATGGCCGAAATAGCCAATCACAATACAATCATCATGCCTTTTGCCTGCAATCCCCTTATTACTTACACCCAAAGTGCTTGGGGTATATCCATTGCCAATTACAGCTATATCTGTGCGGATATGCTGAAACTTCTGCTGGAGTTTAGGTGAAACTGCCGATACGAAATCTGCCTTGAGCACCAGTTCCAGTTCAAGGCTTTTATCATACCAAGGCGCCTGTCCTGCTCTGTTAAATTCCTCCCACTCATCCATGATGTCGTAAATAACGATGCCGCCATTTGATCGCCATGCATCAACGGTATTTGTGAATTGTCGAGCAGGCATTGTTATAATATAGTGACCGACTTTATTCTCCAAAGGAATATATCTATAACCCTTGAGAAACTCGTACAACGGCACTTGAATAACATTAGAAAAAACTTCACCCACCCCCTTTGAAAGACTTTCTTCAGGTGTCCACTGCCACGCAACATAAAGCACTAAGAACCCTTTTGCGGAATAGTGCTTTGCAGCGTTTATGGGTCGCTGATTCACCAGTTCATCAAACTCGAAGCCGCATGGAATAACTGCGATTTTGTTTTCTGCCAGTGCCCGTGCAACCCACGGCATCATATATGCGGCATCAACTGATCTCGTTTGGTCTGAAGCAACACAATTTTCTCCAAACGCACATAGACGCCTTGCAACAAAATTATGTCTGGGCTTATTCAGTAATATGCGCAATCGTTCTGGCAACCCCCAATAAATTGACTTTAAGAGCGCGTAGCGGGCGTCTTCGCGCGTAGATGCTAGTATTAACCTTCTCACCTGTCGAACAGGGGCAGTGATGCGCCATGAAGTTGACTGCCTTATTTTCATTACTTCGTGATTAAGTATAGAAATTTGCCCGTCGCGCTCTGCCACTGCATGGTTGAGACTGGCGATCTGCCCGTCGCGCTCTGCCACTGCATGGTTGAGACTGGCGATCTGCCCGTCGCGCTCTGCCACTGCATGGTTGAGACTGGCGATCTGCCCGTCGCGCTCTGCCACTGCATGGTTGAGACTGGCGATCTGCCCGTCGCGCTCTGCCACTGCATGGTTGAGACTGGCGATCTGCCCGTCGCGCTCCGTAATAGTTTGCTGGAGGCTGCCGATTTCTGACGTGTAATCTGTCTGCTCAATAGCTAAATTTTCCAAGGTCAATCCAAAACTATCAACCCAATCCTCCTTCGCAAAAACCAATATTATTTGCTCCCCACTCCATGCAGTGTTTTTAATATTACGACAGTCAATCACTCTTGACCAGACCAATCTAAATCCGTCACCAATTTTTGAGGGAATATTTCCAGGCAAAAAAGTATAAAAGTGCTCGTGATGTCGATCTAACTCACGATAAGGAATCGCAAGAATCAGGGCCTTCGTCGCTCGATTGCAGATTTCTTTAAGTACGGCATATGGCCTGTAGAAATGCTCGAGCGTATTAGAAGAGAACACTACATCGAAGACTGATTGTTTTTCTTCCCGGTCAGTCAGCCAATCCTCACAAAGAAATTGAATAGCTGGATATCGCTGTGCAGCCTGCTCAATCGCAATTGAGGAAAAATCGACCCCCGCAAGTCGCTCAGAGCCTATATAGCTTGCCCAAACATCTGTTCCGTCACCTTGGGCACAACCCCAGTCACACAAAGTCAAAGATTGACGCTGTAACTGGTCAGTCAGCCACTGCGGCAGGTTTTCGATGGCCAAGCGCGCAAAGAAGCGCGACTGCGCAGGTCCTTGGAATGCTTCCCAATTCTCCTCAAATCGATGGTTCCAATATATGCCAGAATTAATATTATTTTCCGCTTTCATATATTTATCTCAAATCACATGAATTAATATAATTTCGCCACGTTCATATTATTCGGCGCTCACGTTTGCGCGGACACCCCAAGAGCATAAGCTTGACCCAAAGGCGCAACAAACTCATGAGGTGCAAAAACCCAAAGTTGAGCGCTGAGTGACTTCTTCGTTGAGTCAAGTGAACAACTTTAGCTGTATCTACACGCCTTATGACCCAGCCGCTGCTCCACATACGCACCCCAAAATCCACATCCTCGCAATACAATCTAAACCCTTCGTCTAAACCACCGAGAGTTTGGTAAACGTCAGAGCGAATCAGTAGAAAGGCACCCACCAGCCATTCGGGCTCTGCAGGTGGCTTGTAGCCCGGAAGTCGGCGCCGAATAAGTTCCAGCGGCGTGACGACGCGCCGGTTGGGCTCGATATGCAGCGTGCCAGGCTGCACAAGGGCGGGCGCTACGGCGCCAATGCGCGAGTCATCGGTCAATGCCTTTAGAAGCACCGGAAGCGGATTGCCGTACTCAAATTTGATGTCGGGGTTCAGCACGCCGAAATAGGGTGTCTCGCAATGCGCGAAAGCTCGGTTGTGGTTTTCCGAGAAGCCAAGCGGCTTGACGTTTTTCAGCTGCACCAGTTCATAGCCTGCTTGATCTGGCTTGTCGAGAATCTCATCCGGCAGGTTGTGAGTGACCACCACCCGCCCCACATGCGCATCCGGAAGGTCCGCGAGCTGCCTCAGCAGCGATGCGACCATGTCCCGATGTCCATGCGAAACCACTGACACGGTGATATGCGGAAATGACAGCATTTTGTCGTGCTCGAGCATCTTTAACACCCTTCGATCCTTGTCAGGTTGGCGTGGTGGCGAACTTACTCTCGCTAGGAACAGCGATGAGCTTCACGCGACTACGCGCGGATTCATGGCGACCTCGTACTCCCCAAGTACCTCGCTGACTTCCCCAAACATCCTTGCCTTTCCCTTCTCCATCCAAAGCGTCTTGTTGCAAGTCTTTCGGATCGCTTCACTACTGTGAATGGCAAGCACCACAATCTCCGCTCGGGCATGCAGGTCTTGCAGACGTTTGTTGGCTTTCTCCTGAAAGCTGGCGTCGCCCACACGGAGCACTTCGTCGAGCAGCAGGATATCGGCCTCCACGGCGGTGGAAATGGCGAAAGCCAGGCGCACGCGCATGCCGCTGGAATAGGTGCGCAGCGGCAGGTCGAGGTAGTCGCCCAGTTCGGTGTAGGCGGCGACGCTATCAGCCTTGTGTTTGAGGCCCGTTTCCGTCATGCGAAGGCGCTGGTTAACTGCATCGAGAAGTCTTGGGGTGTGCCGGGTGCTGCTCGCGCGAGACGGGCCACAAACGGGTACCCGCGCCTCCGGAGAGGATGACTGGGAGGAGTTTTTGACAGGTCGTCATGATTCAGTTGGAAAAACACTCAGTCCGAGAGACTGTGCGGCAAGTGCCAGACGTTTGTCGAACACGGCGAAGACAAGGGCGTGTGATGCACCCAGTTTATGGTGCAACGCTTCGGCGGCGGCAAGGTGTACGGCATCGTAAGCGCGCAGCGATAGAAGATCGGCCAATTCGCCGGCACGGTGTAGCAAGGTTTGCACGGCACCAACGACATCGAGCTTGGGCCAGTCTGCTTCAAAATCGCGCCGCCAGCGCTGCAGGGCGTCTGCATCGGGCGCATCTGTGGCACGTCGCCTGAACGCCGCACGGGCTTCGACATATGCAATGCCGTGGGTCACCACGCGCTCAGCGTTCTCAATGGCATGCCGCACTTGGCCTGAGCCCTGCTCTTCGACGTAGAGCTTGATCAGTGCCGAAGTGTCGAGATACAGAATCAATCGCGCAACTCGCTGATGGTTTGCGCAAGGGAGGGCGTGCCAGCGCGCAGGCTGCTGGGATTGCGTGTGCCCTGCGGTTTTCCGCCCGAGCCAAGGCGCAGCCAGGGAAGTTCTTCAAGCATTGCAAGCGCATCTTTCGGCTCCAGCGCAGCCGCTGGGGGCTCGATGCGGGCGATATGCTTGCCGTGCGAGGTGACCACCATGGCAACGCCCGCGGACACGCGTTGCAAATAGGTGGACAGATGCGCCTTGAATTCCCTTACACCAACTTCTATCATGATTGCATCCGTTGATTGTGGTCACATTTTTGGATTGTAGACTCAAGATCGGCGCATACCCTGCAGATTGTTCACCACGATGCGCGGGTCGAATCAAGCAACGGGCTGAGCCGACTTGGCGCGCGTTTGTTTCCGCCGGGCGAATTGTTGGTTCGCTGTACGTTTGCGCAATGGTGTTTTGGTCTAAGTTTGTGGCGGGTTCATGGCCTCGTCGTAGGCGTTCACCACGTCCTCTACACCGCCAAACATTCTCAGCTTGCCGCGCTCCATCCACAGCACTTTATTGCACGTCTTGCGGATGGTGTCGCTGGAATGGATGGCAAGCACCACGATTTCCGCGCGGGCATGAAGGTCTTGCAGGCGCTTGTTGGCCTTCTCCTGAAAGCTGGCGTCGCCCACGCCGAGCACTTCGTCGAGCAGCAGGATATCGGCCTCCACGGCGGTGGAAATGGCGAAGGCCAGGCGCACGCGCATGCCGCTGGAATAGGTGCGCAGCGGCAGGTCGAGGTAGTCGCCCAATTCGGTGAACTCGGCGATGTCTTCGGTCTTGCGCTTGATCTCGGCGTCGGTCATGCCCAGTAGCAGGCCGCGCAGGCGGATGTTCTGGCGGCCGGTGGACTGGTCGTCCATGCCGAGGGCGATGTCGAGCAGCGGCACAGATTTGCCTTGCACGTCCACCGTGCCGCTGCTGGGCGGGTAGATGCCGGCCATCACACGCAGCAGGGTGCTCTTGCCAGCGCCGTTGTGGCCGATGAGGCCCAGGCGGTCGCCACTCTCCAGCTTGATGCTGAGGTCGTCAATGGCGCGCACTACGACCACGCCGGTGTTGTCTTCGGCAATGCGGTTTCGGCGCCCCATGCGCAGCACGCGCTTCTTGAGCGAAATGGCCGACACATCGAAGATGGGCAGGTCGAGGTGGACGTTTTGGAGGGTGATGCTGGCGGGCATGGGGTTGTTTGGCTCAGGCGTCACACCAGGGTGACGAGATCGCTTGAATACGCAGGCAATTGCCTATCGGCGGTGAGCAAGCGCAGCGGCTCTGAAAGGGCTTGCGCGATGAGTAGCCTGTCGAACGGATCTTTGTGATGATTGGGCAGCGAGCCGACTTTCAGGGTGTGCTGCCAGGTGACGGGTAACTCTTGAAACCCCGCCAAATGAAGCTGCCGGGTCAACTCGGGAATCTCGATCTCGATTTTCCCCAGGCCCGCCTTGATGGCGATTTCCCACAACGAGGCGGCGCTGACATACACCGCGTCTGCGGCTTGCATCTGCTCGCGCGCTGCACCCGACAGACGGGGATCGTCTGTCATGGCCCACAGCATCACATGGGTGTCCAGAAGCAATTTCAAATCTTCTGCCCTTCGGTGAAACCCTGCAGCACCTCGGCGGGCAAAGGATCGTCAAAGTCTTCAGCGATTTGAATTTGCCCTTTCATCAAACCGAGGCGCACGGTCGGCTTTGCTGTGGCCTGCAAGGCAGTCAGCCGAGCCACGGGCCTGCGCGCCCGGGCGATGATGACCTCTTCGCCATGCTCGACGCGCTCAATCAATTGAGACAAGGTGGTCTTGGCTTCGTGAATGTTGACGGTCTGCATGGCATTCGCAATTTTGCACGGAAATTGAGTCTAGTTTAGCCAACCTCAAATCAGATTCGAGCTTTGGAAAAAGTGGCGCACACCCGGCAGCCCCTCGAAGTCTGCGTCCAGAGTTCGGCACTGGCTTGTTGCGCCGTTGCGTCAATGAGGCTGCCTGTCATGGGGCTTTCAAGAGCACACCTCTCTGGATCGGAAGTTACACCCAATACGGAATGCGCCGGTGGTAGCGCCCGGTCATGCTCAGCGCCAGCAGCCAGCCGAGCACGGCCATGCCGATGGTGAGCCCCCAGGTGAAGGGCGGCGGCACTTCGCCCACCAGGGGCTGGCGCACGATGTCGATGAGGTAGGCCAGGGGGTTGTATTCCACGATCCACTGGTGTTTGCCGCTGAGCATGCCGCCATGAAACAGAATGGGGGTGACGTAAAACGCGACTTGCAGCAAGGCGCTCACAATCTGCGGCAGGTCGCGAAAGCGCGCCGAAACGAGGCCGACCACCGCCGCCATCCACATGGCGTTGAGCAAGAAGATCACCAAGCCCGGAATGAACAGCGGCAAGGTGGCCCAACTCTTCACGCCGAAGATCAAAAGGGTGATCAAAACGATGATGAAGTTGTGCGCGAAGATCACCGTGTTGCGCCATGCCGCCTGCAAGATGTAGATCAGCCGCGGTGTGTGCACCTGGCGGATGTAGTTGGCGCTGTTGATGTAGGCGGTGCTGCCTTCGTTGACGATGCTCGAGAACAGCCCCCACATGACGATGCCGATGGCCAGCATGGGCAGGTAATTGCTGAGGTCTTGCCCGAAGAGCGAGCCATACACCACGCCCATGGTGCCCACGAGCACGCCCATGCTGATGGTGAGCCAGAAGGGGCCGACCTTGGAGCGCGCATAACGCTGGCGAATCTCCAGCCAGCCCAGAAGGCTCCACAAACGCCAAGCGAGGATGCTGCGGGTGAGGTCGTCGAAGGCGGTGCGGAGTGCAGACATGTGCGGCAGCTGAGGGCTTGGAAGCGGCGATGTTACGTGACCCGTTAGGCAGTGAGATCAAGAAGCTGCGTCCGTGCGTTGTGGTCTCGCCCGCCGAGTTGAATGATCACCTGCGTACCGTCATCGTCGCGCCCATGACCTCCAAGGGTTTCGCGGCACCATTCCGGGCGCCAGTGACTCATGCAGGCAACTCAGGGCTAATCGTCCTCGATCAACTTCGTGCGGTCGACAAGGCGAGGTTGGTCAAGCGGCTGGGTGCCGTATCGGCAAGGACGCTGAGTGCCACACTGGCCACACTGCAGGAAGTCTTTGCGGTGTAGACCTGCGCAAGCACCTCTCCTGCTCAGCCCGCACTGGATTTGGCCTCGCCCGGCCGAAACTGCATGCGGTGCAGCTGGGCATAGAGCCCGTTTTTCTGCAGCAATTCCTCCTGGGTACCGAGTTCGATCAGACGACCTTCATCAAGCACCGCGATGCGGTGGCAGTGGGCTATGGTGGCCAGCCTGTGGGCGATGACGATGGTGGTGCGGCCTTCCATCAGGCGGTTGATGGCCTGCTGCACGAGGCGCTCGCTCTCGGCGTCGAGCGCGCTGGTGGCTTCGTCGAGGATGAGCAGCGGGGCATTGCGATACAGCGCGCGCGCGATGGACAGGCGCTGGCGCTGGCCGCCCGAGAGCTGCGAGCCGTTGTGGCCCACGGGCGCGGCAAGACCACCGGGCAGGCCGCGCACGAAATCGCCCAGCGCGGCAGCGTCGAGCGCGGCCCAGGCGCGGCTTTCGTCCACCTCGGAACCAAAGCTCACGTTGGCGCCAATACTGTCGTTGAGCAGCACCACGTCTTGCCCGACGTAGGCGATCTGTTCGCGCAGGCTGTGCAGACTCCAGTCGTGCAGCGGCACGCCGTCGAGGAGGAGTCGGCCCTGGGTGGGTTCGAGCAGACGGGGCACGAGGCGCATGAGCGTGGTCTTGCCCGCGCCTGACGGGCCAACCAGCGCCAGACTCTCGCCCGCGTGAACCTGCAGCGACACGCCGTCGAGCACGGGGCGATCCATCGCGTCGAGGGTGACGCCCACATCGTCGAAGGTCAGTTCGCCGCGCGCACGCTCGAACGCATGGGAGCCGGTGTCGCGCTCCTGCGGCGCATCGACGATGGACTGCAGCCGTTTGAGCGAGGACAGCGCCCGCACCATGGGCTGCACGATGTCGGCCACCCGGCGCAGCGGCGACAGGGTCATCATCATCGCGGTGATGAAGGCCACGAATCCACCCACGCTGTGCTGGCCCGAGACGTCGCTCTGCCACATGGCAAAGACGATGACCACCGACACCGCCAGCGCCGACAGCCACTGCGACACCGGCGTGGTGGTGGAGCCCGATACCAGCGTCTTCACCGTGGTACGGCGCAAGGCCTGGTTGATGCGGTCAAAGCGCGAGACGAACACGCCCTGGGCGTTGTGCACGCGGATGACCGGCGCCGCCAACATGCCCTCCTCCAGCGCGTAGGAGGTTTCCTCCGCCGTCTTCTGCATCTGCGCATTGAGCCGCTTGGCACGTCGGCTGATGATGCGCATGGTGAAAATCAGCGGCAACAAAATGCCCAGCGTCAGCAGCGTCAGGCTCCAGTTCACCCAGAGCAGATAACCGAACAAGGCGATGAGCGTGAAGCTGTCGCGCACCAGCGTGAGCAGCCCGGGAAAGATCATGCCCAGCGCCAGCTGCGCCTCGTACACCGAGGCGCCAATCAGGCTGCTGGCGCTCTCGCGCTGGAGTTGCGCGAGTTGCGCATGCACAATCTGCCCGTAAACCAGCTCACGCACCCGCGCGAGCACGTTCTGCGTCAACCACTGTGTGAGAAACTGCGAGGCCAGCCACGCCAGCCCACGTACCGTGAACAGCCCCATGAGAACGGCCGGCACCGCCCACAACGGAAAGTCTCGCTTCGCCGTGAAGCCGACATCGAGCACATGCTTCATCAGGGCCGGAAGTACCGGCTCGGTCGCTGCCACAATCGCGGCAAACAGCACGATGAGCAACGCCGCCGCTCGGTTGCGCGGATTGGCGTTGAACAGTTGCCTCAGCAGGCGCAACGCCGTATCTGGCGGTCTCGTATTTTTGCTGAACATATGGACCATTCATGTTTACAAAACAACGGAGCATAGCGCTCGGCAGTTCAAATGAAAATTCAACGTTTACGACTTTTGCGATTGTATTTGCCGCTGCTTCCACCCCACTTCCGACCGCGTGGGGTTCGATCTCGTTAGTCTTGCTTCTGGTGGCCTATTTTGCGCAGGCGTTCAAAAGCAGTACCTGGCTAAACATCAGCAATAGTCCGCTTTCATGGGCGTCCCTCGGCATTATGGGAGCGCTGGCAATCGGAATGCTCTATGGCAACACGCCTTTTTCGCAAGCATTTGAATTTTGGACTAAATATTTGAAACTTCTGGTCGTTCCCCTGATCATTGGCCTAGCCCCCAACGAAAGAACGAGGCATCTGGCAATCAATGCCGCACTTCTGGCAGTCATGGCATCAATCGTCGTTTCTTATGGCCGATATTTCGGCCTTGTCGCGCCATTTCCAGACCCCAATCAATCAAATATTGGATTTCAAAATCGAATTACTTTCGGTCTTTACACCTCTATCGCGAGTTATATATTTGCCTACCGCGCGCTGAAGCACAAACACAAGAGCACTCGATTGGCATATGCATTCCTTTTTATAATAACCTCATTCAATACACTGGCAATCAACAACGGGAGGACGGGCTACGTCATTTTTCTCGGCCTTGCCATTCTATTTCTTTATCGAAATGCGCGGCCCACATGGAGATTAGCCTCTATCGGCCTGACAGCATTCGCGATCATTGCGACATTACTGGTTTCCCCTGCATCACGCGACCGACTGGAGAGAACCCTTTCCAACGCCGAAGCATTACACAAAAACGACGCAAACAATCAAAGTTCGATCGTGATTAGATGGCAATTTTTAATCAATAGCCTGAACATCATACGAACCGCACCGATTTTTGGTCATGGCACCGGAAGTTTTCAATCAGAATATGCCAAGCGCATCGTTGGCAGCAATCAGGTTGGAAGCTCCAATCCACACAACGATTACCTACTAATTGCCGCCCAGCTTGGATTATTTGGACTGATTTTTGAATTTATATTGATAGGCATTATTTATAATGAGGCAAGCAAGGCGAGTGGTGACGCAAAGGAATTTGCCTACGCATTGCTAACTGCATTTATTTTATATTCCGCCCTGAACTCCACTTTACTGAATGCAGGCGAAGGGAGGTTTTTTCTTATCCTATTGGCGATCATTTTATCGACCAACACAAAGAGGGCAACCCACCCAGATGCCGCAGAACAATTTTCCCGCAAATGAAAAAATCAGAAAAATTGAGCCTTATAATAATCACAAAAAACGAGGCAAGAAATATTAGAAACTGCATTCATTCCGCAAGCGGCTTGGTTGATGAAATCATTGTATTTGATTCCGGCAGCACAGACGGCACACAGCTGATTTGCCGCGAAATGGGCGCATCAGTTTATGAGACCGACTGGCCCGGATTTGGCGTACAAAAAAACCGCGCACTAGAAAAGGCGACAGGTAATTGGGTATTATCGCTTGACGCAGATGAACAACTCAGTCAAGAATTGAAGAACGAAATCGAGAAAATACTATCCATCGACTCCGACGCCGCAGATTCATATTCAATTCCTCGAAAATCAAGCTACTGCGGTCAGTTCATGAAGCACAGCGGGTGGTGGCCCGACAGGGTTGTACGCCTCTTCAAAAAATCATCTGGAAGATTTAGCGACGACATAGTCCATGAAAAATTCATCTCCCCAGGAAAAACTGGCAGACTGAATAGCCCCATCATACACCACGCCATAACCAGCGTTGAGCAGTCCATTCAGAAAATGAATGCGTACTCCACAGCAGGGGCCGAAAGAATTTTTGCACGTGGTGAGCGTACATCCGTTACGAGGGCTTTCCTCAAGGGACTTTGGTCTTTTTTAAGAACCTATATTCTACGACTTGGCATTTTAGATGGCCGCATGGGATTGATACTAGCCATTGCCAACGCGGAAGGAACGTATTATCGCCACATCAAATTGTGGCTTAAACAGCGTGGTGAACATGGCGCCGATAAAACATAAGGCGAGCATCATTGTATTGACCTACAACCGCCCTGATGCACTTTTTGCTGTACTTTATGGTTTGGCACATCAGATCTTGCTCCCATGGGAAGTAATCATATCCGATGATGGCTCAACATCTGAAAACAAACAAGCGACCCTGACGCACCTTCAGAAACATCAATGGCCTTTCAAGATCAAATATCTTTGGCACCCTGATATCGGCTTCACAGCCTCCCGCGCCAGAAACCAAGGGGTTTTTTATTCGTCCGGCAACTATATCATTTTATTGGACGGAGATTGCGTACCAAGGCGCGATTTCATTTTCCAGCATCTACACATAGCAAGAGGCGGGGCCTTTGTCAACGGCAGCAGGATTTTATTAAATGCCAATCTGTCAAATATAGTCATTTCTTCGCCCCAGATCGTTGAAAATCATTCATTTTATTGGATGCTCCAAAAAGTCATGGGCAAAGCGAACAAATGGCCGATTCCACTTGTTAAAATCCCTAATCGCCTTCGCAAGGCTTCAGCTTCATTCCACTGGAAGGGCATCAGAAGCTGCAACTTCTCTCTCTGGCGAAGCGATTTCGACAAGATCAATGGATTTGATGAGTCATTCGTTGGATGGGGGCACGAAGATGCGGACTTCGTCTGGCGATTGCAACGAACCGGTTGTCGGCGTATCAACGGGTTCTGGGCAACAGAAGTGTTCCATCTTTGGCACCAAGAGGCCAGTCGAGATCGGGAATCTGCCAATGCATCTCGCTTGCATGAGCGCATGACCCGGCCTGATTCAAGCTACCTGGCTGCCAGGGGGATCAAGGATTCGACTTACGACGACTGTGAACTGGTCTACGCCAACTGAAGTGAGCAGGAACCAATCCCCCATTTGCAACTCAGTCTTCTCGTCGTCAAGTTCTGCTTCAATTGCGCAATGCAGCAAGACTTGCGAATTTTTACTCCGGCTGGGCACCTGCCCTTCTTAGAATTTCAACGCTGTGAACGCTTCGGCTGTGCTGAAGCGGCGCGGCCTTTCTCTTGAGACTCCATGCAGCGACGCCGATTCGTTTTAGGTTCTCTCTCTGCTCCGCTTCTGCGCGGGGCGGGTTCATTGGTCGGGCTTGCGGCGCTCTCCGAGTCGGCGCAGGCGCAGTTCAAGGTGGATGTCTCGGGCATCGGCGCCACGCAGATTCCGGTGGGCATCGGGGCGTTTCAAGACCCGAACCACTGCCCGCAGCCCATTGCCGACATCGTGCGCGCCGACCTGACGCGAAGCGGGCTGTTCGCCGTGAGCAACCTCGGCGGGCAGACGCTCACCCAGCAGGGTCCGCCCAACTTTGCGGCGTGGCGTTCGCAGAATCTGGAAGCTGCGGCCGGGGGCAGCGTGGTGCAGGTGGCCGGTGGACGCTGGCAGATTCAGTTCCGCCTGTGGGACGCGGTGAAGCAGGCCGACCTCGGCGGTCTGGCGCTGACGGTGATGCCGGGCGATCTGCGATTGGCAGCGCACAAGATCAGCGACTACATCTACCAGAAGCTCACCGGACAGCGCGGGGTGTTCGCCACGCGCATCGCCTACATCACCAAGGCCGGGCAGCACAATTTTTCGCTCAACATCGCCGACAGCGATGGCGCCAATCCGCAGTACGCGCTGCGCAGCCGCGAGCCGCTGCTGTCGCCGGTGTGGTCGCCCAACGGGCAGGATCTGGCCTATGTGTCGTTCGAGACGGGCAAGCCCGTGGTGTTCGTGCAGAACGTGCGCACTGGCGCGCGGCGCGCGGTGGCGAACTTCAAGGGCAGCAACAGCGCCCCGGCCTATTCGCCCGACGGCGGTACGCTGGCCGTGGTGCTCACGCTCACCGGGCGTTCGCAGATTTATCTGATGCCCAGCTCCGGTGGCACGCCGCGGCAACTGATGCGTTCGTATTCCATCGACACCGAGCCCGTGTTCGCGCCCGATGGCCAGAGCCTTTATTTCGTCAGCGACCGCGATGGCGGCCCGCAGGTTTACAAAGTGGGCCTCAACGGCGGCGGTGTGCAGCGCATCACCTACAGCGGCGGCTACAACGTCAGCCCCGCCATCAGCCCCGACGGCAAGACCCTGGCATACATCTCGCAGCAGGGCAACAGCTACCAGCTTTGGTCGATCAACCTCGCCAGCAATGCCACCCAGGTACTCGACGACGGCAGCGACTGCGGCCACCCCAGTTTCGCCCCGAACGGGCAGATCGTGCTTTATTCTGCGGGCGGGCGTGGCGGCGAAGTGCTCAAGACCGTGTCCATCGACGGTCGCGTGCGTTCCACCTTGTCGCAGGCCGGTGTGCAGGTGCGCGAGCCCAGTTGGGGGCCATGGACACCGGATCGCTGATCCGAACCGCCTCGCTGGTGCCACTCTTTCTTTCTTGTTTGAACCCTTTTTCCCACAACCACGTTTCGATCGGAGAAACTCGTGAACATGCGCTCAACCCTGGTTTTCACCGCTCTCGCCGCCGCCCTGGCTCTTGGTGGCTGCGCTTCACCCGTTCCTGTCAAGCAGGCGCCGGTCGAGTCCAAGGCGCCGACTGCCGTGGAGGGCAGCACCGCGGGCGCCAATGCCAATGGCGCCGGTCAGAATCAGGTCGCCGCGGTGCAGGCGCCTGCCGAAACCAACGCCGGTCCGGGCCCTGACGTACCCAAGAGCGTCTATTTCGCCTTCAACAGCTACACCGTCGAGAGCCAGTACACCCCGGTGCTCAACGCCAACGCCACCTACCTGACGCAACATCCCCAGGCCCATGTGCAACTGCAGGGCAATACCGATGCGCGCGGCAGCCGCGAGTACAACCTCGCCCTCGGCCAGAAGCGTGCCGACGCGGTGATGAAGGGCATGGAACTGCTCGGCGTGAAGCCCTCGCAGATGGAGGCCATCAGCTTCGGCAAGGAAAAGCCCAAGGCGTTGGGCAACACCGAGGCTGACTACGCCGAAAACCGCCGCGTCGACATCGTGTATCAGCGATGAGCGTGGGCCAGAAACCTCTGCGCGCCCTGCTGCCGGCCTCGCTGCTGGCGGCGGGTCTTGCCATCGGCCTAGCCGCGCCGGCCAGGGCTGACATGTTCCCGGACAACGAGGCGCGCCGTGCCATACTGGATCTGCGCGCGCAAGTGACGCAAAACCAGCAGAGCACGCAGAACCAGCTCGCGCAGCAGGCCCAGCAGATCCAGCAGATCCGCAATTCGCTGCTCGATCTGTCCACCCAGATCGAGCAGATGCGCAGCGAAATGGCGCAGCTGCGCGGCAAGCAGGACGCGGCCACGCAGCAGCTCAACGATGCGCTGAGCAAGCTGCAGACCAGCCAGCAGCAGCTCACCCAGCGCCTCAAGCCGCTGGAGCCGGTGCAGGTGCAGATCAACGGCCAGACCTACACGGTGCAACCCGCCGAGAAGGCCGCGTTCGATCAGGCGCTGGCCACGTTCCGCAACGGCGACTTTGCGGGCAGCGCCACGCAGCTCAAGGCGTTTCTGGCGCAATATCCGGCCAGCCCCTATGACGCCGATGCCCAGTATTGGCTGGCCAACGCCCAGTATGCGCAAAAGCAGTACAAGGACGCGATCGCCACGTTTCAGGGCCTGATCCAGAACAGCCCGAACAACCCGCGTCTGCCTGAAGCCATGCTGGGGCTGGCGAACTGCCAGATCGAAGTGCGGCAGATTTCCGCCGCGCGCAAGACCCTCAACACCTTGGTGCAGACCTATCCGCAGTCTGAAGCGGCCCAAGCCGGCCGCGACCGGCTGGCCAAGCTGAAGTGAACCCGGCTCACACCACGGCGGCACCTGCGGCCGTGGTGTTGCTTTCGGGCGGGCTGGACTCGGCCACGGTGCTGGCCCTGGCCCGCGAACAAGGTTTGCGCTGCTACGCCCTGTCGCTCGATTACGGCCAGCGCCACCGCGCCGAACTCGACGCGGCACGGCGGGTGGCCGCAGCCCTGGGCGCCGCCGGGCACGAGATCGTGCGGCTGGATCTGAGCCGCTTCGGCGGCTCGGCCCTCACCGATCATGCGCTGGACGTGCCCACGGACGGCGGCCACGATGGCATTCCGATCACCTATGTTCCGGCGCGCAATACCGTCATGCTTTCGCTCGCGCTGAGCTGGGCGGAAGTGCTGGGCGCGCAGCATTTGTTTTACGGCGCCAATGCGGTCGATTACTCCGGTTACCCCGACTGCCGACCGGAGTATGTGGCGGCGTTCGAGCGCATGGCCAATCTGGCGACGAAGGCAGCCATCGAAGGACGGCCAATCCGGGTGCAGGCGCCCATCATCGCGCTCCGCAAAGCCGAGATCATCCGCACCGGCCTGCGCCTCGGTGTGGACTACGCCATGACGGTGAGCTGCTATCAGGCCGACTCGCAAGGCCGTGCCTGCGGGCGCTGTGACGCCTGCCGCATCCGCGCCCAAGGCTTTACCGAAGCCGGGGTGCCCGACCCTACGCCTTATCAGCCATAACGAGCCATTACGCTGAGCAAGCGCGGGCTGCCGTGGAACAATAGCGCGTTGGCGAAGGACAAACGAGTCCCGCCCTTTTCCCGCAGCCTCCATGCCCTCCGTTTCCATTCCCGCCATCAACGCCACGGTTCTGTGGGGCGGCTTCGCCCTGAGCCTGGTGTTCGGCGCCATCATGCAGCGCACGCGCTTTTGCACCATGGGTTCGGTGAGCGACATCGTCAACATGGGCTCGTGGATGCGCATGCGCATGTGGGTGCTGGCCATCGCCACGGCCACCATAGGTTTCAACCTGCTGGCGGCCGGGGGCGTGATCGATGCGTCCCAGACCATCTACACCACCTCCAGGGTGCTGTGGCTCTCGGCCCTGGTGGGGGGATTGCTGTTCGGCTTCGGCATGGTGCTGGCGTCGGGCTGTGGCAGCAAGACGCTGGTGCGCATCGGCGAGGGCAATCTGAAGGCCGTGGTCGTGTTCGTGATGATCGCGGTGTTTGCCTACATCACCCTGCGCGGCATCACCGCCGAGGTGCGGGTGCGGCTGTTCGACAAAGTGGCGGTCAACCTCTCGGGCCCGCAGGATCTGCCTGCCATCGTCGCCCACGCCACCGGCCTGCCGCTGCCGGGCCTGCAGTTGGCGCTCGGTCTGGGCGTTGGGCTGTTGCTGGGCATCTGGGCCCTGAGCGCGCGCGAGTTTCGCACCGCGAACAACCTGCTGGCGGGCTTCGGGCTGGGCGCCGTGATCGTGGGCGTGTGGTTCGTGTCGGGCAAGCTTGGCTTCCTGGCTGAAGACCCGCATACGCTGCAGGCTGCCTACATCGGCACGCAGAACAACAAGATGGAATCGCTGAGTTTCGTCGCCCCGCTGGCCTACACCCTCTTCTGGTTCATGATGTACAGCGATGCGAGCAATGTGCTCACTCTGGGCATCGTCTCGGTGTTCGGGGTGATTGCGGGCTCGGCCGGCATGGCGCTGATCACCCGGCAGTTCCGCTGGGAGGGTTTTCGTGGTGCGGAAGACACGGCCAATCATATGGTCGGCGGGGCGTTGATGGGCATAGGCGGCGTCACGGCGCTGGGCTGCACCATCGGCCAGGGCATGAGCGGCGTGTCCACGCTGTCCATCACCAGTTGGATCGCCTTTCTCTCCATCGTCGGCGGCGCGGTGCTGGGGGTGAAGTACCAGGCCTGGCGTGTCGAACGCTCGGCCTGAAGCCTTCGGCCCGATGTCCACTTCCGCCCCATCCATTTCCGCGGCTGAACCCGAAGCTCCCGACCTGAGCCGACGCTTCGGTGGCGTGGCCCGCCTTTACGGCGACGATGGCGCAGAGCGCATCGCCCGCTCGCATGCGGTCGTTGTCGGCGTCGGTGGCGTGGGGTCGTGGGCGGCAGAGGCCCTCGCCCGCTGCGGTGTGGGGCGGCTCACCCTGATCGATCTCGATCATGTCGCCGAATCCAACATCAACCGGCAGATCCAAGCGCTGGACGGCACCCTGGGCCAGTCCAAGGTCATCGCACTCGGGCAGCGGTTCGCGCAGATCAACCCGGCCTGCCACATCACCTGCGTGGAAGAATTCGTCGATGCCGACAACGCAGACACGCTGATTCCGCCGCAGGCCCAACTGGTGCTCGACTGCTGCGATCAGGTGCGCGCCAAGGCAGCCATCGCCGCGCTGTGTCTGCAACGCCGACAGCCCTTGTTCATGGCCGGGGCAGCCGGCGGCAAGCGGCACGCCGACGCCCTGCAATGCGCGGATCTCTCCGAGGTCACGCATGACCCGCTGCTGGCCAATGTGCGCTACCAGCTGCGGCGCCAGCATGGCGCGCCCCGCAGCGGCCACATCGGCGTGCTCTGCGCCTTCAGCAAGGAAGTCATCGTCCGCCCGAAATCGCAAGCCTGCTCCGCGCCGGGGGAGGCTAGCACCCAGCCCGACAACAGCCTGAACTGCGCAGGCTTCGGCTCCAGTGTGATGGTGACCGCCTCCATGGGCATGACCTTGGTCGCCCGCGCGCTCGACGCCGTGCTATGATTTTGGGCTTGATTTCTGTGGGGGTCGTTAGCTCAGTCGGTAGAGCAGCGGACTTTTAATCCGTTGGTCGCGTGTTCGAGTCACGCACGACCCACCAAAATGGGGTTTGCGCGGCGTCAGCTAAGATCACCCCAGTGACGAAATCGTAGCCAATACCGGGTTGTTAGCTCAGTTGGTAGAGCAGCGGACTCTTAATCCGTAGGTCGACAGTTCGAGCCTGTCACAACCCACCAATTCATGAAAAAGCCCGCTGCAGCGGGCTTTTTCATTCTCGGCGCGGCTTTCCCGCCAAGGTCATTCAGCGGGCGCGATCCCGGGTCAGGTATTGCCGGATACCGTACACGGCCCCGCCAATCAAGCCCATTTTCAGCAGGCGGGCGAAAAGCGAGCGCGCCAGGCGCTTGCGCAACAGCAGCGAGAACACAGACCCCATCAGTGAGCCGAGGTAGGGGTGACCGCGGGAGAAGTCGAGCAAGCGCAGCACCACGCTTGCGGGGTTGAGCGAGCCCAGCATCGAGCGCGATACGGCCTTGCGCACCATGCTCGCGGGGCGGATGTTGTCGCGGAATTGTTCGACGGCCTGCACGAACTCGACCCGCTCGACGGCGATGCGCGCCACCAGCAATTGCTTGCGTACCGAGGGCGGCAAGGTGCGGGAGAATTCGGAGGAAGGCATGATCTTGTAGGCGAGAGCCTCAGGAACGGGAGCGCCACACGGCCGCATCCTTCGCCAGTTCGGCCCGGGTGGTGGCAAACGGCACGGGCGCGTGCAGGGTGGCCTGGCGGATGCGATACAGACAATAGGCCGCCACGCCAAAGTAAAGCACGCAGAGCGCCGTGAGCACCGCCCAGTGGCTGCGATCCCAAAAGAGGATGACCAGCAGCGCTGTCAGACTGCCCACGGCGAGCAGGCCGAACAGCACGGCAACCGCGCCGAGCACAGCCAAGGCAAGCAGCCGCTGGCGCTCCTCAGCCAGCTCGATGCTGGCCAGCTCGATGCGGCTTTGCAGCAACGACGCCGCGCTTGCCGTCAGGCGCTGCCATGCCGCGCCCAGGCCATCGGGCTGGCTGCTGTGCTCGTCGTTGGACATGGCCTCGCGAGGTCAGCGGCCGCGGTTGATCAGCAGGCCCACAGCCAGGCCGATGGCTGCCGCCATGCCGATGGCTTTCCACGGATGGTCGTGGACATAGTCGTCGGTGGCCTGAGCGGCGGCCTTGCTGCGCTCGACGACGGCATCCTGCAGATCCTGGGCCTTCTCGGCGGCCTGGCGCAGCAGATTCATGCCGCGACGCTGCAGTTCGGCAGCCTGCTCACCGGTCGTTGCCGCAGCCTGTTTGAGCAGATCTTCGGCATGGTCGATCACGAGGGCGACGTCGGATTTGATCTCTTTGGCGGACTTGGTCATGGTGAGCTCCTTGAAAGGGTGAAAAAACGCGTCTTGCTGCAAACATGGTAAACCGCAATGCAACCAAGGGCATGATCCACGGCAAGACTCACGGCCGCAGTGCGGCAACCAGTCTTTGGGGATGCAGGAACAGGTCGAGCGCGGCTCGAATATCTGGCACGACGATCTGCGCCGCCGTCAGCGCCTGGGCGTGGGCGCCCTCCGGCCCGAGCACGGCCACCCCGAGGGTGGCCAGGCCGAGCATGTCCACATCGTTGCGGCCGTTGCCCACGGCCGCCACCCCGGACGCCACCAAGGCGCGAGTGCGCGCGGCCTTGTCGGCACCGGAGACCACCACGGTGTGACGCACCGGCAGGCCCGCGAGCGCGCGCTCGACCGTGCCGTAGGTGTCGCCCGTGAGCACCTCGATGTCGAGCGTCGCACTGAGCGCGATCAGGCGCTCGGAGACGCCGTCGATCAGGGCGCCGTCATAAGCCAGCGTGCCGTTGAAATCGAGCAGCAGATGCCGCAAACCCAATGTCGCCGCTCCAGGAACGGCAATGGTCAAACCTGCGCGCGTCATCATGCCGACCCGCCGCGAATGCGCTCGACCAGCGCGGTGGTGGAGCGGCCTTCGACAAAGGGAATGGCCACGGCACGCCCGCCCCAGGTCTGCACCAGCGCGGTTTCGGCCAGGGTGGCCATGTCGTAGTCGCCGCCCTTGACGTAGATGTCGGGTCGCACGCGCTCGATCAGCGCCAGCGGCATGCGCTCGTCGAACAGGGTGACGAGGCTCACGCTCTCCAGCGCGGCGAGCACGGCGGCGCGGTCGTCCTGCGTGTTGAGCGGTCGCTCGGGCCCCTTGCCGAGCAGGCGCACCGAGGCATCGGTGTTCAGCCCGAGCACCAGACTGGCACCGAGCGCGCGGGCTGCAGCCAGATAAACCACATGGCCCCGGTGCAGGATGTCGAATACCCCGTTGGTGAACACCATCGGACGCGGCAGGGCTGCAAGCCGGGTGTCGAGTTGGTCTGCGGAAACGATGTTGTCGAGAAAGTGCATGGCACGAAGCTTAGCCGCAGCCCGTCCAGTCGGTCGAAAGCCCCGTCACGATTGTTCACGCCTGCGCGGGGTGGATGCCGATATGATTTTGATCGATCCATATGTCATCATCCATCGACAGGCCTGCAAGTCAGGCCCATCGGGAAAGTGAGTCCCCCTGTGACGTCCGCCTTGCTCGGCCGCCTGCGTCTGTTCTGGCACAACCTCGATCCCATGGTGCCCATGACCCTGGTCGGCGCGCTGGTCGGGTTCATCAGCGCCATCGCAGTCGAGGGCTTCCGCCAGGCGATGTACGCCATCATGCGGCTCTATTCGGAGCAGGAGCATCTGGTGGCCGCCGCAACCGGCCTGCCGCTATGGGCGCGGGTGGTCATCCCCACGGTGGGCGCCACGCTGGGCGGACTGGTGATGTGGGCCGGACATCGCTGGATCAAGCGGCCGCGCGGGCCTGAATACATGGAGGCGGTGCTGGTGGGCGACGGAAGGCTGCCGCTGGGGCCGAACCTCACGCGCACGCTGTCGTCGCTGGTGGGGGTGAGCAGTGGCATCACCATCGGCCGCGAGGGCACCATGATCCAGTTCGCGGCGTTGGTGTCGTCGCTGCTCGGGCGCATCGGCAAGACCGATGCCGCGCACCGCCGCCTCATCGTCGCCTGTGGCGCGGCTGCGGGTTTTGCCGGCGCTTATCACGCCCCGATCGCCGGCACCCTGTTCGTCGCCGAGATCATTCTGGGCGGGCTGGCGCTGCGCGAGATCGCCGCGGTGCTGGTGGCCGCGGTGATGGGCGAACTCACCACGCAGGCACTGTTCGCCACCGGGCCGCTGTACCTGTCGCACACCATTCCCGTGGTGGGCTTTTCTGATCTGCTCGATGCGGTGTTCATCGGCCTGATCGCCGGCCTGCTAGGCCCGGCGTTTCTGTGGCTGCTCGACAACGCGCGCCGTCGCTACCAGCCGCTGATCGGCTTTCTGCCGCTGCGCATGGGACTGGCCGGACTGCTCATCGGCCTGCTGTCGATGATTCGCCCCGAGGTCTGGGGCAACGGCTACAGCGTGGTGCAGTCCATGCTGGTCGATCACTGGGCGCTGTCCACCCTGGCTCTGGTGTTCGTGCTGCGCATCATCGCGGTGACGGCGGCCAGCGCGGCGGGCATTCCCGGCGGCGTGCTCACCCCCACCCTGATGCTTGGCGGCGCCATCGGCCTGATGGTGCAGCACACCCTGCTGCTGGGCGATGCCACGCATGCGCAGGCGCTGTGGGTGCTGGTGGGCATGGGCAGTCTGCTGGCGGCCACCACGCATGCGCCGGCCATGTCGGCCATCATGGTGTTCGAGATCACCCGCAACTACAACGTGGTGCTCGCGGCCATGCCGGCCTGCGTGGTGGCCTCGGTCATCGGCAGCCTGCTGCACGAGCGCTCGGTGTATGCCGAGGCGCTGGGGCTGAAGGAGGAGCAGGGCGGATCGAAGACGTCGCTGTTCCAGGCCATCACCGGACGCAAGCCCGCACCGCAAGCGCCGGACGACGCGGCCGAAGGCCCACCGTCGGGCCTCGACCCGCAGCGGCCCGTTCAATCGCGCGACTGAGGCGGCAGCAGCAGATCGGTGGTGGACGGGCTGCGGTGGCGCTCGCGCCAGTCGTGCACCGCGGGCGCCAGATCGCTCAGCGACGCCGTGACTCGCACCCCTTCGGGCAGGCGCTTGCGCAGCGCCGGGTTGGAGCCGCCCACCCAGAGCTCCACCTGCTGCGGCAGACGGCTGCGCAGATCGGCCACGGCGTCGAGCACCTGCGCGGGCTGCAGCAGGGACGAAAAGCTGAGCACCAGCACGTCCGCCGCATGGGCGCGCACCGCCCTCGCGATGTCGCTGAGCGGAAGCTGCGCGCCGAGTTGCACGCAGCGGCAGCCCTCCAGCGCCAGCATCGCCTCGGCCATCAGCAGGCCCAGAACATGCGGCTCCTGCGGCACCGTGGTCATCAGCACCCTGGGGCGTGACTGCGCGGCATCGGCCAGCGGTATGGCGCTGATGGCGGTGCGCATCGCGCGCTGGATCACCTCGGAATACAGATGCTCTTCGAAGACTTCGAGCGTTCCGCGCATCCACGCCTGGCCGACGCCGGTGTTGAGCGGGGCCACGATGTCGGTGACGAAGCGGTCGAGGCCCATGCGCATGACGTCCTGCTGCAGGGCGCGGCGCAGGCGCTCGGCGTCGTGCTGCTTGATCAGCGCGATGTAGGCGCTGACCAGTGGGCTGTCGGCGGGTTCGGCCGTGAGCGCGCCGGTTGCGGCAGCCGAGCTGGCCTCGGTCAGCAGCCCGGCGCCGCGCGTCAGCACGTCGAGCCTCTCGAACGGCAAGGACACGACCTGCGCCGGACGGTGCCCGGCATCGAGCAGACGCTTGATCAGCCGCAGCCGCTCCACCTGCTCCGCCGGATAGAGGCGGTCGCCCGCAGCGTCGCGCTCGGGCTGCGGGAAGCCGTAGCGTCGCTCCCACACCCGCAGCGTGTCCTTGCCGATGCCGGTCTCCCGCTCGACGGCGGCAATGCCCAGCGGCTTCGCTGGGTTGAGGGTGAGGTCATTCATAAAAAGTCATGTCTTGGACAAGAACGGATTGAATTGCAGAGCCCGGCCTCACCAGGCCCTTGAAAACCCGCTGAATCCGCTCTGCGTCGCTTGTCGTATGACTATGTTAAGCGGCCCGCTGAAAATCTGATAACCCTGATGTTGTCCAGGACAAACAGGGCGATGCTTGGTCTGTTCATGGAACTCAAGCATCATTGTCCTAGACAAACCGAAATCACTACTGGAGTTGTCCATGTCTCTCTTTGCCTCCTTCCGCCCCTTCCCCGCAGCGCTGTTTGCGGCCGTGTCGTTCACTCTGGCGCCCGCAGTCAAGGCCGCCGAGCCTGCACCCGCGGCGCCAGCCACCTGCCCCTCGCTGCTCAACAAGACCTTCCCCCGGCTGCAGGACGACAAGCCCGAAAGCCTTTGCCAATACGCGGGCAAGGTCATCCTGGTGGTGAATACAGCAAGCTATTGTGGCTTCACGCCGCAATACAAGGGACTCGAGGCGCTGTACCGCGAGTACGGCAAGCAGGGCCTGGTGGTGCTGGGCTTTCCGTCGAACGACTTTCACCAGGAGATGGACAACAACGCCAAAATCGCCGCGTTCTGCAAGGACACCTACAACGTTCAATTTCCGATGTTCGCGCCCTCGCATGTAACCGAGCCCAAGCCCAACGCGCTATATGAAAAGCTCATCCTGGCCACCGGCGATCAGCCCAAGTGGAATTTCTACAAATACCTGATCGGGCGCGATGGCAAGGTTGTCGGCGTCTATCCCAGCCTGGTCACGCCGGACAACAAAGACTTCGTCGCCAAGATCAAGACCCTGCTCGCGCAGAAGCCCTGAGAGTTTCGCCCCCCGCCGCATCTCCTCCTCACCCCGCCTGAAAGGTCCGCCATGAACGCCCCGGAAAAACTGTTTACCCAGGCCGCAGCCGCCGCCATCCTTCCCGACGTGCAAGCCACGCCCGATCTGCGCCACATCGCTATTCAGCAGGTCGGGGTGCGCGATGTGCGTTACCCGGTGCAGATCCGTTCCGCGCAGGGCGCGCAGCCCAGCGTGGGCACCTTCGAGATGACGGTGGCGCTGCCGCCCGAGGTGAAGGGCACGCACATGTCGCGCTTCATCGAAATGCTCGAAGCCCACCCCGAGCCGCTCGACGCCCGGCAACTCGGCGTCTTGCTGCAGCACATGCTGGTGCGCCTGCAGGCCACCGAGGGCGCCATCACGGCGAGGTTCACCTACTTCGCCCGCAAGGCTGCTCCGGTCTCGGGCGTGGAGAGTCTGATGGACTATGAAGTCACGCTGCGCGCCGAACAAAAAGCCGGGGCGACGACGCTGGTGCAGAAGGTGCAGGTACCGGTCACCAGCCTGTGCCCGTGCTCGAAGGAAATCTCCAACTACGGCGCGCACAACCAGCGCTCGCACGTCACCATAGGCGCCACGCTGCGCGGCGACCTGGGGCTGGACGAGCAGATCCGCATCGCCGAGACCGCGGCCTCGTGCGAGCTGTGGGGCCTGCTCAAGCGGCCCGACGAAAAGTACGTCACCGAGCGGGCCTACGACCATCCCAAATTCGTCGAAGACCTGGTGCGCGACGTCGCGGTGGCGCTGGAGCGCGACGACCGCGTGGCCGCCTACACCGTGGAATCGGAGAACTTTGAATCCATCCACAACCATTCGGCGTATGCCTTGGTGGAAGGCCGCAAACTCTGACGACGCGGCCCGGGAGCCAAGATCATGCGCATTGCCATCATCGGAACCGGTATTTCAGGCCTTGGGGCGGCGTGGGCGCTGCGCCATCGTGCGCAGATCACGCTGTTCGAGGCCGGCTCGCATTTCGGCGGCCACACTCACACGGTGGATGTCGACCTGCCCGGCGAGTTGCCCTTCGCCGTGGACACGGGCTTTCTGGTGCTCAACGAGCGCACTTACCCCAGGCTACAGGCGCTGTTCGCCGAGTTGAATATTCCACTGGCAACGTCCGACATGTCGTTCTCGGTGCAGACCCCGCTGGCGGGCGGTGACACGCTGGAGTGGAGTGGGTCGAATCTGGACACGGTGTTCGCCCAGCGGCGCAACCTGGCGCGGCCTGCCTTCTGGCGCATGCTACGCGACATCCTGCGCTTCAACCGCGAGGCCACGGCGCTGGCGCGGCGTCCCGACGCCGAACTCGACGCCGATCTCACCGTGGGGCAGTACCTGCGGCGCGAAGGCTACGGCGACACCTTTCTGCACTGGTATCTGCTGCCGATGACCGCGTGCATCTGGTCGTGCCCCCCGGGGCAGATGCTCGACTTTCCGCTGGCCACCCTGGTGCGCTTCTGCGACAACCACGGCCTGCTGCAGGTCAACGACCGGCCGCAGTGGTTCACCGTGCGCGGCGGCGCCCGGCAGTATGTGCAGGCCATGCTCGCCCAACTGCCCGACGCGCGGCTGAACACGCCCGTCCACCGGGTGACGCGGCATGACGACGGCGTCGAGGTCCACACCCATGAAGGCCCGATCTGGTTCGACCGGGTGATCTTCGCCTGCCACAGCGATCAGGCGCTGGCCCTGCTCGATGCGCCCAGCCCGGCCGAGCAGGAGGTTCTGGGCACCATACGCTACCAGCCCAACCGCGCCCTGCTGCACACTGACACCCGCCTGCTGCCGCGAGCGCGTCGCGCCTGGGCCTCGTGGAATTACGAAAGCGGCGCCGCCACGGGCGCGCAGGCGCCCACCGTGTGCCTGCACTATCTGCTCAACAAGCTGCAACCGCTGCCCACCCAGCGCCCCATCGTCGTCTCGCTCAACCCGCTGCGCGAACCGGCGCCGCACACCGTGCTGCGCGAGATTAGTTACGCCCATCCGATCTTTGACCGGGCCGCGATCACCGCGCAGCGGCGCGTGCCCGAGCTGCAAGGCCGACAGCACAGCTATTTCTGCGGCGCCTGGTGCGGCTACGGCTTCCATGAAGACGGCCTGAAATCGGGCTTCGAAGCCGCGCAGGCCTTGCTTTCCGACCTGGATGCGCAGGGCGCGTACCGGGCTCTTGCAGCGTGAGGGCAGCCGCCATGATCTCGGCCAGGACCATGCGCAGCGGGCTGGAAACCAGGCCTGCGCCCAGCCGTTTGAGCAACGATGAGCCCACGCCGCTGCGCCAGGACATCGCGTTGAACCGGCCGCTGCTGGGCAGCGGGCCGGTGCGGCACCGTCGGCTGCGGCCGGTGGAGCATGCGTTCAGCTATCGCGCGATGTTCCTGTTGTTGCCCATGCGCAGTCTGGCCCGCGATGCAGGCCTGCTGCCCATCGCCCGCAACCGCTTCGGCGCCATGAGTTTTTACGACGCCGATCACGGCGATGGACGCAGCGACAGTCTTGCGTGGATCGAGTCGCTGCTGGCCGCCGAAGGCATCACCGACGCCGACGGCGAGATCTGGCTGCAGACCTTTCCGCGCGTCTGGGGCTATGTCTTCAAGCCCGTGAGCCTGTGGTACTGCGAGCGCGCCGATGGCAGCCTGCGTTGCGCGGTGGCCGAGGTGAATAACACCTTCGGCGAACGCCATTGCTACCTCCTCACCCCCGAGCCGGGCAGCGACCGGCTGCAATGGGGCGCGTCCTACACGGCCCGCAAGGTGTTTCACGTGTCGCCGTTTTGCACAGTGGAAGGCGCCTATCGCTTTCGCTTCCTGCGCAGCACCACGACCACGCCGCCGCGTCTCATCCTGCGCATCGACCATGACGACGACGCAAGCCCGCTCATCGAGACCAGCCTCAGCGGCGAGCTGACGCCGCTTACCAAAGCGAGCGCCCGCAAGGCCCTGCTGCGCCACCCGCTGCACAGCTTCGGGGTCATCGCCCGCATCCACTGGCAGGCGCTCAAGCTGTGGCGCAGCCGCGTGCCCTTTCATGCCAAGCCTCTCCCTCCAGACTCCTTCACGACCTGATCATGAGCGCCAGCGACCGCACCCTCTCTTCGCTTTCCCCAGCCCCCGCGGGCATGTCCGCCGCGAGCCGCAGAAGGCCGAAGCCGCCGCTTGCCGCGCGGGGTGTGCTGCGTCTGCTCGAACGCCTGCAGATCGGTCGGCTCGACCTGTTCGGGCCCGACGGCGTCTGGCGTCACTACGGCCACGACACAGGCGGGCTGCATGCCCAAGTCACGCTGCACGACTGGCGGGTGATGGCCGAGGTGCTTCGCCGCGGCGACATCGCTTTCGCCGAAGCCTGGATGCGCCGCGCCTGGGACACGCCCGACCTACCCGCCCTGCTCGAATTGCTGGTGGCCAACCGCGACATCATCGCCCGCGCCCTGCACGGCAGCGCACTCGCGCGGCTGCCCGACCGTATTCGCCACCTTCTGCGCCGTAACAGCCGCGCCGGCAGCCGCGACAACATCCACGCGCATTACGACATCGGTAACGCCTTCTACCGTCTCTGGCTCGATCCGAGCATGACCTATTCCAGCGCCCTGTTCAGCGGCAACGCCGCGCAGACGCTGGAACAGGCCCAGACCGCCAAATACGAGCGCGTGCTCGACCAGCTGCAACTGCAGCCCGGCGCGCGCGTGCTCGAAATCGGTTGCGGCTGGGGCGGGCTGGCCGAGGTCGGCCAGCAGCACGGGCTGCACATGGACGGTATCACCCTGTCCACCGAACAGTTGGCCTACGCACGCGACCGGCTCGCTGGCGGCAGCCCCAGGCCGCGCCTGGAACTGTGCGACTACCGCGACCTTGACAGGCTCGCGCCGCCCGAGGGATATGACGGCATCGCCTCCATCGAGATGTTCGAGGCTGTGGGCGAGGCCTATTGGCCGGGTTTTTTCCGCGCCTTGTCGCGCCATCTCAAGCCCGGAGGGCGCGCCTGCATTCAGACCATCACCATCGCTGACGACCTGTTCGCCGACTACCGTCGCGGCACCGATTTCATCCAGCGCTACATCTTTCCTGGCGGCATGCTGCCCTCGCGCATGGCCTTCATCGCCCAGGCCGAGGCGGCGGGGCTGGAAGTCGTCGAGGAACTGGCCTTCGGCACCGACTATGCGCGTACCCTGGCCTTGTGGCGCGAGCGCTTCACCGCCCAGCTCGACGCGGTGCGCGCCCAGGGTTTCGACGATCGCTTCGTGCGGCTGTGGACCTTTTACCTCGCCTACTGCGAGGCCGGTTTCAGCCGGGGCTCGACCAATGTCTGGCAGTTCACCCTGCGCCATGCCCGGCCGCAATGAGTCTCATCGCCTGAACCTGACGCGCCGCGGTCTGCTGCAGGCCGCTGCCGCGTGCGCGCTGGCCTTGCCCAGCCTGTCGCGCGCCGCGACCGACATCCCCGCCGAGGTTCTTGCCGCGATGCCCGACGCCCGGCTTTCGGGCAGTGGCGAGTTTCGCTACTTCGGCTTTCTGGTTTACCGCGCCACCCTCTGGGTCGGGCCGCAAGGGCTGGGCTCACGCCTGGGCGAGACGCCCTTCGCCCTGCAACTGCGCTACGCCCGCAGCCTCGACGGTGGCGACATAGCCGCGCGCTCGGAAGAAGAGATGCGCAAGCTCGACGAAGGCAGCCCGCAGCAGCGCAGCGCCTGGCTGGCCGCCATGCAACGCATCTTCCCCGACGTGACCGACGGCGACACCTTGACCGGCGTGTTCACCCCCGGCGGTGATGGCGCGGCGTCGGCACAGACCCGCTTTTACTTCAACGGCAAGCTGCGCGGATCGGTGCCCGGCACCGCTTTCGCCCGGGCGTTTTTCGCCATCTGGCTCTCGCCCCGCACACCCGCGCCCGGGCTGCGCGACGACCTCCTCGCCAAGGCCTTCAGCGCGGCCAGCACCCCATGAACCCGCCGCCCTGCAGCCTTCCCGCCAACGTAATGGGCGCAGCCGGTTCCGCCCCGCTGCATGCCCTGGCGCTGCTGCGCTACGGGGCGCCGAGTCTGGCGTTTGCCTTCGTCGCGCTGCCGCTTTATGTCTACCTGCCCGAGCACTACGCCACGCGCTATGCGGTGCCGCTGGGCTATCTGGGCGCGGTGCTGCTCATCACCCGGTTTGCCGATGCGCTGTTCGACCCCTGGCTGGGACGGCTGGCCGATCATCTGCTGCGCCACGGCCTGGCCAAGCCCGCGCTCACCGCCGCCAGCGTGCTGATGTTCACCGGGTTTGCCGCGCTGTTCGCCCTGCCCGCGCTGCTGCCCTTCGAGGCCGATCCGGCGAGATTCACCCTGGGTTTCGTCGGCGCGCTGCTGCTCACCTATCTGGGCTTCAGCGCCGCGTCCATCGTGCATCAGGCCTGGGGCGCCATGCTGGGCAGAAACGAGACCGAGCTTGCCCGCACCGTGGCCTGGCGCGAGGGTCTGGGGCTGGCCGGGGTGCTGCTGGCGGCCCTCGTGCCGCAACTGGGCGGAGCCCCCGCGCTGGTCGTGGTGTTCGCCTTCGCGCTGCTGGCCGGGCTGGTGCTGTTGTGGCGCGCGCCCGATCCGGCACCGCACCGCGCGGCAACGCATGCGCTGCACTGGCGCAGCCTGCTTGCGCCGCTGCACAACCCGCGCTTCGTCGCGCTGCTCGCGGTGTTCGTCACCAGCGGCATCGCGGCGGCGATTCCGGCCACGCTGGTGCTGTTCTTCATCCGCGACCGGCTCGATGCGGCGGCGCTGGCCGGCGTCTATCTGTTTGCCTATTTCGCCGCGGCCGGGCTGCTGGTGCCGCTCTGGTTGCGCGCCGTGCCCCGCCTGGGCGCGGCGCGCTGCTGGCTGCTGGGCATGGCAATGGCGGTGGCGGCCTTCGTCTGGGCCGCGCTGCTGCAGCCGGGCGACCGCTGGGGCTATGCGCTGGTGGTGGTGCTGTCGGGCGCGGCGCTCGGCCCCGATCTGGTGATGCCGCCTGCGCTGCTGGCCGGGGTCATTCGCGCGGGTGGCCACGGCAACCGGTTCGAAGGCGCCTACTTCGGGCTGTGGAACTTTGCGACCAAGCTCAACCTCGCACTGGCTGCGGGGCTGGCGCTGCCGCTGCTGGCGCTGTTCGGCTACAGGCCAGGCACGCTGGAGACCGGCGCGCTGCCGCCGCTGGTGGTGGCGTACTGCCTGCTGCCGTCGCTGCTCAAGCTGGTTTCTGCCGGTCTGCTCTGGCATTTTTTCGTCCGCGGTCGGCCGGGTCTGGCCGCGTCCGCTTCCTGAATGGAGAGTGTTCCCATGTTGTCGTCCACCTTGCGTTCCTGGCTGTCCTTTCGCCGTGGCTGGCTGCTCGCCGCCGTTCTGGGCATCAGCCTGCTGTCGGGCTGCGCCAGCGTCACGCCGCTGGACTACCGCGGACAGACGCCCACCTTCGATCTCAAGCAGTATTTCAACGGGCGGCTCACCGCGGTGGGCATCGTGTTCGACCGCTCGGGCAAGATGACGCGGCGCTTTCACGTCACCATCGACGCATCCTGGAAGGGCGATGTCGGCACGCTCGACGAGCATTTCGTCTACCACGACGGCGCCAAGCAGGAGCGCATCTGGACCATCCGCGAGCTGCCCGAGAAAGACGGCGAGAAGCGCTACGTGGGCACCGCGGGTGACGTGATCGGCGAGGCCATCGGCCGCGCCGCCGGCAATGCGCTGAACTGGCACTACACCCTGGCGCTGCCGGTCGATGGCACGATCTATCACGTGCAGTTCGACGACTGGATGTACCTGATGGACGACCACACCCTGCTCAACCATTCGGTCATCACCAAGTTCGGCTTCAAGGTGGGCAGCGTATTCCTGTCCTTCCACAAATCCTGAGCGCCATGCCGCTGAACCCGCGCATCGAGGGCTGGAAAGGGCGGAGGGTCTGGGTGATCGGCGCCTCCACCGGCATAGGCCGCGCCTGCGCGGTGGCGCTGCTGCAGCGTGGCGCCCAGGTGGCCGTCTCAGCGCGCGATGCGCAGGCCCTGCAGACCGTAGGCGGCGCATTGGCCTTGCCGCTGGACGTCACTGATACCGCGGCGCTGCAGGCCGGCATGCAGACCCTGCAGCAGCAATGGGGCGGACTCGACCTGCTGCTCTATTGCGCCGGCACCTACCGCCCCATGCGCGCCACCGCCTTCGACCTGGCCTCGGCCCTGCAGCATGACGAGGTCAACTACCGTGGCGCGCTGCGCGCCCTCGGTGCGGCGCTGCCGGTGTTCAACGCGCAGCGAGCGGGCCATGTCGCCCTGGTCAGCAGCGTGGCGGGCTTCGGCGGATTGCCGCAAGCGCTGGCCTACGGCCCGACCAAGGCGGCGCTCATCAACCTGGCCGAAACGCTTTACCTCGATCTGCGCCCCATGGGCATCGGCGTGAGCGTCATCAACCCCGGCTTCGTCGAAACCCCGCTCACCCGCCAGAACACCTTCGCCATGCCCGCGCTCATCACCCCGGAGCAGGCAGCTGGCGCCATCGTCTCCGGCCTGGAAGCGGGACGCTTCGACATCCACTTCCCCCGCCGCTTCACCCTGTGGCTCAAGCTGCTGCGCCTGCTGCCGCGCGGACTGTATTTCCACATCGTCAGCCGCTTCACCGGGATGTGAGGCGGCATACCCTTGGCTGTATGCGATCCCCAATGGGGCGTCATGTAGGTTTTCATTAGTCTTTGTTGCACAACGTAACGGGCCGCGACCCCAGGCGACGGCCTTTCCATCCCGAGGAGGAAGACCCATGAACCTACGCATGCATCGCCGCGAGTGGCTGGCGCTTTCCGCTGCAGGCGCTGCGGCCTGGATGACCCGCCCGGCCTGGGCCGTGGTGGCCGCACAGGCCGAAGACCCACTCGTTTCGTTCACTGGGCCGCAGGCCAATCCGTACTGGAACAATGTCGGGCCTTACGTCACCTACCCGCAGAAGGCACCACTGCTGCGGCTGACCGATCGCCCCATTCAGCTCGAAACCCCGCGGTATTACTTTCGCACCGCGCTCACGCCCAACGAGGCGTTCTATGTGCGGTACCACCTGCCCGACATTCCCAACGCCATCGACCTGAAGCAGTGGCGGCTGATGCTGTCGGGCAACTTCAAGAAGCCACTGGAGCTGAGTTTCGATCAGCTCCAGCGCGAATTCCACCCGGTCACGCTGGCCGCGGTGAATCAATGCTCGGGCAATTCGCGCAGCCGCTTTCAGCCGCGGGTTCCGGGCGGGCAATGGGGCAATGGCGCGATGGGCTGCGCCGAGTGGACGGGAGTCAGGCTGCGCGACGTGCTCGATCGCGCGGGCATAGCCCCCGGCACGGTACAGATCCAGTTCGAGGGACTCGATCACGGGCCTGGCCCGCAGGGCAAGGGCTCGCACCGTTTTCTCAAGTCGTGGGAGTTGCATGAGGCGATTCTGAACGAATCCATCATCGCGTACGCGATGAATGGCCAGCCCCTGCCCATGCTCAACGGCTTTCCGGTGCGGCTGGTCATGCCGGGCAAGTTCGCTACTTACTGGACCAAGCATCTCACGCACATCCGCGCCCTGACCGAGCCCGACACCAATTTCTGGATGAAACCGGCTTATCAAGTTCCGGACACGCCGGGCGGCAACACCACGCCCGAAGCGCTCAAGGAGGGCAAGGTGAAGATGGTGCCCATCGGCCATGTGAACATGCCGGTGCGCAGTTTCATCGTCGATCCCGACGACAGTGTGGCGGTGATGCGCGGTCACCCCATGGTCGTCCGTGGCATTGCGTTCAGCGGCATGGGCGGCATCCGCAAGGTGGAGGTTTCCACCGACGACGGCCAGACCTGGAAGCCGGCGCGGCTGGGCCGCGACCTCGGCCGACACGCGTTTCGCGAGTTTCAGTTTGTCTGGACGCCCACCTTGGCGGGCTTGCAGACCATCGCCGTGCGCGCCACCGACTCCACCGGACACACCCAGCCGGATGCCGGGGTCTGGAACCCCGGCGGCTACCTGTGGAACAAGATCGAGCGCCAGCAGGTTCTGGTGCTCTCGGCCTGAGAGGAGACAGCATCATGCGCAAATTTCTCGTCCTCACGCTGACCGCCCTGGCCGCGCTGGTCGGCTCCGTTCAGGCCGACACGCCACGCCCCGGCCTACTCGATTCAGGAGACTACGCCGGTGGGCCGCTGGGCAGTGCGCTGCAACCGGCGCGCGTCATCCCCGGCAACGGCGATGTGTACAAAGTGGGCAAATGGCCGACCTACACCGCCGAGTTGGCCGCAGGCCCCGGCCGGGATACCGTGCTGGGTCACTGCAGCATGTGCCACAGCGTCACCTACATCACCATGCAGCCGCCATTGCCTGCGGCCACATGGGACGCCGAAGTCCACAAGATGATCAAGACCTTTGGCGCCCCCATCGACGAGGCCACGGCCAAGGACATCATCGCCTATCTGCAAGCGCACTACACCCCGCAGACGCGCAAGCAATAAAGAGCCTCGGCCCGCCGCTGCGATCAGCCGTTGTTGATGCGGCTGACCACCGCGGCGGTGAAGGCCTCTGTATTGGCCCGGCCGCCCAGATCGCCGGTGCGGATGTTGTCGATGTTCAGGGTGTCCGATAGGGCCTGGCGCAGGCGGCCCGCCTTGTCGTGCTCGCCGACGTGGTCGAGCATAAGGGCTGCGGCCAGCATCAGCGCCGTGGGGTTGGCGATGCCCTTGCCTGCGATGTCGGGCGCGCTGCCGTGCACGGCCTCGAAGATGGCAGCATCCTGGCCGATGTTGGCGCCGGGCGCCATGCCCAGGCCGCCCACCAGCCCGGCGGCCAGATCCGACAGAATGTCGCCGAACAGATTGGTCGTCACCAGGGTGTCGAACTGCCACGGGTTGATGACCAGCTTCATGCAGCAGGCATCGACGATCACGTCGTTGAGTTCGATCTGATCGGCGTACTTTTCCTTGTGCAGCAGATAGGCGGTTTCGAGGAAGATGCCGGTGAGCGCCTTCATGATGTTGGCCTTGTGCACCACCGTGACCTTCTTGCGCCCCAGCGCGATGGCGGTGCGGAAGGTGTAGTCGAGGATGTTGCGCGCGCCCTGCCGCGTGTTCACCCCCGTGGCGATGGCCACGGCGTGCGGATCGCCGTCGATGGGGATGTAATGTTCATAGCCCATGTACAGACCTTCGACGTTCTCGCGGAACACCAGCAGATCGATGTCGTCATAGCGCCCGCCGGGGATCAGCGTCTTGGTCGGGCGCATATTGGCATAGAGCTTGAACGCCTCACGCAGCCGCACGTTGCTGGAGCGGTAGCCGCCGCCTGAGGGCGTTTCCAGCGGCCCCTTAAGCGCCAGCCGGGTGGTGCGGATGCTTGCCAGCGTGGCCGCGGGCAGCGGGTCGCCCGCAGTCTTCACCCCACCCAGCCCGGCGACCTGCGAATCCCACTCGAAGGGCGCGTCGAGCGCGTCGAGCACCTCCAGGGTGGCGTCCATGATTTCGGGGCCGATGCCGTCTCCGGCGATCAGGGTGGCGGGAATGCGCATGCTCATCGAAGTCTCCGGTCGAGGGGGGTCATCCCATCTAGCAAGGGTCGTGCCGTGTGGCGTGTGATTCCCTAAACTGTAGCGAACCCAAATCGACAAAAGGGAGCCGACATGAATCTGCGAAGTGGCCTGGTCATTCTGGTGATGGTGCTCATCGCCGCGTTCTCTGCACTGAACTGGAGCGTGTTGATGGCGCCCACCGATCTATCGCTGGGCTTTGCTCCGGTCAAAGCCCCGCTGGGGCTGATCATGCTCGCGCTCATCGTGGCACTGGCCGCCGTGTTCCTGATCTACATCGTGGTGCTGCAGGCGGGGATGATGAGTGAATCGCGCCGCGTGGCCAAGGAACTCAAGGCGCAGCGCGAACTTGCCGACAAGGCCGAAGCCTCGCGCTTCGACGAGTTGCGCCAGTTGCACAGCGCCGACATGCAAAAGCTGCTGGACCGCATCGACCAGCTCGACCGCGAAATGCGCAGCGCCATCGAGGCCAACGCCAACGGCATCAACGCCACCCTGGGCGAGCTCGACGACCGGATTCAGCGCGCAGGCACGCCGCGGCTGATGGGCTGACGGGGCTGGGGCCTGTTAACGCTATGGAGTGGTTTGGGGTGGAGCAACGGCAGGCGCGGCCAGCGACATCACGCTTGGCGCCAGGCAAGTCATGGCGTTGCAGGCCTGCACCCGCAGCGCCAGCTTGTTGCGTTGTGCGGGCGACAGGGCGGGTAACTCCAGGCTCACCTGCCCTTCCCACACCGCGATGCCCTGCGGCGCGAAAGCGGGGCGAAACGACTGCGGCGACGGGTAACGCACCCCAGCCAGCGACTGCCCCTCGGCCAGCACGGTGGTGGCGATCAGATTCGGCGCCGAAGCCGGGTTGGCGTTGATGTGAAAATCCGGTGCGATACGCAGTTGCAGCACCCAGCCCGTCGCGGTTCGCCTCCACTGGGTCTGCACACGGTCTGCAGAGCATGCACCCTGCGGCAGGTCGGCACAGTCGGCTGGCCGTACCGGTGACGCGGCAGGCGGCTGCGACCAGACCGCATGTCCGGCAGCACTGTCCAACGTCTGCAGCAGATCGGGCCAGTCCAGCGGGCGGGTGGAGACCTGCAGGGCCATGGGCCGCAACGCGCGCCGCGCCGCGTCGGCCCAATGCGGCTGCCCCGTTTGCTGCGCCAGATCGACCAGCACCGCGATGGCCGCGCTCTGCCCGGACGGCCGGTGCACATCGCCCTGCAGCGGCGTGGGAAAGGGCAAGGCATCGGACGTCGGCGCAGACCGCAGGCTGCCGTCGGGTGCGGCAAAGCGCGCCAGCATCGCCTCGGCGAGTTCGCGGGCGCGCTGGCTCCAGCGGGCGTCATGCTGGGTGCTCGCCAGCACGAGGTAGGCGCGGGCGAGTTCGGCGTAGTCGTCGAGAAAGCCGGGGTTGCCTGCGCGCCCGCCGGCCCACTGGTGCAGCAGCAGGCGCTGCTGTGGATTCCAGGCATGCTGCCAGACCCAATCGGCCGCGCGCACCGCGGCTTGGGTCAGAGCCGTATCGTCCAGCACCATGCCGGCCTGTGCCAGCGCGCGAATGCCCAGGGCGTTGTCGGCAATGACGATCTTGTCGTCGCGCCGGGGCTGCGTGCGACGCTGGCGTGCGGCCAGCAGGGCGCGGCGCTGCGGGGCGAGCTCCTGCAGCCGCGCGGCCAGACGCCCTTCGCGCAGCAGCGCCTCGGCCACGTCGCGCCGCTGCCGCAGCACGCCCTCGGCGCCGCCCGGATGCAGCGGGGTGAGGGCATAGAGCGCAAACCATGCGTCGGCCCCGCGCTTGCCGAGCACGCTGTCGATCTGCGCGCGCGTCCACAGATCGGTGGCGCCTTCGACCCCGCCGGTTTCGGCGGCGATGGACGTGGCGAACACGCCCTGAGGCAGGCGCAGATCGCGCAGCAGGGAGTCGGCGGTGCGCTGCGCGGTCCAGCGCAGATCGGGCAGCCGGGTCTGCGCGTAGGCCCGGGCGTAGGCCGCGAGCAGCTGGGCGTTGTCGGCCAGCATCATCTCGAAATGCGGCACCGACCAAGCGGGATCGACGGCATAACGACGGAAGCCGCCGCCGAGTTGGTCCATGATGCCCCCCTGCGCCATGGCCTGCAGCGTGAACACCGCCGCATGCTGCGCCTGAGGGTGCCCAGCCGCACCGCGCGCCAGCAGCCAGGCCAGCAGCGGCGGCTGTGGAAAGCGCGCAGCCGAGGTGGCCGGGGAGAACCCGCCGTCGAGGGCATCGAAGCGCCGCAGGGCTTCGGTCTGCGCGGTCTGCGTCCAGGCGGCAACGTCGATCGGCACCTGGGCATCCGACCCGATCGCCGCCGACTGCATGGCCTGCGCGATCTGCGAGGCGATGCGCTTGACCTCGGCCGGATGCTCGGTCCAGTTCTTGTGCAGCGTGGCCAGCAGAGTGGGAAAGCCCTCCTGCTGCGCCGTGGCTTTGGGCGGGAAGTAACTGCCGATGTAGAAGGGCTGAAGATCGGGAGTGAGAAAGACGTTGTTCGGCCAGCCGCTGTCGCGCGTCATGATCTGCCGCGCCAGCATGTAGATGTGGTCGATGTCGGGCCGCTGTTCGCGGTCGACCAGCACATTGACGAACCAGCGGTTCATCAGCGCGGCGATTTTCGGGTCGCGGTAGAGCTCGCGCTGCGCCACATGGCACCAGTAGCAGGCGGAGTAGCCGATGGACAGATAGATGGGCTTGTTCTCGCGCCGCGCCCTATCCAGCGCCTGCGGGCCCCACGGATACCAGTCCACCGGGTCGTGGGCGTGTTCGAGCAGATAGGGGTCGTGCGTTTCGGCCAGACGGTTCGCGGCAACGGCCTGCTGGCTCGCAAGAGTGCCGCAGCCTGCAAGACCCAGCAGCAGCGCTGCCAGCCGCAGCAAGTTGCGCATCAGCCTTGCTCCGCGGCCGCGAGCTGGTGCGCAATGGCCTGTTCGCGCGCAGCCTGCACCGCCTGCGCAATGGCTGCGGCCTTGCCGCCCGATCGCGCGACCTGCTGCGCGATCGCCCCGGCATCCACGCGCTGTGCCGCCGCCAGCGCGTCGAGCAGCCGCGCGCGTTGCGGATAGGGCTGCTGCGGAAAATCGCCGCCGCGTCCGCGATGATCGGCTTCGCAGGCCAGCAGCGTCAGGGCGAAGCGCTCAGGTCGGCGCAGCGCGTCGCAGCGCTGCAGCAGGCGCAGCGTGGCCTCAGCGCTGAAATCCAGGCAGCGGTGGATGTTGCCGTGTTCGGCGGCGACGACCGCGGCCAGCTCGGCGCAGTCGGTCGGCACCCGCAGCCTACGCGCCACCGCCGCCGCCAGCGCCACGCTGCGCTGCTCGTGACCAATGTGGCGCGGCAGAACCTCCGGCGGCGTGGAGCCCTTGCCCAGATCGTGCATCAGGCAAGCCCAGCGCACCGCCAGAGGTGCATCGAGGCCCACTGCGGCCTGCAACACCATCATGACGTGCACGCCGGTGTCGATCTCAGGGTGATAGTCGGCGCGCTGCGGCACGCCCCACAGGCGGTCGAGTTCCGGCAGCAGCCGCGCCAGCGCGCCGCAGTCGCGCAGCACCGCGAACAGGCGCTGCGGCTGCGGCTCCATCAGGCCGCGCGCCAGCTCCTGCCAGACCCGCTCGGGCACCAGCGCGTCCACCTCGCCGACCTGCACCATGTGGCGCATCAGCTCCAGCGTTTCCGGGGCGACGGAAAAATCGGGCAAGCGTGCGGCGAACCGCGCCAGCCGCAGAATGCGCACCGGATCTTCGGCAAAGGCCGACGACACATGGCGCAACACCTTCGCCTGCAGATCGCGCTGACCGCCGTAGGGATCGATCAGCGTGCCGTCGGCCGAGCGCGCCATGGCGTTGATGGTCAGATCGCGGCGCAGCAGATCGTCTTCGAGCGTGACCTCCGGCGCCGCATGCACCACAAAGCCCCGATACCCCGGCGCCGTCTTGCGCTCGGTACGCGCCAGGGCGTATTCCTCGTGGGTCTGCGGGTGCAGAAACACCGGAAAGTCGCGCCCCACCGGCAGGAACCCCGCATCGAGCATCTGCTGCGCCGTCGCCCCCACCACGACCCAGTCGCGGTCGCCATGCGAGCGCCCAAGCAAGGCATCACGCACCGCCCCGCCGACGACGTAGGGCTGACCGGGGGGATGAACGGCAGAAGAAGTCATGACGTTCAGTGTAAGAGCCGACGCCGAAAACGACGCAGGCCGCGCGAGGCGGCCTGCATCAATTCAAGTCAGGCAGACATCACGGCAAGGTAGCATCCCACTTCCCGAAGTCCGTATTCTGGCTGTTCTGCCACGTCCCCGCAGCAGACTTGTTCGTGGCATCAAATTTGCCGATGTAAGTCGCGCCGGTATTCGTCGTTCCAACGAAATACCCTTGGTCGTTCAAGGCACCGGTCAGTGTGAATGATCCCGACAGATTCGACTTGCAGTTGTCCAAATTCTGCGAGGGGTCGATCACCCCGGACGTATTCACCACAACTGTGCAACTGCCTGAGTCTCCCCCTGTCAACGGCGATGTGTACGTCGCCGACCAGGTTCCCGCGAAAGCAGCAATCGACGAAGTGGTCCCGGGATTCAGATTCACTCCGGTCGCGGGCTGACCGGGTGTCCAGCTGTTGACCACGGTGCTACCGCCCGCCGGGGCTGTGACGACCACGGCGCCTCCCCCGCACGAACTGGTCGACAAGCTGTAACTGCCGTCGCTGCCGGTGACGCTCGTCGACGTGGAACACACCTGACCTGTGGTCGGATTGGTGGCCGTGACATACACCCCTGACACACCGCCGCCAGATCCGTCCGAGACCTGACCTGAAATGCAATCCGCCGTGCATGTCGCAGCAGTCGATCCGCCGCCCCCACCGCACCCCGCCAGCAAGGCCACCAGGCCCAGCGCGGCTGCGTGTCGGTAACGCCATAGTCCGTTGTTCATATTCCCCTCCGAGAGTGTTTGGGTCTTTGTTGCATCATCCCCGAGCGAATCGGGGACGTTGTGCTGAGCATTGTCCAACTTTGATCCAGGCTGTTTTTCGGCCGTTTCAAAAATTGACACTTTTTTGTGAAATCGTGCGCAATAAGCCCGCTGCGGTGTGGCTTGCTTTAGACTTTACAAATGCACATCTGCTTATATGAATGAAGTTGATGCTCGCGCCGCCGAGCCATCAGCCGTCTCACTTCCGCACCTTTCAACAGGACATTACGGCGCATGGCATCCGACAACCCGTCTATGAAGGCTCAATCCTGGTGTCATGACATTGCTCGGTGGGCGGAACATTTGCCGTTGATGGCGGCCTGCTTCGATGCGCAGAGCAGCCTGTTGTATTGCAACACCGCCTATGCCCACTGGCTGGGGCGTTCGCCCGATGCTCTGCATGGCCAGTCGCTGGAACAGTTGGTGCCGGCGGCGGAGATGCCATCCATCGCGCCGCACGTCGAAGCGGTGCTGCGTGGCCAGATCAGCCAGTACGAGCGTCAGTCGGCTCTGACCGGTCTCCAAGGTGGCGCCTGGCTGCAGGTGCGGCTGGTGCCCTTTCCGCCCGATGAACACGGGGCGGTGGACGGCTATTTCTGCTTCATGCAGGACACCACCCGCCTGCATGCCAGCGATTCTTCGCTCGACCTGCTTCGCACCAGCCCGGGCCTGACCATCTGGGATCTCGATCTGCTGAGCGGGCAGCTGCACGCCGAGCAGAACTGGCTCGACGAAGCGCACCGCTACCAGCCCAAGACCTTCACCATCCCCGAATGGATGGGCCATGTGGTGCCCGCCGACCTGCCGGCGCTGGAGCAGGCCATCGCCCGCATCAGCGCGCCCGGCGGATTTGCACAGACGGTGGAGACGCGCTTCATCCGCGTCGATGGTCAGATGGTGACGACGATGAACCACGGCATGGTGCGCGAGCGCAACGCCGACGGCGTGGCCACGCGCATCTTCGGCCTGACCTGGGACATCACCGAACTGCGGCAGACGCAGAAGCGCCTGCACCGCAGCGAGAGCCGTTTTCGCATGCTGGCCGAGCTGTCGAACGAATGGTTCTGGGAGTCGGACGCCGAGGGCGTGCTCAGCTATATCTCGCGCAGTTCCCGGCGCTCCGAAGCATCGCCCCTGGCCCGCCTGAACCTGATCGGTGCCAACCTCGCTGCGCTCTACCCAGGCCAGGAGTTCTCGCCCGAGTGGGCGCAGTTGCGTTTTCTGATGGAGGAGCGCGAGGAGATCCGCGATCTGATCGTGCCCTTCCGACTGGAGACTGACGCCGCTCTGCTGTGGTGGCGCATCGACGCCGCGCCCATCATCGATTCCCTCGGCTTGTTCCAGGGCTACCGGGGTGTGGTGCGCGACGTCACGCAGGCGCATCAGGCTGAGGAGAAACTCGAACTCGCCGCCTACCGCGACGCCCTCACCGGCCTGGCCAATCGCACCCTGTTCGAGAAGCACGTCGAAGACGCCATCGCCGTCACCCCGCCGGGACAGAGCTTCGCGGTGCTGTTCATCGGCCTCGATCGTTTCAAGCTGATCAACGACGCCCTGGGCCATGCGGTGGGCGATCAGACCTTGATCGAGACGGCCAAGCGCCTGGTGCAGCTCGCCCGCCCCAACAACACGGCCGCCCGCTTTGGCGGCGATGAATTTCTCATTCTGGCGCGGGACGCGCACGATGCGGCGCAAGCCATGCAACTGGCGAAATGGGTGCAGGACACACTTAGCGAGCCCATCGAGCAAGGCGGACGTACTCTGCAGTTCAGCGTCAGCATCGGCGTGGCGGTGTTTCCGCAGCATGGCACGACCACCGCCGAGTTGCTGGGCCGGGCCGACGCGGCGCTGCACGAGTCGAAGACGCTGGGGCGCAATCGCGTGGAGTCGTTTTCGCTTGCGCTGCAACTGCGCAGCGAGCGGCGCTCGCAGCTCGAAGAGGAATTGCGCGCCGCCATCGCCCATCATCGTTTCGAGGTTCACTTCCAGCCGATCTGGTCACGCAAGCAGAGTGTGCTGCTGCACGACGAGTCGGCCAGTGTCGAGGTCCTGCGCGGCGCTTATCAGATCACCAGCTTCGAGGCCCTGGCCCGATGGACGCGCGGCAACGGCGAGCGCGTGCAGCCCGATGAGTTCATCTCCATCCTTACCGACAGCGGCATGCTCGACAGCTTCGGCCCGGTGATGATGGAGATCGCGCTGGAAGGTTTCGCCCGGCTGCGCAAGGAGCAGGGCTTCGAGGGCACGATGGCGTACAACGTGTCGCCGCGTCAGTTGCACGTCAACGCCTGCGTGCCATGCTTGTCGGGGGCGGCAGAGGGTCTAGGCATCCCCGCGGACAGGCTGGTGCTCGAACTCACCGAAAACGTGGAGATCGAGCACAACCCCGACCTGCTAGCCGTGCTCGATGCGTTCCGGGGCCTGGGCGTGCAGCTCGCGCTCGACGACTTCGGCGCGGGCTATTCCAACCTGGGCTATCTCACCCGCCTACCGGTCAACCAGATCAAGCTCGACCGAGCCATTGCCGCCGGGGTGAGCACCGACCGTTTCAAGGCGGCGATCGCGCGCGCCACGCTCACTATGGCCAAGACGCTGAGTCTGGAAGTCGTGGCCGAAGGCGTGGAGACCCTGGCCGATCTGCTGTGGCTGGAGCGCGCCGGTTGCCCCTTGATTCAGGGCTGGGTGTTTTCGCGCGCGCTCAACGTGCAGCAGGCGCTGAACCTGCTGCGCGAGCTGCGCGAACCCAAGTCGCTCTGAGTGCCCCCAGGGTCGGCTCTCCGACCCGCCCCCCGTGGGGGATGAGGCCCGCGGCTCCAAGCTGCCCTGCGGCAGCTTGGACGGAGCCGAATCCGAGCGGCTTGCAAGCCGCGAGGTGGACAAGGAAACTTGGGGCGGCCCTGCGTTTTCTTCAGAGAGGTTATGACCACCGAGCGACCTGCCCGGTTCACGGACGCAGTTCTCGCCGCAGGATCTTGCCCACCGGCGTCTTGGGCAAATCGCCGCGGAATTCGATGAATTTCGGCCGCTTGTAGCCGGTAAGCTGGTCGTGCAGAAAGTCGCGCAGCTGCTGTTCGGTCAGCGCGGGGTCTTTCTTCACCACGAACAGCTTCACCGCCTCGCCGGAATTCGCATCGGGCACGCCCACGGCGGCAGCTTCGAGCACGCCCGGGTGCATCACCGCCACGCCCTCGACCTCGTTGGGATAGACGTTGAAACCCGACACCAGAATCATGTCCTTCTTGCGGTCGATGATCTTCACATAACCCTGGGCATCGACCTCGCCGATATCGCCGGTGCGCAGAAAACCGTCGGCAGTGAAGGTCGCGGCAGTCTCGTCAGGGCGGTTCCAGTAGCCGCGCATGACCTGCGGTCCGCGCAGCGCGATCTCGCCGGGCAGGCCCGGAGCCACTTCTCGACCAGAGTCGTCCACCAGTTGCAGCTCGGTGGACGGGATCGGCATGCCGATGGTGCCGCTGTAGCGGTCGGTGTCGGTGGGGTTGCAGATCGCCGAGGGCGAGGTCTCCGACAGGCCGTAGCCCTCGCAGATCGGGCATCCGGTGCGCTGCAGCCAGCGCTGGGCCACGGCTTCCTGCACCGCCATGCCGCCGCCCACGCTGAGCATCAGCGTGCGCCAGTTCACCTTGTCGAAGTCGGGGTGGTTGAGCAGGCCGTTGAACAGGGTGTTCACCGCGGGGAAGGAATGCACCTCGTATTTCGCCAGTTCCTTGAGCGTGGCCGGAAGGTCGCGCGGATTGGGGATCAGAATCATCATGCCGCCCTCATAGGCACTGAGCATCATGATGACGGTGAAGGCGAAGATGTGATAGAGCGGCAGCGCGCAGATGGTGTTGAGCTGCTGTCCCTTGGGCAGCTTACCCAGCGCCGGGCCATACCAGGCCGCCGACTGGACGATGTTGGCGACGATGTTGCGGTGCGTCAGCGTCGCCCCCTTGGCCACGCCGGTGGTGCCGCCGGTGTATTGCAGCAGCGCCACGTCGTCCGCACTTATCAAAGGAGGGTTGAACGGCCGTTGTGCGCCCGCTTTGAGCGCCGCTTTCCACATCACATGGCCGGGCAGCGACCAGGATGGCACCAGCTTCTTCTTGTGTCGCACCACATAGTTGACGATGGCCCCCAGAGGAAAGCCCAGCGTTTCACCCATGCTCGCCACTATCACATGCCGCACCGAAGTGCGTGCGATGACCTGCTGCAGGGTGTGGGCGAAGTTCTCCAGGATGACGATGGCCACCGCGCCGCTGTCCTTGAGCTGGTGTTCGAGTTCGCGCGGAGTGTAGAGCGGGTTGACGTTGACCACCACGAAGCCCGCACGCAACACCGCCGCCACCGCCGCGGGGTATTGCGGCACGTTGGGCATCATCAGCGCCACGCGGTCGCCCTTGTTCAGGCCGAGCGACTGGAAATACGCCGCCAGCGCCCTGCTCTGCTGATCCCACTGCGCATAACTGGTTTTGTGCCCCATGAAGGCGTAGGCAGGTCGATCGGCATAGGCCTTGAAGCTGCGCTCGAGCAGCGCACCGACATTGGAAAAAAGGTCGGGATCGATGTCCGCAGGCACGCCTGCGGGATAGTTCGCCAGCCAGATCCGCTCCATGAAGAGTCTCCTGCGTTTTGTGGATTGCAGCGTAACGGGAAAAAGCACGCCCGTTCGTTTTTTCGGAACATAGCCGATTCGGGGCGTTTCGGCTAGGTCTGGCCCGCACCGATCAGGGTTTCGCCTCAGCACTCTCCTCGGCAGCCGCCCCCAGACGACTGCGCAGGGCGGCGATGCGGGCCATCGCGGCATCCTTGTTGCTCACCTTGGGCTGGCCGGTCTGCATTTCGTCGATGAAGCGGCTGGGCGTGCGCCCCGCGGCGCCGCGGCCCTGCTTGCGCTTCTGGCACCAGCTCAGCACCAGGGTCTGGCGAGCCCGGGTCACGCCCACATACATCAGGCGGCGCTCCTCTTCCAATGCCGCAGGCGTGAGCGGGCGATCCTCGGTGAAAAACGGCAGCAAGCCTTCCTCGCATCCAGCCAGCACCACGTGCGGCCACTCCAGCCCTTTGGCAGCGTGCAGGGTGCACAGGGTCACGGCGTCGCGCTGGTCGCCGCGCTCCTGCAACTGGGTGATGAGCGACACGGTCTGGGCGATCTGCGTCAGGCCGACCTTGTCTTCTTCGGCCTTGCGCTCGATCCAGCCGCAGAAGTCGTCGACGTTCTTCCAGCGCTGCTCGGCCTCGCGCGGGTTGTCGCTGTGCTCCTCCAGCCAGGCGCGAAAGCCGATGGTCTCGAGCATTTCGCGCAGCAGTTCACCGGCCGGCGCGGTGCGGGCACGCCACTCGATGTCGTGCAGCAGACGCCCGAACTCGCGCAGATGATCGGACGGGCGCGCACCTACCGCAGCGGGCATGGAATCGCGGGACAGCGCCTCGAACAGCGAGATCTTCCATTGCCCGGCAAAGCTGCTCAGCGCCGCCAGGGTCTGCGGCCCGATACCCCGGCGCGGCGTGGTGACGGCGCGCAGAAAGGCGGGATCGTCGTCGGGATTGGCCAGCAGCCGCAGATAGGCGCAGACATCCTTGATCTCGGCGCGGTCGAAAAAGCTCTGCCCGCCGCTGACCACATACGGAATGTTGGCACGGCGCAGCGCCTGCTCCAGCGGGCGCGACTGGTGATTGGCGCGGTAGAGCACGGCGATGTGCGCCAACTCGGCGTTGCGCCCGCTGCGCAGCGCCTGGATGCGCGCGGCCACCATCTGCGCCTCTTCGTCTTCGTTCTGCGCGGCGCGCACCTCCACCGCCTCGCCCTCGCCGTGCTCGCTCCACAGACTCTTGGGATAGAGCTTGGGGTTGCTCTGGATGATGGCGTTGGCCGCCCGCAGAATGGCGTTGGTCGAGCGGTAGTTCTGCTCCAGCTTGATGACTTCGAGCGTGGGCCAGTCCGTCTCCAGACGGCGCAGGTTGTCCAGCGTGGCGCCGCGCCAGCCGTAGATGCTCTGGTCGTCGTCGCCCACCGCGGTGAAGCGCCCCTTGTCGCCCACCAACAGCCGCAGCAGGTCGTACTGCGCGGCGTTGGTGTCCTGGTATTCGTCCACCAGCAGGTAGCGCAGCTTGCTCTGCCAATGCTCGCGCACCTCGGCATGCTGCTGCAGCAGGGTGACAGGCAGCCAGATCAGATCGTCGAAATCGACTGCCTGATAGGCCTGGAGCATGTCGGCATAGCGCGCGTAGACCTTGGCGGCCACGCGCTCGTCGTCGTTCTCGGCCACGCGCGCCGCCGCCTCGGGCGTGAGCATGGCGTTTTTCCACAGGCTGATGGTCCACTGCCAGCGACGAGCCTGGGCGTTGTCGGTGGTGGCGCCGGCATCGCGCAGCAGACCGGTGACGTCGTCGGCGGCGAGGATGGAAAAGCGAGGCTTGAGCCCCAGCGCCTCGCCGCTTTCGCGCAGCATGCGTACGCCCAGGGCGTGGAAGGTGGAAATGGCGAGCTTGCCGGCCACGCCGCGCTTGTCCACCAGTTGCGCCGCACGCTCGCGCATTTCGGCCGCGGCCTTGTTGGTGAAGGTGATCGCCGCGATCTGCTCGGGCTCAAGCCCGGCGCGCAGCAGCCGCGCAATCTTGTGCGTGATCACCCGCGTCTTGCCGCTGCCCGCCCCGGCGATGACGAGGCAAGGCCCGGAAAGATGGGCGACGGCACGTTCCTGGGCGGCGTTGAGCATGGGGCTGTGGGTGAGGCAAAGCGCAGAAGTCTAGTCGCAGCCTCTTCCCCTCACCGCCTCCCCTGCGGGGTGGGGCGTCTTTAGCTTTGGCGGTAAGGCTCGTGCTCAGGCAGAAACACCCGCTCGGCCTTGCCCTGTTGCACCCAGGCATCCACCGCCGGATGGGCCGCCACGGCCTGCACATAGGCCCATGCCCAGTCCGGCAACTCGGGCCGGTAGGTGAGAAAACGCATGCACACCGGGGCGTAGAACGCATCGGCCAGACCGAAGGCGCCGAACAGGAAGGGGCCGCCGCTGGTCTGCAAGGCGTCGTGCCACATGCGCAGGATGACCTCGATGTCGCGCTGCACCTCGGGATTCCAGCCTCGTCCGGGCAGCTCGGCCTCGATGTTCATGTTCATGCGCTCGCGCAGCGCCATGAAGCCGCTGTGCATGCTGGCGCACAGGCTGCGCGCACGGGCGCGGGCCGCGGTCTCGCGCGGCCAAAGAGCGTGCTGCGGGGATTGCTCGGCCAGATGTTCGACGATGGCCAGTGAATCCCAGATGCGCAGTGCGCCGTCTTCCAGAATGGGCACCCGAGCCACCGGAGAGAGCGGCGCCAGCCCGGCGGCGAACCCAGGCGTATCGAGCCAATGCAGGCGCTCCTCGAAGGGAATGCCAAAGGCGGTCATCGCCACCCAGGGGCGCATGGACCAGGACGAGTAATTCTTGTTGCCGATGTGGAGAATGAGCATGACGATCTGCTGCTGACGTGAGAGGCCGCCATTCTCCCGCGACGCCGAACGGTTGCCAAACCGGTTTTTTGCATGGCCGCCATGAGGACGGCGCATGCTTCGGTGTCGGCTTCAGCGCCCGGCGCTCGCCCTCATCTGGCCGTATTCCGACTCCTGACGCCTCGGGTCGATGTAGGTGGGGGCGATGGCTTCCAGCGACTCGGGGTGCGGCACGCCAAGCGCGGGCACGAAGCCGGGCAAGGCGCCGTTGCACACGCTGTCGACCTTCATGGAGTCGAGGTTGTCGCGGCTCATGAGCGGCTCGCCGGGAGCCAGCTCCATCAACATGGCCTGCAGACGCCCGAGCGCGTCGGGCAGGGCGATGACCGGCCGGCCGCAGCCCCCGTCCACCCGGGCCCAATGACCCGCCAGACGCACCAGTTCGGCCAGGGTGTAGGTCTTGGGGCCGCACAGCTCGTAGGTCTGACCCAACGTGTCGCGCACCTGCGGCCCGACCAGACTGTTGACGAAGGCCGTGACCACGTCGCCCACATAGACCGGGGCGAAGCGGGTTTTCGCCCCGGCCAGCGGCACGATGGGAAACACGCGCTGCAGGCGGGCGAAGGTGTTGAGGAAGTTGTCTTCAGGGCCGAACACCACCGAGGGCCTGAACACCGTGAGGTCCAGCCCCGATTGCGCGCGCAGCGCGGCCTCACCCGCGCCCTTGGAGCGCAGATACATCGACGGTCCATCGACATCTGCGCCCAGCGCGCTCATGTGTACCAGCCTGCGCACACCGTGCTGCGCGCAGGCTGCGGCGAGGCGGCGCGGCAAGTCCACATGCGCGCGGGCGAAGTCTGGGCCGTAGGGCTGGCCGCGCCTGCCGTGCAGAATGCCCACGAGGTTGACCACGGCATCGCGCCCGGCGACCAGTTTGGACAGCTTGACGTCGTCGTGCACATCGCACTCGACCACATCGACCAGCGGCAGTTGCACCAGATGGCGTGCACGCTGGCGGCGGCGCGTGGGCACGGTGACGAAATGATTGGCCAGCGACAGGGCGTTGACCAGACGGCTGCCGATGAAGCCGCTGCCGCCGATGACGAGGATGTTCCGTTGCATGAGAGAAGTCCGGGAATTCAACGACAGCCCAAGTTTGCCAGAAGCAAGCCGCAAAATACCTGTCTAGGCTCAGACAGTCCGTTCATCGCTGATTGCTCGCCAGCATGGCGTCGGGCGATCCGACATCGCCCAGGCGGGCCTTGAGCGACTGCGGCTTGCCGCTGAGGATGGCCGCATACACCGTGGCATTGGCCAGCACCCTTTTGACGTAATCGCGGGTTTCGGGAATGGGGATGTTCTCGGCAAAGACGGCCCCCGGCAACAGCGGCCGATCAGGCAGGCCCATATTGCGCCAGCGCAGGGGCCGCCCCGGCCCGGCGTTGTAGCCCGCCGCGGCGAGCGCCTCGGAACCGTCGAACTGTCGCAGCAAACCGCCGAGGTAGGCGCTGCCGAGCTGCACGTTCACGCCCACGTCGGCGATCTGGTCATGGCTGTAGTCGGTCAGGCCGATCTTGCGCGCCACCAGTTTGGCCGTGGCCGGCATGAGCTGCATCAGCCCCGAAGCGCCCACCCACGACTTGATGTTGGCGATGAAACGCGACTCCTGGCGGATCAGGCCGTAGAGGAAAGCCTCGTTCACGTCCTCGGCCTTGGAGGCCTTGCCGATGGCCTCTCGATACGGCATGACGTAGCGCTGGGCGATATCGACCCCGCCCTTGACCCGCTCGCTGGTGTTGATGCAGCGATCCCAGACCTGCTGCTGGCAGGCCAGTTCGGCGGCCGCCTGCATCTGGTTGTTGTCGAGCCCGCGCAGCGAAAAATTCCACTCACGCACGGCATCGAAACGCAGATCGAGGCCGAACAGTGCCAGCGAACGCTGCAGCCCCGGACGCGAGGCCTGCTGCGCCACAGCAGCCATCGGCGCGGGCGGCAGCGAGGCGGGCAGGCTGACCTTCATGCCCAGGGCGTCGGTGGCGAGCTGGCCGTAGAAATCCCAGGGGTTGGCGATCTCGGCCAGCAGCGCGCGGCCCTCGATGGGATGTCCCAGTTTTTCCAGCGCCATGGCATGCCAGTAGGGCCAGGCCGGATCGGAGTCGCCCCGGTCGATCAGGGTGCGGGTGGCGCTACGCACTTGCGCCCAGTCTTGCGCCCGCAGCGCGGCGCGGGCCTGCCATTGCAGCACCGTGTCTGAGGGCGCGTAGGTCGGATCGGCCTGAGCCATGCGGGCAAACCAGCCGACCGCCTCGGGCTGCAGACTGAGCGCGGCCGACAGACCGATGCGGCCCCAGATCTGCGCCCGGTCCGGCGCGGGCAGTGCGGAGAAGCTGTCCTGCAGCAGCCGCGCGGCCTGACCCGGGTCTTGCCGCGCCATGCTCAGCAGCGCCAGCACCAGGTATTGACGCTGATCGGCGTTGGCGATGGCTGCCTGTGGGCCGCGGCGCACCAGGTCGAGCAGATAGCGCACTGAATCGGTGTCGGTCTGCGCCAGGATGCGCCAGCTCCCGGGCGGCAGGAAGGGTGCGAGCAGATCGCGCGCCTGCTTGGCGCGGCCGTCGTCGTAGAACCGCCGCATGCGCTGCCACAGCATGTCGCGCGGCATGGCGCCGTCCTCCAGCAGGGCAGAGGCCGCGCTGTTGCAGCCGGGGCCGCCGGTGCGCTGATCCATCCACAGCTTGAACACCTGCGCGGTCACGTCGGCATGCTGGGTCACGTACTGGCTCTGCAGGTCGTAGCACTGCACCTGCGGATCGTCGCGCATGATGAAGTGCGGATAGACGCGGTTGAAGTCGGCCCAGTCCTGGCGCCTGCCCAGTTCGAGCAGCCAGTCGTTGCGCAGGCGGTCGAGCACATAGGTATGCGGGTAGGCGCGGGCGAAGGCGTCGAAATCCTGCTGCGTGGCCTTGGTCAGCGTGGGCTTGATCGCCCAGTAGGCCACCCACGGTTCGAGCAGCGTGCCCTTGAGCTGCGGCAGGGCGTCGAGCGCGGGCTGCGGGTCGCCGCGCTGCGATGCCTTTTGCGCTGCCACGATCAACTGTGCCTGATCGACGGGAATGACCGGCATCGTCGGCATGACCACCGGCCGCATCGCCACACTGGCCTGCGCCACCGGAGCCGCGCCACTGGCAGCGACCGGTGCCGACTGCGCCCGCGCCAGCGGCGCCGACAGACTCAAACCCAAGACCAAGCCCGCGCTGCCACAGCGGCGCAAAATAAGCGGCAACAACCCGTTGATTCTCATAGGACGCAGCTTACCGTGAACACACCCCTTTACGACCCATTGTCCCCAGAACTCCCTCAGCATTTGCGCGCCGATCTGCGCCGCGAGCTCATCGCCCGGCGTCAGGCTCTGCCCGACCTGCCGCGACGCCAGACCGAGCTGGCCGAGCGCCTGTTGCAGGTGCTTGACGCCCTGGAGCCCGAAACCCTCGGCGCCTACTGTGCCACGCGCGGCGAATTCGACCCCCTGCCCACCCTGGAGAAGTGGCTGGCTGCGCACCCCGAATGCACCCTCGCCCTGCCCCGCGTCGACGAGGCGACCAAGACCATGACCTTCATCGCCTGGAAGCCCGGCGAGCCGCTGCGCCCTGGCCCCTACGACATCGCCGAGCCCGTCGGCGACGCGGTGATCGAGCCGACCACCCTGCTGGTGCCCTGCGTGGGCTTTGCCGATGTCGGCCTGCGCCTGGGCTACGGCGGCGGCTATTACGACCGCTACCTCTCCGGGCGCGAAGAGGTCTACACCGTCGGCCTGAGCTGGGCCTGCTGCGAGCTGCAGCAGCTCGACATGCAGCCGCACGACCAGCTCATGGATCTGGTGCTCACCGAAGACGGACTCTACGGCCTGGATGCCCTCTCGCTGACCTTGGTCGATTGAACCACCGATTGAGCGCCGCTTGAAGCCGTCTTCCAGCCCGCTTCTCGAACCCGCCGATCTCGCCCTGGACGCCAGCGGCCAGCCCGCCAGCCCCCGCTACGGCGACGTTTACGCCAGCCGCGCAGGTGCCCTGGGCCAGGCCCGCGCGGTGTATCTGGGCGGCTGCGGCCTGCTCGACACCCCCGCGCGCTGGGCAGGCCGTCAGCAGTTCACCCTTCTCGAAACCGGCTTCGGTCTGGGCGTCAATTTCCTCGCCACCTGGGCGGCATGGCGCGCCGACCCACAGCGCTGCGAGCGGCTGCACTACGTCAGCCTGGAGCTGCACCCGGTACGCGCCGCCGATCTGACGGCGCATGCCCCGGCGGAACTGCAGCCCTTCGCCGCCGAACTCGCCGCCCAATGGCCGCCCGCTGTGCGCGGACTGCACCGCATCGAACTCGACGCAGGCCGCGTGCACCTGCTGCTGGCCTTCGGCGACGCCACCGACCTGGCGCCGCGTCTGAGGCTGGCGGCCGACGCCCTCTATCTCGACGGCTTCTCCCCTGCGCGCAATCCCGAGATGTGGACGCCCGAACTGTTCCGCGCCCTGGCCCGGTTGACCCGGCCCGGCGCCCGCGCCGCCAGCTACACCGTGGCCCACGCGGTGCAAAAGGGCATGAGCCAGGCCGGTTTCGATCTAGACCTGCAACCCGGCTGGGGCGGCAAGCGCCAGCGTCTGCAGGCCACTTTCAACCCGCGCTGGAAGCGCACCCGCCACACCCTGCCCGAGCCCTGGCCCGCTGCCACGCCGCGGCATGCCGTGGTCATCGGCGCCGGCATCGCCGGTGCTGCCTGCGCCCAGGCGCTGGCGCGCAACGGCTGGACGGTCGAGGTGCTCGACGCCGCTGCCCAGGCGGCCAGCGGCGGCTCGGCCATGCCCGCGGGCCTTGCCCACCTGCAGCCCTCGGCCGACGACAACCTGCTGTCGCGCCTCACCCGCGCCGGCATGGCCGCGCTGCGCCGCGCCCTGCCGCCCGATGCCGCATCGCTGGCGAGGTTTCAGCCCGCCACCCTCACCGCGGCCAACGCCGCCGAAGCCCGACGCATGCAGCACTGGCAGCACAAGGTGAATCTCCCCCCGGAACTGGCGCAAGGGGCCGAGCATGGCTGGCAGGTGGACAGCGCCGTGCTCGCCAACCAGACCGTCTGCGCCGCATGGCTGGATGCCCCGTGCATCACCCTGCGCTGCAACGCCACCGCCGCCCGGCTGCAACGCGACGGCTCGGCCTGGAGCGTGCTCGACGCCGCCGGGCAGACCCTCGCCCGCGCCCCGCAGATCGTGCTTGCCACCGCCCACCAAACGCCCGAGCTGCTCGCCGCCAGTGGCCTGATCCCCGGCCCCGAGTGGCTGCCTCTGCAAACCCTGCGCGGCCAGGCCCAGGCGCTGCCCGCGCGGTTTTGGCCCGCCCTGCAACATCTTCGGCAGCCTTGGATGGGCAGCGGCTATGTGCTGCGCCTGCCCGAAGCCGCCGCGGGCCGCTTGCAACAAACCGACCCTCCTAACCCCCAGACCGCCCGCGACAACGACTGGCTGCTCATCGGCGCCACCTTCGAGCCGGCCGAGCAGCCCCTCACGTCCGAGCAAGCCTGGGCGCACAACCGCGCCGGTCTGCAAGCCCTCACCACCACGGCCCCGCTGCCCGACCACGCCGGAGCGCTGCGCCACTTCGCAGGCATCCGCGCCTACGCGCCCGACCGCCTGCCCTATTGCGGCCCGCTGCCCGACCTGCGGCCGCTGCTGGCCGCGCCGCAGCGCGCGGCGGGCAAGCAGTTGCACGAACTGCCCCGCCTGCCCGGCATCGCCCTCTGCGCCGGTCTGGGTTCGCGCGGCCTCACCCTGGCCGCCCTGCTGGCTGAAACCCTCGTGGCCGGCCTGGAAGGCACGCCCCTGCCGATCGAAACCGATCTGGCCGACGCCCTCGACCCCGCCCGAATCCCGCTCAAACGCCTGCGGCACCCCCCTTTACCGGGGCACGCCGTATAGACAACGGTCGGCAAAACTGTAAAGTGGGCCGAACAAACACAAAAACCCACTCCCTGGAGGTCGTCATGCTGGGTGAATTCCTTTCCAACGCGCAGTACGCCAGCCTGTTGCAGCGCGGGCGCCAAGCCGGTGAGGGCTGGCTGCAGTTCGATGCGGCCACGCTGCAGAGCCACTACAACCGCCGCCCGTTCCTGCTGGAGCACCGGCTGCAGGAGCATCCCCTGTTCGACATCGACTCGCTGTTCGAGCTGGCGCGACGCATGCCTGAAAGGAAGGTGAGTTTCCGGCGCGGCGACATCGCGCCCGACGCCGACTTCGAGGCCACTTTCCGCGCCCCGCAGGATGGGCTCACGCTCGACCACCTGCTGACGCACTTCGAGTCGCTGAAGGGCTACATCTGCATCAGCAACCCCGAGGTGGACGCGCAGTACCGGCCGGAGATGGAGGGCCTGCTCGCCGAGATCGCCGCGCACGTCCACCCGCTCGACCCGCACATCACCTGGTATTCGACCTACTTTTTCCTCTCGGCCCAAGGCGCGGTGACGCCCTATCACATGGACCGCGAAATGAACTTCCTGCTGCAGATTCGCGGCGAGAAGACCGCCGATCTGTGGAATCAGGCCGACCCGGTCATCATGAGCCCGGCGCAGAAAGACCGGTTGCTGGCCTACGAAGGCACGCGCCCGCCTTACCGGCCCGAATTCGAGCAGCGCGCCGTGCATTTCGCGCTGCGACCGGGGCTAGGTGTGCATCACCCCTTCATCGCGCCGCATCGGGTGTGGACCCATTCGAATCTTTCGGTGTCGCTGGCCTTCACCTTCCGCACCCGCCAGTCCGACCGGCTGACCGCCGCCCACCAGTTCAACAACCGCTTGCGCCGCCTCGGCCTGCAAAACCCAAGACCCGTAGGCGAAAGCGTCTGGGTGGACGGCACCAAGGCACGCGCATTGAAAGTGCTGCAACGCCTGCGCCACCCGCTGCACAACGCGATGCAGTGATTCAATCTCAATCGACGGCGATGGCCTGCCAGGCGGCGAACTGGCGCTGCAGCCAGTCGAGCATGGCCTGCACCTCGGGGCGCGGCTGCGTGTCTGGGCGGGTGGCCAGGTAATAGCCATACCCGGCATCGACCCGGCGCCCCACCGGGGCGATCAGCGTGCCTGCGGCGAGCAGGTCGCGGATCAGGCCGATCTGCCCCATCGCCACCCCCTGCCCGGCCACCGCGGCCTGAATGACCTGATAGGTGTAGTTGAACCGCAGCCAGCGCAGCGGCTCGGGCTGCGGCAGGCCCAGACCCGCATACCAGCCACCCCACGACAGCGCCTGCATGTTGGCGCGGGCGATGGGCGGGGCACCATGCACGCGCACGTCGTCGATCCAGACGCAGCGCGGCAGCGCCTCCAGGCTGGTGGGTGCGCGGTCGGCGAGCACGGGGCTGCACACCGGGGTGATCTCCTCGCCGAACAGAAAGGTGGTGCCCGGCGCGTGCGCCTGGGGGTTGTCGTGGCGCAGGCGGCGAATGGCGATATCGATGTCGCCATGCTCCAGATCGCTGAGGCTGTCGAAGGTTTCGACCGCAATGTCGATGTCGGGATGAGTGGCCTGAAACTCGCCCAGCCGCGGAATCAACCACTGGCTGGCCAATGAGGCGAAGGTGGTCAGCCGCACCCGCGGCCGTCCCTGCCCGGCGCGCAGGGTGTCAACCATGGCGTCCAGGCTGTGCAGCGCCTGCCGCACCACCGCGGCGAACTGCTCGCCCGCGGGCGATAGCCGCACCCTCGGCCCCTCGCGGGTGAACAGCGGCACCCCCACCTGCGCCTCCAGGGTCTGGATCTGACGGCTCAGCGCCGATTGGGTCAGCGCCAACTCGTCCGCCGCAGCGGTGAAGCTGCCCAGCCGCGCCGCGGCCTCGAATCCGCGCAGGTGTCCGGCGTCGATCTGGCGGCTGCGCGGCGTGGCACGCGCGACGTGCGGTGCCGACCTGGCGCTTGCAACATCACTTTTTTGCATGATGATCCTTCGAGATTTGCGCTTTTTTCAAAGGGATCCGTTGCCTAGACTTCCCAATCACAAGGAGCAACGGAACGATTCATCGCTCTTTTGTACCCGGCTGACTTCATGCCTTTTTTACATGCTAGCGGAGAGCATCATGTCGCATACCGAAGTATCCATCCAGCGTGACTGGATCGAATTGCAACTCGGCGACTCGCTGTCGCTCAAGGACGCTGCGGGCCTGAGCCTGCGCATCGAACCGCCGCGCGGCGAGGCCTTACACGGCAGCGCCTGTTGCGTCTGGCTCACCGAAGAAGGCGAGCCCGACGATGTGTTTCTGTGCGAAGGCGATGCGTACCGGGTACGCGGCACGGGCCGGGTGGTGCTCACCGTCTGGCGCGGTGCGGCGCGCTTGCGGCTGACGCCGCCGACCGTCATGCCTGCTCAAGCCGCGAGGCCCAGGAGTCTGTCGGGCTTGGGGCGCGGAAAGCGAAAAATGGGCATGCGGATGCCATGCGGCGGCGGATTTGCAGCCCCATAGCCGTAGCTATGGGGCAAAAAGCCGCTGCCGCAGGGCGCCGCAGGGCGATTTTGCAGCCCGCGATCCTCAAGTCCGACAGACTCCCAGGTCGCGCTCCATCCAGTCGGCCAGCGCGTGGGCCACGGCGTGCGGCGCTTCGGCCATGAGGTTGTGACCGCAGTCGAGCAACACCGTGCGCTGGCGCGGCAAGGCGGCGCGCAGGGTTTCGGCCTGGGCCACCGGGGTCATGCGGTCGTGTTCGCCGAGCAAAAACAGGGTGGGGCCGCCCCATGAGCGCGCGGCGGCTTCACCCCCCTCGTAGCGATCACACGCCCTCAGGTCGGTGGCGAGCAGGCTGCCCTCGGCCCAGTGCGCCTGCTGCCGCAGCAGCAGCTCGCGATAGGCCTGCGGCGACTGAAAACCCGGCGCCGGGGTGAGCGGTTCGGCCTGGGCATAAGACCAGCGCACCACGTTGTCGATCGCCTCCTCCGGCTCCTGCTCGGCCTGCGCCAGCAGCCGACGCGAAACGCGCATGGGAAACGCCGAGCCGAGCAAGGCCAGGCCGCGCAACTGACCCGGACGCTGCCCGGCGGCGTGCAGCGCGATCAGCGAGCCCATGCTGTGCCCGGCCAGCACCACGGGGCCGATCTGCCGGGCGTCGAGCTGCGTCCACACCCAGTCGGCCATGCGTTCGATGCCGGTCAGCGGCGGCCCGGGCGTGTCGCCGTGCGCGGGCAGTTCCAGCGTCACGCACTGCCAGCCGCGAGCCGTAAGCCAATCGGTCTGCACCGACCAGACGCTGGCGTCACCTCCAGCGCCGTGCAGCAGGACAAGGGGAAGAGAAGAAGGATGATGGGCGGACATGGCGATCGGGCGTTCCACAAAGCAGGAACCTGCGGGAATGACCTCTGGTGGGCAGCAGATGCACTGACTATATTTCACCTATTGAAATCAAGAGGAGATGCCATGAAAGTCAGCGACATTCTGCGCGTGAAAGGCCATGTGCTCTTCACCGTTCCCCCTCAGGCCAGTCTGTTGCAGGCGGTGCAGACCATGGCGCAGCACGACATCGGCTCGCTGGTGGTCATGGAGCACGGCAAACTCGTCGGTCTGCTGACCTTCTCCGAGGTCATGGCCGCCGTGGCCGAGGGCGGGGGCGTGCTGGGCGATCAGGCCGTGTCCGAACGCATGGACGTGCACTACGAGGTCTGCGGCCCCGAGACCACCCTCGACACCCTGCGCCGCACCATGCTCGACAGCGGCACGCGCTACATCCCGGTGATGCAGGACGACGCGCTTCTGGGCGTGATTTCCTTCCACGACGTGGCCATGGCCGTGGTGCGCGAGCAGGACTTCGAGAACCAGATGCTCAAGGCCTACATTCGCGACTGGCCCGAGGAAGACACCCGCGCCGACTCGGCCTCCGCTTCCGCGCCCGCACGGAACTGAGATAGAGCCCCCAGGGTCGGCTCGCCGACCCGCCCCCCGTGGGGGTCAAGGAAACTTGGGGCGGCCCTGCGTTTCCTTGAGAAGTCGCGGCAGGTAGCATTCGGGGGCGGCGACCGCTCGCGCCGCAGCCTCCCCATGCCCACCCTGCTCTACCTCCACGGCTTTCGTTCCTCGCCGCAGTCCGCCAAGGCGCGCGCCACGGGGCGGCGCGTGGCCGCGCTCAACGCGCAACGGGCGCAACAGGGGCAGGAGGCGGTGCGCTGGCTCTGCCCGCAGCTCCCGCCCTCGCCGCGCGAGGCCATGCAGCTCTGCGCCGAGCTGCTGGGCGACACGGAAGGTGAAGATCTCGCGCTCATCGGCAGCTCGCTCGGCGGGTTTTATGCCACGCATCTGGCGCATACCCTGGGTAGCCGCGCGGCGCTGCTCAACCCTGCGGTCGATCCGGCGCGCGATCTGCGCACGCAGATCGGCACGCTAACCGCCTGGCACGACCCGTCGCTGTCGTTCACCTTTACCGCCGCGCATGTCGAGGAACTGCACGCGCTGGAAGTCGGCGACCTGAGCCAGCCCGTCCCGAACCCGCAACACTACTTTGTGATCATCGCCCAGGGCGACGAAGTGCTCGACTGGCGCGAGATGGCCGCCCGCTACCGGGGCGCACACTGCACCGTGCTGCCTGGTGGCGACCACGCTCTTTCCGACTACGCCGAGCACCATCTCGACGCCGTGTTGCGCTGGTGCCTGGGAACCTGATCAACGCCTTTCAAGCCAACTCATCATGCGACTTCAAGACCACATCGCTCTCATCACCGGCGCGGCGCAAGGCATCGGCCTGGCCACCGCGCGAAAATTCGCCGCCGAAGGCGCCAGCCTGGTGCTGTGCGACCGCAACGCTGACACGCTGGAACCGGTCGCCGCCGAGCTGCGAGCTGGCGGCACCCAGGTGCTGACACAGGCGCTGGACGTGGGCGATCGCGCCGCGTTCACCGCGCTGGTCGATGCCGCCATTGCCCGCTTCGGCCGCATCGACACCCTGATCAACAACGCCGGCATTACCCGCGACGCCCGGCTGGTAAAAATGACCGACGAGCAGTTCGACGCCGTGATCGATGTCAACCTGCGCGCGGTGTTCCGCTGCACCCAGATCGTCTCTCCGCACATGATCGAGCGCGGCAGCGGCTGCATCCTCAGCGCCTCCAGCGTGGTCGGGCTCTACGGCAATTTCGGCCAGACCAACTACGCCGCCACCAAGGCTGGCATCATCGCCATGACCAAGACATGGGCGCGCGAGCTCGGGCCCAAGGGCGTTCGCGTCAACGCCGTGGCGCCGGGCTTCATCCAGACGCCCATGCTCGCCACCATTCCCGACAAGGTGATGACGCAAATGGCCGAGCGCGTGCCGCTGCGCCGCCTCGGCCAGGCCGGAGAAATTGCCAGTGTCTACGCCTTTCTCGCCAGCAGGGATGCCAGCTACATCAGCGGCGCGGTGATCGAAGTCGACGGCGGCATGACTCTATGAACGTGCTGTTCGAAGACGGCGGCAAGTTTCACGCCGGGCGCATCATGAGCGAGGCCGAGGCCAGCCTTCAGGTCGAGCTCGACTCGGGCAAGCGGCAGAAGATCAAGTCGGCGCAGGCGCTGGTGCGCTTCGACAAGCCGACGCCCGCCGAGCTGATGGCCTGGGCCCAGGCCCAGCAGGAAGAGCTCGACCTGGACCTGCTCTGGGAATTCGCGCCAGAAGACGAGTTCGCCTTCGACCAGGTCGCCGCCGATTACTACGGCGGCACGCCCGACGCCGGGCAGCGCGCGGCCATCCTGCTGCGGCTGTTCGGAGCGCCGCATTATTTCCAGCGGCGCGGCCGCGGCGGGCAGTTTCGCAAGGCTCCCGCGGCGCAGGTGCAGGCGGCGCTGGCGGCCATCGCCCGCAAGCAGGAGCAGTTGCGCCAGATCGACGCCTTCGCTGCCGAGCTTGCTGCCGGGCGCTGCCCGAGCGACATCGCCGACAAGCTCTATGCCATTCTGTTCCGCCCCGACAAGAACAGCGTGGAGTTCAAGGCCGTGGCGCAGGCGGTCAAGAACACCGGACGCGGCGCCCTCACCCTGCTGCGCGATGCCGGGGCCATCACCTCGGCATGGCGCTTCCACATGCAGCGCTTCCTGATGGAGCGCTTTCCCAAGGGCACCGCGTTTCCCGAGCTGCCCATTCCGCCTGTCAGCGACCTGCTGCCGCTGGCCGCGGCGCCTGCTTTCAGCATCGACGACTCGGCCACCACCGAGATCGACGACGCCTTCTCGCTGCAATGGCTCGACGACGGTCGGGTGCGGCTGGGCATTCACATCGCCGCCCCGGCGCTGGCGCTGACGCGCGACTCCGACTGGGAACGGGTCGCGCGCAACCGGCTGTCCACCGTCTACATGCCTGGCGACAAGATCACCATGCTGCCCGACGCGCTGGTGCAGGCTTTCACGCTGGAGGCCGGACGCGACTGCCCGGCGCTGTCGCTGTATTGCACCGTCGGCCCGGACCTGCAGCCCGCCGACTTCGAGACCAGGGTGGAGCAGGTGCGCATAGCCAGCAATCTGCGCCACGACCAGCTCGATGCCGTGGTCACCGAGGAGGCTCTTGCCGCAGACCCGGCGGCGCAAAGCTACCCGCATGCCAGGGAACTCGTCTGGCTTTGGACCTTCGCACAGGCGCTGAAAAAAGGCCGCGAGCAGGTGCGCGGCAAGCCTGAACGCGCGGGCGGCGTGGACTACACCTTCCGCATCGACGGCCTGGAGCAAGGCGCCGAGACCGCCACCGTGCGCATTGAACCGCGCCGTCGCGGCGCGCCGCTGGACACCATCGTCGCCGAGCTGATGATTCTGGCCAACGCCACCTGGGGCGGCTGGCTGGCCGAGCTGGGCATGCCCGGCATCTACCGCAGCCAGAGCGGCTTCGGCGCCAATCTGCGCACCCGCATGGGTCTGAAGCCCGCGCCGCACCAAGGCCTGGGCGTGGCGCAGTATGCCTGGTGCACCTCGCCGCTGCGGCGCTACGTCGATCTGCTCAACCAGGGCCAGCTCATCGCCTGCGCGCGCTTCGGCAAGACCGCGCTGCTGCAGGCGCCGTTCAAGCCGCGCGACCCGCTGCTGTTCGCCATCGTCGAGTCGTTCGAAGACACCTACAAGGCCTACGCCACCCATCAGTCGGCGCTGGAGCGCTACTGGACGCTGCGCTATCTGGCGCAGGAAAAGCTCGACACCTTCGACGCCGCCGTGCTGCGCGAGGGCGCGGTGCGCGTGGACGGCCTGCCGCTGGTGTTCACCGCCGTAGGGGCGCAAGACCTGCCGCGCAACACCCGGGTGCGCGTGCAGATCACCGGCACCGATCTCATCACCCTGGAGGTGTTTGGCCGGGTGATCGGCCAGATCGAAGCGCCGCAGCAAACTGCACAGGCCGATGCCGGCATCAGCGCCGACACGGAGGAGGAAGAAGACGCCGTGGCCCTGGCCGCCCCGATCAGCGTCGCCGTGGACACCGAGGAGGCCGAAGCCGAGCCTGGCGCCGACGCCTCCCGGCAGGCTTCGTAGAATCGCCGCCTCTGCCCTGCCGCCACCGCCGTGCCCGCCTTGAGTCTGCGCTCCTTCAGCCCCCTGCAATGGGCCCTCATCGCCTCAATCGGGGTGCATGTGGCCCTGCTGAGCCTGCGCTTTGCCGCGCCGCAGACCTTCAACCGCATGTTCGACAACGCGCCACTGGACGTGGTGCTGGTCAACCAGCGCACCGAAGATGCGCCAACCAAACCGCAGGCCATCGCCCAAGCCAACCTCGACGGCGGCGGCGACGCCAACAAGGGCCTGGCCACCACGCCGCTGCCCTTCACCGCGGATGTCTCGCACGGCGACGCCGCAGTCCATCAGCAACGCAGCCTGTCCGAACTTGAGCAGAAGCAGCAACAGTTGCTCACCCAGGTGCGGCAGCAGATCGTGCAGCTGGCCCAGACCGTCCGGCAGGAGAGCAATCCTGAAAAACAGCAGGCTCTGGAGGAGAAGCGCCGCCAGTTGCTCGACATGCTCGGCGCCATCGAGCGCCAGATCAGGCAGCAGAACGCCAAGCCGCGACGCCGCTTCATCGGCCCGTCCACGCGCGAAGCCGCCTACGCGCTGTATTACGACAAGCTGCGCACCAAAATCGAAACCCTGGGCACCCGCGAGTTTCCGCAAAGCGGCGGCAACAAGCTGTATGGCAGCCTGATCATGTCGATCACCATCGCTGCCGACGGACGCCTCGTTGCCGCCGACGTGGTGCAGAGTTCGGGCAACCCCACCCTCGATCGTCAGGCCCGCGCCATCGTCGAAGCGGCGCAGCCCTACGGCCGCTTCACCGACGCCATGCTCCGGCAGGCCGATCAGATCGTGGTGATCTCGCGATTTCGCTTCACCCGCGATCAAGGCCTGGAAACCGCCGTCCAGGCTCCGCAGAGCCCGGAGCAAGCTGCCCCATGACCCGGGAGACCGATTGATGACTGCGCTTTACGCCGTGTTCGGCAACCCAATAGCCCACAGCCGCTCGCCGCGCATCCATGCCCTGTTCGCACAGCAGACCGGCGTGTCGCTGCGCTACGAGGCGCGGCTCGCGCCCATCGACGGCCTGGACGCCGCGCTCGACGCCTTTCATGACGAGGGCGGCTGCGGCGCCAACATCACCGTGCCCTTCAAGTTCGACGCCTGGCGTCTGTGCTCCCGCCGCAGCCCGGCGGCGCAACTCGCCCAGGCGGTCAACACCATCGGCTGGGACGAAGGCGGCCTGTGGGGCGACAACACCGACGGCATCGGCCTGATACGCGATCTGGCGCGCGTGCTCGCCGCCGATGCCCACACCCCGCTGCAAGGCCAGCGGCTGCTGCTGCTCGGCGCCGGCGGGGCGGCCAGCGGCGTGCTCGGCCCGCTGATCACGGCCGGCACGCGCGTCATCGCGCTGTGGAATCGCAGCGCCGACAAGGCGCAGGCGCTGGCCGCGCGCCACAGCGCCCTGGCCATGCAACACGGCGTCGATCTGCAGGTGGTGCAGGGGCCGCCCTCGCGCTGGGCCGACGGCGTCATCAACGCCACCTCGGCCAGCCTGGGGGGCAGCTCGCTCGACTTGCCCGAGGGCGTGCTGCACGCAGGCAACTGGGCCTACGACATGATGTACGGCGCGCACGATACGCCCTTCGTCGCCCAGGCCCGCGCCGCAGGCGCGCGCGCGTGGGATGGTCTGGGCATGCTGGTCGAGCAGGCGGCGCAGAGCTACACCCTGTGGCATGGCGAAGCGCCGGACACCGCCCCGGTGCTCGCCACACTGCGCGCCGAAATCACCGCCTCCGCCACGTCCTGACCATGGTCAAGAGAGCTTCCGCGCCGCTGTGGCGCCGTTTGCTGTGGCTGTTCTTCCTCTCAGGCGTGGTGCTGCAGGCCTATTTCGCCCTTCGCATCGCGCTGTGGACGGTCATTCCGCCCTCCAGCACCACCTTCATGCGCGCAGCCGAGTTGCGCATCCTCAAAAGTGGCGACAAGGTCGAGTGGCAGCACGACTGGGTGCCTTACGACGCCATCAGCCCGCACCTCAAACGCGCCGTCGTCGCCTCCGAGGATGCGACCTTCCTCACCAACGACGGCGTGGACTGGGACGCCATCCAAAACGCCTGGGACCGCAACCACAGCAGGCGCAATGAGCGCAGCGGCAAAATCGTCGGCGGCTCCACCATCACCCAGCAACTCGCCAAAAACCTGTTTCTCTCCCCCGAGCGCGACTATCTGCGCAAGGGCCAGGAGCTGATCATCACCTTCATGCTCGAAGGCATTCTGGGCAAGCGCCGCATTCTGGAGATCTACCTCAACAGCGTGGAATGGGGCAACGGCATTTACGGCGCGCAAGCCGCGGCGCAAACCTACTTTCACACCAGCGCCGCCCGCCTGAGCCCGGCGCAGGCCGCGCGGCTGGCCGTCATGCTGCCCGCGCCGCGCATCTATCAGAAGCGCCTGTATTCGCCGTATATGAACGGCCGCACCGCGGTGATCGCCGCGCGCATGTGGGACGTGCAGATACCGCGTTGAACCCGGAGAGTTTTTAAGACAGCGTCGCGGCCTTCAGCCGCGCGCCAGTTCGGCAAACGCGGCGTCGGCCGCGCTCAGAGTCGCCTCGATTTCTACATCGCCATGCGCCGCCGAGACAAACCCGGCCTCGAACATGCTCGGCGCCAGATACACGCCGCGATCGAGCATGGCGTGGAAGAAGCGCTTGAACACCTCGACATCGGCATCGGCCATGTCGGGATAGTTCTGCGGAAGCCGGGTGGAGAAATAGAAGCCGAACATGCCTCCTTCCGAGTCGGTGCAAAACGGCACGCCGTGCCGCGCTGCGGCTGCCTCCAGGCCGCGCATCAGCTTCTGCGTCGTGGCGCTCAGACGCTCGTAGAACCCGGGCTGCTGGATCAGGCGCAACTGCGCCATGCCCGCGGCGACGGCCAGGGGATTGCCCGACAACGTCCCCGCCTGATAGACCGACCCCAGCGGCGACAGCTTGGCCATCACGTCCGCCCGGCCGCCGAAAGCCGCCAACGGCATGCCGCCGCCGATCACCTTGCCCATCACCACCATGTCGGGCCGAATGCCGTAGACCTGTTGCGCCCCGCCCAGTGCCACGCGGAATCCGGTCATCACCTCGTCCCACACCAGCATGGCGCCATGCTCGGTGCACAGCGCGCGCAGCCGCTGGTGCCAGGCCTGCGTGCCCCGGATGAAGTTCATATTGCCAGCGATGGGCTCGACGATGACGCAGGCGATCTCGCTGCCGCGCTTGGCGAACAACTCTTCGATCTGGGCGATGTTGTTGAACTCCAGCACCAGGGTGTGCTTGGCCAGATCGGCCGGCACACCGCCCGAACTCGGGTTGCCGAAGGTGAGCAGGCCCGAGCCCGCCTTGACCAGCAGGCTGTCGGCATGGCCGTGATAACAGCCCTCGAACTTGACGATGGCATCACGCCCGGTGAAGCCGCGCGCTAGGCGGATGGCGCTCATGCCGGCCTCGGTGCCGCTGGACACCAGCCGCACCTGCTCCACCGCTGGCATGAGCTTGCAGATCGCCTCGGCCATGTCGATTTCGTCGGCGGTGGGCGCGCCGAAGCTCAGCGAGCGCGTGGCAGCCTTCTGCACCGCGGCGGTCACCTCCGGGTGGGCATGGCCGACGATCATCGGCCCCCACGAGCCGATGTAGTCGATGTAGCGCGTGCCCTCGGCGTCGATCATGTAGGGCCCTTCAGCGCGGTCGATGAAGCGCGGCACGCCGCCGACCTGGCGAAAGGCGCGCACGGGCGAGTTCACGCCGCCGGGAATGGTGCGCTGGGCGCGGTCGAACAGTTGCTGATTGGTGATGGACATGGTGCTCTTTCTTGAATGGACATCGCCCCGACGAGCAGGGCGATGGAAGTCAAATGGAAAGCGAATGAGATACCGACGTCAGTCAGGCGCGCTGGCCCGGAATGCCGAACGCCTCGCGGATCACTGCAAGGTCGGCGTGCCCGGCTCGCCAGGCATCTCGTCGTCCTCTTCGGTGGGCTGGGCCCAGAAGAAACGGTCGGGAACGACCTGGCCCATGCCCGGGCGGTAGCCGAAATCGAGGCAGTGATCGAGGTATTCGATGGCCTCGTGCACGGCCTGGTCGAGCTTGGCGCCATTGGCCAGAATCGCGGTGAGCACCGCCGACAAGGTATCGCCGGCACCGGTGAACCCGGCCTCGAACAGCTCGAAGCTCTCGCGCAGCAACACGCGCCTGGGGCTCATCAGCACGTTCTCGACCTTGCCTTCGCTGGCGACGATGCCCGTCACCAGCAGGTACTGCACGCCCAATTGATGCGATTTCTGCATCAGCGCGTCGAGCGTGGGCGGCGATTCGCCCTCCCATTCGGGCAGCAGCAACTGAGTGAGCGCGCTCTGGTTGCCGGTGAGCACGCGGGTCTGCGGCAGGATGAGATCCTGCATGGCCTTGATGTAGTCGTCGGTCTGAGATTCGTCGAGCACATGGAAATTGCCGGCATAGGTCACGAGCGGCACCTGGCTGTAGTCGGCCAGCAGTTCGGCCACCGCGTTGACCACATCGACGCTGCCCAAAAACCCGACTTTCCACGCGGAAATCTCGACATCTTCGAGCACGGCCCGCGCCTGCTCCACCACCGCATCGGCCTCGATCTCGATCGTGTCGAAGATCTCTGCGGTGTCGCGCACCCAGAGCGCGGTGGTGATGGGCAAGGGATGGCAGCCTACGGCCGAGCACGATGCCAGATCGGCCGCAAGCCCCGCGCTGCCGCTGGGGTCGGCGGCGTTGAAGAACATCACGGCGGGAGGGGATTCTGTGGATTCGGTCATCATGACGGCATGGTAGTGCCCAGGCGCGGCGGCGCAAGCGCGGGCAACCTTCGCCTTGATCTGCCACACGCCTTGCACGGCCGGGCTCTGTGTCTTGGGTCAAAATGCAACATCGACCCCTAGAATCGTTGAATCTTCTCTCTGACCCCGATACGCTGTGGAAAAACAAGACTATTGCAGTTGGATGTGCCTGATTTGCGGCTTCATTTATTCCGAAGCCGAGGGCCATCCGGAAAGCGGCATTGCACCAGGCACGCGCTGGGCGGATGTTCCGATGAACTGGACCTGCCCCGAGTGCGGTGCACGCAAAGAAGATTTCGAGATGGTGCCGGTTTAATCGGGAACGGCCAGTCAAAACAGCATCGCAGCAGCGTTTTTCCCTTTTCCTCTATCGCAAAGGATGTGCATGGTTGCGCCTACCAGCCCATTCAAAGTGTTGGTCATCGATGACAGCAACACCATCCGCCGCAGCGCCGAGATCTTTCTCAAGCAGGCCGGTTACGAGGTGCTGCTGGCCGTTGACGGCTTCGACGCTCTGTCGAAAGTCAACGACCACCACCCCGATCTGATCTTCTGCGACATCCTCATGCCCCGGCTCGACGGCTACCAGACCGTGGCCGTGATCCGCCGCAGCGGCAAGTTCACCCACATACCCATGGTCATGTTGTCCAGCAAAGACGGCGTGTTCGACAAGGCCCGTGGCCGCATGGTCGGCGCTCAGGACTACCTGACCAAGCCTTTCACCAAAGACCAGTTGCTCGACGCGGTCAAACGCCACCTAAACGCCGCGCTCTCCGGCGCCTGAAGCTCCAAGCCTCGATAGCCATGCCCATCCACAACATTCTCATCGTCGACGATTCCAAGACCGAGCTGTACTTTCTGTCCGACCTGCTCACCAAGCACGGCTACAGCGTGAACACCGCCGAAAACGGCGAGCAGGCGCTGGCCATGCTGGCCGCCGTCAAGCCCGATCTCATCCTGATGGACGTGGTCATGCCCGGACAGAACGGCTTTCAGCTCACCCGCCAGATCACCCGCGACCCGGCCTACGCCGGCATTCCCGTCATCATGTGCACCAGCAAGAAGCTCGAAACCGACAAGGTCTGGGCCATGCGCCAGGGTGCGTCCGACTATGTCATCAAGCCGGTGAATGCCACCGAGCTGCTCGACAAGATTCGCGCCATCGCCTGAACCACGCCCCACTCCTGCCATGTCCAGAGCCTCGCTGCGTGAATTCCAGACCCACCTCGCCCAACGCCTGACGGCCGCGCAGAGCGGGCAGTCCCCTTCGCGCTGGCTGGCCGTGATGGCGGGACAGTGGCGTCTGCTGCTGCCGCTCGAGTTTTCCGGCGAGATCTCGCCGATGCAGCACTGCGCCCCGCTGCCCCATGCCCGGCCCTGGTTTCTGGGCCTGGCCAGTCTGCGCGGACAGGTCTGCGGCATCGTGCATCTGGGTCGCTTTCTGGGTGACATCAGCAGCGCTCTGACGCCGCAGGCGCGGCTGATCCAGTTCGCCTCCGCCCTCGATCTCAACACGGCCCTGCTGGTCGATCAGCTCGTGGGCCTGCGCAATCCGGACCAGATGCAGAAAGACCCCAGTATCGCTCGCGATGCGTCCCGTCCCTGGCTGGGCGACGCCTATATCGATGCCGAGCACAAGCTCTGGAACGAGGTCGATCTGCTGGCTCTGGCCGAGAACGAAGCCTTCCTCAACGTCACCTGAGCCAGCAGATGACGACCTTCGCCTGCTATTTCTCGTAAACCGGCACCGAGCGGTTTACTGCCTCAGTCCATCAGTCTTCACGGAGCGGTCATGTCCTTACTCTCGTCCCTTTTCGGAACGAAATCCAACCAATCGGAAGGCGATACCGAAATCGCCCCGGCGGCGCTCGGTCGCAGTGGACAGGAAACCCTGCAGATCGATTCCAGCATCAGCGACCCCGCCTCCACGTTGCATCAGGCTCAGGGCAGTCGGCCGCTGATCCTGCGGCTGCCCATGATCAGCCGCATGATGCTGGCGCAGCAGCAGCGCTTCTTCGGGGTGCTGCTCGTCATCTCGCTGGTGTTGCTCGGCCTGACCCTGATCGTGGTGCTGCGAGGCGCCTCCGATTCGGCACGCCAGCTCGAGGCCTCGGGCTCGGCGCTGACCCAGTCGCAGCGTCTGGCGCGGTCGATGAACGCGGCGCTGCTGGGCAACAAAGATGCCTTCGCCGCCGTGCGCTCCAGCGCCGAGAAACTCCAGTCGGATATCGCCGTGTTGCGGCAGACCAGCGTTCCGATCGGCGGGCAGGCACTGCTCGACAAGATCGAGCCAGCCGCCGAGTCGAGCGTGAAGAACGCCAATCTGCTCGTCAAGCAGGAGGGCGTGCTGACCACCACCGCGCAGCAGCTCAACGACATCAACCGCCAGACCGACGCCCTGCTCGACAGCGCCGAAACGCTCACCTCGCTGCTGTTGCAGCAAAAGGCGCCACCTGGCAACATCAACGCGGCCAGCCAGCTCTCCATGCTGACTCAGCGCATCGCCAAGTCCGCCAATGCGTTTCTGTCGTTTCAGGGCGTGCGGCCCGAAGCCGTCTTCACCCTGGGCAAGGACCTGAGCACCTTCAGCGACCTCACCAAGGGACTGCTGAGCGGCAACGCCGATCTGCAGCTCTCGGCCATCACCGATCCGCAGTCGCGCCAGCAGTTGCAAAGTCTGATCCAGGCCTACGCCAAGACCGAAGCCTCGGCCCGTACTTTGCTCGCCAATCTGCCCGCTCTAGCCTCGGCGCGTGAGGCGCAAAGCGCCGTGCTGGCGGCCTCCGGCGATCTCTACCAGAACCTCAATCAGTTGCAAGGCCTCTACACCTCCCGCACCGGGGTGAGCTGGCCTGCGATTGCATTCATCGCCTTGCTCGGTCTGCTGGCTATCATCGCCGCGACCGACCTGATCTACATCATGCTCAACGAGGCGCGCCAGCGTGCCTCGCTGATGGAACTGCAGCGTCGCCAGACCGAGCGCCAGGAGCTCGAAGCCAGGCGCACCAACGAATCCAACCAGGCCGCCATTCTGCGACTGATGAACGAACTGCAGACCGTGGCCGAGGGCGACCTCACCCAGCAGGCCACCGTGACCGAAGACATCACCGGCGCCATTGCCGACTCGGTCAACTACACCGTGGAAGAGTTGCGCACCCTGGTGGGACAGGTGCAGCAGACCGCCGACCAGGTGGGTGAAGGCGCCGCCCAGGCGCAGGCCACCTCCGACCGGCTGATGCAACAGGCCGACGAGCAGCTGCAGAAGATTCGTGAAACCGGTCAGTCGGTGCTCGACATGGCCCAGCACATCAACCAGGTCTCGGTGCAGGCGCAGCAATCGGCGCAGGTGGCGAACCAGTCGTTGCAGGCCGCCGAACAGGGTCAGCAGGCGGTGCGCAATTCCATCGACGGCATGAACAGCATCCGCGAACAGATCCAGGACACCTCCAAGCGCATCAAGCGACTGGGCGAGTCGTCGCAGGAGATCGGCGAAATCACCGAGCTGATTTCCGACATTACCGAACAGACCAACGTGCTGGCCTTGAACGCCGCGATTCAGGCCGCCTCCGCGGGCGAAGCGGGCCGCGGCTTCTCCGTGGTGGCCGAGGAAGTGCAGCGGCTGGCCGAACGCTCGGCCGAATCCGCCAAGCAGATCGCCGCGCTGGTGCGCACCATTCAGACCGACACGCAAGACGCCGTGGCCGCCATGGAAAAGAGCACGCAGGGCGTGGTCGAGGGCGCCAGGCTGGCCGACAACGCCGGTGCCGCGCTGACCCAGATCGACCAGGTGTCGCGCCAGCTCGCCGACCTGATTCGCCAGATCGCGCAGCAGACCGAGGTCGAAGCCCGTTCGGCCAACAAGGTGGCCGACAACATCCAGACCATTTTCACGGTGACCGAGCAGACCTCCGAAGGCACCCGCTCCACCGCCTCGCTGGTGCGCGAGCTGGCGCGCGTCGCCGACGATCTGCGCCAGTCGGTCTCGCGCTTCAAGATCAACTGATCCGACTTTTTCGCTTGCTTCCCAACGTCCGCCCCTCGCGTTTTCCGGCATGAACACAGTCCCCGCTTCGAATCCCGCCGTGGCATCCGCCCCTGAGACGGACATGGGGCCTCTGGCCTGGCTGCTCGATCAGATCAGCGACAACCTGCAATCGGCCCGGACCGCGCTCAAGCGCGCGGTGCAGCAGCAGGACGACGGGGTGCTCGGTTCGGCCCAGGCTGAATTGGCGGGGCTGCGCGCCGCCCACACCCAGGTGCACCAGGCTGCGGGCGCCATCGAACTGCTGGGCTTCTTCGGCGCGGCTCGCCTGATGCAGGCCGCCGAGAACGCCCTCGACCGCCTGATCGACCATCCGGAAAAGCTCGACGCCGCTGCGCTGCAACGCTTCGACGCCGGTTTCAACGCCCTGGTCGACTTCCTCGAAGCCCAGCGCGCCGGGAAAAACGAGCCCGCACTCAAGCTCTATCCGCAGTATCGCGATCTGATGGAGCTTGCCCAGGCCGAGCGCATCCATCCCGCCGACCTCTGGGACTACGACTGGTCCTGGCCTGACGCTCCATCCATCACCCCAGGTGCCGCGCTCAACCCCGACGACCGGGCCCAGTTCGAGACGGGCCTGCTGCAGGTGCTGCGCGGGCAGCAAACGGCCCAGGCGATGCAGACGCTCGATGCCGTGGCGCAACGCGCCCAGGGCAGCAGCCAGGGGCCGACAGCCAGTCTGTGGTGGCTGGCTCGTGGCTTGTTCGAAGCCATCGAGAACGGCCTGCTCACGCCCGACCTCGACATCAAGCGACTGCTCAACCGGCTCAACCTGCAATTGCGCAGCCAGCTGCAGGGGCAAAGCCCGGCGCCGCAGCGTCTGGGACACGACCTGGCCTTTTTCTGTGCCGAGGCGATCAACAGCGGCGGCAGGGCGCAGCCCTTGCCCGTGCTTCGCGCCATCGACGCGCGCATGGATCTCTCCGCCGCGCCCTTTGCCGACTACCACCAGAGCCATTTCGGCCTGATCGATCCGGCGCTGGTGCAGCAGGTCAGAAAGCGGGTGCAGACCCTGCGCGAGGCCTGGGGCGCCCTGGCCGGTCATGCCCAGGTCCACGTCGACGCCACGCGTATCGGGCGTCTGAGCGAGCTGGCCCAGGCGCTGAGCCAGCCGCTGCACACCTTGGTACCGGGCAGCGAGGCGCTGCCGCAGTCCCTGGCGGCCCTGTTCAAGAAGATCGGCGCCCAGGCCGACTTTCTCACACCCGAACGTGCGCTCGATGTCGCCACGGCCATCCTGTTCCTCGAAATCACCTTCGCCCATTTCCGCCCGGAGGAGCAGCGGTTTCTGGAGCGCGCGCAGATCCTCGCCCACCGCCTCGACCAGAGCGCCGACGGTCTGACGCCCGACCCGCTCGCCGGTTGGATGGAAGACCTGTTCCGCCAGGCCTCCGAGACCCAGACCATGGGCAGCGTGGTGCAGGAGCTGCGCGCCGACATGAGCACCGTTGAGAAGCTGCTCGACGCCTATTTCCGCGACCCCTCGCAGAAGCCCGAGCTGGCGCAGGTGCCGCATCTGCTGGGCCAGATGCGCGGCGTGTTCTCCGTGCTGGGGCTGGACGTGGCCAGCCAGGCCGTGGGCCATCTGCGCAGCGAAATCGACGGCCTCGTGGCCGAAGACTCACAGCCCGACAGCCAGCGCTTCGACGCCCTGGCCAGCAATATCGGCGTGCTCGGCTTTCTGGTGGACATGCTGTCGTATCAGCCCGAACTGGCCAAGACCCTGTTCGTGTTCGACGACGACAAGAAAGAGCTGCGCGCCGTCGTGCCCTCGACCCGTCGCACCGCGCCACCCACGCCGCAACAAGACGTCGCCCAAGCCGCGCAACAGCTCAAGGACGACATCGCCCAGGGCCTCTCGCCGGACGAAACCCAGCAGCGGCTGGCTCAACTGCGCGCAGAAGCCGCGCTCGCCGGTGTGCCTGACATGCCGACGCAACTGCTCCAGCCAACCAGCCCCGAGCCTCCACCGCCCTCAATCACGCCCTCGCTCGAAGCCGAAACCCAGCCGCCGATGCCGGTCGAAGCGGTGGCCGAGCCGCTGTCGGCAGGCCAGGTCGAAGTCGCCACGCCAACCCCCACTTCGGCCGAAGACGATGCCCAGCAGGAGTTGATCGAGATCTTCCTGGAAGAAGCCCGGGAAGTCATCGGCAACGGCCACGATCTGGTGCAACAACTGCATGCCCACCTCGAAGACGAAGGCGCGCTCACCAGCCTGCGCCGCGCCTTCCACACCCTTATTGATCCAGCCGCATGAAGTTTGAACTTTTCGGTGATCCCGGAGTCAGAGCGTTATGGACAAAGAATTCAACCAAAGGGCAGTTCGCGCATGGTCGGCCTGCGCGACTATGGCGAGGCAGCCTGGGCGCTCGAACAGGTGTTCAACCGGCAGATCGCCGACGAACACCGCGCCTCGCTCGGCCTGCTCGCACTCGCCGGGCAGGCGCTCGACCAGCTCGGTGCATGGACCGAGGCCATCGCGCAAGGCCATGCCGAAAGCTACACCAGCGATGCGCTGCGAAAGGCCGCCGAGGCTTATGCCGCCGGAGCGCCTGCGGAGATGCCGCCCATGCTGGCCGCTGCCGCACCCGCCGAGCCGCCCGCCGAACCCCTGCCGATCCTGTTCGATCAGCCGGTCGAAACGTACCACCCGACCGAGCCAGAGTCTCACCCCGCAGCCGCAGAGCCCGAGAGCGTTGAGCGAGGCACCGAAGAGCCTGACGTCGCCGATCTGCCCGATCACCTTTTCCTCTCCTCCACCGAGCCGCAAGCGCCTACGCCCGCGCCGCCCGCGCCGCCCGAGGCGCCGATGTCGCACGAACTGCCCGCCGCCGAAGAGCCATCGCTCCACCACGAGCCAACCGACTTCAACGCGCTCTTCGAGGGCATCGATCTCGAACTCCCGGCGCCTGAAGCCGAACCTGCCGCCGCAGCCCCGACCGAAGCCCCGACCGAAGCCCCCACCGAGCCGCCCCCCGCCGCTGCCGATCTGGCGGTTGCCGCGCCGGGCGAGCCCACAGCGACTGCGGAAGAAGAACCGGGCTACCGCCTCATCGGCGACCTTCGCATTCCGACGCCGCTCTACAACATCTACCTCGCCGAAGCCGACGAACTCTCCCGGCATCTGCAAAGCGAGATCCACGCCTGGCTGAGCGATCCCGCCCAGCCTCTGGGCGATGCCGCCGTGATCGCCGCGCACAAGCTGGCGGGAAGCTCCGCCACTGTCGGCCTGCGCAGCGTGGCCGAGCTGGCGGGAAGCTCCGCCACTGTCGGCCTGCGCAGCGTGGCCGAGCTGGCGAGCCAGACCGAGCATGCGCTCGACGCCCTGCGCGACCAGGCCCCAAACGCGCCCCGCCCCTCCGACCTCGACGCGCTGGCGCAGGCCAGCAGCGACATCAAGCAGCTGTTGCATCAGTTCGCCGCGGGCTTCCTCAAGCCCGTGCAGACCGAACTGCTGGCCCGGCTCGATGCTCTGCGCGAAGCCGCGCTGGCTCAAAGCGCCACGAGTGCCGAAACGGCCGCGCCTGCAGCCGAGGCTTTCGAGCCAGCCTTCGCTGACCAAGCGCCGATCGCACCACCCCCCTCGGCCACGACGCCCTCACAGGAGATCGCACCAACCTGGACCCCCGAGCCCGCCGCAGCGGACGAGGCCGTGCCCCAGCCGGAAGCCGCACCCCTGTTCACTTCGGCGCCCGACCAACTGATCGACACCATCGACCCCGACCTCTTCCCGATCTTCGAGGAAGAAGCCAACGAGCTGCTGCCCGCGCTGGCCGCCAACCTGCGGCAATGGGAAAAGCACCCGATGGATCCGGCCCCTGCGGCGCAGGCCATGCGTGCCCTGCACACCCTCAAGGGCAGCGCCCGCATGGCGGGTGCGATGCAGCTCGGCGACCTGGCGCACAGCCTCGAATCGGACATCGACAGCCTTACCGCCAATGCGCCGGTGAGCGAGGCCGATCTGGGTGAGCTGCTGGGCCGATTCGACCATCTCAGCACCCGGTTCGACCGCCTGTGCGCCGCCGCGCAACGCGGCGAGAGCCAGCTCAGCGATGCCCCGGCGGCCAGCCAGTCCGAGGTGTTCGCCCCGTCTCTCGCCACCGAGACACCTGCCAGCGCGCCCGCTCCGCAAGAGGCCGTCGCGACCGTTGCGGCCGAGGCGCCGACCCGCGTTCTCGCGCCGCGCATCGCCGCGCAGGCCGTGCGCGTGCGTGCCGGTCTGCTCGATCGCCTGGTCAACCAGGCCGGTGAGATCACCATCTCCCGGGCTCGCCTGGAAAACGAGATCGCCGCCATTCGCACCTCGGTCGGCGATCTGAGCGACAACCTCGAACGTCTGCGCCAGCAAGTGCGCGAAATCGAGATTCAGGCCGAGGCGCAGATGACCGCCCAGGTGCAGGCCGCGCGCGACGAGAACCGCGACTTCGACCCCCTCGAGTTCGACCGTTTCACCCGCGCACAGGAACTCACCCGCATGATGGCCGAGTCGGTCAACGACATCGCCATGGTGCAAGGCACGTTGGGCCGCCTGCTGCGCGAGGTCGACGACGACATGTCGCGCCAGGCCCGTCAGACCCGCGAGCTGCAGCGCGATCTGCTGCGCACCCGCATGGTCGAGTTCGACAGCCTGTCCGAACGTCTGTACCGCACCGTGCGCCAGGCCGCCAAAGACCTGAACAAGGCCGTGCGCCTGGAGATCGTCGGCGGCACCATCGAACTCGATCGCGGGGTGCTCGAACGCGTCGCCGGCAGTTTCGACCACCTGCTGCGCAATGCCGTGGCCCATGGCATCGAGACCGCCGAAGAGCGCCAGGCCGCAGGCAAACCCCCCGTGGGCACCATCACCCTGACTCTGCGTCAGGACGGCAACGAAGTGGTCATCACCCTCGCCGACGATGGCCGCGGACTCAACTACGCCGCCATTCGCGCCAAGGCCGAACGTCTCGGTCTCGTCGCGCCCGGCCAGGCCATGTCCGACGACGAGCTCGCCCAGCTGGTGTTCCGGCCGCATTTCAGCAGCGCCGAAAACACCACGGCCGTGGCCGGGCGCGGCGTCGGCCTCGATGTGGTGCGCACCGAAGTCAACGCCCTGGGCGGCCGCGTGCTGCTCGACAACCAGCCGGGCGCCGGTGCGCGCTTCACCCTGCTGTTGCCGCTGACCACCGCCATCACGCATGTGGTGGTGGTACGCACGGGCTCATCACTGTATGCCGTGCCCGCCAATCTGGTCGACATCGTGCTGCGCTTCAAGCCCGAACAAATCGCCACCGCCGCGCAGGCCCTGAGCATCGACTACGCCGGCAGCACCCTGCCGTTCTACTGGCTGGGCGCGCTGCTCGGGCAGTCGGGCGCCAGTGGCGAGCCCTTCGGCAAGAGCGTGCCGGTGGTGGTGATACGCAGTGCCACGCAACGGGTCGCCGTCCAGGTCGATGAAGTGGTGGGCAACCGCGAAGTGGTGGTGAAAAACCTCGGCCCGCAGCTCTCGCGCGTGCCGGGCTTGGCCGGCATCTCGGTGCTGCCCAACGGCGACGCCGCGCTGATCTACAACCCGGTGGCCCTGGCCTCCGTGTACGGCGATGCCGCCGCCGAACAAATGCGCGCCGCGCTCCTTGCCCCGGCGTCGCACGAGGCCATGGCCGAGCCCGCACCGTCCATCGCGGAGCAGCGCGCCGGTACCGCCCACGCAACGGCTGCGCCGGGCACGGCGCCGCTCATCATGGTGGTCGACGACTCCATCACCGTGCGCCGCGTGACCCAGCGTTTCCTCTTGCGCAATGGCTACCTGGTGCAGCTCGCCAAGGACGGTCTCGACGCGCTGGAACAGTTGCAGCAGACCACCACCCTGCCCGACGTCATCCTGCTCGACATCGAGATGCCGCGCATGGACGGCTTCGACCTCACGCGCAACATTCGCGCCGATGCCCGGCTGAGCAAGCTGCCCATCATCATGATCACCTCGCGCATCGCCGACAAGCACCGCAATTACGCGGCGCAGCTCGGGGTCAATCACTACCTGGGCAAGCCCTATTCCGAAACCGAGTTGCTGCAGCTCATCGAGACCTTCACCTCGGCCGCCGCTTCACCGCAGGCCTGAGAGCTTGTGAACATTTCAGCCATGGCCGCCTTGCACGTCAAAACGCCCCCGCTCTTTGTTGCAAATGCTCGCCATAGCTCGAGCTATGGCTGCGCTTTGCGCCTCGATCGGGAGCGTTTTGACGCGCCTTTCGGTCACGGCCGAAAAATTCACAAGCTCTGAGGAGCCAGTCGGACTTGAGGATCACGGGCTGCAAAATGGCCCTGAGGCGCCCCAAGCCCGACAGACTCCTGAGGCGCTCAACCCACCCTCAGACCTCGCCCTTCACCACCGCATAACGCTCCAGCGTTTCGGCCCGCGCCAGGTCGTGTCGCACGATGGGCGCGGGGTAGGTCACCCCCAAGCTCACCCCGGCGGCCTGCAGCAGCGCCGCCGGTGCCTTCCATGGCGCATGAATGTCGCGCGCCGAAAGCGCGGCCAGCTCGGGCACATAGCGGCGGATGAAATCGCCGTTGGCATCGAACTTCTCGCTCTGCGACACCGGGTTGAAGATGCGGAAATACGGCTGGGCGTCGCAGCCGCTGCTCGCGGCCCATTGCCAGCCGCCGTTGTTGGCCGCCAGGTCGAAATCGTTGAGATGATCGGCAAAGTAACGCTCGCCCCAGCGCCAGTCGATGCCCAAATCCTTGGTCAGAAAGCTCGCCACCACCATGCGCAGGCGGTTGTGCATATAGCCGGTCTCGTTGATCTGGCGCATGGCCGCGTCCACCAGCGGATAGCCGGTGCGGCCCTCGCACCAGGCTGCGTATTGCGCCGGGTCGTTGCGCCACTCGATGCGGTCGTAAGTCGGCTTGAAAGCCGCATTCACCACATGCGGGTGGTGAAACAGGATCTGAAAATAAAAGTCGCGCCACACCAGCTCCGACAGCCAAACCCGCGCACCCTCGCTGCCCGCCTGCTGCCGCGCCCAGGCGATGGCGGCCAGTTCGCGCACCGAAGCCGTGCCGAACCGCAGGTGCACCGAGAGATAGCTCGGCCCCTTGCGCGCCGGGTAGTCGCGCGCCTGGTCGTAGTCGTCGATGCGCCGCTGAAAGTCGTCGACCAGTTCCCGTGCCCCCGTTGCGCCCAGCGGCAGTTTCAGCTCGCGCAGGTTCGTCGGCGCAAAGCCCAGCTCGGACAGCGTCGGCAGCGGCCGCTGCATCCTCGCGGGCAGCGGAGCCAGCCGCTCGGGCTGCACCCGACTGTCGAGCGGATGTTGCGGCTGGGCGTCATAGCGCGCCAGCCAGGCGGTGCGATAAGGCGTGAACACCGAATACGGCTTGCCCTGAGCAGTGAGCACTTCGTCACGCTCGAAGATCATGTGCTCCTTGACCGCATGCAGGTCACGGCCGTCTGCCCGCAAGGCGCGCTCGACGGCTGCGTCGCGCTCGAGCGCGTCAGGTTCATCATCACGGCCGCAGAACACGGCCTGCGCGCCGAGTTCGGCCGCCAGCGCCGGAATGGCCTCGCGCGCGCGCTCGTGGCGCACGATCAGCGCGGCACCGCGCTCGTGCAGCAAGGCGTCGATCTCCGCCACCGCCGCGAGGATGAACTCGACCCGCCGGTCGGCACGCAAGCCCCGCTGCAAAAGCGGATCGAGAATGTCGCGGTCGAAGACAAAGGCCAGCGCCACCTTGTCGCAGACGCGCAGGGCCGCATGCAGCGCCGCGTGGTCGTGCAGGCGCAGATCGCGCCGCAACCAGACCAGGCCCAAAGGCAGACGCCGCGCGCGCAGCGGTTCGGAGGAAAAAGAGGTTTCGGAGGTCATGGCCTTGAGTTATGTCGGGCAAGCCAAAACCATAACCCGACCGCGGCGACAGCGTGCGCCAGCGCGATAAACTCCGGGCTATGAACCCCCGGCCCGATGCTTCCAATCTCAGCAATCAGTTTTTGATCGCCATGCCCGGCATGGCCGACGAAAACTTTGCCGGAACCGTGGTCTACGTCTGCGAGCACTCGCCGCGCGGCGCTCTGGGCCTGATCATCAACCGCCCCTCCGACATCACCGTCAAGGAATTGTTCGAGCGCGTGGGGCTGGACACCTCCGGCCTACCCGCCGCGCAGCCGGTGCTGCAGGGCGGCCCGGTGCAGACCGAACGCGGTTTCGTCCTGCACGAGGCCACCGAAACCGCCTACGCATCCAGCCTCGACATTCCCGGCGGATTGCAGATGACCACGTCCAAGGACGTGCTCGAACACATGGCCGCAGGCGACGGCCCGGCCCGCAGCCTCATTGCCCTGGGCTATTCCGGCTGGAACGCCGGGCAGCTCGAAGAAGAACTCGGGCAGAACGGCTGGCTCACCGTCGAGGCCGATCCGGCCGTGCTGTTCGACACCCCGGTGGAGGCGCGCTTCAACGCCGCCATGGCGCTGCTGGGTTTCAACCCCGCCATGCTGTCCCAGACCGCAGGACATGCCTGACGCAGGCCATGCCTGACATCACCGCTGAAATCACCGTCCTGGGCTTCGACTGGGGAAAGAAACGCATCGGCACCGCCGTGGGCAACAGCATCACCCGCAGCGCCACCGCGCTTCGCACCTTGCGCGGCGATCGCAACGACCTCAAGTTCGACGCCATCGCCGCGCTGATCCGGGAGTGGCAGCCTCAACAACTCGTCGTCGGCCTGCCCTTGCACCCCGACGGTACCGCGCACGACAATACCGCCCACGCTCAGCGCTTCGCGCGCCAGCTCGAAGGCCGTTTCGGGCTGCCGGTGGCGCTGGTGGATGAACGCTACACCTCGGTCGCCGCCGAAGATGGGGGCGCCGACGACGTGGACAGCGCCGCCGCCCAGCTCATCGTCGAACAATACCTGCAGCAACGCTGACCATGTCTTCCGCTCCCGCTTCCCCCATCGCCCCTCCGCCCGATGCCGAGGCCCTCTACGCCCAGTTGCTCGCGCAGGTTCGCAGCACCGTGGCGGCGCAGGCCGAGCCGCCCTTGCTCATCGGCATCTATTCTGGCGGCGCCTGGCTGGCGCAACGTCTGCACGCCGACCTGCTACTCGCGCAACCCTACGGCGTGGTCTCGTCCACCTTTCACCGCGACGACTTCGCCACCCGCGGCCTGCATCCAAGCGCCAACCGCACTGCCCTGCCGGTGCCCATCGCCGACCGCGCCGTGCTGCTGATCGACGATGTGCTGCACACCGGACGCACCACCCGGGCGGCCATCAACGAGTTGTTCGATTTCGGCCGTCCGGCGCGCATCGACCTGGCGGTGCTGGTCGATCGCGGCGGCCGCGAGCTGCCCATCTGCCCGCAGATCGCCGCAGCCACCTTCGCCCTGCCCGATACGGTGTCGCTGGCGCTGCTGCGCGATGAAGACGTGCTCGATGGCATCCGCTTTCGCTTCGATCTGGTGAGCAAATAGACCGAGCTGGTGAACATGACCCGCGCCCACAACCCCCAACTCAACCAGCACGGCGAGCTGCGCCACCTGCTCACCCCCGAAGGCCTGCCGCGCGACGTGCTGCTGCACATCCTCGACACCGCGCAGGGCTTCGTGAGCTTCGGCAGCCGCGAGGTGAAGAAGGTGCCGCTGCTGCGCGGCAAGAGCGTGTTCAACCTGTTCTTCGAGAACAGCACGCGCACCCGCACCACCTTCGAGATCGCGGCGCAACGCCTGTCGGCCGATGTGTTCAACCTCGACATCCAGCGATCAAGCACTTCCAAGGGCGAGTCGCTGCTCGACACCATCGCCAACCTAGAGGCGATGGATGCCGATGTGTTCGTCGTGCGCCACTCCGACAGCGGCGCGCCCTTTCTCATCGCCCAGCACACGCCGCCACATGTGCACATCGTCAACGCCGGCGATGGCCGCCATGCCCACCCGACCCAGGGCCTGCTGGACATGTACACCATCCGTCATTTCAAGGGCGACTTCAGCAATCTCACCGTGGCCATCGTCGGCGACATCGTGCACTCGCGCGTGGCGCGCTCAGCCATTCACGCGCTCACCACCCTGGGCGCCGCCGAGGTGCGCGCCGTCGGCCCCAAGACCCTGGCGCCCGACAATCTGCGCGACATGGGCGTGCGCGTCTGCCATGACATGGCCGAGGGCATCCGCGGTGCCGACGTCATCATGATGTTGCGCTTGCAGAACGAGCGCATGTCGGGCGCGCTGCTGCCTTCCGCGCACGAGTTCAACATGACCTACGGCCTCACGCCCGAGCGTCTGTCGCTGGCCAGGCCCGACGCCATCGTCATGCACCCCGGCCCGATCAACCGCGGCGTCGAGATCGACAGCGCCGTGGCCGATGGCCCGCGCAGCGTCATCCTCGACCAGGTGCGCTTCGGCATCGCCGTACGCATGGCGGTGCTGTCCATCGTCGCCTCCGCGGAAAGCCAAGCATGAGCACCACGCAACTCCTGATCCGCGGCGGCCACCTCATCGACCCGCTGCGCGGGCTCGATGCCGAGGGCGACATCGCCATCGCCGGTGAGCGCATCGTCGCCGTCGGCAAACCACCCGAGGGCTTCGTCCCCGACCAGACGCTCGATGCGCGCGGCCTCATCGTCCTGCCCGGCCTCATCGACCTCTGCGCCCGCCTGGGTGAGCCCGGCTACGAGCACGAGGGCATGCTGGAGACCGAACTCAACGCGGCGCTGGCCGGTGGCGTCACCCGCGTGGTCTGCTCGCCCGACACCGATCCCGTGCTCGACGAACCCAGTCTGGTCGAAATGCTGCGCTGGCGCGCACGCCGCCTCAAGCGCGCCCGCGTCTATCCGCTGGGTGCGCTCACCAAGGGCCTCAAGGGCGAACGGCTGAGCGAAATGGCCGAACTCACCCGGGCGAGCTGCATCGGCTTCTCCCAGGCCGATACGCCCATCACCGACACCAAGGTGCTCTACAGCGCCATGCAATACGCCAGCACCTTCGGCTACAAGGTCTGGCTGCGCGCTCAGGACGCCTCGCTCAGCCGCGGCGGCATCGCCGCCAGCGGCGCCTATGCGCAGCGCCTGGGCCTGAGTGGCGTGCCCGCCATGGCCGAAACCGTAGCGCTGCACACCCTGTTCGAACTCATGCGCGGCACCGGTTGCGCGGTACATGTGAGCAAGCTCTCCAGCGCCGCCGGGGTGGCACTGGTGCGGCAGGCCAAGGCCGAAGGTCTGCCGCTCACCTGCGACGTTTCGATCAACAACCTGATGCTCACCGATCTGGACATCGGCTACTTCGACGCCCGGGCCCGACTCGATCCGCCGCTGCGCCATAGCAGAGACCGCGACGCCCTCCGCGCCGCCCTGGCCGACGGCACCATCGACGCCCTGTGCTCCGACCACACCCCCATCAGCGCCGACGACAAGACCCAGACCTTCGCCGACGCAGCGCCCGGCGCCACCGGGCTCGAACTGCTGCTGTCCACCGCTTTGCAGTTCGCCGCCGACACCCGCCTGCCGCTGGTGCAGGCGCTAGGCTGTGTCGGCCACCGCGCCGCCTGGGCCGCGGGTTTGCCGCCCGCCGCCCTCGAAGTCGGCGCTGCTGCCGAGTGCATCCTCTTCGATCCGCAAGCCCACTGGCGCGCCACGCCCGATGCACTGCAAAGCCAGAGCCGTCATACCCCTCTGGCCGAGCTGGAACTGCCCGGCCGCGTGCGACACGCGGTGATCGACGGCCGCGTGGTGTGGAGCGCGCAGCCTGTCGCAAACCCAGCATGAGCGTCACCGCACGGCATCCCGAAGGTGACGCCCCACTCCCTCGAAGAGTCGAGCGTAGCAAGGTGGGTAGTGCAGCGAGCGCGCCGGGCCGCTCCCAAGCGCTCATCCCGCAACGAGGAGGGTAGGCCAGTGAACACCGTGCCGGATCGCGCCATCGCGCCATCGGCAGCCGCAGAGCTTCCTGCCGATCCGCCTGCTGCGGTGCCCGCACCCGCACTTCGCCGCGTCAGCGCACCGCTGCGTTTCTCCGCACGGCTGGCCCGGCTCAGCGCCCATGCGCTCAAAGGCCAGCGCATCGTGCAGCATCGCTTTCCGCATCTGTCCGAAACCGAAAAGCGCCAGCACATCCGCGACTGGTCGGCGCAGTTGATCCGCCTCAGCGGCATCGCCCTGCAGGTCAATGGCGCCCCCCTGCAGACACCCTGTCTCGTTGCGGCCAACCACGTCTCGTGGATCGACATCTTCGCCATGAACGCCGTCCAGCCCGTGCGCTTCGTCTCCAAGGCCGAGGCCGCGCAATGGCCTCTCATCGGCCCCCTGGTGCGCGGCGTAGGCACCCTGTTCATCGAACGCGAACGCGCGCAGGACGTGGTGCGCGTCATCCACCAGATGGCGCAAAGCCTGCAGCAAGGCCATCACGTCGGCGTGTTCCCGGAAGGCACCACCGGCTACGGCCACAACCTTCTGCCGTTTCACGCCAACCTGTTCCAGGCCGCCTGCGTGGCCGACTGCCCAGCCGCGGTGCAGCCCGTGCTGCTGTTCTACGCCGACCAACGCAGCGGACGCTTCAGCCGCGCCGCCTCGTATGTCGGTGATGAAACCATGGTCGGCAGCCTGTGGCGCATAAGTGCGGCTGCGCCGCTGCGCGTCGAAGTCGACTACCTGCCGCCCCTTAAGGCCCCCACCCGTCGCGCCCTCAGCCAGCAAACCCACGCGGCCATCGCCGAGCATCTCTATCAGCGCCTGCGCGACAGCCGCTGAACCGGGGCGGGCTTCTACAATGTTTGGTTAATCTCCCCGTAGTTCAATGGATAGAACGGCTGCCTCCTAAGCGGCAAATACAGGTTCGATTCCTGTCGGGGGGACCAGTTTCCTCAGCTTTGCCCCTTGATAGGCGGCACGTTCAATTGCACATCGCCGCATTGCGCGCGGTGGCGCAGGGCGTGGTCGATGAGGATGATGGCCACCAGCGCTTCGGCGATGGGGGCGGCGCGGATGCCCACGCAGGGGTCGTGCCGGCCATGCGTTTCCACCGTGGTGGGCGCGCCCTGCATGTCCACGGATTGCCGCGGCAGACGGATGCTCGATGTGGGCTTGATGGCCATCGACGCCACCACGTCCTGCCCGGTGCTGATGCCGCCGAGCACGCCGCCGGCGTTGTTGGAGGTGAAGCCCTGCGGGGTAAGTTCATCGCCATGCTGCGTGCCCTTCTGCGCCACGCTTGCGAAACCCGCGCCGATCTCCACGCCCTTGACGGCGTTTAGGCCCATCAGCGCGTGGGCGATGTCGGCATCGAGCTTGTCATACAGTGGCTCGCCCCAGCCTGCGGGCACGCCGCTGGCCATCACCATGATGCGCGCGCCGACCGAGTCGCCCGATTTGCGCAGCGCATCCATATACGCCTCAAGCTCGGGAACGATGTCGACATTGGGCGCGAAAAAAGGGTTCTGATGCACCGCATCCCAGGTCTGGAAGGGGATGGGCACTTCGCCGAGCTGGGTCATGCAGGCGCGAACCATCACGCCGTGGTGCGCGGCCAGCCACTTCTTGGCCACCGCACCGGCGGCGACGATGGGCGCGGTCAACCTTGCCGACGATCGCCCGCCGCCGCGCGGATCGCGTAGGCCGTACTTGCGCCAGTAGGTGTAGTCGGCATGGCCGGGGCGAAAGGTGTCCAGGATGTTGCCGTAGTCCTTGCTGCGCTGGTCGGTGTTGCGGATGAGCAGGGCGATGGGCGTGCCGGTAGTCTTGCCCTCGAACACGCCGGAGAGGATTTCCACCTGATCGGCTTCCTGCCGCTGCGTCACATGGCGGCTGGTGCCGGGGCGGCGGCGGTCGAGATCGGGCTGGATGTCGGCCTCGCACAGGTCCATGCCGGGCGGGCAGCCGTCGATGACACAGCCGATGGCCGGACCGTGCGATTCGCCGAAGGTGGTGACTGCAAACAGCAGGCCGAGAGTGTTGCCGGACATGGAATGACTTTCAGAGTGAAGATGTGGGCACGTCACTTGAGATGCGGGCGGCGAGCGCCTGCAGCAGCTTGTCGTGCACGCCGCCGAAGCCGCCGTTACTCATCACCAGCACACGATCATCCGGGCGGGCTGCTGCGGCAACTGCCGCCACCAGCGCGCCGAGATCGTCGAACGCCTGCGCTTTGTCGCCCAGCGGCTGCAGCGCTTCGGCGAGATTCCAGCCCAGGCCGCCCGCGTAGCCAAAGCTCAGGTCGGAGTCGGCCAGGGCGCCAGGCAGCAGCGCCTTCATGGCGCCGAGTTTCATGGTGTTGGAACGCGGTTCGAACACCGCGAGAATGCGCGCCGATCGCGCCTGCGGGTCGGCCTGCATCTGCTGCCGCAGCCCGGCAATCGTGGTGGCGATGGCGGTGGGGTGATGGGCGAAGTCGTCGATGACCTGCACGCCGCCCACCGTGCCGCGCAGTTCCATGCGGCGCTTCACGCCCTGAAAGCTGCACAGCGCGGCGCAGGCCTCGTCGGCGAACACCCCGGCGTGCTGCGCGGCGGCAATGGCGGCCAGGGCATTGCTGCGGTTGTGTGCGCCGGTCTGCCCCCAACGCACTTCGCCGATGCGCTGGCCGCGCAGCCTCACCTCGAACTGCTGCTCGCCGCCTAGTGCTGACCAACCCTGCTCGCCATCATCGAAGTGCGCGACCTCGCTCCAACAGCCGCGCGCCAGCACACGGGCCAGCGCTTCAGACTGCGCGTTGACCACGAGCTGACCGCTGCGCGGCACGGTACGCACCAGATGATGAAACTGGGTTTCGATGGCCGCGAGATCGGGGAAGATGTCGGCGTGGTCGAACTCCAGGTTGTTGAGCACGGCCGTGCGCGGGCGGTAATGCACGAATTTGGAGCGCTTGTCGAAAAACGCGGTGTCGTACTCGTCGGCTTCGATGACAAAAAAATCGGTGCCGAGCCGTGCCGAGGCCCCGAAATCCAGCGGCACGCCGCCGATGAGAAACCCGGGATTCAGCCCCGCGACGTCGAGAGTGTGAGCCAGCATCGACGTGGTCGTCGTCTTGCCGTGCGTGCCGGCGACGGCCAGGGTCCAGCGGCCCTGCAGCACATGCTCGGCCAGCCACTGCGGCCCGCTGACATAAGGCAGGCCGGCATCGAGAATCGCCTCCATCAAGGGATTGCCGCGCGACACCACATTGCCGACGACCCACAGATCGGGTTTGAGCGCGAGTTGATCGGCGCCATAGCCCTCGATCAGGTCGATGCCCAACGCATGCAACTGCGTGCTCATGGGCGGATAGACCTGCGCGTCGCAACCGGTCACCCGGTGCCCGGACTCCTTCGCCAGCGCCGCCACGCCGCCCATGAACGTGCCGCAGATGCCGAGAATATGAATATGCATGGCGGGTCATTTTAGGAGCCTGCCCAACTTGAGAATCGCGCGCCGTTCAGCCGCAAGTCCCCGCAAACAGCTTTGCAAGGACAATAGGCGCTCCAACTTTGCCCGCCGCCACATGCCCATCGACCCGAGCGCCACGCCCGCCGTCACTCTCTATCTGGCCTCCGCCAGCCCGCGGCGCCAGGATTTGCTGCGACAGGTCGGCCTGCCCTTCACCTTGCTCGCGCCGCTGCCCGAAGAAGACAGTGAGGCGCTGGAAGCCGCGCTGCCCGGTGAAACTGCCGCCGACTATGTGCAGCGCGTCACCCGGCTGAAGCTGGAGGCGGCGCGCGAGCGGCTGGCCCGACGCCATCCCGGCCAGGCCACCGAGTCGGCCTTGCTGCTGTGCGCCGACACCACCGTGGCGCTGAACGGCCGCGTCTACGGCAAGCCGCGGGACGCGACTGATGCCGCACGCATCCTGCGCACCCTTTCCGGCGCCACGCACGAGGTGCTCACCGCGGTCTGCGTGCAACGCGGCGCGGTGCGCCACGCGGCCCTGCAAACCTCGCAAGTGCGCTTCGCGCCCTTGAGCGACCAGGACATCGCCGATTACATCGCCAGCGGCGAGCCCTTCGGCAAGGCCGGTGCCTATGCCATGCAAGGCCGCGGCGCGGCCTTCGTCGAGCAGATCAGCGGCAGCGCCAGCGGCATCATCGGCCTGCCCCTGTTCGAAACGCTGCGACTGTTGCGCGCCGCGGGCTGGCCGGATGCACCCCATACCCAAGAAGTCAAGACCTCGTCGCCATGAACCCCACGCCCGAAGACATTCTCATCAACATCACCCCGCAGGAAACCCGGGTCGCCCTGGTCGCCCACGCCGCCGTGCAGGAGTTGCACATCGAGCGCAGCCTGGAGCGCGGGCTGGTGGGCAACGTCTATCTCGGACGGGTCGTGCGGGTGCTGCCCGGCATGCAGTCGGCCTTTATCGAGATCGGGCTGGAGCGCACGGCCTTCCTGCATGTGGCCGATCTGTGGCAGCGGCAGTCCATCCCCGTGAATGCCGATGCCTCCGCCGAAGCCCCCGCCGCCCCGGCTGCGCAGCCCATCGAAAAACTGCTCTACGAAGGCCAGACCCTGATGGTGCAGGTGCTCAAGGACCCGATCAACACCAAGGGCGCGCGACTCACCACCCAGATCAGCCTGGCCGGTCGCATGCTCGTGCACCTGCCGCAGGACGACCACATCGGCATATCGCAGAAGATCGACGGCGCCGAGCAGCGCGCAGCGCTGCGCGAGCGCATGAGCGCGCTGCTGGCTGCGGAGGACGGCGGCTCGCAGGGTTTCATCGTGCGCACCAATGCCGAGGACGCCAGCGACGCCGAACTGGCCGAAGACATCGCCTATCTGCGCAAGACCTGGCGCGCCATCCAGCAGCGCGCCCACGACGCAGCCCCCAGCACCCTCGTCTACCAGGAGCTGAGCCTGGCGCAGCGGGTGCTGCGCGATCTGGTGAGCGACGCCACGCGCAGCGTGCAGATCGACTCGCGCGAAAACTTCGAATTACTGCAGGCCTTCGCCGCCGAGTACATGCCGCGCGTGAGCGACCGCCTGCAACTCTACCGCGGCGAGCGTCCGCTGTTCGAGACGGCGAATGTCGACGAAGAGATCGAGCGCGCACTGGGCCGACGGGTCGACCTCAAATCAGGCGGCTACCTCATCATCGACCAGACCGAGGCCATGACCACCATCGACGTCAACACCGGCGGTTTCGTCGGTGCGCGCAACTTCGACGACACCATCTACCGCACCAATCTGGAAGCCACCCAGGCCATCGCCCGCCAGCTTCGGCTGCGCAATCTGGGCGGCATCATCATCATCGACTTCATCGACATGCACAACGCCCAGCACCGCGCCGCCGTGCTCGACGAACTGCGCAAGTCGCTCGCCCGCGACAAGGTGAAAGTCACCGTCAGCGGCTTCTCTCAACTCGGTCTGGTTGAGCTCACGCGCAAGCGCACCCGCGACTCGCTGGCCCACATGCTGCTCGAACCCTGCCCCACCTGCGGCGGCCTCGGGCAGGTGAAGACGGCGCGCACCGTGTGCTACGAAATCCTGCGCGAGATCCTGCGCGAAGCCAAGCAGTTCAACCCGCGCGAGTTCCGCATCGTCGGCGCTGCAGACGTGATCGACCTGTTCCTCGAAGAAGAAAGCCAGCACCTGGCCTCGCTGTCGGACTTCATCGGCAAGCCAGTATCTCTGCAGGTCGAACCCGCGTTTTCGCAGCAGCAATACGACATCGTGCTGACGTAACCCTCCCAGTTGGTTCGCGCCGATTGAACCCAGATTGTCCATGAGGCGGCGCTACGCGCCTGCACGGGCGCTGGCTGTCGGTTTGGGGCCTCTTTGGCCCCGTGCTTCGCGCCCACGCCCATAGCTTGGGCTATGGACTTGTCGCGCGAGGGCAAATCCAGCCCCAACCCGCCGCCCGATTATCCCGTGCCCTAATGAACAAACTGGGTTGAACGCAGGTCTGTGGCCTCATCACACAGCGGCATGGCCATAGGCGCGCTGCGTCATATGCAACAAATCAGTCACGATGTAACGGACTCACGCCCCCGCTCGCCTGCCATCGGCCCCGTGCACGAGGCACCGATGAACCGCACGGTGCGGAAAATATCGGCCACTCCAACTCGGCGAGCCATCAAGCGCCCCCGCAAGATATTGAAATGTATGGAATATAATAATTCAATTATTCTGTTATTTAAGTTAATAAGTATTCTTTTATATTTATGATCTCGCATTCAACACAAAATAAATTCATATAAATAACAAGAAAAATCAGTTTGTTAAGAGTTGCAATCTCAATTGAAATCCTTCTCGCTGAAATCCATCAGCCAAGGGCCGCACGGCGCGCTGTCGAGGCCCAAGACAAACCAAAGGAGGGGATTGTATGAAAAAGCGCATCTTGGCGGCCGTTTTCATCATGGAAGCAAGCTGTCAAATCGCCCATGCCCACGAAGGTGTCCAGCTTTACGGCGTCATCGATATGGGCTTCGAAAGACTGACCTATGACCACACCACACTGAACCGTCTCGGTTCCGGTGTGCAATCCACCGACCGGATCGGGATACGCGGCGCGGAAAATCTAGGGGGAGGTCTGCAAACATTTTTTGATGTCGAAACCGGGTTTTGCGGAAATGGCACCAATTCATTCCCCGGCAGCCTCGTCTACAAAGGCGATGGCAGCGCAGTGGGCTCGAGTTTCTGCTCGGGCGGCGGCTTCATGGGACGCCTCAGCGTTCTGGGATTGAAAAGCCACTACGGTGTTATCAAGGCCGGGCGTTTTTATAGCCTGAACTACGATAACCTCGTCAAGATCGATCCTTTCATGACCGGCATGACCGGAGCCGTGAAAAACATCGATCCTGCGGGTTATAACTTTGTTCGCTTTTCCCAGGCAGTTGGCTACACCACACCGAACTTTGGTGGCGTGACCGGCGCGCTGCTGTATGCCTTTGGAGGTCAACCAGGAAGTTTTTCAAAGGGCCAGTCGTATGAGATGAGCGTGGATTACACATCTAAAACCTTGACTGTGGGTGCGGATTACCTCAAAAGCAATCATCCTTACAGTGCCAGCACGAAATTCAACCCTTATGCCTCCCTAGCCTGGGAATTCGGCCCCGTGACCACGCTGACCCAGGAAAGTTCGTTCAACAACGAGGTCGTTCAACTCTATGGGGGATATGACTTTTCGGTTGCCAAGGTGACCGCGCTCTATAGCGACGAGAAATACGGCCAGGGCTTTCCCTATGCCGCAGGCCAGTCCGCACCGCATCTAAAAATCTGGATGCTGGGTGCAACGGTACCGTTACCGCAAGGCAAACTGCTGGCTTCGATCACCCGTCGCAGCGATGCAAACAAATCCGGAACAACCGCCACGCAAATAGCTGTTGGATATGTCTACCCGCTGTCGAGACGGACGAATCTCTACGCCTCGTATTCGCACATCAGCAATGACAAAGCCACCGACCTTTATGTAGGCGATAACGGTTTTACCTCACAGGGTACCCTCGGCGGCACCAGTTCCACCGGCTTGGCCGTCGGCCTGCGCCATTTCTTCTGATGGCGTCGAGCCATCTCCCACTTTGACTCAGGTGATTCCATGAAACAACCCACCCGACGCGCCCTCATTGGCGCCGCCGCGACGGCCTTCGCTTTGTTGTCCACTGGAGTGGCGCATGCCGAGGCCACAGCACCCGCCGCAGCCACTCAGGCACACTACGGCGCGATTTTCCAGATCGATTCCGGCAGCCCTGGCGCCATCAAAAAAACCATCAACAATATCGAAAACCTGCTCCACGATCCCAGGCTCAAGGGAAAGGTGCAGGTCGAATTGATCGCCAACGCACAGGGTTTCGCTGCCTACGTAAAAAACAACGGTTTCGAGCAGAAACTGCAGTCTCTGCAGCAGCATGGCGTGCTGCTCGCGCAATGCGCAAATACGCTGCGCGAGCTGCATGTTGATCGCAAGGATCTGTATCCCTTCATCACCGTGGTACCCTCCGGCATGGGTGAGATCACCATCCGCGAAGCGCAGGGCTGGGCTTACATCCACCCCTCGGCGCCGAATCCTGGTTTGTGATCGGAGCGCCCCCGCCAAATCAGGCACGGCCCTACGCGAGGCAAAAACTGGGATGCAAGGCATCCCAGTTTTTAACTTGTCAGGCCCTCAAAACATGGCCCTCGCTCACTTCGGGCAGGTCGCCGTGCTGCCGGGCACCTTGCCGACCAGCAGGAGGAAGGAAGAGAACGGGTCCATCGCGCGCATGGCGACCATCTTGGGGCCCTGGAATTCGAGGCGGCCGAACATCATGGCCTTCATCGGGCCGTATTCGCCCTTGCCCATTTCCTCCCACTGCTTGGTGTTGGCGTGCATGAGGAAATCGACGTCGAAGTTGGGCTTGAGGGTGGGTGCCCCGCCGTAGACACACATGGCCTTGTCGTTCTGCAGTTGCAGCTTGAGTTCAACCACCGTGTCCTTGCCGCAGTCGGTGCGGTACATCTCCACCAGCTTGTAGCCACGGCCCTTGTCGTCGTGCATGAACTCGCCCTTGAGGCCGTTGGTCAGCTCGGGGGTGTTATTCCAGGCGGTACAGGCTTCGCTGGCCCATTGGGGCGACATCAGCACCGGGGCGTCGGCCCAGGCGTTGGCGGCAACGGACGAGAGAGCCAGACCGGCGGCCAGACCGAGGGCTTGCACGGTACGACGGGGGTTGAACATGGCTTTCATAAAGTTTTGTCTCCGAGTGGGTTGATACGTTCGCGCAGGGGGTGAGGGTGCCAGACCATGGCGCGACGACATGGCACAAGGCGAAGGGGTCTATGGGTTGAGCAGTTCCTGCGCACGCTGGGCAAAGGCGCTGGCCTGCTTTTCGTCGATGAACAGGCGGACGAACTTGACACAGGCCTGCACGGCCGCGGCGCGACCTTCGGGTGTGTCGGGGTGCTGCTCGATTTTCTGCACCAGCCGGGGGGCCTGGGCCCCGAACTGTTCTTCCACCAGGGCGATGAGCAGGGCGTGCGGATTGGTCGCAGTCGGGCTGGCGGCTACGCCGACTGTTGCTCTGGGCAAAGCGCCAGCCGTCGCCCCAGCCGTACCGCCTGCGCTGAGGATGAGATAGCCCTCGTCGATCAGGCCGCGCAAGGCCTGCATGCAGCGCTGGGGATCGGTGCCCGCCTTGAGCAACTCGGCCACCGGCCTGTGGCCGTCTGCCATGATGAGCAGGTTGCGCTGCCCGGGCAGCAGACCATGGGCGCGGGTGGCAAGCTCGTCTCGACCCTTGGGCGTTTTTTCGAAAATCCAGTCCAGCGGCAAATCAGCAGACATCCACCTCGGGTTCGCGTTGACCGCGAACCTGCCTCCAACATTTTTTTGTCCTTGTCCGCGTCGCATCGCGCGGTAGTGGGCGGAGTATGCCGGTATAGCACCGACTTGGCACCGGGATAAACCAGTAAAAAAGCCCGCGCGAGGCGGGCAGAGAAGCACAGCGGGATGAGCCAGGTCAGGCTTTGGCGGTGGCGGGCAGGCCGGTGATGTAGCCCACGGCGGCGCCGTAACCGTCTTCGTAGTTGGCGTTGATCAGAGGCTCCAGGGTGGTGAACACTTTCGCGTGCAGGCCAGTGGTGTCGGTCACGCCATTGGAGGTGACGGTCTTGATCTCCCAGTCACCGGGATGCTGGAAGTTGCTCATCACATACATCCAGCCGTTGATGTCATCCACGCCCTGCAGGCCGGTGCTCTCCGCGCCCGCAGGCGTGGAGAGGATGCGGCTTAGCGCTTTGGTATCGACGTTGTAGGCCCAGAGGAAGTTGTTGACGTGCATGCCGCTGTCTTCGCCGATGAACAAGGTGCGCAGCTTTTCCGAGAACTTGATGTTGTCGGGGTTGGCGATTTTGTTGGGGTTGGCGAGGTTACCCAGGGCGTCGGGGGTGGCGAGGTCTTCGCCGACCAGCGCCGCAGGCGCGGCCATGTCTACGGGCACCCAGTCGCTGTTCATCGCGGCGCCGCTGGTATCGGTCTGGCCGCCCTTGAGGTTGAGGGCGTACACCGCACCGGCGTTGGGCCCGGCAACCTTGAAGCCGGGAATGCTGCCGTCGACCATCGACTTCTGGATGTAGGACATGGCGGAGTAGGCCACCTTGTCCTTGACGTTGACCGTCGTGCCTTCCATTTTGGTGAAGGCCATGGTGCCACCCATGAGGCCGGCGTAGCGGTGGGTTTCGAGAAAGGCGGCAGCCTTTTCCTGCCCGGGCACGACCTTGATCCAGTTTTTCTTGCCACCCAGCCAGACCTGGGTGTAGCTGGCATCGGCGGGATCGGTGGTCTTCACGTCCATGATGCTTGGCGTTCCACCCGCGGTGGCCGCGGTTTGAGCCATAGCCAGCACTTCGTCGCTGGTGGCGTGACCGAGGTTGACCCACTTCAGAGTGAAGGTGCCAGTGCCCTGCCCCGCGGGGCTGGTCTGCGTAGCCTTGGCGACGTAGAGCGTGCCGGCCGACAGATCGGCGGCTTTGTCGGCGATGAACAGGAACAGACCGCCGTTGGTGGTATCGTCGCCCATCAGGCAGGTGCGCTGGTCAGGCATGACCTGAATGAGCTCGTGCGAAATGCGGCCGAGGCAGTAATGCTTTTTCACCGTGCCGGTGCCATCGGGGTTGACGGTAACTTCGGGCATATGGCCATAGAGGTAGGGATTGGCCTTAACCGGATCGGCCGAGGCGGTGGCGTCGCCGTATAGGTTGTTGATAAAGGCCTGGAACTGGGTATTCTTGGCGATGGCGGCGGCGTCAGGCTCGTATTCCTCGCTGCTGAGGTGCGTACCCCAAGGCGTGATGCTGGCGCCGCAGGTGATCCACAGGCCATTGGCGGGCTTGGTGGGGACGTTGTAATACTTCACCAGACTGAGCTTGCCGGTAGCCGGGTCCTGGTCGAGGGTGAGCACGGCGATCGGAGACGGCAGAGTGCCGTAGGCGGATTGACCCGCCAGATTCAGGCTGGTGTATTCAAACTGCACCACGGCGAACACGGTGTTGCCCTTCACCCCGGGGACTTTGGCACCCGGCACAGTCAGCAGCGAGGTGCCGTCGGGGGCGTCGGAGAAGAACTGGCGCTCCTTGCCCGGCACGGACTTGTCGATGATAGGGTTGCCGTTGATGTCGAAATAGCTCCCGGCGATCACGGTGCCGCCGTTGCCATCGGGCACCGGTTTGCCGGTGATGAAAAACGCCTGATAGCCCAGCGGGTAGTTCTGCACACTGCCATCGCTGTAGGTCACCTTGAGAGCCGAGGCCACGCTGGTGGTCGCCATGTTCGCAGGCACGCTGAGATCGGGAGCTGCCATGGCGCTGAACGCGGTAGCCGTAGGAGTGGCTGCGGCAGCGGTGGTACCGCCACCACCACAGGCCGCGAGCAGGGCCGAGCCGCCGATACCGGCGCTCAAGGGAAACAGGGGAACGCCACCGAACAGCTTCAGGGCCTGGCGTCGCGAAGGATTGGCTGGGACTTGGGACATCTCGAACTCCATCAGGGAAAGGCAGTAACTCGGGTCGTTACCGATGAATACTAAAAGTTACATTTCCACTGTGACAGCTCTATTAACCCCATGACCCCGCTGCGCCCGTTTTTGGGCGGGCGCCTGCGCCAACGTGCGAAGATGTTGTGTTGACGCCTGCCCGACGCTTTGCATGATGCCGAAATCGCTTGCCCGCCACGCCCACCCTCCCCGCAACCCCGTGCGCCGTCTGTGCCTGCAAATGAGCGCAGGCCTGGCCCTGGGCTCGCTGCTGCCCAGGGCCGCTCGTGCTCAGACCGCTTCGCAGGCATCGGCCCCAGAGGCAGCTAGCCTGGGTGACTGGAGCGCCCGCGAGGTGCAGTCGCTGGTTGCGCGCATCGTCGATCGCAACCAACTGCCCGAAGCCCTGGTGACGCGGCTCATCGCCCAGGCGCAATACAGCGCGACGGTGGCACGTCTCATCCTCCCAGGCCCGCCGGGCAAGAAGAACTGGAAGGTCTATCGCAGCCGGTTTCTTGACAGTCTGCGCATCGGCGCGGGCAGCGATTTCATGCAGGAATTCGGCATCTGGTTCCAGCGCGCGCAGGAGCGCTACGGCGTGCCGCCGCACATCGTCGCAGGCATCCTCGGGGTGGAGACGATCTACGGCAGCAACATGGGCAACTTCCGCGTGCTCGATGCGCTCTCGACCCTGGCGCTGCGCTACCCCGCGCAAGCGCCTCGCGACCGCAGTGCCTACTTTGGCGTGCAGCTCGGCGACTTCTTTCAGTGGTGCGCCCGGGACGCACGCGACCCCCTGAAGGTGCGCGGCTCGTATGCCGGGGCCATCGGCATGCCGCAGTTCATGCCCGAGAGCATCCTGAAATACGCGGTGGATTTCGACGACGACGGCGGCATCGATCTGATCAACGACCCGGCGGATGCCATCGGCTCGGTGGCCAGTTATCTCGCGGCCAAGGGTTGGGTGCGCGGCCAGCCCACGCATTTCCCGCTGCAACTGCCGCAGAGTCTGCCACCCGATACGCTGGCCGCCCTGCTCGCCCCCGACATCACCCCGACGTTCACCGCCGACCAGCTGGTGGCGATGGGGCTGCCCCTGCTGCCGCAGGCCCGCGCCTATGCGGGCAAGCTCGCCGTGGTGCAACTGCCCAATGCCGGGGCCGACCCCGACTATGTGCTGGGCACCGACAATTTCTACGTCATCACGCGCTACAACCAGTCGGCCTTCTATGCGCTGGCGGTCATCGAGCTGGGCGAGGTGGTCTCAGCCGCCGCCACTGCCGCGAAAACTCAATCCTGAGGCGTGGCGCTGAGCTGGCGTATGCCATCGAGCACGATGGCGCTGAGCTCGGCCACATCCTGACCGAGACGGCGTGCAGCGGCCTGGTCGCCGACGTCGAGCGCAGCCTTGGCCTGGCGGGCCAGTTCGTGGATTTCGGCATGCTGTTCGAGCAGCAGCCCGTAGCGCGGATCGCGCCCGTAGTACAGCCGCCCCTGGCCATGGAGCCACAGGCCCAGGTGGCACTGGTTCTCGGCCTCCGTTTCGAGCACGTGTTCGGGAAAGGGTGCTTCGCCGCGCACCGCCTGCTGCAGCCGCTCGACCCGGCGTCGCTGCGCGACCTCGACCTCATGCGGAAATGCGGCGGCGTGCAAATGGGCTACGGGCCGCACCCAGGTCTGCACCCAGGTGGGCACGGCCTCGGCCGGCAGCGGCCGGGCGATGGCATAGCCCTGCGCCAATGTGCACTCCATCGCCGCGAGCACCGAGAGGTGTTCCAGCGTTTCGGCGCCTTCGCCGATGACCTCCAGGCCCAGCAGATTGGCGGCGGTGACCACGGCCGAGACGATGGCGAAATCCTTCGGGTCGTTGACCATGTCGCGCACGAAGGACTGGTCGATCTTGATGGCCTGCGCCGGCAGTTGCTGCAGATAGGTGAGCGAGGCCGAACCGGTGCCGAAATCGTCGAGCGCCACGCGCACGCCCAAGTCCTGGCAGGTCTGCAGCACCAGCCGCGCCTGCTCCAGATTGCGCAGCGGTGCCGATTCGGTCACTTCGAGCATCAGGCTGCTGGCGGCAAAACCGGGGTGGTTACGCAGCGCCAGTTGCAAATCGTCGAGAAACTCGGGGGCCAGCAGATGCTCAGCGCTGATGTTCACCGCGATGTGCAGGTCCAGCCCCTCGGCCTGCCATTGCGCGCCCTGGGTCAGCGCCTGGTCGAGCACGAAACGGCCGATGGCACGCGCCATGCGCCCATGGTCGAGCACGCTGGCGAAATCCGAAGCCACCCTCTCCTGCTCTTCTTCGCCCCGCAGGCGCAGTAGCGCCTCCACGCCCACCACGGCAGGGCGGGCGGGGTCGCCGCCTATGGCCACGATGGGTTGATAGCGCAGCAACAGCCGACCTTGCTGCAGCGCGCTCTCCACGCTTTCGAGCAGATGTTTTTCGCGCTGCGCCCTGAGCTCGAAGTCGGGCTTGAACCGCAGGTATCGATCACGGCCGGCCGACTTGGCCGCGTAAAGGGCCAGGTCAGCGCGGCGCAGCAGGGTTTCGGCATCGCCACCGTCTTCCGGGTAGAACGCGCAACCCAGGCTGACCGAAATCGACGCCTGCCGCCCCACGCCCAGATCGAAGGGCTGGCGCATGGCGGCGAGAATGCGCTGCGCCGCCGCCTCTGCCGCTGCCTCGCCGTCAAAGCCGTCGGTCAGCAGCACGGCGAACTCGTCGCCTCCCATGCGCGCCATCACCTCGCCCTCGCGCAGAATGGCCTGCAGGCGCTGCGCCGTCTCGCGCAGCAAGGTGTCGCCGGCCGAGTGGCCATAGGCATCGTTGACCTGCTTGAAACCATCGAGATCGAGCAGCAGCAGGGCAAACCGCCCTTGCCGCTTCCACGCCGATTCGAGGGCCTCTTCCAGCCGTTCGCGCAGCAGCGCGCGGTTGCCCACTGCCGTCAGTGGATCGGTGATCGCCAGGGTGCGCAGCCGCCGCTGCTGAGCCAGTGCCTGGGTCTGCTCGCGAACGATCTGGCTCCTGGCGTAGCGGTACAGCGCGGTGAGCAACAGCAGTAGAACCACCAGACCCACCATCGGCGGCCAGATGGTGCGCAGGTATTGCGACCACAACAGGCTGCGCGGCACCGAGACGGCCACCGCCAGATCGGAATGCGTCTGCAGACGTTGCCAGCTGCCCATGCGCGTCTCGCCATCCGCAGCGACCCAGGCGTCGTAGTGTGCGCTGTCTGCGGCCGGATGGTCGATCAGCGACTGTAAAAATCCGCCTCGCTGAGGGCTGGCAAAAAACGACTTGCTCTGGGGCGCAGGCCAGCGCGCCAGCACATGGCCGTCGTCGCGCGCCAGCACGGCGGCCAAACCGGTGTAGGGCAGCGCCGTGTTGGCCAGGCTCTGCTGCAGGAAAGTCTGGGTGCTGACGGCGGCAATCACGTAGAAGGCCGGATGCTTCTGGCCTGCCGGAATTTCGCGCACCAGCGGAATGATCCAGTGGCCCGTCAAAGGGCCGATCAGCGGACGGCCGATGATCAGCCCGGTTTTCTTGGGCAACGCTCTCAGCCGGTCGAGCGCTGCCATCAGCGCCGGGTAGTGGCGGAGATCGGGCAGATTGTCCGACCGCATCGAACTGCCCAGCAGACGGCCATCCATCGACACCACGTTGACCGAAAGCGAGCCCGGCAGCAGAGCCTGGCGCCGCTCCAGCAGAATCTGCAGCACCTCGGGATGATCCAGCAGATCAGCCTTGTCCTCCAGGTCGGCGCCCGTGGCCTCGAGCACGGAGGAATAGCCCTGGAAATACGACTGCGTGGCTGTCACCAGAAAGCTGGAACTGGTGTCGAGAGCGTCGTACATAATCTGGCGCTGGTTGCGCCAGGCGGTTGCGGCATAGAGCAGCGCCAACACAATGAACGCCGTGAACAGCCCCCAGTAGGTACGCTGCAACCAGCGCTGGGCGATGGGGCCCGGAGCCAATCGCTGATCGCGGGGCGTGGAAAAGGGCAACTCGGCCTGTGGGTCAACGGCCTGCGACTCCGCCCCGTACGTCAGCGTATCGGGCGCGGAGCCTCGGGTGATCGGCTCGGAACTCATGCAGGCGGATGGGACATGACGGCGGCTTGATGGGGCTTTGGCGTGCTTCTGCCACCCCACCGCACTTTACATGGCAGGGGTAGGCTGGGCAACGCCCGGCCCTGGGGGCGCTCACAGTTCCTGTTCCAGCGCCACCGGCTGCTTGCGTGCATTGAGTGCCACATGAATCCCAGCGAAGATCAACAGAGCCGCCCACAGGTGGTACCAGTGAATGGTCTCGTGCAGAAACAGCCAGCTCAGAAGCGCGGCGAACAGCGGGGCGAGATTGCCGAAGTACGCCGGAATCTGCGCCCCCACGCGCCCGACCGCGCTCCCCCAGCACCAGTAGGCCAGCAGCGAAGGCAGTACCGCCACATAGGCCAGCGCCAGCCACACCGGGCCGCCCCAGTGCGTGACCTGCCCGCCGATCCAGCGTTCGGCCAGCATGAAAGGCAGAATGGACAGCACGCCCCAGATCATCTGCGCCGCCAGTGAGGTCATCGGTGCCAGGCCCAATGGCCGCTGCCGCAGCTCCCAGGTGTAGATGGCCCAAAGGAACACCGCGACCAGCATGATGAGGTCGCCCGGCGCGACATGCAGTGCCGCCAGATGCGCCAGATCGCCCTTGGCCACCACCAGCGCCACCCCGGCAATCGACAGCAGCGCGCCCACCCATTGCGCCCATCCCACCGCCTGCTTGTAGAACGCACCGCCGATGAGCAGGATGAACACCGGCGCACTCGACGTGATGAGCGAGACATTGAGCGGGGTGGTGGTCTCCAGCGCCACATACTGCAGCGAGTTGTAGCTGCCCACGCCCAGCATACCCATGATGGCCAGCGACACCCACCTGCGCCGCACCACCGCGCGGTGGCGCCACAGATCGGGGCCGACGATGAGCAGCGCCAGCAGCAAGGCGAATAGCCAGCGGTAGAAACTCAGAGCCAGCGGCGGAATCTGCCCCACCATCAACCGCCCGACCACGGCGTTGCCAGCCCAGAACAGCGGCGGCAGGGTGAGCAACAAGGCGGTTTGCGGATCGAGCAGGCGTGGTTTATCGTGTGGCATGGGTGCATTATTTCAGTGCGTTTCAGTGCGCGTGTTTTTCTGCTTGTCGCCATCATGCGTATCGCCATCGTCTCCGACATTCACGGCAACCTGCCTGCCCTTGAAGCGGTGCTCGCCGACATCGCCGGGCGCGGTGCCGATCTCACGGTGAACTGCGGTGACCTGCTCAGCGGCCCGCTGTGGCCGCGTGAAACCGCTGAGCGGCTCATGGCGCTGAACCTGCCGACCATCGCAGGCAACCACGAGCGACAGTTGCTGGCCTGCGCTCGACGCCCCGGCGGCGCGTCAGATCAATATGCGTTCGAGCACACCACGGCAGCACAACGCGAATGGCTGGCCGCGCTGACCGGTCGGTTGGAGCCGGTGCCCGGGGTCCTCATGGTGCACGGCAGGCCAGACAGCGATCTGGAGTATCTGCTCGACACGGTCGATGCCGCCGAGCCCTCAGGGGTGCGGGCTGCTACGCCCGGCGAGGTGGGCGAGCGCGTGCGCGGCGTAGGGGGCGGAACTCGTGGTCTGCGGCCACAGCCATCATCCGGGTGTGATGCAGCTTCCCGGCGGCCCGCTGGTGGTCAACCCCGGTAGCGTCGGCCTGCAGGCCTATGACGATGACCACGGCGGACTGCACTGGATACGCAACGGCAGCCCGCATGCACGCTACGCCCTGTGCGAGCGCAGCGGCAGCGGCTGGAGCGTGGCGCTGATCGCCGTGGCCTACGACTGGGAGCAAGCCGCTGCGCAGGCCCGGCGCAACGGCGCGTACGACTGGGCGCTATGGTTGCAGAGCGGCTGGGCTGCGGCGACATGAGGCGCGCGCCGGTAGAGATTCAGTCGAAAACCTCGGCATCCGCCAGACGCGGCGCTGCAGCATCCTTGGCCGCAAGCTGCGGCGCACTGCCTGCCAGCGGCCAGTCTATGGCCAGATCGGAGTCGTTCCACACCACGGCGCGCTCGTGCTCGGGGTACCAGTAGTCGGTGGTCTTGTAGAGAAAGTCGGCGGTGTCGCTCAGCACCACGAAGCCGTGGCCGAAGCCGGGCGGCACCCAGAGCTGGCGCTTGTTATCGGCGCTCAGCTCCACGCCCACCCATTGCCCGAAGCGCGGCGAGCTTTTGCGCAAGTCCACCGCCACGTCCCACACCGTGCCGGAGACGGCGCGCACCAGCTTGCCCTGCGGCTTGACCAGCTGGTAGTGCAGACCGCGCAGCACACCCTTGGCGGATTTGGAATGGTTGTCCTGCACGAACTCGACATCCAGCCCGGTATCTGCGGCGAAGGTCTTGCGGTTGTAGCTCTCGAAGAAGAAGCCGCGGTCGTCACCGAAGACCTTGGGCTCCAGGATGAGCACTTCGGGCAGGGCCGTGGGAATGACGTTCATACCTTCTCCTCCGCCAGCAGCCGCAGCAGGTACTGGCCGTAACCGTTCTTTTTCATCGGCGCGGCAAGCGCTTGGAGCTGGGCGGCGTCGATCCAGTGGTTGCGGAAGGCGATCTCCTCGGGGCAAGCCACTTTGAGACCCTGGCGTTTCTCGATGGTGGCGATGAAATGCCCGGCTTCGAGCAGGCTGTCGTGGGTGCCGGTATCGAGCCAGGCGTAGCCGCGACCCAGGGTCTGCACCTGCAGCGTGCCCTGCTGCAGATAGACGCGGTTGACGTCGGTGATCTCCAGCTCGCCGCGAGGAGAGGGCTTGAGGCTGGCGGCGATGTCGACCACCTGGCTGTCGTAGAAGTACAGGCCGGTGACGGCGTAGCTGCTCTTGGGATGGACGGGTTTTTCTTCGATGCTGATGGCGCGGCCCGTGGCGTCGAACTCGACCACACCGTAGCGTTCGGGGTCGTGCACGTGGTAGGCGTAGACGGTGGCGCCTTCGGTCTTGGCATGGGCCTGTTTGAGCGAGACCTGCAGGTCGTGGCCCCAGAACAGGTTGTCGCCCAGCACCAGGCTGCAGGCGGCGTTGCCGATGAAGTCGCGGCCGATGATGAAGGCCTGCGCCAGACCGTCGGGGCTGGGCTGCACCGCATACTGCAGGTTCAGGCCCCATTGGCTGCCGTCGCCAAGCAGTTGCGCAAAGCGCGGCGTGTCCTGCGGGGTGGAGATGATGAGCACGTCGCGGATACCGGCGAGCATGAGCGCCGACAGCGGGTAGTAGATCATCGGCTTGTCATACACCGGCAGCAGTTGCTTGCTCACGGCTTGGGTGACGGGGTACAGGCGCGTGCCGGAGCCACCGGCGAGGATGAGGCCTTTGCGGGTCTGAGTCACGGGAGGAGTCATGCGGGGAGTTCGTCGATGAGTCGTTGCACCTGGGTTTGCCAGGGCGGCAGGGTGAGGCCGAAGGTGGCTTGGAGTTTGTCGCATGCCAGGCGCGAGTTGGCCGGGCGCGGGGCGGGAAGCGGAAATTCGGCCGTGCTGATCGGCTGCACCGCGTCAGGCGTGCAGCGCAGCGCCATGCCGCGCGCTGCGGCCTGCGCCAGGACGAACTGCGCATAACCATGCCAGGAGGTGCTGCCCTGCGCGGTGAGGTGGTACAGGCCGCTTGCGCGTTGGGCCAGCGCGGCGTCGCTGCGCAGCAGGTGGAGCATCAGAGCAGTGGTGTCGGCGATGAGCTCGGCACTGGTGGGCGCGCCGATCTGGTCGGCCACCACGCGCAGGCTGTCGCGCTCGGCGGCCAGGCGCAGCATGGTCTTGGCGAAGTTGCTTCCGCGCGCGGCATACACCCAGGAGGTGCGCAGGATGAGGTGGCGGCAGCCGCTGGCGGCAATCGCCTCCTCTCCAGCGAGCTTGCTGCGGCCGTATGCGCTTTGCGGCTTGGGCGCATCGGTCTCGGCATAGGCGGCGGCGTTCGTGCCGTCGAAGACGTAGTCGGTGGAGTAATGCACCAGCCAGGCGCCGGTTTGTGCGGCATGGTCGGCGAGCACCTGCGGCGCGGCGGCGTTGATGCGCTGGGCCAGTTCGGCCTCGGTCTCGGCCTTGTCCACGGCGGTGTAGGCGGCGGCGTTGACGATGACATCGGGCTGCTGCCGCGCCAGCAGGGCGCGCAGGCCGTCGAGGTCGGCCAGATCGGCCTGGGCGCGGGTCATCGGCAGCACCTCGCCCAGCGGCAGCAGGGCGCGGCGCAGTTCCCAGCCGACCTGGCCGTCGGCGCCGAGCAGCAGCAGGCGCGGGGTGTTCATGCTTTCGCGCCGTACTGCTTGCCGATCCACTGGCGGTAGGCGCCGCTGGTGACATGCGCCACCCAGTCGGGATGGTCGAGGTACCACTGCACGGTCTTGCGCAGCCCGGTGGCGAAGGTCTCCTGCGGCGTCCAGCCGAGCTCGCGTTCGATCTTGCGCGCGTCGATGGCATAGCGGCGGTCATGGCCGGGGCGGTCAGTCACAAAGGTGATCTGGGCCTTGTAGCTGCCGCCGTCGGCCTTGGGGCGCAGCTCGTCGAGCAGGTCGCACAGGGTGTGCACCACGTCGAGGTTCTTCACCTCGTTGCAGCCGCCGACGTTGTAGGTCTCGCCGAGAACACCGGCTTCGAGCACACGGGCGATGGCGCGGCAGTGGTCTTCCACATACAGCCAGTCGCGCACGTTCTGGCCGTCGCCGTACACCGGCAAGGGTTTGCCGGCCAGGGCGTTGTGGATCATCAGCGGAATGAGTTTCTCGGGGAACTGATAGGGGCCGTAGTTGTTGGAGCAGTTGGTCGTGAGCACCGGCAGGCCGTAGGTGTGGTGCCAGGCGCGCACGAGGTGGTCGCTGGCGGCCTTGCTCGCGCTATAGGGGCTGTTGGGGGCGTAGGAGGTGGTCTCGGTGAAGGCGGGGTCGGTGGGGCCGAGGCTGCCGTAGACCTCGTCGGTGGAGACGTGCAGGAAGCGGAAGGTGGCTTGGTCGCCCGCGGGCAGCGTGGCCCAGTGGGCGCGGGTGGCTTCGAGCAGCTCGAAAGTGCCCTGCACATTGGTGCGGATGAAGTCGCCGGGGCCGTGAATGGAGCGATCGACATGGCTCTCGGCGGCGAAGTGCAGCACGGCGCGCGGGCGGTGCGCGGCCAGCAGCGCGGCCACCGCGGGGCGGTCGCAGATGTCGACGCGGGCGAAGTGATAGCGCGCATCGCCCTGCACGCTGGCCAGGCTCTCCAGGTTGCCGGCGTAGGTCAGCGCGTCGAGCACCAGCACGGGCTCGTCGCGCTCGGCAAGCCAGTGGTGCACAAAGTTGGCGCCGATGAATCCGGCGGCTCCGGTGAGGAAGATCATGATCTGAGTTGTCGTTGGAAGGTTGCGCCTCGATCATTTAGCACGCATCGACCCAGATTGTTCATTAGGGCATGGGATGATGGCGAGGTGGATTGGGGATGGATTTGGCCCCGGGCGACAAGCCCATAGCCCAAGCTATGGGCGCGAAGCGCGGGGGCAAAGACGCCCCAAGCCGACCGCCAGCGCCCATGCAGGCGCGAAGCGCCGCCTAATGGACAATCTGGGTTCAAGCCTGTACTTTATCGAAGTGCCAACGATGACCTTCGTTGTCAGCACTCGACGATGTTCACCGCCAAACCGCCGCGGGCGGTTTCCTTGTACTTGGTCTGCATGTCGGCGCCGGTGTCTCGCATGGTCTTGATGACCTGATCGAGCGAGACGATGTGCCGCCCGTCGCCGTTGAGCGCCATGCGTGCGGCGTTGAGCGCCTGCACCGAGGCGATGGCGTTGCGCTCGATGCAGGGCACTTGCACCAAGCCGCCGACGGGGTCGCAGGTCAGGCCGAGGTGGTGTTCCATGCCGATCTCGGCAGCGTTCTCGACCTGCTCGGGTGTGCCGCCGAGCACGGCGCACAGGCCCGCGGCCGCCATGGAGCAGGCCACGCCGACCTCGCCCTGACAGCCGACTTCGGCGCCGCTGATCGAGGCGTTTTCCTTGTAGAGCAGGCCGATGGCGCCTGCGGTGAGCAGAAAGTCGATCACCCCCGCGTCGCTCGCGCCGGGGACGAAGCGGGTGTAGTAATGCAGCGCGGCGGGGATGATGCCGGCGGCGCCGTTGGTCGGCGCGGTGACCACGCGGCCACCGGCGGCGTTTTCTTCATTGACCGCGAGAGCGAACAGATTGACCCAGTCGAGCAGTTGCAGGGGATCGGCCCGCGCGCCGGGCGGCAACTGCACGCCTGTGGCAGGGATGGGCAGCGTGCCGCCCAGGCGCTGGTACCAGTCGGCGGCACGGCGGCGCACCTTCAGCCAGCCGGGCAAGGCGCCCTCAGTCGCGCAGCCGCGCGCCACGCAGGCCTGCATCACCCGCCATATGGCGAGCAGGCCCGCATCGATGTCGGCATCGGTGCGCCAATGCCGTTCGTTGATGCGCATGACGGCGGCGATGCTGCCATGCTGCCGCGCCAAGACGAGCAGCTCGGCGCCGCTGTGGAAGGGCAGCGGCAGCACGGTGGTATCGGGGGCGATGGCCTGCTGTCGGCTGCCGTCGGTGGCGAGCTGCTCGCTCACGACAAAGCCGCCGCCGACCGAGTAATACACCCGCTGCACGAGTTCAGCGCCATGAGCATCGAAGGCGGTGAAGCGCATGCCGTTGGCATGCAGCGGCAGCGGCTGCAAGGCATAAAATTCGATGTCGCGTGCGGGGTCAAAGTCGACCACGGGTCCACCGGCAAGCGCCAGCCGGTGCTGCGCGCGCAGCTCGGCAATGCGCTGAGGCACGCTGTCGACATCGACGGTATCAGGCGCCTCGCCCATGAGGCCGAGCATCACCGCGGTGTCGCTGCCATGGCCCTTGCCCGTCGCCCCGAGTGAGCCGTGCAGGGCGCAGCTCAGACGCGCGGTGCGATCGAGCAGGCCCACCTGCCGCAGGTAGTCGACGAACAGCTTGGCCGCGCGCATCGGCCCGACGGTGTGTGAGCTGCTCGGCCCGATGCCCACCTTGAACAGATCGAACACCGAGACGGCCACGGAGCGTTCCTCAGATCAAACCTGCGCGGCACAGGCTGCGGCCAAATCCGCAGCGAAGGCATCGACCGATTCCGGCGTGGTATCCCAGGCGCACATCAGGCGGCAGCCGCCGTCGGCGATGAATTCGTAGAAGCGCCAGCCCTTGCCGTGCAGGGCGTCGATGACGGCACGCGGCAGATGGGCGAACACCGCATTGGCCTCGGGCGGGTGCATCACCCGCACACCGGGCACAGCATGGATGGCCGCGTACAGGCGCTGCGCCATGGCGTTGGCGTGGCGCGCATGACGCAGCCAGGTGTCGTTTTCCAGCATGCCCAGCCAGGGCGCGGAAATGAAGCGCATCTTCGAGGCGAGTTGTCCGGCCTGCTTCACCCGCCAGGCGAAATCGGCGGACATCTCGCGGTCGAAGAACACCACGGCCTCACCCACGGGCAGGCCGTTCTTGGTACCGCCGAAGCACAGCACGTCCACGCCGGCGCGCCAGGTGATGTCGCTCAGATGACAGCCCAGCGTGGCCACGGCGTTGGCGAATCGCGCCCCGTCCATGTGCAGCTTGAGATGGTGGCGCTTGGCCATGGCGGCAATCGCGCGCACCTCCTCGACGCTGTAGACGGTGCCCAGCTCGGTGGCCTGGGTGATGGACACGACCTTGGGCTTGGGGAAGTGGATGTCGCTGCGCTTGGTGACCAGGGCGTCGATCGCATCGGGCGTGAGCTTGCCGCGACGCGCCTGGGCACTGTCGTTTTCGGTGATCAGCAGCTTGGAGCCGCCGGAGAAAAACTCCGGGCAGCCGCACTCGTCGGTTTCGATATGCGCCACGGGCGTGCAGATCACCGAGTGATAGCTCTGACACATGGACGCCAGCGCCAGCGAATTGGCCGAGGTGCCGTTGAACACGAAATAAACGTCGCAGTCGGTCTGGAACAGCTCGCGCAGCCGGTCGGAGACGCGGTGCGTCCAGCCGTCGTCGCCATAGGCCGGCTGATGGCCCGAGGCATTGGCCTGCAGCAGCCAGTGCAGGGCTTCGGGGCAGATGCCGGCGTAGTTGTCGCTGGCGAAATGTTGTTGGATTTCAGGGGTTTGCATGAAGGGCTCAGGCGTAATCGCTGATGGGCAGGCAGGCGCATTGCAGGTTGCGGTCGCCCCAGGCGTTGTCCACCCGGCCCACCGGCGGCCAGTACTTGTTCGCCTTGAGCGCAGGCGTCGGGAACGCGGCCTGCTCGCGGCTGTGCGCATGCGGCCACTCCGCGCCGAGCACACTGGCGGCGGTGTGCGGCGCAGCCTTGAGCGGGTTGTCGTCCTGCGGCCATTCGCCGCGCTCGACCCGGGCGATCTCGGCGCGGATGGCGATCATGGCCTCGATGAAGCGATCGAGTTCGGCGAGCGATTCGCTCTCGGTCGGCTCGATCATCAGCGTGCCCGGCACCGGGAAGCTCATGGTCGGCGCGTGGAAGCCATAGTCCATCAAGCGCTTGGCCACGTCTTCGTTGCTGATGCCGGTGGCGTCTTTCAGCGGGCGCAGATCGAGAATGCACTCGTGCGCCACGCGGCCGTTCTCGCCGGTGTAGAGCACGGGATAGTGGGCTTTGAGCTTCTCGGCGATGTAGTTGGCCGACAGAATGGCCACGCGGCTGGCCTGGGTGAGGCCATCAGCTCCCATCATGCGCATATACATCCACGAAATGGGCAGCACGCTGGCATTGCCCAGAGGCGCGGCGCTGACCGCCCCAACGGCATCCTTGCGATCGATACCCGCCGAACGGTGCACCGGCAGGAAGGGCGCCAGATGCGCGCGCACGCCGATCGGCCCCACACCCGGGCCGCCGCCGCCGTGCGGTATGCAGAAGGTCTTGTGCAGATTCAGGTGCGACACGTCCGCGCCGAACTCGGGCGGGCTGGCCAGACCGACCAGCGCGTTCATATTGGCGCCGTCCACATACACCTGCCCGCCATGCTGATGGATGATGTCGCAGATGGCGCGCACCTCGGTCTCGAACACGCCGTGGGTGCTCGGGTAGGTGATCATGCAGGCGGCCAGGTTGGCGCTGTGCAGCTCGGCCTTGGCGCGCAGATCGGCCAGATCGACGTTGCCCTGAGCATCGCAGGCGGTGACGACCACCCGCATGCCGACCATCTGCGCCGAGGCCGGGTTGGTGCCGTGGGCGGAAGACGGAATGAGGCAGACATCGCGATGCCCTTCACCCCGGCTGGCGTGATAGGCGCGAATGACCAGCAGCCCGGCGTATTCGCCTTGCGATCCGGCGTTGGGCTGCAGGCACATGGCGTCGTAGCCGGTGGCCGCGCACAGCCATTGTTCGAGCTGCTGCGCGAGCTGGGCGTAGCCACGGGTCTGATCGGCCGGGGCGAAGGGGTGGATGGAAGCGAACTCGGGCCAGGTGATGGGCACCATCTCGCTGGTGGCGTTGAGCTTCATGGTGCAGGAGCCCAGCGGAATCATGGCGCGATCGAGCGCGATGTCCTTGTCGGCCAGGCGGCGCAAATACCGCAGCATCTCGGTTTCGCTGTGATAGCGATGGAACACCGGGTGGGACAGAAACGCGCTGCTTCGCGCGAGTTGCTGCGGCCAGCGTGGCGCCACGCCTTTTTCGGCTGCGGCAAGCAGCGGCGCCGCGTCCACGCCAAAACAGGCCAGGATGTCGGCCAGATCGTCGCGGGTCACGGTTTCGTCCAGCGACACCGCAACATGCTGCGCGCCGATGCGGCGGAAGTTGATGCCCCGCGCCAGCGCGGCGGCATGCACGGCCTCGGTGCGCGCGCCGGTGTGCACCGTCAGGGTGTCGAAAAACTCGCCATTGAGCACCGGCAACCCGGCCTGCTCCAGGCCCTGGGCCAGCAACACGGTGTAGGCATGCACCCGCTGAGCGATGCGTTTGAGCCCCTCGGGGCCGTGATAGACCGCATACATGCTCGCCAGCACGGCGGGCAGCACCTGTGCGGTGCAGATATTGCTGGTGGCCTTTTCGCGGCGGATGTGCTGCTCGCGGGTCTGCAGCGCCAGACGATAGGCAGGCTGGCCGTGCGCGTCCTGGCTGACCCCGACCAGACGACCGGGCAGCGAGCGCTTGAGCGCGTCGCGCACCGCCAGATAACCGGCATGCGGGCCGCCGAACCCCAGCGGCAGGCCGAAGCGCTGCGTGGTGCCGCAGGCGATGTCGGCGCCGAGTTCGCCGGGCGACATCAGCAGCGTAAGCGCCAGCAGATCGGCCGCGACGATGACGAGCATGCCCCGCGCCTTGAGCGCGGCGATGCGTTCGCGGTCATCGCGCACCGCGCCGTCGGCGCCGGGATATTGCAGCAGCACCCCGAAATAATCGCCTTCCAGCGCTTCATCGGCAGCGCCGCTGACCACCTCGATGCCAAGCGGCGCGGCGCGGGTATGCAGCACTTCGAGGGTTTGCGGCAGCACGTCGTCAGCGACGAAAAAGCGTTGCGACCTGCCCTTGGTCGACCGCAGCGCCAGGGTCATGGCCTCGGCGGCGGCGGTGGCCTCGTCGAGCATGGAGGCGTTGGACACGTCCATGCCGGTGAGATCGGCCACCATGGTCTGGAAATTGAGCAGCGCTTCCAGCCGCCCCTGGCTGATCTCGGGCTGATACGGGGTGTAGGCGGTGTACCAGGCCGGGTTTTCCAGCACGTTGCGCTGGATGACGCCGGGCATCAAGGCATTGAAATAGCCCTGGCCGATGTAGCTGCGCATCACCCGGTTGCCGCTGGCGACGCTGCGCAATGCCTTCAGCGCCTGGGCCTCGTCGATGGCCCCCGGCAGATCGAAGGCCTGCTGGCGGCGGATGGCCGCCGGAATCACCGCCTGCATCAGGCCGGACAGATCGCTCGCGCCCAGAGCCTGCAGCATGCGCTGCTGATCGGCAGCGTCGGGGCCGATGTGGCGGCGCTGGAAGGCCTGCGCGTCTTCGAGTTCGCGCAGCGCGGGTTGGGTGGACATCAACATGCGGTTCTCCGACAAGGCAGGTGTGTTCAGGCGTTCTTGAGCAGTTCGGCGTAGGCGGCTTCGTCCATCAGAGCGTCGAGCTGGCTGGGATCGGACAGCTTGATGCGGAAGAACCAGCCGCTGTTTTGCGGGTCGGTGTTGGCCAGCGAGGGATCGGCGCGTAGGGCTTCGTTGACCTCGGTGACCTCGCCCGACACCGGGCTGAACACATCGGCCGCAGCCTTCACCGACTCGACCACACCGACGGTGTCGTGAGCGGCGTAGGTCTTGCCCACCTCGGGCAGATCGACGAACACCACATCGCCCAGCGCGTCCTGCGCATGCGGGGTGATGCCTACGGTGGCGACGCCGTTGGCGTCGACGCGAATCCATTCATGGTCGGGGGTGAATTTCAGGGTCATGGAGAACTCCAGGTATCCAAAAAGAGGGGGGAAGGATGGGGCACTGAAAAAACAGGCTTAAGCAGCTTTCATCCACGCCAGTAGCGATGCGGGACGAAGGGCATGGGTTGCAACTGCATGGGCACGCCGCGCCCGCGCACCTGCGCGTGTAGCGTGCCGCCGGGCACGGCGAACTCGGCGGCCACATAGGCCATCGCCACCGGGCCACCGGCGCTCGGCGCAAAGCTGCCGCTGGTGACACGCCCGGCATGGCGGCCGTCGGCGGCCAGCAGGTCGGTGCCCTCGCGCACGGGCGTTCGATCCAGCCCGATCAGGCCGATGCGACGTCGGGGCGCCAGGGTCGGGTTGTCGATCTGCGCCAGAATGATGTCGGCACCGGGAAAGCCTCCGGCGCGGGCGCCGCTGGTACGCCGCACTTTCTGGATGGCCCAGGTCAGGCCCGCCTCGACCGGCGTGGTCGAGCCATCGATATCGTGGCCGTAGAGGCACAGACCAGCTTCGAGACGCAGGGTGTCGCGCGCGCCCAGGCCGATGGGTTTCACTTCGGGAAAGGCCAGAAGCAAACGCGCCAGCCGTTCGGCATCGGCCGCAGCGACAGAAATCTCCAGGCCATCCTCGCCGGTATATCCGCTGCGCGTGGCAAAAATCCGAATCGGCCCGCCCGCGGCGGGCACGTCCATCCAGGCGCCCGTCATGAAGACCAGATCGGAAGCCTGCGGCACCAGGCGCGCAAAGGTCTGCACGGCCTGCGGACCCTGCAGCGCCAGCAGGGCCTGCTCGGGCATGGGCGCCACCTCGCAGCGATCGGACAGGGTCTGCAGCAGGGCCATGTCTTGTGCCTTGCAGGCCGCGTTGACGATGAGGAACAACTCCTGCCCGCCCCCGTCCGCCCGCGCCCTGGGAATCACCATCAGGTCGTCGAGAATGCCGCCTTGGGCGTTGGTGAACAGCGCATAGCGTTGCTTGCCCTCGGGCAGACCTTGAATGTCCATGGGCACCAGGGTTTCCAGCGCCGCTGCCGCGCCATCGCCGCGCAACGCCACCTGGCCCATATGCGAAATGTCGAACAAGCCCGCGGCCTGCCTCGCATGAAGGTGCTCGGCCAAAATGCCAGCCGGATATTGCACCGGCATGGCGTAGCCGGCAAACGGCACCATGCGCGCGCCCAGCTCGAGGTGCAGCGCATGCAGAGGTGTGGAAATCAGGTCGGATGCGGTAGGGGACACGACAGTTCTCAAGGGGGATGAGGCGAAAGCGCCAATGCCACCATGTCCTTCGCTTCATCGGCGCAAGACACGGCACTCAACCCCTCGCTGTCCCGGGTACCTGAGAGATTGATCTGGTCAGCGACCAGACTTGCCCCTTCGGTGAGCGCTCGACGACAGCGCCACTCTCCAGTGAGGAACACCTTGCGGTGTGGTCAGTCCTTTTGCCTGAGCGGTACACCCCTGCGGGTTTACGCCTTCGGCGGCCCCACAAGCGTGCGGCGCTCTCCTGACGCGAAGCAGTGTATCGCAGCGCGCTTTCAGACTGGGCGCCCAGCCTATTTTTTTCGGCGCTCGCCACCCAGACCAAGACTCTCCCGGTACTTCTGGCGCCTGGCCTTCTGGCGATCGGCCATGTCGTTCATCGCACGTTTTTTCGAGATGCTGAACATTGGATCGATGATTTCCCACCACACGAACGCCAGCGCCAGAGGCAGAAGCACCCACCACCAGGACCATGCCGCGACCGGCGCCACGTCCAGAAGCTTGAGCGCGATGAAGATCAGACCGAGGATGACGAATGCCATGACGCCCTACCCGTGTGTGGAAATGCCGACAGAATACAAAAAGAAACACGCTTTCGGACGGCTCGTGTTGCTTGCGATCAATCTGAGCCAACGATGCAAAGATTCTCGCCGAGTTCTACCCCAGCACGTCAACCGAATTGATTAATATGCGTTACTTGGCTGTACCTGTTTTGTTTAACCCTCTGGAGGACTGGAATGAAAAAAGCTGTTTTCGCTGCTGCGCTGGCTGCTGCCGCCACCATGACCATGTCGTCGGCTTTCGCCGCTGAAGACATGCTGGCCCTGGCCAAATCGAAGAACTGCCTGGCTTGCCACGCAGTGGACAAGAAACTGGTCGGCCCGTCCTACCAGGAAGTGGCCGCCAAGTACGCCGGCAAGCCCGGTGCCGTCGACACCCTGAGCAACGCCATTCTGCACGGCGTGTCCGGCGTGTGGGGCCCTGTGCCAATGCCGGCCAACCCGCAAGTCACCCCCGCCCAGGCCAAGCAACTGGCCGAGTGGGTTCTATCGCTGAAGAAGTAATACATCGCAGCTCACGCTGCGCTGCAAAGCCGAGTCGCCGTCTGGTGACTCGGCTTTTTCTTTGTTCCTGCGGCGCGTTCGTGCTCGCCCACCAGTGCACACCACCCCCCAAAAAAAAAGCGCCCGGATGGGCGCTTTCGATGGCGTTGATGTCGGGCCTGCTGAGCAAACCCGACGCACCACCGTGCGGCTTACTGCACCGCAATCACGCTCTTCTTGCCGTCCTTGTCGAACGTCGAGATGGTGATGGTGGCGTCCACCAGTTCACCGGTCTTGGTGAAGTGGATGTCTTTCTTGGTCACGCCGTTGTAGTTGATGTTCTGGATGAACGGCAGATACTTCTTGGGATCGACCGACTTGGCCTTCATCATGGCGTGGGCCAGCACCATGGTGCCGTCGTACGAGTAGGGCGAGTAAAGCTGGAAGGCATTGGCGCCGAACTCGGCGTCATAGCGTTTCTTCCAGGCTTCGCCGCCAGGCATCTGGCTCAGCGGCGAGCCGCCTTCGGCGCAGATCGTGCCCGCAACAGCCTCACCGGCCAGCTTGCCCAGCTCGGGTGCGCAGATACCGTCGCCGCCCATTAGCGTGGCCTTGATGCCCAGTTGGCGCATCTGGCGAACCAGCGGACCGGCTTGGGGATACATGCCGCCGTAGAAAATCACGTCGGGGTTGGACGCCTTGATCTTGGTCAGAATGGCGGAAAAGTCGGTGGCCTTGTCGTTGGTGTATTCGCGATCGACAACCTTCATGCCGTCTTTTTGCGCGGTCTTGGCGAACACGTCGGCCACGCCTTGGCCGTAGGCGGTGCGGTCATCGATGACGGCGACCTTTGTGGCCTTCAGCTTGGTCTTGGCGTAATTGGCCAGACCCGAGCCCAGCGCATTGTCATTGGCGATGATGCGGAAGAAGGTCTTGAAGCCTTGTTGCGAAATCTTCGGATCGGTGGACGAAGGGGTGATGTCGGGAATGCCGGCGTTGTTGTAGATGCGCGACGCGGGGAAGGTGCAGCCGGAGTTCAGGTGACCGACGACGCCGTTGACCTTTTCATCGACGAACTTCTGCGCCACGGTGGTGGCTTGTTTCGGGTCGGCTTGGTCGTCCTGGGCGTCGACCTTCCAGATGACCTTCTTGCCACCGATGACGATGTTCTGGGCGTTCAGGTCTTTGATGGCCATCTTCACGCCATTAGCGTTGTCCTGGCCGAAACTGGCCTGCGGGCCGGACAGGGGCGATGCGCTGCCGATGGTGACGGTGACGGTGTCTTCGGCATAGGCGGTGCCGATGGCCATGGACAGCGCCAGCAGCGGAGCAACATATTTAAGCTTCATGAATGAGCCTCCAAAAGGAAAGTCGTGTGTCGTGTTGTGAAGTCAGGATCAAGCTGACAGGGCGATACATTAGCTGAGTTACAGATTTTTGAACAGATCGCCTTTCCCAACACTAGCAAGCAATGTGCCGGGGTGGGATCGGGTTGACAGATCGAAAGGCTTATTTCGCCTCGAAGAGGGGCAACGGCGGCCTCGTCGGCCTATCACGTCGGCTCGTCGTCTCTTGCGGCCATCGATGCCCGCAGAGTGGGCTCGAGCGCGTCGAGCAGGCGGTCGGTCAACTGAGGCGCCAGGGCATCGAGCTCGGCTTTCACCAGCGCCAGCACGTCCTGACGCAAGGCGGGTCTGAGATGCTGCCATCGTTCGTCCAGGGTCATGGTCGGCTGCAGCGCTGCGGCCTGAACGTCCTCGGTCTGCTCATATTCCGCCCCTCGGTAGACGGCCTGGGCATAAGCCGAGGGTTGCGCCTCGAACACGGCCTCCTCCCTTTCTTCGATGAGGTCATCGGTAGAGGGCAGGCGCTCGGTGAGCACCGGAAGAACGACGTGATGGGGCGGTGAGGGCTTCATGGGCGTGCCTGGATGATGGTCGGATCCAAGCCTGCTGCACGATAGGCGCGCAAGCGTTCGCGGGCAGCGGGCTTGTCAGGACCATTTTCGCTGACGAGCTCGATCACCCGATCCAGCGTCTCCCAGCCGTCCACCATGTCCGGCCCGAGATTCACCAAAGCCTGCAAACGCCCGACGCGACGCAGATCGGGTTGGGGGGCCAGGATCACCGGAGTCTTGTCGACCAGAGGGTCGTCCTGCCAGACATGCGGCACGAAGCTGCCGGGCTGAAAAGTCCACAGCAGCGGATCGAGTTCTTCGAGAACCGGCTGCGGCCCCACGACCAGCAAGCGCGCGCCGCGCTGCGTTGCGGTGCGCAACAGGCCGCAGAGGTACCGCAACGGGTCTGGCAGACCCACCCGAAATTCGACGGCGCAGGTCATGTTGGGTCAGTGCGGCAAAGAACGAGGCTCACTGCGCCTGCGACAACAGGTAGCGCACCAGAAGCGGCACCGGGCGCCCGGTCGCGCCCTTGTTGGCTCCACTGTTCCAAGCTGTACCAGCAATGTCGAGGTGCGCCCAGCGGTAGTCCTTGGCAAAACGCCAGAGGAAACACGCCGCGGTGATCGCGCCAGCCGGTCGGCCGCCGATATTGGCGACATCGGCGAAATTGCTCTTGAGCGCTTCGGCGTAGTCGGCTTCCAGCGGCATGCGCCAGCAGGGATCGAGCGAAGCGCGACCGGCATCGAGCAGGGCCTGAGCGAGCGCGTCGTCGTCGGTGAACAGACCGCTGTTGACCTTGCCCAGCGCAATGACGCAGGCCCCCGTCAGGGTGGCGATGTCGACGACCGATTTCGGCTTGTAGCGCGCCGCATAGGTCAGTGCATCGCACAGAATCAGGCGCCCCTCGGCGTCGGTGTTGAGAATCTCGATGGTCTGGCCGGACATGCTGGTGACCACATCTCCAGGCTTGACGGCGCCGCCATCAGGCATGTTTTCGGTCGCGGCGATCAGGCCAATGACATTGAGCCTGGGCTTGATCCGGGCGATGGCCTCGAAGGCACCGAGCACGGACGCCGCCCCGGACATGTCGAACTTCATTTCGTCCATCTCGGCGCCGGGCTTGAGCGAAATGCCCCCGGTGTCGAAGGTCACGCCCTTGCCGACGAGCACATGCGGCGCGTCCTTCTTGCCCGCACCACGATACTCGAGCACGATGAAACGCGGCGGCTGCGTCGAGCCCTGCGCCACGGCAAGAAACGATCCCATGCCGAGCTTTTCCATCTCGGGCCGGCCCAGCACCTTGCAGTCCAGGCCGTGCGCCTTGGCCAGCTTCTTCGCCGTCTCGCCCAGATAGGCCGGTGTGCAGTAGTTGGCCGGCAGGTTGGCGAGCTCGCGGGTGAGCCGCACGCCGATGGCGACCGCCTCGGCCTGTTGCAGCATGGCCTTGGCCCGGGCCGGCACCGCATCGCCGCCCACGGCGCAAAGGTGAAGGGACTCGAGCTGAGGCTGATCGGTCTCTTCCACCGTTCGCGTGGTGTCGTAGCGGTAGAACACCTCGGAGAACACGGTGGGCGTGAGTTCGGCCAGGGTGTCCAGCCCGTTGACCGAAAGCAGATGCGCCTGCTTCACCGGCAGGGTCTTGAGCATATTGGCTGCGGCCTGCAGCGACTTTTTCCAGTCGCGCAGCTCGGGCTTGGCGGCCAGGCCCACCAACAACAGACGACGCGCAGCGACGACGGCCGGGCGGTGCAGCAGCAGAACGCTGCCGGGCTTGGCCTTGAAATCGCCATCGACGGCGAGCTGGGCGATCAGGTCGTCGAGCGCCTCGGCATCGGCCAGCCCGCTGGCGCCACGGCCTTCGGGAATGAAGACGACCAAGGCGTCGGTTTTGGTCTGCAGCGGCTTTTTGACGGCGGATATACTGAATTTCATGTGCAGGGTTCCTCAGGGACTTGTGCAACACATTATTCCATCGCGCTGCGTCTCGCGCCGAGCGCCAGGAGCCTGTCGGGCTTGGGGCGCGGAGGGCGAAAAAGGGGCATGCGGATGCCATGTGGCGGCGGATTTGCAGCCCCATAGCCGTTGCTTTGGGGCAAAAAGCCGCTGCCGCCGGGCGCCGCAGGCTCATTTTGCAGCCCGCGATCCTAAAGTCCGACAAGCTCCTAGAGCACGTTACCGGCAGCCGTCTTCCTCATGCTTCTCGACCTCACCCTGCGACGTGAAATGAGCCGCAATTTCGGCGGCGCATTCACCGTGCTGTTCACCGTGGTCATCACCCTGATGCTGATCCGCATTCTGGGGCAGGCCTCCGATGGGCAGGCCAGCCCGCAGGATGTGTTCCTGCTGATCGGCCTGACCGCGCTGAGCTATCTGCAGATCGTCATCACCCTGTCGCTTTTCCTCGCGGTGCTGCTCACCTTCACCCGCATGTGGCTGGATTCGGAGATGACCATCTGGCGCACCACCGGCGTGGGACAACTGCGGCTGATGGGCAGCGTGCTGCGCTTTTCCTGGCCCATCCTGCTGCTCATCGCGGCGCTCACGCTGTTCGCCTGGCCCTGGGCCAATCAGCAATCAACCGCGCTGCGCACGCGCTTCGAGCAGCGCTCGGACATTTCGCGGGTGGCACCGGGTCAGTTCCGCGAGTCGGCTTCGGGCAAGCGGGTGTTCTTCATCGACAAGGGCGCGCAGGCTGGCGGCGTGGCGCACGATATTTTCATCCGCGACGAAACCTCGGGGCAGACGGTGCTGATCACGGCGCGCTCGGCGCAGGTGCAGCGCATCGAAGGCCAGCCTTTCCTGGTGCTGCGCAACGGCAACCGCTACGCCCATACACCTGGTCAGGTCAACTACACCATCACTTCGTTCGATTCGCTCGACATGCGTCTGGACGTCACCTCGGGCCTGAGCAATATGGCGGACCACAAGGCAGGCCCGGTCAACTGGCTGACGCAGCCCAACCGCAATGTGCCGACGGCCTATCTGTTCAACCCCGCGATTCCCAACTGGCTGGGCGAGCTGTCCTGGCGGCTGGGTGTACCGCTGTCCGCCGCACTGCTGGCGCTGCTGGCGCTGCCCCTGTCTTCGGGTTCGGTGCGCACCGGGCGGGCGGGCAGTCTGATCGGCGCCATCCTGGTCTATCTCATCTATTTCAACCTGCTCAACGTGCTGCAGGGCTGGATCAGCGAGGGTCGGGTGGGTTTTTCCGCCGGATTCCTGCTCGTGCATGGGGGCGCAGCCTTGTTCCTCGCCTTGCTGATGCTCAAGGGATCGGGCTGGCTGCGGCGTCTGTGGCCAGGCCGCACGCGCGCGGGGGCGCCAGCCTGATGCGTACCGTACGTCGCTTTCTGCTTTTGCATGTGCTCAGCGCCATCGGCCTAGTGACCTTTGCCTTTCTGGCGCTGCTGTTTTTTATCGACATGCTCAACGACCTGAGCAACCTGGGCAAACCCGATTTCAGCCTCAGCGGCACGCTGCTGCATGTGGCGCTGAGCATGCCGAGCCGCGCCTATGAGGTCTTGCCCATCGCCACCCTGGTCGGTGGCGTGTTCGCGCTGGCTTCTCTCGCCGCCAGCAGTGAGTTCGTCATTCTGCGGATCTCCGGCCTGAGCCCGCGCGCCGCGCTGGGGCTGTTGCTGCAGTTGGCCGCGGCCCTGGTCATCACCCTGTTCTTCCTCGGCGAATGGCTGGCGCCCGCTGCGGGGCAACTCTCGGTGCGCCTGCAGGCTGGACAGGGTTCGGGCATCGGCACGCAGCTCGCGTCGGGTATCTGGCTGCGCAACGACTCGGACCGGAGCGGCAATCAGACCGTCAACATCAAGGCCATCAATGCTCGCGGCGACCTGACCGATGTTCATATCTATGTGCTCAACGCCCAGGCGCAGATCTCCGCCGAGCTGCACGCGGCCAGCGGTCGTTACGAGGGCAACGGCACCTGGACGCTGCACGACGTCACCCGCACCGACCTTCCCCAGCAAACGGGAGCTGCGCTGAAGGTGAGTCATTTGCCCAGCTACCGCTGGCAGACCTCGCTCTCGCCTAGCGTGCTCGGCGTGTTGCTGCTCGCGCCCGACAAGATGTCGGCCATCGATCTGTGGCGCTACATCCAGCATCTTCACGCCAACCGCCAGGCCGCAGAGCGCTATGAAATTCAGCTCTGGAAGAAGCTGCTCTACCCTTTCAGCGCCGTGGTCATGCTGCTGCTCGCCCTGCCCTTCGCCTATCTGCACACGCGCTCCAAGGGCGTCAGTGGCAAGGTGCTCGTGGGCATCGTTCTGGGCATTGCGTTCATCCTGCTCAACACCTTGTTTTCGAGTCTGGGACTGCTGGGCACATGGCCGCCGGCCATCACCGCGGCCTTGCCCATGCTGTTGTTCGGCGGGCTGGGACTGATCGTGTTCGCCTGGCAGGTGCGGTTTCGCTGAACGCAAACCGGGCGAGGACTGCGATGAACTTGCACCAGTTCCGTTTTCTGCAGGAGGCGGTGCGCCGCAAGCTCAACCTCACCGAGGCGGCGCGGGCGCTGCATACCTCGCAGCCCGGGGTCTCCAAGGCCATCATCGAGCTGGAAAGCGAGCTGGGTGTGGAGATTTTCAGCCGTCACGGCAAGCGCATCCGCAGGCTCACCGAGCCCGGCGTGGAGGTGCTGCGCAGCGTGGACATCATCCTGCGCGAAGTCGCCAACCTCAAGCGCATCGGCCAAGACTATGCGGCCCGCGACGCCGGCCAGCTCACGGTGGCGGCCACGCACACGCAGGCGCGTTACAAGCTGCCCTGGGTGATCGCCGAGTTCCGCCGTCGCATGCCCGCGGTGCAGGTGCAACTGCTGCAGGGCACGCCCGATCAGGTGGCGCAGGCCGTGCGCGAAGAGCGTGCCGATCTCGGTCTGGCCAGTGAGTCGCTGCTGGATTCGCCCGATCTGCTCACCCTGCCCTGCTACGGCTGGCAGCACCTGGCCGTGGTGCCGCACAGCCACCCCCTGTGCGATCGCACCGAGCTGACCTTGGCCGAGTTGGCCACTTTCCCGCTGGTCACTTATGAGCCGGCGTTTGCCGGCAGACGCCAGATCGATGCAGCCTTCGCCCATGCGAATCTGCAGCCACAGATCGTCCTCGAAGCCCTCGACTCCGACGTGCTCAAGACCTATGTCGAGCTGGGGCTGGGGGTAGGCCTGATCGCGGAAATGGCCATTTCGCCCGAGCGCGACACTGCGCTGCGCGCCCTGCCCGCCGGTCATCTGTTCGGCCAGCAGCTCACGCGCGTGGCGTTCAAGCGGGGCGTTTTGCAGCGCAGCTTCGTGCCGCTGTTCACTGAGCTGATTTCTCCGCGCCTGCCGCGCAAACTCGTGGAACAGACCCTGCGGGGCGAGCTCGACGGGCAGGACGTGTTTTCCATCTGACCTCAACGCATGACAGCCCACACCCCACACCTCGCATCCCGCCTGCCGCAGGTCGGCACCACGATTTTCACCGTCATGTCGGCGCTGGCGCAGCAGCATGGCGCGATCAATCTCGGCCAGGGCTTTCCCGACTTTTCCTGCGACCCGCGGCTCATCGACGCGGTGGATCAGGCGATGCGCCAGGGTGCCAATCAATATCCGCCCATGGCCGGGGTGCCCGCGTTGCGCCGGGCGGTGGCCGACAAGATCGCTTTGCTCTATGGCCATCGCTACGACGCCGATACGGAAATCACCATCACGGCGGGCGCCACCCAGGCCATCTTCACCGCCCTGCTCGCCGTGGTGCATCCGGGCGATGAGGTCATCGTGCTCACGCCGTGTTACGACAGCTACCTGCCCAATATCGCGCTGTGCGGCGGCGTGGCCCGCACGGTTGCTTTGACAGCGGATTTCCGGCCCGATTTCGACGCCATCGCCGCGGCCATCACGCCGCGCACACGGGCGCTGTTGATCAACAGTCCGCACAACCCCAGCGGCACGGTCTGGAGCGAGGACGACATGCGCCAGCTCGACGCGCTGCTCGCGCCCACCGACATCGTGCTCATCTCCGACGAGGTGTACGAGCACATGGTGTTCGACGGCGCGCAGCATCAGAGCGCCTCGCGCTTTCCAGGACTGGCCGCGCGCGCCTTGGTCGTATCGAGTTTCGGCAAGACCTTTCATGTCACCGGGTGGAAAGTCGGCAGCGTCGCGGCCCCGGCACCACTCACTGCCGAGTTCCGCAAAGTTCATCAGTTCAATGTCTTCACCGTCAACACGCCCATGCAGCACGGCCTGGCCGCCTATCTGGCCGACCCTCAGCCCTACCTGCAACTGCCCGCCTTCTACCAGGCCAAGCGCGATCGTTTCCGCACCGGACTGGCCAACAGCCGCTTCGAGCTGCTGCCCTGCAGTGGCAGCTACTTCCAGTGCGTGCGCTACAACGCCATCAGTGATTTGCCGGACGAGGCGTTCTGCCGCTGGCTGACCGAGTCGGTCGGGGTTGCGGCCATTCCACTTTCGGCCTTTGAGCCCGACGCGCGGCAACGCGGCGTGGCACGCTTTTGCTTTGCCAAGCAGGACGCCACGCTCGACGAGGCGATCACCCGCCTGCGTTCGCTGTAGGGACTGCCTCGCCGCCCCAGCGCAGACGCCAGGCTGAAACCGCCTGGGCCAGCAGTTCGGGCAAGGTGTGGGCATGGAGTTCGAAGCCGAGCACGGCAAGCGCAGCCTTCACGCTGTCCAAGCCCGGTTCGAAGGCTTCGGCGCCCTGATGCTTGGAGAGTTTCTCGCCATCTTCGCCGCGCACCAGCGGAGTGTGCAGATAGCGCGGAGTGGGCAGGCCCAGCAGGCGTTGCAGGGCGATCTGCCTGGCGGTCGAGGTCGCCAGATCCTCGCCGCGCACCACATCGATCACGCCCTGCTCGGCATCGTCCACGACCACGGCCAGTTGATACGCCCAGGCACCATCGGCACGCTTGAGCACGAAGTCGCCACACTCCAGACTGAGGATTTGCGATTGCTCGCCCAGGCGTCGGTCGAACCAGATCAGCGGCTGCCCGTCATCGTCGGGCAGGCGAAGCCGCCAGGAACGTGGACTGCGCCCGTGCAATCCGCTGCGGCAGGTGCCTGGGTAGATCGCTTCCTGGCCGCGCGCCGGTAGGCGGTTCTCCGAGGCGAGCACGGCAAGAATGTCCGAGCGCGAACAGCCGCAGGGGTAAGCGCGATCGGCGCCGATCAAGGCATCGAGCGCCTGCTGATACAGCGCGCCGCGCTGTGATTGCCACACCGGCGGCTGATCGGGATGCAGGCCACAGGCGGCAAGCTGCTGCAGAATGATTTGCGCCGCGCCTTCGACGTTGCGGGTGAAGTCCACATCTTCCACCCGTACCAGCCAGACGCCGTCATGCGCGCGCGCATCCAGCCATGAGGCGAGCGCCGCGACCAGCGAACCCGCGTGCAGCGGGCCTGTGGGCGATGGCGCGAATCTGCCGACGTAGCGTGGTGGCGATGTCGTCATGCCAGCCTGCACCAGGAGCCAGTCAGACTTGAGGATCGCGGCTGCAAAATGGCCTTGCCGCGCCCTGCGGCAGCTCAATGCCCTTCGAGCAAGGCGTTGATGTCCAGCGCCAGGTCTTTGGCACTCACGCCTTCACGCTCGAACAGGCGGATCTTGCCTTTGGGATCGAAGACATAAAAACCGGCCGTATGGTCCATGGTGTAGCTTCCGGGCGTCTTGCCAGGCACTTTTTTGTAATACACCTTGAAGTTCTTGGCCGTCAGGGCGATCTGTTCGGGCGTGCCGGTCAGCGCCAGGAAGGTCGGGTTGAAGTGCGTGACGTAGGCCTTGAGGATCTCCGGCGTGTCGCGCGTGGGATCGACCGTGACGAAGAGAAACTGCACATCCTTGGCTTTGGTGCCCAGATCGTCCATGGCCTGTGCCACGACCTGCATCGACGCCGGGCAGATGTCGGGGCACTGGGTGTAGCCGAAGTACATCACCACGACCTTGCCGGCAAAGTCGGCCAGGGTGCGTTGCTTGCCGTTGAAATCGGTCAGCGAAAAGCCATCGGCATACGGCACCCCGGTGATGTCCACGCCGTGAAACGCATAAGGCTTGCTGCAGGCCGCCAGCACGACGGGTGCCAGGGCAGTGGCGACGAGAAGAGAACGGCGGGCGGCAGAGAAACGCTCGGACATCAGACGAAATGAATGCGCAGGTAGTGATCCACCAGCAAGGCGGCGAAGAGCAGCGAAAGATAAAGGATCGAATACCGGAAAGTCTTGCGCGAAAGCAAGTCGCTGTAGTTGCGCTTGAGCGCCCAGGCGTAGGCGATGAAGATGCCGTCGAGCACGACCGCACTGAGCAGATAGATCAGCCCGCTCATGCCCAGCACATAGGGCAGGAGGGTGACGGCCGTCAGCAGCAGGGTGTAGAGCAGAATCTGCGTGCGGGTGAACTCTGAGCCGTGGGTGACGGGCAACATGGGCAGCCCCGACTTTTTGTAGTCGTCCACCCGATACAGCGCAAGCGCCCAGAAGTGAGGCGGCGTCCAGAGGAAGATGATGAGAAACAGCAGCATCGCTTCCACCGAGACATGGCCGCTGACGGCCGCCCATCCGAGCACCGGCGGCATGGCCCCGGACGCCCCGCCGATGACGATGTTCTGCGGCGTGGCTGGCTTGAGGAAGATGGTGTAGATGACGGCATAGCCCACGAAGGTGCCGAAGGTCAGCCACATGGTCAACGGGTTGACCTGGGTGTAAAGCAGCCACATGCCGACGGCGCAGAGCACGCCGGAGAAGGTGATGATGGCCGGGGCTCCCAACTCACCGTTGGCCGAGGGCCGCCAGGCGGTGCGACGCATCACGGCGTCGATCTTCTGCTCGACCAGGCAATTGAACGCCGCAGCCGCACTCGCCACCAGCCAGATGCCCAGGGTGCCGAACAGGACCGGCTCCCAGGACGGCAACCCCGGCTCGGCGAGAAACATGCCGATGACGGCGCAGAAGACGATGAGCTGCACCACCCGGGGCTTGGTCAGCGCGTAGAGCTGAGCGGCCACACGGGCTGGGCTGGGCGAATGCTTGAGAGCTTGTTGATCCATGAAAATCTCCGCGCCGAGGCTCAATGTTTCGGCAAGGGTTGCGCCGGTGTGACTTTGACGAAAGCCGAACCGAGCGACTCCGAGGGCGCCGTGCTGCGCACCGTGGCACTGACCCGATATATGCCCGTGGCGAGCAGCAACATCAGAATGGCCGAACCGCCGTTATGCGCCACCGCGACCACGAGGGGATGCCCCTCCGTGACCAGGGTGATGCCAAAAATCACCTGCAGCACCACGGCCAGGGCGATCCAGCCCGCCAGCCGCCGCAGCGCGGGGTGGCGCCACAGCGCCGCCACGGCGGCGAACACCGCCAGCGTCGTGACGATGGCAAACAGGCGATGGCCCCACTGAATCGCCACCAGCGCCGCCTCGGTGATGGGCTGGCCATCACCGGTTTCGCCAAGGTGACGCCAGAAGGTGAAACCCTGTGCCCAGTTGGCCGTGGGATCGAAACTGCCATTGCAGGTCGGAAAGCCGCTGCAGGCCAGCGCGGCGTAGTTGGTACTGGTCCACCCACCGAGGAAGATCTGTAGGCCCGTGGTGATCAGCGCGGTCCAGAGGAGGACGCGCGTGAGCGTCCCCGCGTTCACGCTCACCAGATCGGCCCTGTTGCGCATCCAGAACCAGGCCAGCAGAACGAGCAGAATGATGCCCCCCATGAGGTGCAAGGTCACGATGAGCGGAAACAGCCGCATGGTGACCGTCCACTTGCCAAACAGGCCCTGCAGCACCACCCAGAAGAACAGCACAATGGGCAGGCCGAGCTTGATGTCCTCGCCGTGACGGCGGGCCCAGATGGCGCGCGCCAGCAGCACCATGATCAAGGTGCCGATGATGCTGCCCGCGTAGCGATGGATCATCTCGATCCAGGCTTTGAACGGGCTGACATAGCCCTGCGTGCCGCCCTGCTCCTGCACCGCCTGCGCAATCTGCTCGTGCGCCTGCAGCGGCGTGAACTTGGCGTAGCAACCGGGCCAGTCGGGGCAGCCCAGGCCCGAATCACTCAGACGCACGTAAGAGCCGAACATCACCAGATCGAGGGTGAGAAACACCAGCACGGCGGTGAGCTTGGACCAGCGCATTTTCAGCCCCATCCAGAACACCACGGCGAGCACGGCCACCCACACCAGCGCCTGCACCCAGTGCAAGGAAAACTGCCAGATCGCATTGCTGGTGATCGTCATTGCACAGGCTCCACATGCTTGAATTTGATGCCCGCATTGTTGTAGAGCAACTTGGCGAGCACGCGCCTCATCTTCGTCGGGTCGGGGTTGGGCGGAAACTGCATCATCAGATGGCCGAAGGGATCGACCAGCCAGGTCGGCCCCTGTAGCTGCCCGCCCTCATGCGGCAGCCAGGCCGCAAGCTGACCGGGCTGGCCGCGCAGAATGAGTGTGCCCTCGGCCGGTTCCAGCACGCCGGGATTGATGGGTGCGTCGTCCGTTACCAGCCAGACGCGAACGATCTGGTCGCGATTGTCGCCCTGGGCGATGCGGATTTGTCGCATGTAGAACAGCGATTGCTGGCACTGCTTGTCGCATGCCGCAGGAGCGGCCATCACCATCAGCCAATAGCCCTCCAGACGCCTGAGGTCGTAGGACTTGCCGTCGAGAGTCTTCAGGCTGAGGTCGAGCGGGATGGGGCGCTGAGGTTCGACCAGCGAACCGTATGGCGGCTTGCCCGAGGGATGCACGACGTAGAACAGCACAAACGCCGCCACGATGGGCGCGGCCGACATGCCAAGCAGCAGCCACAACGTCCACATCGACCGGGGCTTGCGCACAGGGGGCTGAGCGGGAGGGGTAAGGCCTGAAGTCAAGGGGGAACTCACGATCGGTGCGTCAGAAGACATTCCACAAAGAGATTCGACAACGTCGGCTCAAGAGGCGCGGGGCATGGCCTGATCCGGGGCCTCGCCCAAGGTCCGTGCCTTGCGCAGACGTCGGTATAAGAAGTACAGCAGCAGCACCACGCCCGTGGCGCTCATGCCGAACCACTGCGCGGCGTAGCCGTAGTTCGTGCCGATACCCGTATTCGCCGCCGGCCATTGCCTGCCGAGCCCGTCTTTCAGATCACCCGACTGGCGCAGCACATAAGGCAGCAGCTCGATGTGATGGAAAGCCGCATATTTGCTGAGGTTCACATTCTGCCGGATCACCTGACCCGGCGGCTCCGGGAAAAACGAGAACCATTCTGAGGGCGGTGGGGCGATAAGTCCATCGATGGTCGTCAATCCTTGCGGCGTTTGGTAGGGCGCCAGCAGGTTCATCGCCTGAAAGTTACGCGGAATCCAGCCCCGCAGCACCATGACATATCGATCGCTGCCCGCCAGCTTGAGCGGTGTCAGCACCCAGAAACCCGTCTGCTCGTCCTGCTGTCGATTCTGCAGGTAGATCGTCCACTGGCTGGCGAACTCGCCGGTGGCCCTTGCCCGGCGCCACACATCACTGCCGAGATCGATGCCCGCCTGCCCGACCTGCAGCGGATGCGCCTTCTCGCGCTGATCCATCTGCTGATTCAGGGCTTCTTTCTGGTGCGCTCGGCCAAGCTGCCAGAACCCCAGCGACATCGTCACCCCGATCACCACCAGGCCCAGAATGATGATCAGCAACTCCTTGGGGCCAAATGCCTTCTCCGCCTTCGCCGCACTGAATTCTGAGGTAATCTGCTTGTCCATCTGCACGGGCTCACACCATGAAAATCCTGATCCCCATCGCCTTTCTGCTCATCATCGGGAGCCTGTTTTCCGGTTTGTTCTTTGTGATGAAGGATAAAGGCAAAAGCAATCGCGCCGTGTATGCACTGACTTTCAGGGTCGGGTTCTCGGTCTTGCTGTTTCTGATTCTGATCATCAGTTACAAATTGGGATGGATTCATCCCCATGACGTCGGGCAGTAAGCCCGAAGAAAAATGCGCCGCTTCTGCGGCGCATTTTTTCGGCCTGATCTACATCAGAGCCAGTAAACCAGCACGTACAGCAGCAACCAGACCACGTCGACGAAGTGCCAGTACCAGGCAGCACCCTCGAAAGCGAAGTGGTGATCGGCGGTGAAATTACCCCTGATCAGGCGAATCAGCACCACGGTCAGCATGGTCGCACCGAGGAACACGTGGAAACCGTGAAAACCGGTCAGCATGAAGAAGGTCGAGCCGTAGATGCCCGAAGACAGCTTCACGCCCTCCACCGTGTAGGCGTGGTGGTATTCGTAACCCTGCATGAACAGGAAGATCACGCCAAGCGCAATGGTCAGCGCCAGCCAGAAAATCGCCTTGCCCCGATGCGCTGCGCGCAGCGCGTGGTGAGCGATGGTCAGGGTGACGCCCGAACTCAGCAGCAGCGCCGTATTGATGGTCGGGATGGGCCACGGACCCAGCGCCTCATGCACGGAAGGAATCAGGCCACCGGGCCCCGTGGACGGCCAGGTTCCCGCGAAGTTGGGCCACAGAATCTTGCTGTGCAGCGCCGACAGATCGGGCAGCGAGAACTCACGCGAGTAATACAGCGCGCCGAAGAACGAGGCGAAGAACATCACCTCCGAGAAAATGAACCACGCCATGCTCCAGCGATACGACGTGTCCACGCGCTGGTTGTGCTTACCCGACTCACTCTCACCGATGGCCTTGCCGAACCAGCTGAACACGATATACACCACCCACAGGAAGCCTGCGAGTAACAGCCATTCCATGTGCGGCACACCGTTGAACCAAAGCCCGGCACCGAACGCCATGGCCAGCAAACCCATGGCGGTCAGCACCGGGAATTGCGATGGCCCAGGCAGAAAGTAGCCGTGGGGCTGGGTTGAAGATGCCATATTGCCTCCTGTTATGTGCGCGCGGCGCTGGAAATCACCAAATTGACAATCAAGATCAGCCCGATCACAAAGACTGCTGCGGCGAGTAAGCCTGCGGCAATGATGTGTTCGGGTTTTGCATGCTCAAAATCTTTGCTTCGCTCACTGGATTTTCGTATGCCGGCAAAAGACCAGAGTACGGCCACCACTGCGCGCAGGAAAGAAGGTCGAGAAGAGGAACTCAACACACACTTTCTACTGGATCGAGATTCGGCAGGCCTTGGCCTGCCAAATCTCGCAAATCACATACCCAAAACCTTTGCCTTGATCAGATAACCGAGGTAAATCGCCAGCGCGATACTCACCATGATCATGGCCGTCTTGAAATTCTGGCGGCGCTTTTCGGGTGGAAGCTGGCGATTGCTCATATCGATTTCAGTTGTAGCCCAGAACGCGCGTGGCATCGGCATTCAGCTTGGGCGGGGTTTCAAAGGTGTGGAACGGCGCGGGCGAGGGGATTTCCCACTCCAGGCCCTCGGCACCATCCCAAGGACGTTGCGGCGCTTTTTCGCCCTTGCCACGCAGCACCGGAATCACCACGGCGAACAGGAAGTACGCCTGCGACAGACCGAACAGCCAGGCACCGATGGTCGAGATCTGGTTGAAATCGGTGAACTGCACCGGGTAGGCCACATAGCGGCGCGGCATGCCGGCCAGACCGAGGAAGTGCTGCGGGAAGAAAGCGATGTTGAACGAAATCATCGAGGTCCAGAAGTGGATCTTGCCCGCGGTTTCGTTGTACATCACCCCGCTCCACTTCGGCGACCAGTAGTAGAAGCCCATGAAGATGCCGAACAGCGAGCCGGCCACCAGCACGTAGTGGAAGTGGGCGATCACGAAATAGGTGTTATGAAGCTGGGTGTCGATGGGCACCATCGCCAGCATCAGGCCGGTAAAGCCGCCCAGGGTGAACACGAAGATGAAGCCCACGGCAAACAGCATCGGGGTCTCGAACGTCATGGAGCCGCGCCACATCGTAGCCACCCAGTTGAACACCTTCACGCCGGTGGGCACGGCAATCAGCATGGTGGCATACATGAAGAACAGCTGGCCCGTGGTGGGCATGCCCGCGGTGAACATGTGGTGCGCCCAGACCAGGAAGGACAGGATGGCAATCGACGCCGAGGCGTACACCATCGAGCTGTAGCCGAACAGCTTCTTGCGGGAGAACGCAGGAATGACCGCGCTGACGATGCCGAACACCGGCAGAATCATCACATACACCTCGGGGTGGCCGAAGAACCAGAACAGGTGCTGATACAGCACCGGGTCACCGCCGCCGGTCGCGCTGAAGAAGCTGGTGCCGAAGTGGCGATCGGTCAGGGTCATGGTGACGGCACCGGCCAGCACGGGCATGATGGCCAGCAGCAGGTAGGCGGTGATCAGCCAGGTCCAGACGAACAGCGGCATTTTCATCAGCGTCATGCCGGGAGCGCGCATGTTCAGGATGGTGACGATGATGTTGATCGACCCCATGATGGACGATGCGCCCATCAGGTGGATGGCGAAAATCACCAGATCCATGCCCATGCCCTGCTGAACGGTCAGCGGGGCGTAGAGCGTCCAGCCCACGCCGGGTGCGCCCCCAGGGACGAAGAACGATGCCGTCAGCAGAATGCCCGCCGGGATCAGCAGCCAGAAGCTGAGGTTGTTCAGGCGCGGGAAGGCCATGTCGGGAGCGCCGATCTGCAGCGGAATCATCCAGTTGGCAAAACCCACCAGTGCGGGCATGACCGAACCGAAGATCATCATGATGCCGTGCATGGTCCCGAAAGCGTTGAACAACTCGGGATTCAACAACCAGACGTAGGGCTTCCACAGTTCGGTGCGAATCGCCAGCGCCAGAATGCCGCCCTCGAACAACATCCACAAGGCGAACAGCAAGTACATCGTGCCGATGTCTTTGTGGTTGGTGGAGAACAGCCAACGGCGGATGCCGTGGGGATGTTCGTGTGCATGGTCACCGGCGTGGGCCGATGGCGGTGCGTGATCGATGACTGCGCTCATGGTGCCTTCCTTTCCTGCCATTCCAGAAAATGTTGATACGTCGTTTTGTTGCTAGGCCGCGTTGTTATGGGTTGTCTCCCCCACCCGCGCTACTTGGTATTCAGGTCTTGCTCGGCGCAGCGCCGTCGGCCGGTGGCGTGCTGTCGGGGTGTGCCTTTTTCCACTGCGCAACCCACTGCTCGTACTCAGGCATGGTCACCACCTTGATGACGATGGGCATGAAGGCGTGATACTTGCCGCAGATCTGGGCGCACTGCCCGTAGTAGGTGCCGGTCTTTTCGGCGGTAAACCAGGTCGAACGCACGAAGCCGGGAATGGCATCCATCTGCACGCCCAGCGAATTGACATAGAAGCCGTGCAGCACGTCGTCGGACGTGGTGACGATCTTGATCTTCTTGTTCACCGGCACGACCAGCTCGTGATCGACGGCCAGAACGAAGTTGTTGGGAAGATCCTTGCCTTCGTAGATTTCGGAGTAGGGCGTGGTCAAGGTGGACCAGAAGGAAATGCCCTTGCCCGGACCGGCCATGTAGTCATAGCCCCACTTCCACTGCGCGCCCGTGGCCTTGACGGTCATGAAGGAGTCGCTGTGGTTCTCCTGCGCGATCACGGTGCGCGTAGCCGGAACCAGAATAGCGATGACGATGAGGATGGGGATGATCGTCCAGGCGATTTCGACCTTAGTGCTCTCATGGAAGTGCGCAGCCACCGCACCTTTCGACTTGCGATGCTTGAACACCGCGTAGAACATCGCGCCGAACACCACGATGCCGATGCCCAGGCAGACCCAGAGCATCATGTCCATCAGGAACTTTTCTTCCTTGGCGATGGGCGAAACCGGGTTCTGGAAATACAGACCCAGAACCTGCGGTCCACCGGGAAGACTTTCCACGGCGGCATGGGCCGCGCCCATGACTCCCAGAAGGGATGCCGCAGTTGCCAGACGGATTTGATGCATTGCTTTCATGTCGCCCCACTCTAAGAATTGGTCTCGTCCCTAAAACACATCACAAGGCCCGCAAAGCGGCCCGCAAATCTTTCACCAACACGGCCCGGCGCTCGGGTCGGGCATAGCGGCCGATGTAGGCCGTGCGGCCCGCCGAGGACACCTCGATCAGCCCGCTGTCGGGCAGCGACACCCGCACCCATTGCGGATTGAAGCTGACCGACTGCACGACACCGGCGTTTTCCCACTCCACCTGCAACTGCTGCGCCGACAGACGCACACGCTCGCGGTCGGTGGCATGGCGGCCATACACGAGCAGCGCCGTTCCCACCGCGCCCAGCTCGATGCCCGTGAACGGCATCACCAGCGCGCCACCCACATCCCAGGCGATCGACGCCACGATGAGCGAGACCACGCAGAGCGAAGCGAAAAACACCATCAACTGCTGCGGCGACATCGAACAATTGCGGCGGAACACCCAGTCCCGCAGCCAGCACTCTTCGGCCTCCTGCTCATGCAACACCCGAGCTTCGCCCACGGAGGCGCTGTGCAGACCTTGCTCCATTGCGCTTTGCGGATGATCGATGTTGTGCATTTGCATCACCTGAAGTCACTGACCGGCGTTGAGGCTCGCCCGACACAGACCTATATGAGTCAATGATTATAGGTGCGGCATCATGTCGCATCCATATTCAAGCCGCCAGTTGATTTGTTTTTGCGCGATATCAAGATGGGCGCGTTACATCTTGATCCACTGATGTAACAAACTTCAACTGCGACCCGATGTTGCAGTTTTAGCGCCTGCGCTGAGGGGCCGGCAATCCGGGTTGACGCGCAGTGTTGCGCAATTGTTCGAGGTCGAAAGTGGCCGCGCCATCGCGGGCGCGCTCGGTGCGAGGGCGAAACGCATGCCCGTAGACGAGTTCGAAGGTCAGGGTGATCCGCCCGTCGCTTTGCCGGGTGTCGTTCAGCGCGCGCAGCAGTCGCTGCCAGGCGCGCGGGGTGCGCAGGCCAGGGGCATGCGCGGGATGCGGCACGGCACCGAGGGCGCGCAATTCTTCCAGCGCGGCCTCGGCGCTGGCCCAGGTCATGCGCACCAGTTCCATGTCCATGACCGGGTCGGCAAAACCGGCCTGAACCAGTTCGTCGCCCAGGTCGTGCATGTCGGGAAACGCCATCGGCTGCGACGGGTATCCCAGCGCGCGGCAGACCTCGCCGAGTTCCTTGAGGGTATCGGGCCCGAAGGTGGTGAAAAACAGCGCGCCCTCGGGCACGAGCTGGCGCCGCCAGGCGGTGAGCACGGGCGCGCGATCACGCTGCCAGTCGAGATAGAGGTTGGACCAGAGGATGTCGGCCTGCGCGGGGTACTCGGGGTCGGCAGCATCCACCGCCTGCACCTGCACCGTCTGCGAGCGGCCGAACCAGCGCATCCACCCGCCCCGGGCAAAGCGCCGTGCCGCGACCTCGGCCAAGCGGGGCGAAGGCTCGTAGCCCAGGATCACCGCCTCGGGATACTGCTTGCGCAACAAGTCCAGCCCGTCGCCCCACGCGCAGCCCGCGTCGAGCACCCGGCGCGCCTGCGCCCGCAGCAAGGGCAGACGCTCGGCCATGCGCCTGGCCGCCTCCTGCCAGATGAAGGGCGCCGGAAACCGGGCCAGCCTGTCGCGCGCGCAGGCCACGGCGGCCAGCCAGCGGGCTTGCTGTTGCGCTGCGAGAACTTGATCGGGGCGATCCATCAACCGTGGCAATGTTCAGGGGCAATACCGCGAGAGCGGGCGATATAGTGCGGCGATGTCTGCCTGCGAGCCTCGTATTTTGCCTGCCTCATCGTGGCCAACGCTCTGGCCGGGCCGTTGCGCGCATTGCGATGCCCGCAGCAGCCAGCCGCTTTGCCACGACTGCCAGCAACAGGACTTGCCTTTGCGGCCCCGCTGCCGAACCTGCGGCGTCGTCGTGGCCGAACACGGGCAGATGTGCGGACATTGCCTGCTCCACCCGCCGCCGTGGGCAGGTGCGCTGACCCTGGGCGACTACCGCTTCCCCAACGATCAGTTCATTCTGCGCATGAAGTTCGGCGCCGAGCCCGCCCTGGCTCGCTGGTTCGGCGATCTCCTCGGCGCGCGCTGGCTGGAGGCTGATCTGCCTCTGCCCGACGTCATTCTGCCCATTCCGCTGTCGCGCGAGCGGCTGCTGGAACGAGGTTTCAACCCGGCGTGGGAAATGGCCAGGCGCATCAGCCACGCGCTGCACCGCCCCGGCCATGCCCACGATCTGCAGCGGGTGCGCCACGGCACCGCGCAGAGCAGCCTGCCGCTGGAAGCACGCAGCCGCAACATCCGCGGTGCCTACGCCTGTTCCACGCGCTGGGACGGCCAGACCCTGCTGCTGGTCGATGACGTGATGACCTCGGGGGCCACGCTGCAGGAGGCCTGCCGCGTGCTGCTGCGCCAGGGCGCGGCCGCGGTCTGGGTGGCTTTTGCGCTGCGCACCCCGCGCGAGCACAACCCCTAAATCCATCACGCCTTTCTTTTGTCACCCCCCATGTTTCACATCGTTCTGGTCGAACCCGAAATTCCGCCCAATACCGGCAACGTCATCCGGCTGTGCGCCAATACCGGCTGCACTTTGCACCTCGTCGAACCGCTGGGTTTTTCGCTCGACGACCGGCAGCTTCGCCGCGCCGGGCTCGACTATCACGAGTACGCATCGATGCAAACCCACGCCAACTGGGACGCCCTGATCGAAGCGCTGCAACCCCGGCCCGAGCGCGTCTTCGCCTTCACCACGCGCGGCAGCCGACTGATAGCCTCGGTGCGCTTCGAGCCGGGAGACTGCTTCGTCTTCGGGTCTGAGACCCGGGGACTGTCCGAAGCCCTGCGCGAACGGTTCGCCCCCGAGCAGCGACTGCGCCTGCCAATGCGCGAAGGCCAGCGCAGTCTGAACCTCTCCAACGCGGTGGCCGTGACGGTCTTCGAAGCCTGGCGTCAGCAGGACTACGCGGGCGGGGTGTAGAGACCCATCAGGTCATTCGATCGCCGAAAAATCCGGTTTGCGCTTCTGCAAAAACGCCATCATCGCCTCGCGGGCGGCGGGTGCGCCCAGCAAGGCCTGAAATACTGCCTCTTCCGAGCGCATGCGTGCCAGCACGGCCTGCGGCCCCTGGTCGCCCAGCCCCTTGAGCAGGCGCTTGGTCGCGCGCAGCGAGGGCGCCGGCAGACGCGAAAATTTTTCGGCTTGCGCCACGGCGAACTCGCGCAGCGCTTCCGCAGGCATCACCCGGTTGACCAGCCCCATGGCCTGCGCCTCGGTCGCATCGAAGGGCTCGCCCAGCAGGAGTTTCTCGGCCGCACGCTGGTAACCGGCGATCTGCGGCAGCAGCAGGCTGGACGCCGCCTCCGGGCACAGGCCCAGATGCACAAAGGGCAGAACGAACTGTGCATCTTCAGCGGCGTAGACCAGATCGCAATGCATCAGCAGCGTCGTGCCCACGCCCACGGCAAAGCCCTGGGCGGCAGCCACCAGAGGCTTGTCGAGACTGGCGAGATGGCGCAGGAACTGCAGCACCGGCGCATCTTCACCCTGCGGCGGCGCCGAAAGAAAGTCCTGCAGATCGTTGCCCGCGGTGAAACTGCTGCCCTCGCCCGCAATCAGCACCGCCTTCACTTGCGCATCGGTCGCGGCGCGCTCGAAGGCCTCGTTGGCCGCTTCGTACATCGCCAGGGTCAGCGCGTTTTTTTTCTCCGGACGGTTGAACACGATGTGCAACACGCCGTTGCGCAACTCGGTCTGCAACTGACTCATGATGTTGTCTCCTGAAATGAAAACCCGGGCTACTGCCCGGGTGTTGATCGTGCCTGGCGATCAGACGTTCTCGAAAATGCCGGCCGCTCCCTGGCCAGTGCCGATGCACATGGTCACCATGCTGTATTTGGCCTTGCGGCGGCGCATGCCGTAAATCGCCGTCGCCGCGCGGATGGCGCCGGTGGCCCCCAGCGGATGGCCCCAGGCGATGGCGCCGCCCAGCGGGTTGAGCACCTCGGGGTTGATGCCCAGATCCTTGACCACCGCCAGCGACTGCGCGGCAAAGGCTTCGTTGAGTTCGATCCAGCCGATGTCGTCGAGCTTGAGCCCGGCCTTGTCCAGCGCCGCAGGTATGGCGTACTTCGGCCCGATGCCCATGATCTCGGGCGGCACGCCCTTGACGGCAAAGCTCACGAACCGCGCCAGCGGCACGAGGTTGAACTGTTTGAGAATTTTCTCGCTCACCAGAATCAGCGCGCCTGCGCCGTCCGACGTCTGCGAACTGTTGCCCGCGGTCACGCTGCCCTTGGCCGCGAAGACCGGCTTGAGCCGCGCCAGCGCCTCGAGCGTGGTGTCGGCGCGCGGGCCTTCGTCCACGGTCATCTTGCGGGTCTTGATGTCCACCTCGGCCGTGCCCAGGCGGGGAAATTTCTCCACGATGTCCAGCGGCGTGATTTCCTCGCTGAACTCGCCCGCCGCAATACCGGCCAGCGCCTTCTGGTGCGAGGCCAGAGCGAACGCATCCTGCTCCTCGCGGCTCACCTTCCACTGCTGCGCGACCTTCTCGGCGGTCATGCCCATGCCGTAGGCGATGCCCACATGCTCGTTGTTGGCGAAGATGGCCGGGTTGAAACTGGGATGGAAGCCGCCCATGGGCACGCGGCTCATGCTCTCGGTGCCACCGGCGATCATCACATCGGCCTCGCCCACGCGGATGCGATCGGCCGCCATCTGGATGGCCGTCACGCCCGAGGCGCAGAAGCGGTTGATGGTCACGCCGCCCACGGTATCGGGCAGCCCGGACAGCAGCGCCGCGATGCGCGCCACGTTCATGCCCTGATCACCCTCGGGCATGGCGCAGCCGATCACGGCATCCTCGATCAGCTTGGGATCGAGGTTGGGCACCTGCGCCAGCGCGGCGCGGATGACGTGCACCAGCAGATCGTCGGAGCGGTAGTTTTTCAGCATCCCTCGCGGGGCCTTGCCCACCGGCGTACGGGTGGCGGCAACGATGTAGGCGTCTTGCACTTGTTTGCTCATGTCGTTCTCCTGGTGGCGGATCAGTTGCGTACCGGCTTGCCGGTCTGCAACATGCCCATGATGCGTTCCTGGGTCTTGGCCTGGCCGAGCAGTTCGCAGAAGTGCTTGCGCTCCAGCGCCATCAGCGTGGCCTCGTCGGCCTGGGCGCCCTCCTCCACATCGCCGCCACACAGCACGGTGGCGATGCGGGTGGCGATCTCGTCGTCATAAGCCGAGATGAAGCCGCCGTCGCGCAGGTTCACCAGCTGGGCGCGTATGGTGGCCACGCCGTTGCGGCCCAGCACCGGGAAGGTCTGACCCGGCAGCGGCGGACGGTAGCCCGCGTCGAACATCGCACGGGCCTGCCCCACCGCCACATGCAGCAGTTCGTGGGCGTGCATGACGATGGTGTCGCTGGGCAGCAGATAGCCCAGGTTGCGGCTTTCCAGCGCCGACTTGCCCACCGTGGCCATGGCCGCAGCCTGGAAGCCCGTCTTGAGGAAATGCAGGATGTCGCCACCCTGCGCCTGTTCGGCCGCGCGGCGGGCCAGATAGGTAAGGCCGCCACCGCCCGGTATCAGGCCCACGCCCATTTCCACCAGGCCCATATAGCTCTCGAAATGCGCAACACGCTTGGCGCAGTACACGCTCAGCTCGGTGCCGCCGCCCAGGGCGATGCCGCTGACCGCGGCCACCACGGGCACCTGGGCGTAGCGCAGGGTGAGCATCAGGTCCTGCAGCTTCTTTTCTTCGGGCTCGATGGCCTTGGGCCCACCGGCCATGAAGGCCGGCATCATCGACTGCAGATCCGCCCCGGCGGAAAACGGCCCGCTGGAGAGCGAAGTCGGCTGCCAGACGACCACACCCTTGTAACCGCTTTCGGCAAGCTCCACGGCGCGGTGCAGACCAGCGATGATGCCCGGGCCGATGGTGTTCATCTTGGTCTTGAAGCTCGCCACCAGCACGTCGTCGGCGCCCGGAGCGGTCCACAGCCTGATCGACTCGTCCTCGAACACGGTGTGGCCCGCGGTGCGTGGGTCGGGTGCGTTCTCGCCCAGCACGGCCTGCTTGAACGGCTGGCGGGCGTAGACCGGCAGGGCCGAGCGGGCAATAAAGGTGTTCTTCGCCGCCGAGTACGAGCCTTCGGGCTTGTGCACGCAGTCCACCTTGCTCACCCACTCGGGCAATGGCGCATTGCACAGCGTCTTGCCTGCGGCGATGTCTTCTGCGATCCAGTCCGCAATCTGCTTCCAGCCTGCGGCCTGCCAGCTCTCGAACGGGCCTTCGTTCCAGCCGAAGCCCCAGCGGATGGCGAAGTCGAGGTCACGGGCGTTGTCGGCAATGTCGGCCAGATGCAGCGCCACGTAATGCCACACGTCGCGGAAAATGCTCCACAGGAACTGCGCCTGCGGATTGCTCGACTCGCGCAGCAGCTTGAAGCGCTCGGCCGCGGGCTTTTTCAGCATGCGCACCACGATCTCGTCGGCCTTGCCGCCACCGGGGACGTAGTCGCCCTTGACCGGATCGAACTTGAGAATGTCCTTGCCGACTTTTTTATAGAAGCCCGCGCCGGTCTTCTGGCCCAGCGCGCCGTTGCCCACCAGCGTGGCCAGCACGGGCGGCGTGGCGTAGAGCGCGGCAAACGGGTCTTTATCCAAAGGCAGGGTGTCCTGCATGGTCTTGATGACGTGGGCCATGGTGTCCAGGCCGACCACGTCAGAGGTGCGGAAGGTCGCGCTCTTGGCCCGGCCGAGCTTGGTTCCGGTGAGGTCGTCGATGACGTCGAAGCCGAGGCCGAACTTTTCGCCCTCCTTGATGACGGCCAGGATGGAGAACACGCCCACGCGGTTGGCGACGAAGTTCGGCGTATCCTTGGCACGCACCACACCCTTGCCCAGCGTGGTGGTGAGAAAGGTTTCGAGCCGGTCGAGGATGGCGCCATCGGTGCTCGCCGTCGGGATGAGCTCCACCAGATGCATGTAGCGCGGCGGGTTGAAGAAATGCACGCCGCAGAAACGCTTGCGCAGATCGGCGTCGAAGCCTTCGGACAAGGCGGTGATGGACAGGCCCGAGGTGTTGGAGGCGAAGATGGTGTTCGCGCCCAGATGCGGCGTCACCTTCTTGTACAGATCGTGCTTCCAGTCCATGCGTTCGGCGATGGCCTCGATCACCAGATCGCAGCTCTGCAACAGTTCGAGATCGGTCTCGTAGTTGGCTTCGGTGATCAGGCCGGCGTGGGCGACGTCGCCGAGCGGCGCGGGGCTGAGCTTCTTGAGGTTGGCCACGGCCTTGTCAACGATGCCGTTCTTGGGGCCCTCCTTGGCCGGTAGATCGAACAGCACCACCGGTACCCGGGCGTTGATGCAATGGGCGGCGATCTGCGCGCCCATGACACCCGCGCCGAGTACCGCAACCTTGCGGATAGGGGTCGTCTGCGTCATGTCAGTTCCTTCAGGGAAATCGGAAAAATTCAGGGGAGCCTCAGGCGAACACCGCCTCGGTGTCCATCAGGTTCTTCGCACCACTGCGCGCCATGCGGATGGCCGCGGCAGATTCGGGATACAGGCGGCCGAAGTAAAAGCGCGCCGTCTGCAGTTTGGCCTGATAGAACGGCGAATCTTCACCCGCGGCGATCTTGCGCAGCGCCACCTGCGCCATGCGCGCGAAAGCGTAGGAAAACACCACATGACCGGCCACGCGCAGATAGGGCACGGCGGCGGCACCGACCTCGTCCTTGTTGGCCATGGCCTTCATGCCCAGCTCCATGGTGAGCTTCTGCACCTTGTCGGCCAGGTCGGCCAGCGGGTTGACGAACTCCTGCATGGCCTCGTTGACGCCTTCCTCTTCGATGAAGTCGGTGAGGATCTTGCCGAACTTGCGCAGCCGCGCGCCGCCGTCCATCAGCACCTTGCGGCCCAGAAGATCGAGCGACTGGATGGTGTTGGTGCCCTCGTAGATCAGGTTGATGCGGGCATCGCGCACGAATTGCTCCATGCCCCATTCGCGGATGTAGCCGTGGCCGCCGAACACCTGCAGACATTCGTTCGTGGCCTGCAAGCCGTTGTCGGTGATGAAGGCCTTGACGATGGGCGTGAGCAGCGAGACCAGATCGTCCGCGTCCTTGCGCACCTCGGCGTCGGGGTGGTGCAGCGAACGGTCGAGTTCGAGCGCCACCCAGTAGGCCAGAAAGCGCCCGCCCTCGGTCCAGGCGCGCGCGGTAAGCAACATGCGGCGCACGTCGGGATGCACGAGGATGGGGTCGGCCGGTTTGTCGGGCGCCTTCGGGCCGGAGAGCGCGCGCATCTGCAGACGATCGCGGGCGTAGGCCAGAGCGTTCTGGTACGCCACTTCGGTCAGGCCGAGCGACTGCATGCCCACGCCCAGCCGCGCCCCGTTCATCATCACGAACATCGCCGCCAGGCCCTTGTTGGGCTCGCCCACCATCCAGCCGGTGGCGTCTTCCAGCGTCATCTGGCAGGTGGAATTGGCGTGTATGCCCATCTTGTGTTCGATGCCCGAGCAGAAAATGCCGTTGCGCTCGCCCACCGCGCCGTCTGCCGTCGGCAGGAACTTGGGCACGATGAAAAGCGAAATGCCCTTGCTGCCCTCGGGGGCGTCGGGCAGCTTGGCCAGCACCATGTGCACGATGTTGTCGGCCAGGTCATGTTCGCCGCTGGAGATGAAGATTTTTTGACCGCTGAGTTTGTGGCTGCCGTCGGCCTGCGGCACGGCCTTGGTGCGAATGAGGCCAAGGTCGGTGCCGCAATGCGGCTCGGTCAGGCACATGGTGCCCGTCCACTCGCCCGCCACCAGCTTGGGCATGTAGAGTGCCTTCTGCTCGGTGCTGCCATGCGCGTTCAGCAATTCGGTCACGCCTTGCGTAAGGCCGGGATACATGGTCCAGGCCTGATTGGCGGCGTTCTGCATCTCGTGCACCGCGCTGCCCACCAGATGCGGCAGGCCCTGACCGCCGTACTGTGTCTCGGCGGTGAGCCCCATCCATCCGGCCTGCACGAACTGATCCCACGCGGCCTTGAAGCCCTTGGGCGTGGTCACGCTGTGCGTGGCGGCATCGAAGTGGCAACCCTCGGCGTCGCCGCTGGCGTTGAGCGGCTGCAACACCTCGCTGCAGAACTTGCCCGCCTCTTCGCACACCTGGTTGATGAGGTCGGGATCGACCTCGGCATAGGGGGGCATCTCCTTTAGCACGGTGGTGGCGTCGAGCACCTCGTGCATGATGAACTGCATGTCGCGCAGCGGTGGGGTGTATTGGGGCATCGGGGTCTCCTCAAAGCGGGCTTGAATGGGGTCAGTGATGGTCGGCGTCGTTCGCCGCGAGATCTTGTGAAAGGCAGGGCAAAAGCAGCGGCAGCCCTTCGGGCGTGGCCCTGTCGCGCAGCAGGGCGTCGAGGCTGCGGCAGGCAAGCGTGAGGCTGTTGGGCAGCTTGAGCAGCCGGGCGTCGTGATGCAGGGCGAGGATGTAGCCGTGGATCTGGAACATGAGCTGCTGTGGGTCGGTGTCGGGCTTGAGGTGGCCGACCTCGATCGCCTGCGCGATGGCGCGGCGCACCGCGTCGTGCCAGGTCTGGATCATGGCCACCAGCGCATCGCGTACCGTGCCCGGCCTGTCGTCGAACTCCACCGCGCTGGAGATGTAGATGCAGCCGGTTTCCATCTCCACGCTCACCCGCTGCAGCCAGCGCTGCACCATGGTCGCCAGGCGGGGTATGCCGCGCGGCTGCTCGATGGCGCGGTAAAACACTTCTTGCTCGAACAGATCGTGATAGTGGCGGATGACGGCGATCTGCAGTTCCTCGCGCGAGCCGAAATGGGCGAACACGCCCGATTTGCTCATCTCCATGCGATCGGCCAGCACGCCGATGGACAGCCCCTCCAGACCGATGCGCCCTGCCATCTGCAAGGCGCAATCGACGATGGCCTGTCGGGTCTGCCGCCCCTTGGCCGAACCGGTGGGCGGTGCCTCATCACGCAGGGAAGCCGCCACCTTGTCGGCCGAGGTCTTGGTGCCGACCGTCCTCCGGGGGGCGCGACGCGATGCGAGGGGAGAGCGAACGGCGGTCATGGGAGGGACGGTGCACGCGGCACGCAGAAAAAACGAACGGTCGTACTATTTCTGATTCTCGCCGCTTTGTCAACCACAACCCGCAGATGGGCCCAGGAGCCTGTCGGGCTTGGGTGCCGGGCGAATCGGTCGTTTGCCGCCTAAACTGCAAGCCGCTGCTCACTGCCCCGCCCACCACCATGACCGAAACCATTCTCGCCGCCGTCCCATCGGACGGCCTCGTGCGCGCCGCCTGTCCGCACGACTGCCCCGATACCTGCGCCCTGCTCGTCACCGTCAAGGACGGCGTGGCGGTGAGCGTGCGCGGGGATCCCGACCATCCCACGACCCACGGCGCGCTGTGCGCGAAGGTGTCGCGCTACACCGAGCGCACCTATCACCCCGACCGCCTGCTGCAACCCCTCAAGCGCACCGGTCCCAAGGGCAACGGGCAGTTCACGCCCGTGAGCTGGGACGAGGCGCTGGACGACATCGCCGCGCGCCTCAAGACCATCGCCGCGCGCGATCCTCAAGCCATCCTGCCCTATTCCTACGGCGGCACGCTCGGCTTTGTGCAGGGCGAGAGCATGGCGGCGCGTTTTTTTCACAAGCTCGGCGCCAGTCTGCTCGACCGCACCATCTGCTCCACCGCAGGCGAAGCCGGACTGAACGCGGTGATCGGTGGCAAGCTGGGCATGGATGTGGAGCAGTTCGAACACAGCAAGCTGATCCTCATCTGGGGCAGCAACAGCATCACCAGCAACCTGCACTTCTGGACCTACGCCCAGCGCGCCAAGCGCCAGGGCGCCAAGCTGGTGTGCATCGACCCCTGGCGCAACGACACCGCCGAGAAGTGCCACGAGCATGTGCAACTGCGCCCCGGCACCGACGCGGCACTGGCCTACGCGCTGATGCACGAGCTGATCACCCATGACTGGCTCGACCACGACTACATCGAGCAGTACACGGTGGGCTTTGCCGCGCTGCGCGAACGCGCGCTGCAGTGGCCGCCGGAGCGCGCGGCGGCGGTCTGCGGCGTGCCGGTCGAGCAGATCCGCCAGCTTGCGCGCGACTATGGCACGCTCTCGCCTGCCGCCATCCGCATGAACTACGGCCTGCAGCGCGTGCGTGGCGGTGCCAATGCGGTACGCGCCATCGCCTGTCTGCCCTCGCTGGTGGGAGCCTGGCGACATGACGCCGGCGGGCTGCTGATGTCCAGCTCCAACCACTTCAAGGCCGACGGCGCCGCGCTGGAGCGCCCCGACCTGCTGGCTGGGCGCAAGCCGCGCACGCTCAATATGGTGACCCTGGGCGACGACCTGCTGCGCTCATCCAGCCCTGCCTTCGGCCCGAAGATCGAGGCGCTCATCGTCTACAACAGCAACCCGATGGCCGTCGCGCCCGAGGGCAACAAGGTGCGCGAGGGCTTCGCCCGAGACGATCTGTTCACCGTGGTGCTGGAACATTTCCAGACCGACACGGCCGACTATGCCGACTATGTGCTGCCGGCCACCACCCAGCTCGAACACCTGGACGTGCACAAGTCTTACGGACACCGCTACTGGCTCGCGAACAACGCTGCCGTGGCGCCGCTCGGCCAGGCCAAGCCCAATACCGAAATCTTCCGCCTGCTCGCCGCCCGCATGGGGTTTGCCGATCCCTGTTTTGCCGAGAACGATGAGCAGATCGCCGCGCAGACCATCGCCGCCGACGTGCGCAACGGCGACATCGCCTGGGCACGTCTGAAAACCGAAGGTTGGGCCAAGCTGCCCGGCGCCACCGCCCCGTTTGCGCGCGGCGGCTTTCCCACGCCTTCGGGCAGGTGCGAATTCTGGTCGCAACGCGAGCTCGATGCCGGGCGCGACCCCTTGCCCGAGGTGATTTTGCCCTACGAGAGTGAGGAGACAGCGCCCGAGCTTGCCGCGCGTTATCCCTTGGCCATGATTTCGCCGCCCGCCCGCAACTTCCTCAACTCCACGTTCGTGAACGTGGACAGCCTGCGGCAACTCGAAGGCGAGCCCGCGCTGCTCATCCACCCTGACGATGCAGCCCGGCGTGGCCTTGCCGACGGTCAGATGGTGCGCACCTTCAACGACCGCGGTGCGGCGCTGAGCCGCGCGCGCATCAGCACCCGCACCCGCCCTGGTCAGATCGTGGGTCTGGGCCTCTGGTGGCGCAAGCTCTCACCCGACGGGCAGAACGTCAACGCACTCACGCACCAGCGGCTCACAGACCTCGGCGCGGGGCCGTGCTTCTACGACTGTCTGGTCGAAGTGGCCCCGGCGTGAGCGACCCAGTGCTGCTGTCGGCGTTCGATGCCGAGAACGCCTATCTCGCATTCGATGGCCTGTGGTGCTCGGGTCAGCTCAGCGCAGCCGACGTCGCCCGCTTGCCTGCATTGGGCGTGAACACCGTCATCAATCTGGCGCCGCCCCATGCTTCGAAGGTTCTGCCCGGCGAAGCCGAGCAGGTCACCGCGCTGGGGCTGAACTATGTGCAGATTCCGGTGATCTGGGATGCGCCCGAGCCCGACCAGTTCGAGCTATTCGTGGGCGTGATGACCGCTGTTGGGCATAAGCCCGTCTGGCTGCATTGCGCGAAAAACATGCGGGCTTCGGCCTTCGTCTACCTCTACCGCCTGCTCATTCGCGGCGAGGACGAATCGCTGGCGGTCTGGCCGATGTCGCAGGTCTGGACGCCGAACCCCACTTGGCAACGATGGATCGGCGCGGTGCGCCACGCCCGCGGTGCCGACCCGGCGCAGCCCGAACCACGCTGAGCATCCGGTCTGCGCGACGAGTCGCTCAAACCCCGGCGCGCTGCATCGACGCCAGGAAGGTCTTGGCATCCTCGAAGCCGACCACGCGCCCCACTTCCTTGCCCCCCTTGAAGAAGATGATGCCGGGCGGGCCGAACAACTGGAAGCGTTTGAGCAGTGCCTTGTCGTCGGCGGTGTTGTTCGTCACGTCGGCCTGAATCAAGGTGAAGCCTGCCATCTGTCGCGCCACGGCCGGGTCGGTGAAGGTGAAGTGCTCCATCTCCTTGCACGAGACGCACCAGTCAGCATAGAAGTCAAGCATCACGGGTTTGCTGCTTGCGGCCACGATGCGGTCGAGATCCGTCACGGTCTTGATGCGCTGGAACTGCACCGCGGGTGCCGCAGCATTCTCGCCGGCGGTGCCGCCCAGACCGGCCAGAGGCTGCAGCAGGTTGCGGTTGCCCGAGGCCAGCCCGACCAGCAGCACCACACCGGCCACCGCCAGCGCCACGCCGAAACCCTTGAACAGCCGCTTCCAGCCCGAGGCCTCGTCGGGCAGGCGGTCGAAAACCCGCAGATAGCTCGCGCTGATGAGAAACAGCAGCGCCCACAGCACCATCAGCAGCCAAGTCGGCAGAACCGGTGCGATCATGTAGAGGGCCGTGGCAATGAGCAGCACGCCGAAGAAGGCCTTGACCCCGTCCATCCAGCCCCCGGCTCTGGGCAGCAGCGTCCCCGCCCCCAGCCCGACGAGCAGCAGCGGCAGGCTCATGCCGGCAGCCAGTGAGAACAGCGCCACGCCGCCGATCAAGGCGTTGCCGGTCTGGCTGATGTAGAGCAGCGCACCGGCCAGCGGTGCAGCCACGCAAGGCCCGACGATCAGCGCCGAAATCCCGCCCATGACGAACACACCGGCGAAATGTCCGCCCTGCATCTTGTCGGACGTGGAAGACAGCTTGCTTTGCAGACTGCTTGGCACCTGCAGTTCATAGAAACCGAACATCGACAGCGACAGCAGCACCAGCAGCGCGGCAAACACCGACAGCACCCAGGGGTTCTGCAGCGAGGCGGCCAGACCCTGACCGAGCAACCCGGCCGCCACGCCAAAGGCCGTGTACACGATGGCCATGCCCAGCGAATAGGCCACGGCCAGCGCGAAGCCCCGACCGCGCGAGACCTTCTCGCCCTGGCCGACGATGATGCTCGACAGAATCGGGATCATCGGCAACACGCAGGGCGTGAACGCCAGCAGCAGGCCGAACACAAGGAACATGGGAACGATGGACAGCAGGCTGCCCGAAGCCAGCGCGGCACCTATGCGCGAGGATTCGCCGCCCGACGCCACGACTGGCGCCGCAGCCGGTGGCGCCGCGCCTTGGCCTGCGCCTGCCCCAGGCGCGATCGATGGCGCTGACGCTGAAGCGGCACTGGTGGCCTTCGCACCGCTTGCCGCCCCCATCAGCCCCTGGACCAGTCCGCTGGCCCCGCTCGCTCCGGCGGCGGGCGCTGCGGCGCCTTCGTCGTCCGGCTCGCTAATGGTCACCGTGCCATTGCCACCGAATCCGCTGAGGCTCACGGTGGCTAGCTTTTCGATGGGCGGATAGCAAAGCCCGGCATCCGCACAGCCCTGATACGTCACCAGCATCTTGAAGCTCGCGGGCGCCTTGAGCACCGGCAAGGGAATGGACACCAGATCGCGGTAATGCGCCACCTCATGTCCAAGGTTTTTGTCGAAGATGACATGCGCTGGAGGAAATCCGGGCTTACCCAATTCCACGCCCGGGGTCTGCGATTCGAAGTGGAATCGCTCCTGGTACATGTAATAGCCCTTGGCCGCCTTGAACTGCAGCAAGACCGTCTTGGCATCCTGCGCCTTGGCGCTGAACTGGAAGGCTTCATCCGGCGGCAGAAAATCACCCTGCTGCGCCTGCGCCAGGGGCAGGATCAGCCCCGCCCAGAGCAGCGACAAGCCGAGCACGACACGGCCGAGCAGGCCCCAGAGTCCTGGCTTTATGGATGCGGATGAATCATGGCTGGGCATGAACGGTCTCCCTGATCTTGTGATGTTGTCGGACGAGGCGCTGCAAACTGACAGTGCGCATGCGATAGCTCCCGAAATATAAGTCCAAGTGCATATTTGAATGCCTTAGGGCTAGCCCTGCTGTGCTCTGCACTCATTGCCCTTGGCGGGGCTGGGAGAAGCTGGATTCATGCGCGAAAGCGTCGTTGCGTCAGGGTGCGAGCCAGCCACCAGGCCAACAGCAGATCCGCGCCGAGCACGACGAGATGCAGTCCCGCCTTCGCATCGAAATGCCCGAAAAACAGCGGACGTACCAGTTCCACCGCGGCATGCAGGGGAAGCACCTGCGCCAGCCATTGCAGCGGCTTGGGCAGGGAAGTCAGCGGAAAGTACACGCCCGACAGAAAGGTCATCGGCGTGAGCACCAGGGTGAAGTAATAGGTGAAGAAGTCGTAGCCCCTTGCCTTGGCATTGACGATGAGACCGATGGCCGAGAACACCAGCCCGGTGAGCAGCAGCAAGGGCAGCGCGAGGAGCAGCGTCCATTCGCGGCTGATGCCCAGCGCCACAATGACGACCAGAATGGCCACACCGCTGAACACCGATTTGCTCGCCGCCCAGGTGAGCTCGCCAAGCAGCACATCGTCGAGCGAGGTGGGCGTGACGCGGATGGCGTCCCAGGTCTTCTGCACATGCATGCGGGAAAACGCCGAATACAGCGCCTCGAAGCTGGCCGCCATCATCACGCTCATGCAGATCGCGCCGGAGGCGAGGAACTGAATGTAGGGCACGCCGTCCACCGTGCCCACCAGCGCACCCACGCCAAAGCCGAAGGCCACCAGGGTAATCAGCGGTTCGGCGATATTACCGACCAAGCTGGGAATGGCCAGTTTCTTCCAGACCAAAAAATTGCGCCGCCAGATGGGAAAGAAGCGCCAGCGGTGTCGCTCGATCACGGAAGTTTGGGGCATGGCTGAAACGCTGCTCAATCGCGCAGTTGACGACCCGTGAGCTTGAGAAAGACATCTTCCAGATTGGCGCGTCGATGCAGCACACGCAGCCCTGGCAGGGCTTCGAGCGCTCGCAACGCCGCGGCGCTGTGCGTTGCATAGGCGAACAGACCGTCGCCGCTGCGCTCCAGGCGCTGCACATGCGGGCGCAGCAGGCGCTCGGCTTCTTCCAGGCCTTCGCCGTCCATCTCGATGACCTCCGCCTCGACCTGAGCCGCAATCAGGCCGCGCGGCGTGTCTTCGGCAATCCGGCGGCCATGGTCGAGCACCAGAATGCGATGGCACAGCCGCTCAGCCTCGTCCATGAAATGCGTTGTCAGCAACAGCGACTTCCCCTGCGCGGTCAGCACCTTCAGACGTTCCCAGATCAGATGCCGTGCCTGCGGATCGAGGCCCGTCGTCGGCTCGTCGAGGAAGATCAGGTCGGGATCGTTGACCAGCGCCCTGGCCAGACTCAGCCGTCGCCGCATCCCCCCGGACAATTCGCTGATGCGAGCCTTGGCCTTCGATTCGAGCGCCGCGAAGGCCAGCAGCTGCGGCAAACGGGGGTGGAGTTCGGCGTCGCGCATGCCGAAATAGCGCCCGAAAACCAGCAGGTTTTCCTCCACGGTGAAATCGGGATCGAGGCTGTCGAACTGGGTCACCACGCCGACGCGCAGACGCGCCTGCCGTGCAGCTTCGGGCACGGGCTGGCCCATCAGTCGGATCTGCCCGGCATCCGGCCGGGCGAGCCCCAGGCAAAGCTGGATGGTGGTGGTCTTGCCGGCGCCGTTGGGCCCGATGATGCCGTAGCACTCGCCCGGCATCAGGCGCAAGCTCAGGCCATCGACCACCGTGAGATCCCCATATCGCTTGTGAACCTGCACCATCTCGAGAAGAGGGTGAAGCTGCGCAGGTTGCGGGGAAACGTCGTCATGCATGGAGAGCATGCTAAGGGCAAGCCGTGAAGTCTGCCGCCATCATGAAAAAAGCGCCAGCAGGGCTGGCGCTTTTCGGCATGTAGCAGGGCACAGCGCCCCACGTTTACTCCGATTTGTCTTCCACCGGGGCAGCATCGACATCGGGACGATCGACCAGCTCGATCAGGGCCATGGGGGCGTTGTCACCCACGCGGAAACCGAACTTCAGCGTGCGGGTGTAGCCTCCCGGGCGGGTCTGATAACGCGGGCCGAGCACGTCGAACAGCTTGGTGACCGAGTCGCGGTTGCGCAGGCGATCGAACGCCAGACGGCGATTGGCCAGCGAAGGTTTCTTGCCCAGCGTGATCAGGGGCTCCACCACGGCGCGCAGCTCTTTGGCCTTGGGCAGGGTGGTCTTGATGGCCTCGTGCTCGATCAGCGAATTGGCCATGTTGCGAAACATGGCCTTGCGATGGCTGGAGGTGCGATTGAGTTTGCGAAGTCCGTTTCCGTGACGCATGGTGCTTTCCTTTCCTTATGAATCAGGCCAGCCGTATCAGGTACTGGCCCCGCACTGCCGGGTACTCCACCCGGCCAATCGAGAATGTGAGAGCGTTGAGAATGGCTCAGCGCTTGTCCAGACCGGTGGGCGGCCAGTTGTCGAGCTTCATGCCCAGCGTCAGGCCGCGGGCGGCGAGCACTTCCTTGATCTCGTTGAGCGACTTGCGGCCGAGGTTGGGCGTCTTGAGCAGTTCGGTTTCGCTGCGCTGAATCAGATCGCCGATGTAGTAGATGTTCTCGGCCTTCAGGCAGTTGGCAGAACGCACGGTCAGTTCAAGCTCGTCCACAGGACGCAGCAGGATCGGGTCGTAAGTCTGTGCGCCGACGGCCGCTTCGGCGGCCTCGGTGGCTTCGGCACCTTCCAGGCTGGCGAAGACCGTCAGTTGCTCGACCAGAATGCGGGCCGACGCGCGGATGGCTTCTTCCGCGCTGATGACGCCGTTGGTCTCGATCTCCATCACCAGTTTGTCGAGGTCGGTACGCTGTTCAACACGGGCGCTTTCCACCGCATAGCTGACGCGACGCACGGGCGAGAACGAGGCATCGAGCACGATGTGGCCGATGCTCTTGCCGCCTTCTTCGTTGAAGTTGCGCAGCGTGCCCGGTACATAGCCGCGACCCTTTTCAACCTTGATCTGCATGTCCAGCTTGCCGCCTTGCGACAGATGCGCGATGACATGATCCGGGTTGATGATCTCGACGTCATGCGGGGTCTGGATGTCGGCAGCGGTCACGACACCTTCGCCTTCCTTGCGCAGCGACAGGGTGACTTCGTCACGGTTGTGCAGCTTGAGCACCACGCCCTTCAGATTGAGCAGCACGCCGATGACGTCTTCCTGCAGACCATCGACGACCGAGTACTCGTGGAGCACGCCGTTGATGCTCACTTCCGTGGGGGCATAGCCCACCAGCGACGACAGCATGACGCGACGCAGCGCATTACCCAGGGTATGGCCGTAGCCACGCTCGAAAGGTTCGAGCACGACCTTGGATCGGTTGTGTCCGAGAGACTCGACCTGAATCGACTTGGGACGAAGAAGTGCAGTTTGCATGAGGCTTCCTGTTCAATACCCTCCGCACGTTACGCGGATAAGGCTGAGGTGAGCGGCCGTTGCCAGGTTTGGCAGGGCACGGGTCGCCCTGGTGGCCAGGGCGCAAAAATCATTAACGCGAGTACAACTCGATGATCAAGGACTCGTTGATGTCGCTGCCGAATTCGTCGCGGTCGGGCGCCTTCTTGAAGACCCCTTCCATCTTGGCGCCATCGACCTGAACCCAGGCGGGAAAGCCGTTGGACTCGGCCAGCTTGAGCGACTCCTGAATGCGAGCCTGGTTGCGCGACTTTTCACGCACGGCGACGACATCGCCAGCTTTCACTTGTGCCGACGGAATGTTCAGCACCTTGCCGTTGACCGTGATCGAGCGATGGCCGACGAGCTGGCGCGCTTCAGCGCGGGTCGAGCCGTAGCCCATGCGGTACACCACGTTGTCCAGGCGCGACTCCAGCAGGCTCAACAGATTGGCGCCCGTGTTGCCGGAACGGCGCTGCGCTTCCTCGTAATAGCGGCGGAACTGACGCTCGAGCACACCGTACATGCGCTTGACCTTCTGCTTTTCACGCAGTTGCTTGCCGTAATCCGAGGTACGCGCACCCGAGGTACGGCCATGCTGGCCGGGCTTGGTTTCGAGCTTGACCTTGGAGTCAATGCCTCGACGCGCGCTCTTGAGGAAGAGATCTGCGCCTTCGCGGCGGGTGAGTTTGCCTTTGGCGCCAATAAAACGAGCCACTTGGAATTCCTTTCAATACTGCCATGCCGTCAATCGCATGGGAGCCCGATCAATCGGGCAGTGGACTTGAAAACACGCCCAGCACCGCGCAACCTGAGGCTGGCGCGACCACTGAGCGCGAGAGCAGAAAATCAGTTAGACGCGGCGACGCTTGGGAGGGCGGCAGCCGTTGTGCGGGATCGGCGTCACGTCTTCGATCAGGGTGACCTTGATGCCGAGATTGTTCAGCGCACGCACCGACGACTCGCGACCTGGGCCCGGGCCCTTGATGAACACTTCCAGGTTCTTGATCCCATACTCGAGCGCAACCCGGCCAGCCTGCTCGGCGGCAACCTGTGCTGCGAACGGCGTGGACTTGCGCGAACCCTTGAAACCCTGGGCCCCGGAGGACGACGCCGACAGCGCATTGCCCTGGCGATCGGTGATGGTGATGATGGTGTTGTTGAACGACGCATGCACATGCGCGATGCCGTCGGAAACGTTCTTGCGAACTTTCTTGCGGGTGCGCTGAGCAGCGGAGTTCTGGGACGATGGTTTAGCCATTTGCGGTGTTCCTTACTTATTTCTTCAGCGTGATGCTGCCCTTGCGAGGACCTTTGCGGGTGCGGGCGTTGGTACGGGTGCGCTGACCGCGTACCGGCAGGCCTCGGCGGTGACGGAAACCGCGATAGCAGCCCAGATCCATCAGACGCTTGATGTTCACCGAGATCTCGCGACGCAGATCGCCTTCGATGGTGAGCTTGCCGATGGCATCCCGCACCTTCTCCAGCTCCGCGTCGGAAAGATCCTTGATGCGCTTGTTGTAAGGAACGCCCGAAGCATCACAAATGGCGCGCGCAGTCGTGCGGCCAATGCCGTAAATCGCCGTCAGGCCGATTTCCGAATGTTGATGTGGCGGAATGTTAATACCAGCAATACGTGCCATTGAATACCTCGAACTTCAAAAAATGGTCTGGACTCAACCCTGGCGCTGTTTGTGACGCGGGTCGGTGCAAATCACACGCACAACGCCGTGGCGGCGAATGATTTTGCAGTTACGGCACATTTTCTTGACAGATGCGCTCACTCTCATGATGATCCTCTCTTGCTCTTACTTGGCGCGGAAAACGATCCGCGCGCGTGATAAATCATAGGGCGTCAATTCCACGGTGACCTTGTCGCCCGGAAGGATACGGATGTAATGCATCCGCATTTTTCCTGAAATATGCCCCAGAACCGTGTGGCCGTTTTCCAGCTTGACCCGGAAGGTTGCATTGGGGAGATTCTCGAGAATCTCGCCCTGCATCTGAATGACGTCGTCTTTGGCCATAAATTCCTGTTAACGCACGCCGCCCAGGCCCGATTTGAAATTGGCCTTCTTGAGCAAGGCGTCGTATTGATGCGACATGGCATAAGCCTGAACCTGCGCCATGAAATCCATGGTGACCACGACAATGATCAGCAGGGATGTGCCCCCGAAGCTGAACGGGACATTGTATTTCAAGACGAGGAACTCGGGCAGCAGGCACACCAGCGTGATGTAAATGGCGCCCACCAGAGTCAGCCGCATCAGCACCTTGTCGATGAACTTCGCCGTTTGCTCGCCCGGACGTATGCCAGGAATGAACGCCCCACCCTTCTTGAGCTGATCGGCCGTTTCACGACTGTTGAAAACCAGGGCCGTGTAAAAGAACGCGAAGAAAATGATTGCTGCCGCGTACAACAGAATGTAGAGAGGCTGGCCCGGAGACAGCGCGCCGGCTATGTCTTTGAGCCAACCCATCCCCTTCGTAGCGCCAAACCAGCTCACAGCCGTTGCCGGCAGCAAAATAATCGACGAAGCGAAAATCGGCGGAATGACGCCAGACATGTTCAGCTTGAGCGGCAGATGCGAGCTCTGTCCGCCGTATACCTTGTTGCCTACTTGGCGGCGCGCATAATTCACCAGAATCTTGCGCTGGCCACGCTCGACAAAGACCACGAAATAGGTCACCAGAATGACAATGGCCAATACGAACAAGGCCACCAGCACACTCATGGCGCCCGTGCTGACCAATTCCGCCAGACCCGCGATGGCCGTCGGCAAGCCTGCGACGATGCCCGCGAAAATGATGATGGAAATGCCGTTACCCAGGCCACGCTCGGTGATCTGCTCGCCGAGCCACATCAGGAACATGGTTCCAGACGTCAGCGTCAACACAGCGGACAGCTGGAAACCAATGCCGGGATTGATCACCAGTCCCGGCGAAGCCTGCAAGGCCACTGCAATACCGAAAGACTGGAAAATCGCCAGGACCAGCGTGAAATAACGCGTGTACTGCGTAGTCTTGCGCCGCCCCGCCTCGCCTTCCTTTTTCAATGCCTCAAGAGAAGGCACGACGTAAGTGAGCAGCTGCATGATGATCGATGCCGAGATGTACGGCATGATCCCCAGAGCAAACACGGTAAAGCGTGCGAGCGCGCCCCCAGAGAACATATTGAACAAACCGAGAATGCCGCCCGAGTTGTTCTGGAAAAGCTGCTGCAGGTGCGTCGGATCGATGCCGGGCACGGGGATGTGCGCACCGATGCGATACACCACCAGTGCGCCGAGCAGGAACATCAGACGGCGACCAAGGTCGCCGTACTTGCCCTGCTGTGTCACGCCGGAGCTGGCCATGTCGAAAAGTCCGATCAGGCCGCAGCCACGTCAGCGATGGCGCCGCCGGCGGCTTCGATCGCACTGCGGGCGCCCTTGGTCGCCAGAATACCCTGCAGCTTGACGGCGCGAGCAATCTGACCCGAAGCAATCACTTTGACCGTACGCGTCAGATCGGGCACGAGGCCATGCGCCTTCAGCGTCAGCATGTCGATCTCGTCTTCCTGCATGCGATTGAGATCGGCCAGGGTGACCTGCGCGCTGAAGCGGGCGATCGGCGACTTGAAGCCGCGCTTGGGCAGGCGACGCTGCAGCGGCATCTGGCCACCTTCGAAGCCAACCTTATGAAAGCCACCGGAGCGCGACTTCTGGCCCTTGTGACCACGACCGGCGGTCTTGCCCAGGCCTGACCCGATGCCGCGGCCGACACGGCGCTTGGCGTGCTTGGCGCCTGCGGCGGGTTTGATGGTGTTGAGTTGCATATCGAATCTCACAAATTCTGCTGTTTTGCCAACCCGAGCCGGGGCTCAGAAGGCCGATTCCGTCGCCCCGGGCCACGACCCAGGCCGCGCTTCAGGCGCAAATTTCAACCAGATAACTGACCTTGCGCACCATGCCGCGCACGGCGGGCGTGTCCTCGAGCTCGCGCACGCTGCCGAGTTTGCGCAGGCCCAGCCCACGAACCGTGGCGCGATGCGAGTCGCGAGTGCCGATTACGCTGCGGACCAGCTTGACCTTGATGGTTTTCTTGTCACTCATGATGTTCAACCCAGAATTTCTTCGACGGTCTTGCCACGCTTCATGGCAATCTCTTGTGCCGAGCTCATATTGCCCAGCGCGTCGAGCGTGGCGCGAACCATGTTGTAGGGATTGGTCGAGCCGTGGCTCTTGGCCACGATGTCGGTGATCCCGAGCACTTCGAACATGGCGCGCATCGGGCCGCCAGCGATGATGCCGGTACCCTGAACGGCCGGCAGCATCATGACGTTGGCTGCGCCGTGCTGACCCGTGACCTTGTGATGCAGCGTGCCGCCCTTGAGCGGAACCTTGACCATGTTGCGGCGAGCCTGCTCCATGGCCTTCTGCACAGCCACGGGCACTTCGCGCGCCTTGCCTTTGCCCATGCCGATACGACCGTCGCCGTCACCCACGACCGTCAAGGCGGCGAAGCCGAGGATTCGACCACCCTTCACGACTTTGGTCACGCGGTTGACCGCGATCATCTTCTCGCGCAGACCGTCGTCGCGCGCTTCGTTGGCAAACTTGTTTTGAACTTTAGCCATGATGTGCCCGTTCTCAGAACTTCAGGCCGGCTTCGCGCGCAGCCTCAGCGAGCGCCTTGACGCGCCCATGAAAGCGAAAACCGGAACGGTCGAAAGCCACGGTGTCGATCCCGGCGGCCTTGGCCTTTTCGGCAATGCGAGTGCCAACCGCAACGGCTGCGGCAAGATTGCCGCCATGCCCGTTGAGCTGCCCACGCACTTCCGCCTCCACCGTCGAAGCGGAAGCGAGGACGCGATCGCCCTCGGCGGAAATGATGGTGGCGTAGATGTGTTGGTTCGTGCGGTGCACCGACAGGCGCACTGCGCGCAGGCGCGCAATGCGACGACGAGTGGCCTGGGCGCGGCGAAGACGGGAAATGTTTTTGCTGATCATGATCCTTGCCCTTACTTCTTCTTGGTTTCCTTGATCACCACGACTTCGTCGACATAGCGCACGCCCTTGCCTTTGTAGGGCTCAGGCGGACGGAATGCGCGCACTTCAGCGGCGATCTGGCCAACGAGTTGCTTGTCCACACCCTTGATGACGATTTCGGTGGGGGTCGGCGTCTCGACCTTGATCCCCTCGGGCATGTCTTTCACGATGGGATGGGAAAAACCGAGCGACAGGTTGAGCCTTGCGCCTTGCGCCTGGGCCTTGAAACCGACGCCGACGAGGCTGAGCTTGCGCTCGAAGCCCTTGGAAACGCCCTCGACCATACCCGCCACGAGGGCGCGCATGGTGCCCGACATGGCGTGCGCTTCCTGAGACTCATTGGTCGGCGCGAACGTCAGGGCGCCATTGTCCTGGACCACCTTCACACCGGCGTACTGAGCGCGCTCGAGTTTGCCCAACCCACCCTTGACGGCAATGGTGTTCGCACTGAGGCTGACTTCTACGCCCGCAGGCAACTTGATCGGAGACTTTGCGATACGTGACATGATCGATCTCCTTAGGCCACGTAGCAGAGGACTTCGCCGCCCACGCCAACCTGGCGCGCCTTGCGGTCGGTCATCAGACCGCGCGGCGTCGAAACGATGGCAACACCCAGGCCGTTCATCACCTGGGGGATGTCTTCCTTGCCGCGGTACACGCGGAGACCGGGGCGGCTGACGCGCTCGAGGCGCTCGATCACAGGCTTGCCGGCGTAATACTTCAGCGAAATTTCCAGATCTGCCTTGGCATCGCTCTCACGACGGATATTGAAGCCGTCGATATAGCCCTCTTCGTGCAGGACTTGAGCGATTGCCGCTTTGATCTTGGAAGCGGGCATCGTTACCTTCGCCTTTTCGACCATCTGCGCGTTACGAATACGCGTCAGCATGTCGGCGATGGGATCACTCATGCTCATCAATACTCTCCTAAAAACTTTTGGCGCCTGGCCGGTGTAGCAACCGAACGGAACCGAACTCGATTCGACTCAATGACCGATGACCGCCGCCGATTACCAGCTGGACTTGGTCACGCCAGGAACTTCCCCGCGGAACGCTAGCTCGCGAATCTTGCTGCGCGACAGACCGAAGCGACGGAAGGTCCCGCGCGGGCGGCCCGTGATGGCGCAGCGGTTGCGCAGGCGGGTCGGGCTGGAGTTGCGCGGCAATTGCTGAATCTTCAGACGCGCCTCATAGCGCTCCTCGAACGACTTGGAGGTATCGTCGACGATAGCCTGCAACTCGGCGCGCTTGGCGGCGAATTTAGCAACCAACTGTTCGCGTTTCTTTTCGCGGTTGATCAGGGACAGTTTTGCCATGATGACCTCAGTTCTTGAAAGGGAAGCGGAACGCAGCGAGCAGCGCCTTGCACTCTTCGTCGGTTTTGGCCGTGGTGGTGACGCTGATGTTCAAACCGCGCAGCGCATCGACCTTGTCGTATTCGATTTCCGGGAAGATGATCTGCTCTTTGACACCGATGTTGTAGTTGCCACGACCATCGAACGCGCGAGCGGAAATGCCGCGGAAGTCACGCACACGGGGCAGGGCAATAGTCACGAAACGATCGAGGAAGTCGTACATACGACCGCCGCGCAGCGTCACCATGCAGCCGATCGGCAGGTCTTCGCGGATCTTGAAACCGGCGATCGCCTTGCGCGAGCGGGTCACGACGGGCTTCTGGCCGGCGATCTTGGTCAGATCTCCGACTGCATGCTCCATCACCTTCTTGTCAGCCACAGCTTCGGAGACACCCATGTTGAGGGTCACCTTGGTCAGGCGCGGCACTTCCATGACCGACTTGTAGCCAAACTTGGCCATCAACTCGGGCACGACTTTGTCTTTGTAAATCGTCTGCAGGCGCGACATAAATCCTCCGGTCAGCCCTTGATCTGCTCGCCACTGGACTTGAAAACGCGCACCTTGGCGCCGTCATCCAGAGTCTTGAAGCCGACGCGATCGGCCTTGCCGGTCGCCGGGTTGTAAATGGCCACATTGCTTTGATGGATGGCCAGGTCGCGCGACATCACGCCACCTGCCTCACCCTTCATGGGATTGGGGCGCACGTTCTTTTTCACGGTGTGCACACCCTCGACCACGATGTGGTCAGCATCCACGCGGGCAGTCACTCGGCCACGACGCCCCTTGTCGCTGCCGGCAATGACGATGACCTCGTCATCTTTGCGAATCTTGTTCATGACAATTCCTCTTTCGCGAGCTCAGAGCACTTCAGGCGCCAGAGACACGATCTTCATAAAGCGCTCGGTACGCAACTCGCGCGTCACCGGGCCGAAAATGCGCGTGCCGATGGGCTCGAGCTTCGCATTCAGAAGCACGGCCGCATTGCCGTCGAACTTGATCAAGGAGCCATCCGTACGACGGACGCCCTTGGCGGTGCGCACCACGACGGCGCTGTACACCTCACCTTTTTTCACACGACCACGCGGGGCAGCCTCTTTGATGCTGACCTTGATGATGTCGCCCACGCCGGCGTAGCGGCGCTTGGAGCCGCCCAGCACCTTGATGCACATGACGGATTTGGCGCCCGTGTTGTCGGCGACATCCAGTCTGGATTGCGTCTGAATCATTTAATTTCCTTCACCCAACTTAGTCGCACGATGTGCGCCAGTCTTGGCTCCCTGGTGCGGGAATTGATCTGTGTTGCTCGAACTTCGCCCACTTGGCCCGATGTTCAGCCGGGCCGCCGTCGAAATCGCTTACGACTTCTGGCGATCCGACTTCTGACAATTCGCTGCCCTCTAAAACGAAGGCATGAAAAAAGGCGAAGAAGCAATTGTGCGTCAGCGCCAAACGCATGTCAAGACTACTGCGCGATTTTTCGTTCGGCGCGACAAGCGGCTGCACTGGCGAGGGTTCCAGCCAGCATGACGGCGGCATAGTCCCAGATCGATCCTTCACGCAACAGGCCACTGCCCACCAGCGCCAGATGCAGCAGCCATGCAGCCCCTCCGGCAAGCAAAAGCCGCCGCGCCAGCGTTGCCCTGCACCCGGACCCCCACACCACAGGCGCGAGCGCGCCGGTTACGCCGCCGACGAACAAAGGCATGATGCTCGTCTGGACGAGCCAGGACACAAACAACGTCAGCATGGATTCGTGCTAGAAAGATGGGCTTTTCAGGGATGACGCCTTGTCGCACCTGCGGTTTGCACGGATGCGCATATTGGCATTCTTCGAGACACTGTCAACCTTGACGGCGTCAGGTGCATTCTTGATTTGATCAAGATCAGTCGCGTCACACCACGACAGTTCTTAAAATCACGATCTGATTATGTTGCTCGCTGCCATCGGACTCAACCACCAAACCGCGCCGGTCGGCGTGCGCGAGCGTCTGGCATTTTCTGCCGACACGCTGGTGGACGCGCTGCAGCGCCTAAGAGTCAACATGCTCGGCGGCAGACGAACCGGGCCGATCGAGGCTGCGATTCTATCGACCTGCAACCGCACCGAGATTTACTGCGCGGCCGAGAGCGATCCGCGCGATGCTCTGCTGCACTGGCTGTCCACCGAGCGTCAGGTGCAGCTCGACGATCTAGCGGGTCACAGCTATCGTCTCGTACAAGACGGTGCCGTGCGGCACGCTTTCCGCGTTGCGAGCGGCCTCGATTCCATGGTGCTGGGCGAGCCTCAGATTCTGGGGCAGATGAAGGAAGCGGTTCGCGTCGCCTCGGACTCGGGCGCACTGGGAAGCACGCTGAACCAGATGTTTCAGCGCACCTTCTCCGTCGCCAAGGAGGTTCGCACCCATACCGAAATCGGCGCACATTCGGTGAGCATGGCGGCGGCCAGCGTGCACTTGGCGCAGACCGTGTTCGAAAGCCTGCACGACTGTCGCGTGCTGTTCATTGGCGCCGGGGACATGATCGAGCTCGTTGCCACGCATTTCGCGGCGCAGCAGCCCAAGAGCATGGTGATCGCCAACCGCACGGTGGAGCGGGGTGTTCGCCTCGCGCAGCGATTCGGCGCCGAGGCCATTCGCCTGTCCGACGTGCCGCAGCGTCTTGCCGAGTTCGATGTGGTCGTGACCAGCACCGCCAGCACCCTGCCCATCATCGGCCTTGGTGCGGCAGAACGCAGCATCAAGCAGCGACGGCACAAACCCATGGTGATGGTCGATCTGGCCGTCCCCCGCGACATCGAGCCCGAGGTGGCGCAGTTGCGCGACGTGTACCTCTATTCGGTCGATGATCTGTCTGCCTTGGTGCGCAGCAATACCGAAAAGCGCCAGGCCGCCGTCGAACAGGCCGAAGCCATCATCGAAAACCGCGTGCATGGGTTTCTTGAATGGCTCGATCAGCGTTCGCAAGTCCCTCTCATCCAGCGTCTGCAGACGCAGAGCGAGCAGTGGCAGATGCATGAAGTCGAACGCGCCCGCCGTCTGCTGGCGCGTGGCGAACCACCCGAAGCCGTGCTGGATGCGCTGGCCCGGGGCCTGTCGCACAAATTTCTGCACGGCGCTTTCACCGCGCTGCATCATGGCGATCCTTCGCACCGCGAGATGGTGGCACAGGCCGTCGAGCGTGTGTTTCTGTGCCCGCACCGCGGCATCAGCGATTCCTCGTCCGACACGCAGTCCTAGGGGCCTGTCGGGCTTGGGGCGCGGTTCCCCTTCGATTTTTTGACCCGCGCCATGCGCGGGTTTTTCGCGTTTGTCATTCCTCCCCATGAAGCTAACCCTGCTGGACAAACTGGAACAGTTGCAACGCCGGGCCGGCGAGCTCGATGCCCTGCTGGCGGCGCCAGACTGCACCGCTGACATGCAGCGCTATCGCAGCATGACACGAGAACTCGCCGAACTGCAGCCGGTTGTCACTCTGTATGCGCAATATCAAGCCAGGGTTCGCGATCTGTCTCAGGCGGAGATGCTGCTGAGCGACCCCGACATGAAAGAGCTGGCGCAGCAGGAGGTGCAGGACGCCCGCGCTGCGCTGAACGCATTGGAAGCCGAGCTTCAGGTCGCTCTGTTGCCACGCGATCCCGACGACAGCCGCAACGTCTTTGTGGAAATCCGCGCCGGAACCGGAGGCGAGGAATCGGCCCTGTTCGCCGCAGATCTGTTGCGCATGTATGCGCGCTATGCCGAGCGCAAACGCTGGCGCACCGAAGTGATCAGCGAAAGCCCGAGCGACCTCGGCGGGTACAAGGAAGTCATTCTGCGCATCGAGGGCGAAGGCGCCTACGGCCTGCTCAAGTACGAATCGGGCGGGCACCGGGTGCAACGCGTGCCCAAGACCGAGACGCAGGGCCGTATCCACACCAGTGCGGCCACCGTTGCCGTCATGCCCGAGATGGACGAAGCGCAGGCCATTCAGATCAACCCCGCCGACTTGCGCATCGACACCTTCCGCGCTTCGGGCGCCGGCGGCCAACACATCAACAAGACCGACTCGGCCATCCGCATCACCCACCTGCCCACCGGCCTGGTCGTGGAATGCCAGGACGAACGCTCGCAACACCGCAACAAGGCACGTGCCCTGTCGGTGCTGGCCGCGCGTCTGGCCGAGCGCGAGCGGCAGGCCCGGCAGGCGCAGGAGGCCGCAAAGCGCAAGAGTCTGGTCGGCAGCGGCGACCGCTCAGACCGTATTCGCACCTACAACTTTCCACAGGGCCGGGTCAGCGAGCACCGCATCAACCTCACGCTCTACAAGATCGACGCCATCCTGGACGGCGATCTCGACGAACTGCTCACCGCCTTGCGCACCGAAGATCAGGCGGCGCAGCTCGCCGCGCTGGGAGAGGGTTGAGATGCCCTCCCTCGCGGAATGGATGCGAGGTTGCGACCTCGCCCGGCTGGAGGCCCAGGTTCTGGTCGAGACGGTGCAAGGCTGGAGCCGTGCCACCCAGGCGGCTCACCCCGAACGGGAACTCGACGCGTCCGCGCTCGAACGACTGAACGCGCTCGCCGCCCGGCTTCGCTCGGGCGAACCCCTGGCCTACGTGCTGAGGCAGCGCGAGTTCTACGGACTGGAATTCGAGGTCACCCCCGACGTGCTCATCCCGCGGCCCGACACGGAGCTTCTGGTCGACCTCGCCCTGCGCCATCTCGACGACCTGCCCGAGCCTCGCCATCCCACGGTGCTCGACATGGGCACCGGCAGCGGGGCCATCGCCATTGCCATCGCCCATGCGCGGCCCAAGGCGCGCGTCTGGGCGCTCGACACCAGCGCCACCGCACTCGCAGTTGCGCGTGCCAACGCGGCGCGGCTGCTCGACCCGCATCGGGAAGGCGGCGCCGTGAATTTCCAGCAGACCGACTGGTGGCGCGGGCTGCAGTTGCCGACGGCGTTTGCGTGTTTCGACTGCGTCGTCTCCAATCCGCCTTACATCGCCGCGAACGATCCCCATCTGTCCGACCTGCGCCATGAGCCGTCTCTGGCGCTGACCGGGCAGCACCCTACTGCCGACGGGTTGAGCGATCTTCGGCAGATCGTGGCAGAAGCCGCCCCCCACCTGCGCGAGGACGGCCGCCTGCTGCTCGAGCATGGCTACGACCAGGCCGCCGCCGTGCGCGACCTGCTGATAGCGCACGGCTTTCGCGAGGTCTTCAGCGCGCGTGATCTGGCAGGCATCGAACGGGTCAGCGGCGGATTTTGCCCACAGCAACGCGCCCATACGATGCCCCCTAAAATGGCCTGACCCAAATCAACCGGATTCACGATCATGTCCAGCGTGCAAGAGCAGATCGATCAAATCGTCAAGAACAACGACGTGGTGCTGTTCATGAAGGGTTCGCCGCAGTTTCCCATGTGCGGTTTTTCGGGCCGTGCGGTTCAACTGCTCAAGGCCTGCGGCGTCAGCCAGATCAAGGCGGTGGACGTGCTCCAAGACGAAGCCATACGCCAGGGCATCAAGGAATACGCGAACTGGCCGACCATCCCTCAGCTCTACGTCAAGGGCGAATTCGTCGGCGGCTCGGACATCATGGCCGAAATGGCCCAGAGCGGCGAGCTCCAGACCCTGCTCTCCGGCCTGAAGTAAAGCGCAAGGCGTATTCTGGCCCGCATGGCCACACCGCCCGCCGTGACCCGACGCCCGCGACTCATCGTTGCGCTCACGGGGGCGACGGGCATCGTCTATGGCGTGCGACTGCTGCAGCACCTGCAACGGCTGGGCACGGTGGAAACCCACCTGCTCATCTCGGCGGCTGGCGTGCTCAACCTCAAGGTGGAGATGGATCTCGATCGTAAAGCGGTCGAGGTGCTGGCCGACGTCGTCCACCCGGTCGGCGACATCGGCGCCGACATTGCCAGCGGCTCATTCTCGACCCTCGGCATGGTGGTGGCGCCGTGTTCGATGCGGTCGCTGGCCGCCATTGCCCACGGTTTTTGCGACAACCTCATCACCCGCGCCGCCGACGTTTGCCTGAAGGAGCGCCGCAAGCTGGTGCTGCTGCCGCGTGAGGCGCCGCTCAATCTGGCGCACCTGCGCAACATGACGGCGGTGACGGAAATGGGCGGCCTCATTTTTCCGCCGCTTCCCGCGTTCTATCTGCGGCCAAGCAGTATCGAAGCCATGGTCGACGCCAGCCTGGCGCGCGTGCTCGATCATTTCGGCATCGAACACGACCTGGGCATCGAGTGGGCAGGGGTCAGATCAAATTGACGGCGGCGCCAATGCGGCGCAGTTTGCTCAAAGTCATTGTGAGACCCGGCTCTGGGGGTCTATAACCCGATCATCGATCTGGAGTTCACCATGACCCAAGCCACCACCCCTCGCAAGACCACCGCACGCCCCGTGCGCCGATCCACTTCCGCCGCCCCCGGGCACCGCGAAGCCAGCCACGACAAGGTCGCCGACGGCGATATTCCCCCGGTGCTGACAACCGAGGGGGTGCAGCGCTATGTCGTCGATCAATCGCAGCAGGCCGCCAGACAGGCCGAGCTTGCGGCACTGGACACCGTTCTCAAGACGCCGCCCACGGCGGCGCAGGGCGAACAGGCCATCCAGGCCATTCTCGAGGGAGACGCGCCCGACGATGCTCAGGCCATGCGCGCCGCGCTGGGTCTGGGCGGCGCCGCGCCCGTGCCTCGCCACACCAGCAATGAACTGGCCGAAGACTGGCGCAAGGGCGGCTATCCCTACAAATACAAGATGCTGCGGCGCGATTACGAACGCGAAAAGTTCGTGCTGCAGACCGAGCTGCTCAAACTCCAGGCCTGGGTGAAGGAGAGCCGACAGCGCGTGATCATCCTGTTTGAGGGGCGCGACGCCGCAGGCAAGGGCGGCACGATCAAACGGGTGATGGAACACCTCAATCCTCGCGGCGCTCGCGTGGTGGCGCTGGAGAAACCCAGCGACGTCGAACGCGGGCAGTGGTATTTCCAGCGCTATGTGCAGCACCTTCCCACGGCGGGCGAGATCGTGCTGTTCGACCGCTCCTGGTACAACCGCGCCGGGGTCGAGCGGGTCATGGGCTTCTGCACCGATGCCGAGTACCGCGAATTTCTGCGCCAGGCGCCGGAATTCGAGCGCAATCTGGTGCGCAGTGGCATTCACCTCATCAAATTCTGGTTCTCGGTCAGCCAAGACGAGCAGCGACGCCGCTTCAAGGAGCGGCAGGTGCACCCGCTCAAGCAGTGGAAGCTGTCGCCCATCGACATGGCCTCGCTCGACAAGTGGGACGACTACACCCGCGCCAAGGAGGCCATGTTCTTCCACACCGACACGGCCGATTCACCGTGGACGGTGGTCAAGTCCAACGACAAGAAGCGCGCGCGGCTCAACGCCATGCGCTATGTGCTGCATTCACTGCCCTACACCGGCAAGGATGCCGATCGCATCGGCGAAGTGGACAACCTCATCGTGGGACGCGCCAACTTCATCCACGAGCGCGGCGAGCACGATCTGAGCAAGGGCGAGTACGGTTGAGTCCCAGCTGGGTCGGGCGACCCTATGCGTCCCCGAAACGGGCCGCACAGGCCTGCTGCATGGCACTGTCGACCTCGGACAGCTGCGCCCGGATGGCGATCAATCGGGCCTCGTCGGCCGGGCGCGGCGGCGCAGACCAGGCCGATTGCGGCCAAAACGCATCCCAGCCCCAGCGCGCGATGACGTGCCAGTGCAGATGCGGCACGACATTGCCCAGGCTGGCGAGGTTGATCTTGTCCGGCTGCAAGGTGGCGCGCAGCGTCTGCTCCGCCAGCGCCACCGCGTCCATGCAGCTCAGACGGTCGAGGGCGCTCAAGTCGCTGAACTCGGCCACGTGAGCATTCCACACCACCCGGTAAAACGCGGGCAGCAGAGGCTCTGCAGCTCGAATCAGACGAAAGGCGGGGCCGCGCCAGACGACATGCTCGCCTTCGTTTCGACACAAGGGACAGGAAGTCTGACTGAACATAACCTCAAGCCCGCTGCGCCGCGCCGACCATGATCACCGGCCCGGTGGGCAAGCCGGTCGGAGATCCGCCCGGCGGTTCCACGCTGACGGCAAACGCCTTGGCCTGCGACAGATGCGCTTGCGCGGCTTCGGGCAGGGGGTAGCGCGTCTGCCCCTGAGCCACGACACCCAGTGAAATCGGGGCGCCTACGGTGGGCAGCAACCAGAGCTGGTAGCTCTTGCCCGGCGGCGGCGTCATGGCGCCGACGGCCGTCAAGGTCACCGCCCCATTCTGGACGGTGACCACGGCGGCCTGGCCGCCCGCACCATGCATCAGGGCGGCCATCTGCACAGGCGCCACGGCACGGCTGCCCTGGTTCGGGTTCTGCACCAGCATGACGACCGAGAACGCCACCGCGGCCACGGCCACGCCACCGAGCCACAAGGACAGCCGCTTCCAGGCACGCACGCCCCAGCCAGTCGATACGCTGGTCATCGACGGCTGCAACGTCTCCTCGACCGATTGGATGCGCGCCGCGATGCCCTGCCAGACCGCATCGGAGGGAACGCCCAGTTGTTGCGGCGCCAACAAGGCGGCGTCGAGCCGTTCGCGCCAGTCGCGCACCGCCTGGGCGAAGGCGGGGCTCTGCTCCAGTAGAAGCTGAGCCCGACGCTGCGCTGCCGGGCCTAGCCCCCCGGTGAGCCAATCGGCCGCCAGACGCTGCAGGAGATCCGGGTCGAGATAACGCTTGGGCAGACTCATCGCGCGCCCTCCCCCAGACAATCGCGGAGAAACTGCACCGCACGCCGGATCAAGGTCTTCACGGTTCCCAGAGGCATGGCGCGCTCGCGCGCGACCTCGGCGTGCGACTGGCCCAGCACATAAGCTGCCGCAAGCAGATCTCGCTGGCGCGGCTGCAACTGACCGAGGCAATCCTCCATCTGCCGACCGTGCAGACCCGCTTCGAGCAGATGTTCGGGCGTGCGGTAATCGGGAATTTCAGGCAGTTCGTTTTCGTCATCGCCCTGCATGGGCACGACATACTGCGCCTCACGCTTGCTGGCGCGTAGGCGGTCGAGGCAGGTGTTGCGCACCAGGGCGGACAGCCAGGCCTCGGGACTGCCCAGCGACGGCCGGTAGCTCCCGGCCTGGTGCCAGACCTTCACATACGCATCTTGCATGGCCTCTTCCGCTGCCGGGCGGTCACGCAACAGCCGCAGGCAGATGGCCCACGCCCGGTGTTGGGTGGCCGCGTACAACTGGCCGAACGCATCGCGGTCAGCCAGGGCGGTATAGGCCAGGAGGGATTGGAGATCGGGCATGGGCCATGCAGGTCGGCATCGTCCGCTTGTGCTGCGCAGGCCAACCAAGACCCTTGCCAGCGCGGGCGGGTTCGTCATGCATCTTAACGACATCACGCCCCCGCCGCCGTGGAGACCCGAGGCGTCAAGCGATAAAAGCCGCGGGCACCGGATCCTTGCCCAGGGCACCTAGCAGAACGGCCCAGTGCATGGTTTCGTCGCCCATGATGCTGGCGGCCGCCTTGGCCAGATCCTTGTTATGGAACTGCGGCACCGCGCCGAGATAGGCGCTGGCCGCGCCCTTTTCGAGCCCGGCCGCGAACTCCAGCACATCGGCCTGGGTTTTCAGCGACGCCACTGGAAAACCGTATTCGGAGGGTTTCTTGGCCATGACCGGCGTGCCGCCGAGCTTGCCGATGGTCGATGAGAGCACCTCGGCGTGGGCCTTGTGCTGGCTCTGAAACTTCACGGCCACATCGAGCACCGGCTTTTGCAGCAGCCCCGACTCGGCGCCCACCTGGTAGGCGGCGATGGCCTGGTATTCCAGTCCCAGCGCGGTGTTGAGAATGGCGATGTCCTGGGCCGTCGAGGTGGACGGCGTGCCGGCCCAACTGGCCACCGGCGCCAGCGCGCTGGAGGCCGCCAGGCCCGCAGCGAACAGGCCGCCGACGCGGAAGAACTGACGACGACCGGCGCCTGGCGCCTGGGCATCCTGAGCCGTCATGGCGACGGGCTGTGCGGTGTCTTGCTTGCCTTGCATGATGAAACCTCCTGGAAAGGAAAAGGTTGAACCCGGTCACAGCGCCACAGCGGCGTCTGTGACCGGAACTACGCGCCCGGGCGCAAAACGGATTCAACGCGCCGCCTGCATTTATTCCAGATCAAAAGATTGCAATTCCGGCATATCAGATTTCGCTGTTTTTGCGTCTTGTCACATTTGCAACGACCTGTATCGGTGACGATTCGCACCTCGATCGATTCGTCTCAACACCGTCTGGAGCGTCCGTCATGCCGTTGTCTTCCCGCTTTGCGCCCTCCGGCCGCCGTGGCCACTGGCTTCGTCTGGTGCTCGCCTGCGCGACGGCATTCGGCGCCCCGCTCGCCTGGGCTAGTCCCTCGTCTGCACCGCAGTCGGCCATCGCCGAAGTGGACATTCACTCGCCCTACCGCGTGGTGCCCAAGATGCCTACGGGCTCGAAAGCCACGGCGGATCACAGCAAATTCAAGGAGCTGCAAGGGCCCTTCAAGAGCGGCCCCGAAGTCACCGCCGCCTGTCTGAGCTGCCACACCGAGGCGGCCAAGCAGATCAAGGGCACGATCCACTGGAAGTGGGAAGAGGTCGAACAGGACTCCAAGCGCATCGTCGGCAAGAACAAGGTGATGAACAACTTCTGCGTCTCCACGCCGAGCAACCAGCAGTTCTGTACCGGTTGCCACGTCGGCTACGGCGACGCCAAGAGCGGTGAGTTCGTCGCCTTCAGCAAGCGCCCGGACACCGATGTCGACTGCCTGGTCTGCCACGACCAGACCGGCAAGTACAAGAAAGCCCCGTATCAGTCGGGCAACCCGGCAACGACCCGCATCGAAATGCCACCGGGTTCGGGCAAGTTCATCGAGCCGATCGACCTGGCCGTGATCGCCCAGCATGTGGGCGAACCTTCGCGAGCCAACTGCGGCACCTGCCACTTCAACGGCGGCGGGGGCGATGGCGTGAAGCATGGCGACCTCGACAGCTCGCTGAAAAACCCGCCCAAGTCGGTGGACGTGCACATGGCCAGCGATGGCCTCAACTTCCAGTGCCAGACCTGCCACGCCACCGGCGGCCACGAGGTCAGCGGCAGCCACTACAAGCTCGATGCCAAGCACCAAGGCGGTCAGTATGTGCGCGGCAGCCAGCACAACATGGGCAGCGCGGCAAGCTGCCAGTCCTGCCATGGCGACACCCCGCACAAGGGCTCGCTGGCGCAGGACCTGAACATGCACACCCGCAACATCGCCTGCCAGACCTGCCACATTCCCGAGTTCGCCCGCGGCGGCGTGCCCACCAAGATGGAATGGGACTATTCCAAGGCCGGCCAGCGCGGCCCCGATGGCAAGCCGCTGGTCATCAAGGACGAGCACGGCCATCCCACCTACCTCGGCATCAAGGGCCAGTTCAAGCTCGGTGAAAACGTCGTTCCCGACTACACCTGGTTCAACGGCGCGGTGAAGTGGATGAACATCGGCGAGAACGCGGTGCCGAACAAGGACGGCGTCGTTGCCATCAACCAGTACGGCGGCAGCCCCACCGACGGCAAGTCGCGCATTTGGCCGGTCAAGACCATGAAGGGCACCCAGCCCTACGACCCGGAAATGCACCGTCTGCTGGCCATTCACAACGCGGGCTTCGACGACGCCGCTTACTGGCACACCATGGATTGGCAAAAATCCATCGCCGCGGGCATGAAGGAAGCAGGGCTGGAATGGTCAGGCAAGTACACCTTCGTCAAGACCACGACCACCTGGCCGATCACCCATATGGTCGCGCCCAAAGACAAGGCGCTGAACTGCGCGCAATGCCACACCAACAACGGGCGGCTGGAGAAGATCGACGGCATCTACATCCCCGGGCGCAGCAAGGACCACCAGACCTGGATCGAAACCATCGGCCTGGGCATCGCCGGGCTGAGTCTAGCCGGGGTGCTGGCGCACGGCGGCATCCGCAGTTTCCTATGGCTGCGCCGCCGCAACAAGCCCGGCAGCAAATCCCACTGATCCGCAGCACGGTCAGCCATCCGACACCGTCTCAGCGAGGAATCCATCATGACAAGGACAAAACGCGTTTACCTTTTCAAACGCTTCGAGCGCTTCTGGCACTGGAGCCAGGCCGCACTCATCATCACTTTGATGCTCTCGGGCTTCCGCATCCACGGTCTCTACGACCTGGGCGTGGACTTTCTCACCGCGCTGCGCATCCATACGGTGGCAGCCTGGTCGCTGGTGGTGCTGTGGGTGTTTGCGATCTTCTGGCACTTCACCACGGGTGAGTGGAAGCAATACATCCCGACCTTCGACAAGATCTTTCTCATCGCCCGCCACTATGCCTTTGGCATCTTCCGTGGCGAAGAGCACCCCTACCACGTGATCCCGACGCGCAAGCACAACCCGCTGCAGCGGCTGGCCTATCTCTGGGTCAAGCTGATGATCAACCCCATCATCTGGATCAGCGGCATCTGGCTGCTGTTCTTCGCCGACTGGGGCGCCTGGCCGGTATGGCAGCAATGGGGCATCAGCCTTCAGACCGTGGCGTGGGCGCACACCATCGGTGCCTACATGATGCTGATCTTCTTCATCGTGCACGTCTATCTGACGACCACCGGCCACACCCCGCTGGCGCACATCAAGGCCATGATCGTCGGCTACGAACACGAACCGGTGCACCACCATCCTCGGGACCAGGCCGCACCCAAGGCGGTAGAAAACGCCTGATCCAGGTTTAGGCAAGGCGGCCTGGCGTCGGGGTTCACCCGCGCCAGGCCGCATTCACTTTTGCCGTCAAACCAGTACGCGCTCGATGCCGCCGTCGTTGGCGGCCTTGACGTAGTCGGCCATCCAGTTTTCGCCGATGAGGTGGCGCGCCATTTCGATGACGATGTAGTCTGCTTCGAGCAGACCATGCTGCAGGTCGTTGCCGTAGCGGGTGAGCCCTTGCAGGCAAGACGGGCATGAGGTGAGGATCTTGATGTCTCCGGCGAAGCCATCGGCCCGCAACGCCAGTTCGTTCTTGCGCAGTTCTTCTTCCTTGCGGAAACGCACCTGCGTGGCAACATCAGGGCGCGAGATGCCGAAGGTGCCGCTTTCGCCGCAGCAACGCTCGCTCTTGCGCACATCGTCACCCAGCAGCGCCTTCACCGTCTTCATAGGCTCCTGCGTCTTCATTGGGCTGTGGCAGGGGTCGTGATACAGATACTTGACCGCACCTGATGCGCCGCCCGGACTCAGGCTATAGCCCTTTTCCAGCAGGAATTCGTGAATGTCGATGATGCGGCAGCCGGGGAAGATCTTCTCGAATTCATAACCCTGAAGCTGGTCATAGCAGGTGCCGCAACTGACCACCACGGTCTTGATGTCGAGATAGTTGAGCGTGTTGGCCACACGGTGGAACAGCACCCGGTTGTCGGTGATGACTTTCTCGGCCTTGTCGAACTGCCCCGAGCCGCGCTGCGGATAACCGCAGCACAGATAGCCCGGCGGCAGCACCGTCTGCACCCCGGCATGCCACAACATGGCCTGAGTCGCCAGACCGACCTGGCTGAACAGCCGCTCCGATCCGCAACCCGGGAAATAGAACACCGCCTCGCTGTCCACCGAGGTGGCGCGCGGATTGCGGATAATGGGCACGAAGTTCTTGTCTTCGATGTCGAGCAGCGCACGCGCGGTTTTCTTGGGCAGGCCGCCCGGCATGGGCTTGTTGACGAAGTGGATCACCTGCTCGCGTATCGGCGGTTTGCCCACGCTCAGGGGCGGATGCGCGGTCTGTGCCTTGGCTGCGGGCCTGAGCAGCCTGACCGCCAGCCGCTGCGCCTTGAACCCCGCCCCCACCATGGCGCTGCGCACCAGCTTGATGGTCTGCGGCTGGGTCGCGTTGAGAAAGAACATCGCCGCCGCGTTGCCCGGTTTGAAGCTCTTCTTGCCCATCTTGCGCAGCAGGTTGCGCATATTCATGGTGACATCGCCGAAGTCGATGTCCACCGGGCAGGGCGTCACGCATTTGTGGCAGACGGTGCAGTGGTCGGCCACGTCCTCGAACTCTTCCCAGTGGCGGATGCTCACGCCGCGGCGGGTCTGCTCCTCGTAGAGAAACGCCTCGATCAGCAATGAGGTGGCGAGAATCTTGTCGCGCGGCGAATACAGCAGGTTGGCGCGCGGCACATGCGTGGCGCAGACGCTCTTGCATTTACCGCAGCGCAGGCAGTCCTTCACCGAGGCACTGATGGCGCCGATGTCGCTTTGCTGCATGATCAGCGACTCGTGCCCCATCAGATTGAAGCTGGGCGTGTAAGCGTTGCGCAGATCGGCCGGATGCGCCGGGTCGTCCATCAGCTTGCCCTTGTTGAAGCGTCCCTCGGGATCGACCTCCTGCTTGTAGTCGCGGAAGGCGCCGATCTCGGCTTCGGTCAGGAACTCCAGCTTGGTGATGCCGATGCCGTGCTCGCCCGAAATCACCCCGCCCAAGCTGCGCGCCAGCGCCATGATGCGGGCCACGGCGTCGTGCGCCTGTTGCAGCATGGGGTAATCGTCGGAGTTGACCGGGATATTGGTGTGCACATTGCCATCGCCCGCGTGCATGTGCAGCGCCACCCAGGCCCGGCTCTTGAGCACGCGCTGATGAATCGCGTCGATGTCGCGGCGCAGGGGCTCGAACAGCCCGCCCGCAAACACCGCGGCCAGCGGCTTGCGCAGCTCGGCCTTCCAGGAAGCCCGCAGCGAGTGGTCCTGCAGCAGATGGAACAACGTGCGCGGCGCCGAGTCAGCCTGGGCGATCAATAAGGGCAGCGACGGCATGAGCACGTTTGCCGCCTCGGGCAGCTCGGGCAGCGGCGTGTCGAGATGATCGAGATAGAACGACCAGCGCGCATGCACGGCGGCGAGCAGTTCCAGAGCTTGGGCGCGCTTGGCCTCGAGGTCTTCGCTCGACAGCGCATGTTCGCCGTCGCCCAGTTCCTCGTTGCGCGCCAGCGGCAGGGTGCCGCGCAGCGCGCGGTCGATCTCGGCCACCAGCGCCAGCTTGTTCTTCAGCGACAGCTCGACGTTGATGCGCTCGATGCCGTCGACATACTCCCCCATGCGCGGCAGCGGAATGACCACGTCCTCGTTGATCTTGAAGGCGTTGGTGTGGCGGGCGATGGCCGCGGTGCGCTTGCGGTCGAGCCAGAACTTCTTACGCGCCTCGGCGCTCACCGCGATGAAGCCCTCGCCTACCCGCGCATTGGCCATGCGCACCACCTCGGACGCGGCACGAGCTACGGCCGCTTCGTCGTCGCCGACGATGTCGCCGAACAGCACCATCTTGGGCAGCGTGCCTCGGGCGCTTTTGGTGGCATAGCCCACGGCCTTGAGATAGCGATCGTCCAGATGCTCGAGACCCGCCAGGATGGCCCCGCCCGGGCGGGCGTCGAGAAAGGTCTTGATTTCGACAATGCTGGGAATGGCCTCGCGCGCCTGGCCGAAAAATTCGAGGCAGACGGTACGCACATGCGGCGGCATCTTGTGCAGCACCCAGCGGGCGCTGGTGATGATGCCGTCGCAACCCTCCTTCTGCACCCCCGGCAGACCAGCGAGGAACTTGTCGGTCACGTCCTTGCCCAGACCTTCCTTGCGGAAGCGCGCGCCGGGAACCTCCAGCAGGCGCTGGCTCTGCAAGGTCACCCCATCGGCGGCGAAGGTGCGAATGTCGAAGCGGGCCACCTCCACGTCGTGAATCTTGCCGAGGTTGTGATCGAGACGCTGCACCTCGACCCAGCGCCCCTGCGGATCGACCATGCGCCAGGAGGCCAGATTATCGATCGCCGTGCCCCACAGCACGGCCTTCTTGCCCCCGGCGTTCATCGCCACATTGCCGCCCACGCACGACGCATCGGCCGAGGTCGGATCGACGGCGAACACCAGACCGGCGGCGTCGGCCGCATCGGCCACGCGCTGCGTCACCACACCGGCCGGCGTCTGGATGGTGGGCACCGGGTGGGCCACGCCGGGCAGCTCGATGTATTCGACCGGGCCGATGCGGTCGAGCTTTTCGGTGTTGATCACCGCGCTCTTCCACACCAGCGGAATGGCCCCGCCGGTATAGCCGGTGCCGCCACCACGCGGAATGATGGTCAGGCCGAGTTCGATGCAGCCCTGCACCAGCCCGGCGATCTCCTCCTCGCTGTCGGGGCATAGCACGACGAAGGGATATTCCACCCGCCAGTCGGTGGCATCGGTCACATGCGTCACCCGAGCCATGCCGTCGAAGCGGATCGCCCCTTGCGCGCTGTGCCGACCCAGCACCTTGCGGGCGCGTTGACGCAGCGCCGCGGCCTCGTCGAACCAGGCGGCGAAGGCGGCCACCGCGCCACGGGCACGGTCGAGCAATTGACGCACCAAGGCGTCGCGATGCGCGTCCGCGCCTTCGCTGTGCGCGCTGTCGTCGCGGCGGCGGTCGATTTCGCGCAGGCGATGTTCGAGCGCACCGATCAGCGCGGCGCGGCGTTTGCGGCTCTGCAGCAGATCGTCCTGCAAAAACGGGTTGCGCTGCACCACCCAGATGTCGCCCAGCACCTCGTAAAGCATGCGCGCCGAGCGCCCGGTGCGGCGTTCCTGCCGTAGTTGATTGAGCCAGCCCCAGGCCTGCTCGCCCAGCAGGCGGATCACCACTTCGCGGTCGGAAAAGGAAGTGTAGTTGTAGGGAATCTCGCGCAGGCGTGCAGGCGCATCGGCCGGGCCGCGGTTCAGATCGGGGAGCAACTCAGAGGCGTGTGGAGCGGGGGCGTTCATCGGAACGACTTCGGCCTGGCGGCCCGAGAGACAAACTGACATTGTAGGGAGGCTGGCATTTCCGCATGAGCCGCATGCCAGTCGCGTTTTCGTGAAAAAAATCACACAAATTCCTCTCGGCTGCTGCAACGCCGCAAAGAGGGGAAATGACGCGCTTTTAAGCTCAAGGCATGAAAGAACTCAAACTTGCCGAGTTGATGAACGCGCTCAGTCATGCGCTCGACATGACCGAGGGTCAGCCCGAAGGCCACTGCGTGCGCTGCGCCTGGATCGGCATGTCGGTGGGGCGCGCCATCGGCCTTGCCGCGCCACAGCAATGGGAGCTTTACTACACCCTGCTGCTGAAGGACCTGGGCTGCAGCAGCAACGCCGCGCGCATCTGCGAGCTCTACCTCACCGACGACCTGCAGTTCAAGCGCGACTTCAAGCTGGTCGACGGCAGCCTGCCGCATGTGCTGCGCTTCGTGCTCGACCATACCGGCTTGCGCAGCGGCTTGGCCGAGCGCTTCAGGGCCACGCTCCATATCTTCCGCAACGGGCGCGACATCGCCCAGGAACTCATCCAGACCCGCTGCCAGCGCGGCGCCGACATCGCGCGGCAACTGCGCTTTCCCGAAGGCGTGGCGCGCGGCATCCACGGCCTCGACGAACACTGGGACGGCAGCGGCAAGCCCGAAGGCCTGATGGGCGAGCAGATTCCGCTCTACGCCCGGCTGGCCCTGCTGTCGCAGGTGGTCGACGTGTTTTTCACCGCCAGCGGCCCCGCCGAGGCCCGCGACGAAGTAAGTCGGCGTCGCGGCGGCTGGTTCGACCCCGAACTGGTCGATGCCTTCCTGACGCTCTCCGAGCAGGATGGCTTCTGGCAGACGCTGCGCGACCCCGGCCTCGGCAGCCGGGTGCTCGCCCTGGAGCCGGCGCAATGCTGCGTGCCGCTCGATGAAGACTATCTCGACGAAATCGCCGCCGCCTTCGGCCAGATCGTCGATGCCAAGAGCCCCTACACCGCCGGACACAGCGCCAGGGTGGCGCTCTACGCCGACCACATCGCCACCGAATTCGACATCCCACCCGAGCGCCGCCGCTGGCTGTACCGCGGCGCGCTGCTGCACGACGTGGGCAAGCTCGGCGTGAGTAACGCCATCCTCGATAAGGCGGGCAAGCTCGACGCGGCCGAGTGGGAGGCCGTGCAGATGCACGCCACCTACACAGAGCGCATTCTGGGCCGGATCAGCGCCTTCTCCGAACTCGCCCGCGTGTCGGGCGCGCATCACGAGCGCCTCGACGGCACTGGCTACCCGCACCGCCTCACCGCCGAGCACATCGCGTTGGAAACCCGCATCATCACCACGGCCGACATCTTCGACGCCATTTCCGCCGACCGCCCCTACCGTGGCGCGGTGCCGGTTCCGCAAACGCTGCAGATCATGTCCAAGACTGTCGGCAGCGCTCTCGATTCCCGTTGCTTCGAGGCCCTGTGCAAGGTGGTGGATCGGAACGACGCTCCCCAGCAGGATCTGCCGCTGGCGGCCTGAACGAAACGCCGCTCCACCTGAACCCGCCATCATGTCCAGCGCCCACCCTTCATTCCTGCGGTGCTGTGCCGTCATGACATACTGACCTGTTCTCTGAACATCGCCGCCGCCCATGATCGGACTCATCCAACAAACCCTGCTCGGCCTGCTGGATGCCAGCGGTGTTCCCGATGCGCGTGCGGAGGTGCTGCGGCGTGTCGGCCTGCCTGCCGAGATGCACTTTCGCATCGATACCGACTACGACGACGATCAAGCCGATGCCCTGCTGGCCCAGAGCTGCGCCGTGCTCAACCTCACGCAGGAGCAGGCGTTCGAGGCCTTCGCCACCGCCTTCCTCGCCGCTACGCGCCAGCGCTTTCCGGCGTTCTATGCCATGTCTCGCAATTCGCGGGCGTTTCTGGCGCGGCAGGCCGCCATTCACAACGTCATGGCCTCGGGGCTGCGCAACCCGGACAGGCGGCGTGTGATCAATGACAAATTCCAGATCATCTCGCTCGGCAATGGCGATTTGCGCGTCGTTTACAACTCTCCCCGGCGCTGGTGCGGGCTTTACCTCGCCCTGGCGCGGGAAGTCGCCCGCTTTTACGGTGATCGCCTCGAAATCACCGTCGCCGAATGCCGCCAGCGGGGTGACGGACAGTGCGCGTTTCAACTTCATTGGCCCGATCTGCAAGGGCCGACCACCCCCGCCGAGACGACGGCCGGGGCCTCGGAGCATCGGGAATGAGCATGGCCGACGACCAGGCCGCGCGCGACGCGGCCTTGCGCCTGGCCGTGGAAGACATGGCCGATCAGCTCTGCCGCGCGGTGGACCAGAAGGTCGACTTCGTGGTGCGCTCGCCGCTGGCCGACCCCACGGCGGAAAAACTCGCCCTGCTGATCAATTTCTTGCTCGACACCGGCGGGCGGCTGATCGATCAGGTGCAAAAACAGGCCGAGGCCCTCGACCGCCGCGTGGCCGAACGCAGCGCCCTGCTCCAAGCCGTATTCGACAACATGCTCGACGGCCTGATCGTGATCGACACCGATGGCCACATCCGCAACGCGAACCGCGCCGCGTACACCCTGTTCGGCTATGCGCCAGGCACGCTGCGACAACGCCGCATCAACGACCTCATGCCCGAGCCCTGGCGCAGCGCGCACGACGGCTATCTGCAGCGCTACATGGCCACGGGTGAGGCGCATGTCATCGGCAGGGGGCGCGATGTGCGCGGCCTGCGCAGCGACGGCAGCTCGTTTCCCCTGCGTCTGTCGGTGAGCGAGGTGCGCACCGGCGAAGCGCACTGGTTCGTCGGCCTGGTGCACGATCTCTCGGCGGAGCAGGCGCGGCTGCAGGCGCTCGAAGCCGAGCAGCAGTTCACGCAGCGGCTGTTTGCCGCCATGCCCGATCTGGTCTATGCCTTCGACACCCGGCTGCGCTTTCTGCGCTGGAACCAGGCCACGCTCGACGCCGTGGGCATGGACGCGCAAACCTTCGGCCAAAGCAGCGTGCAGCAGCATCTGGCCGTTCGCGACTGGCCGGTGGTGCTCAAGACCATTTACGACGTGTTCACCAAGGGCGAGGGTCGGGTCGTGGCGCGGCTCAAGACCGCCGACGGCACCCTCAAGCCCTTCGAATTCGTCGCCTCGCGCCTGCTCGATGCGCAGGGCAAGACCGCCGGACTGGTTGGCGTGGGCCGCGATCTGGGCGAGCGCGAAGCGCAGCAGATCGCCCTGCGCGAAGCCAAGGAAAAGGCCGAAGCCGCCGCCCTGGCCAAGAGCCAGTTCCTCGCCAGCATGAGCCATGAACTGCGCACCCCGCTCAACGCCATCATCGGCTATGCCGAGCTCATCATGGAAGAACTCGATGACGGCGTGCCCCTGGCGCAGAGCCGCTCCGATCTGCAGGCGGTGCGCGATTCGGGACGGCATCTGCTGCGGCTCATCAACAACGTGCTCGATCTCAGCCGCGTCGAGGCCGGACATGCGCAGGTGCTGGTCGAGCGCTTCGATCCCGCCGAACTCACCCACAGCGTGGCGGGCACTGTCGGCTCGCTGATGCGCCAGAAATCCAATCGCTTGCAGGTGGTGGCGCCCGACGATCTGGGCTCGATGCAAAGCGACCCGGGCAAAATCCGTCAATGCCTGCTCAATCTGCTGGGCAACGCGGCCAAGTTCACGGAAAACGGCAACATCGTCGTTCGCTTGCAGGCTGCCCTGCTCGCCGACGGTGCGCCCGCGCTCGCATGGGAAGTGAGCGACACCGGCATCGGCATGAGCGCCGAGCAATGCGCGCGCGTGTTCGAGGCCTTCACCCAGGCCGACGCCAGCATTGCACGTCAATATGGCGGTACCGGCCTGGGCCTGACCCTCAGCGCCGCGCTCGCCGCGATGCTCGGCGGCGCGCTCACCGTCACCAGCGCCCTGGGCCAGGGTTCGACCTTCATCCTGACCCTGCCGCGCGTCGCCCCGCTATCCGAGGAGACGGCGTGAGACTGCTGCTGGCCGAAGACAATGCGCTGAACCGCGACATGCTCGCGCGTCGTCTGCGCCGCCGCGGGCACGAGGTGATCGAAGCTGCCGACGGCGTGCAGGCGCTGGAGTGCCTGCGCGCCTGCCCTCCGCCCGATGCCGTGCTTCTCGATCTGGACATGCCGCGGCTCGATGGCTGGGGCGTGCTGCGCGAGTTGCGCGACACGGGCATGAGTCTGCCGGTGCTGGTACTCAGCGCGCATTCGCTCAAGGAAAACCGCCAGCGTGCAGCCGAGCTGGGCGTGGCCGCGTATCTCAGCAAGCCGCTGGATTTCGACGATTTGCTGCAGCGGTTGGCGCTGGCGTCTTCCCATCCCCATCCCTCCGCCTGAATCCCCATGTCGGCCGACAACCCGCAATGGAACTGGACGCAGAGCACCGTGCTGGTGGTCGAAGACGACCCCGCCAGCCGCGAACTACTCACCCGCCGCCTCGCGCGTGACGGGCTGAACACGCTGGCCGCAGCAGACGGTCCCAGCGCCCTCGCCGTGCTCGCGCAGCAGCCTGTGAGCGCCGTGCTGCTCGACATCGGCCTGCCCGCCATGAGTGGCCTGGACGTGCTGCGCACCCTGCGCCAGACGCACCCCGCCGACCTGCTTCCGGTGCTGATGGTGACGGCCTTCGACGAGACCGAACGTCTCGAAGAAGCCTTCGACTGCGGCGCCAGCGACTACCTCAACAAGCCCATCCACTACCCCGCGGTGCGCGCCCGCCTGAAGATGCACCTGGAACGCGCACATGCCGCGCGCGCCCTGCTGCAGGCCAGAGAGCGCGAGACGCTGATGCTGCAGGCGACCAACGACGGCATCTGGGACTGGGACAGCACCTCGCAGCGCTTGCATCATTCGAACAACTGGTTCGAGCTGCTGGGCTGGGGTAATCAGCCTGCGCCCGACACCATTGACGGCTGGATGGCGCGCATCCACCCCGACGACCAAAGCGAAACCCGGCAGAGCTTCGAGCGTTTCGTCTCCGACCCCGATCAGACGCGGCTGAAGTTGCAGTACCGCCTGCGCGGCGGCGACGACGATTTCCGCTGGATCGAGACGCGCGGCGCCGCCGTGCGCGATGCGCTGGGGCAATGCCTGCGCTTGGTCGGCAGCCACACCGACATCAGCGCGCTGCGTTACGTCAACCGCGTCACCCAGTTGCCCAATCTGCAGCGCCTCATCGACCGGCTCGACACCCATCTGCAGCGTCTGCGCGACGATCCGCAGGGGCGCGTCGGTGTGCTCGTGGCGCAAGTTCTCGACATCGACCACCAGCTCGAGTTCGCCAGCGGTCAGACCTTCGGCAAAGCAATCGAAATCATGGCCGAGACCCTCTACGGCCGCCTCGGCGACCGGGTGCAGATCGGCAGCGGCGAGCAGGCCAGCCAGATCGTGCTGCTCGCACGCGACCCCCATGTCGATGATGCCGCGCTCGAAACCCTGGCCCGCAGTCTGCACGACATCCTGCAGGGCGGCGTCACGGTCCTTGGCAAGGCGATTTTTCCCCGCTTGTGCGTCGGCGTGTTCGCCGAGGCTGCCACGCATGCGCAGACACGCCAGAGTCTGGCCGCCGCGCAACTCGCCGCGCGTGTGGCCCAGGAAAACGCACGCCCCACACTGCGCTTCGACACCCAGGTGCTCCAGGCCGAAGACCGGCGCAAGCGCGTGCTCGGCTGGCTGCGCGACGCCATCGAAGACGGGCCGATCGAGCCCTGGTGGCAGCCCATTCTTTGCGCCAACGGCGTCCTGGCCGGTTTCGAGGCCCTTGCGCGCTGGCGCGGCCCGGACGGTCAGGCCATCAGCCCGGCAGAGTTCATTCCCCTGGCGCAATCCAGCGGTTTGATCGCTGCGCTGACCGACCGCATTCTGCAGCGCTCGCTGGCCGCGCTAGCCCAATGGCGCGCGGAAGGATTGGTCGCCGAGACCGCCTATACCTCGGTCAACTTTCCGCCCTCGGCCCTGCTCGATCCTGCATTCCCGCAGTACCTCTCAGCCGCCGTGGCCTCACACGACCTACCCCCTTCGGCCCTGTGCGTCGAAGTGACCGAGTCGGACGCCGCGGCACCCGGCGAGCCGATGGAGCGCATCACCACCAAACTGCGCAGGCTCGGTTTCCGCCTGGCGATCGACGACTTCGGCACCGGCTACTCATCGCTGGCCTCGCTCAACCGCCTGGCCTTCGAGACGGTCAAAATCGACCAGAGTTTCGTGCGCGGCATGATGGAACAGCCCCGGCTGCACGAAATGATCCGGGCCATCGTCGGCATGGCCCGCGCCCTGGGGCTACGACTGGTGGCCGAAGGGGTGGAAACCCAGGAACAAGCCCAGGCACTCGGGCGCGAGGGCGTCGACCGGATGCAAGGCTATCTCTACGCCCGCCCCATGCCCGAGCCCGACCTGCGACAGTGGCTGCAAAATCGCCGGGTCGGTTAGGTTCGTCGCGCACCGATCAGCGTTGAGCGGGCATGGCCACATAGATTTCGACCCGCCGATTGGCCGCGCGCCCCTGGGCCGTGGCGTTGCTGGCGACCGGGTTCTGCGGGCCCAGACCTTGCGTCGAAATGCGCTGGGCGGCGACACCGCGTGAAACCAGGAAATTCTTCACCGTCAAGGCACGGTTTTCCGACAGCGGATAGTTGATGGCATCGGTGCCGGTGCTGTCGGTGAAACCGAACACCTGCACCGTCTCAGTCGGGTTCTGGTTCAGGCCGGTGGCCAGGCTTTCCAGAATGGGATACATGCGCGAGTTCAGTTGCGCGCTGCCCGTGGCGAAACCGGCATCGGCCGGCACGTTCATCTTGAGGCGATTGTCCTGCGTCTGCGTCACCTGCACGCCGGTACCCGAAGCCTGCGCCTGGGCCTGCAGATCCTGCTTCTGCTTCTCGAGATGCTGGTTCCACAGATAGCCGCCCAGCGCTCCCACGGCCGCACCCGCCACGGCGCCGGTCGCTGCACTCTTGCCCGTGTTGCCGCCAGCTGTCAGCGCCCCGATGATGCCGCCGGCCGCAGCGCCGATACCGGCCCCCGTGGCGGTGGTCCGCTGCGATTCGTTCATGTTCGCGCAGCCGCCCAGAGTCAGCGCGATCAGACTGGCCGACAGCACGATGGCGATGGATTTTTGCTGTTTCATAGACGACTCCTGATGAAGAGGTTGATGGTCATACCTTGTGACAAGTTTAGACCCGATCCCGCTGTGAAGCGGAACTGTGATGTCGAATTTTCAGTCTATCCTGACAGCATGGCATTCCTTGTTGAAACATCTCATGGACCGCTTCGCTCCCCCCATCCTCCTTCCTCCCGCACGGCCTCGACAGGCCACGGCACCATCGGTGCACTGGACGCTGGACTGGATCGATTTCTCGCGCATCGACATCGCTGCGGTGCACGACCATATCGACCTGTTCTACCTGCTGGTGAGCGCCTCGTTCATTGAATCGGGCTCGCACACCTATACCCGCAACCTTGTCGAGCACTACGACGCCTATCCGCAGATCGCCGACTGGCTTGAGCACCAGTGGGAACCCGAGGAATTGCAGCATGGCCGCGCGCTCAAGACCTATGTGCAGACAGTCTGGCCCGATTTCGACTGGGACACAGCCTATGCCGCGTTTTTCGACGAATACTCCCGCCTGTGCACCGTCGAAGATCTCGAAGACGACCGCGCGCTCGAACTCGTGGCGCGCTGCGTGGTCGAGACGGGCACTGCGACTTACTACCGCACCCTGCGCGACCTGTCGCCCGAGCCGGTGCTGACCGAGCTGACCGAGCACATCCGCACCGACGAGGTGCAGCACTACAAGCATTTTTACCGCTACTTCAAGGAGCTGAACGCCGACCGCAAGCTGTCGCGGGCGCGCATTCTCGGCGCGCTGAAGCGGCGGCTGCTCGAACTGCGCACCAGCGACTCGGACATCGCGCTGCGTCATGTCTGGGCCTTCCGTCAGGCCATGCCCGGTGTCGACCACGAGCCCTTCGAGCAAGTCTGCCAGCGGCTCTATCAGTATGTCGGTGCGCGCTTGCCCATGGATCAGGCGGTAAAGATGCTGCTCAAGCCGCTGGGTCTGCCACACCGCATGGAGCATTGGATCGAACGTCCGCTCACGCACATCGCCCGGCGCGCCATCACGGCCTGACCTCGACTGGCGCGCGGCCAAAATCGGCGCGTTGAACAACAGGTGGATAGCGCACACTGCCAAACCTTTGCCATACCCGAGCACTCGACTCAAGTAATCGGATTCCAGGGCTTACCGAGCGCGAAACCGTGGCCTATAGTGAGTTAGTCAAGGCGGTATCGACCCAATCAGAAGCGGGGTCACAAGCGCCCCGGGCGCGCCGTCGGCTGGCAAGCACCATCACAACAATCGAGGAGATGCAAGATGCAAAAGTCCCTGCATATCGACCCGGACAAATGCACGGGTTGCCTGCAATGCGAGATGGCCTGTTCCTACGAAAACTACGGCCTGTTCAACACCTCCAAGAGCCGAATCAAGGTGTTCGACTTCCACGAAACCGGCCGCAAGGTGCCCTACACCTGCACCCAGTGTGACGAGGCCTGGTGCCTGCATGCCTGCCCGGTCGAGGCGATCAAGCTCGACGCCGCCACCGGCGCCAAGATCGTGCTCGAAGACGTCTGCGTGGGCTGCAAGGTCTGCACCATCGCCTGCCCGTTCGGTACGGTCAACTATGTCGCCGACACCGGCAAGGTGCAGAAGTGCGACCTGTGCGGCGGCGAACCGGCATGCGCCGAAGCCTGCCCGACCGGCGCCATCACCTATGTGGATGCGAGCTGGACCGGCCTGTCGCGCATGCAGCAGTGGGCCGCCAAGCTCGGCAACCAGAACGCCGCAGCCTAAAAACACAAGGAGACAACCATGACCTGGGCTGGAAAAATTCTGCGGGTGAACCTCACACAGGGCACCGTCAATAGCGAACCGCTGAACATGCAGTGGGCGCGCGACTACATCGGCCAGCGCGGTCTGGCCACCAAATACTTCGTCGAGGAGGTGGACGCCAAGGTCGATCCGCTCTCGCCCGACAACAAGATCATCTACGCCACCGGGCCGCTGACCGGCACCATGGTCTCCACCGGCGGGCGCTACTCGGTCATCACCAAGGGCGCGCTGACCGGCGCCATCGCCTGCTCCAACTCCGGCGGCTACTTCGGCGCCGAACTCAAGATGGCGGGCTGGGACATGATCATCGTCGAAGGCAAGTCGCCCAAGCCGGTTTATCTCTACATTGAGAACGACAAGGCCGAGCTGCGCGACGCCTCGGCGCTGTGGGGCAAGACCGTGTGGGAGACCGAGCCCTGGATCAAGACGCAGCACCAGGACCCGCTCATCCGTGTCAGCTCCATCGGCCGCGCCGGTGAAAACGGCGTGATGTACGCAGCGGTCGTCAACGATCTGCACCGCGCCGCCGGGCGCTCTGGCGTGGGCACCGTGATGGGCAGCAAAAACCTCAAGGCCATTGCCGTGCGCGGCACCAAGGGCGTGGGCAATGTGCGCGATCCCAAGGCCTTCATGGCGGCGGTCAACGCCGGCAAGAAGGTGCTGCACGACAACGCCGTCACCGGCCAGGGCCTGCCCAAATACGGCACCCAGGTGCTGATGAACGTGATCAACGAGATCGGCGCCATGCCCACGCGCAACCATCGCGATGTGCAGTTCGAGGGGGCGAAAGACATCTCCGGCGAGGCCATGCACGAGCCGCGCAAGTCCGACGGCAAGCCCAACCTCGTCACCAACCAGGCGTGCTTCGGCTGCACCATCGCCTGCGGTCGCATCAGCAAGATCGACGAAAAGCACTTCAGCGTGGAGAACAAGCCGCAATACTGGGGCGCGTCGGGTGGTCTGGAATACGAAGCCGCCTGGGCTCTGGGCTCGGCCAACGGCGTGAACGATCTGGAAGCGCTCACCTATGCCAACTTCATCTGCAACGAAGACGGCATGGATCCCATCACCTTCGGCGCCACCGTGGGCGCGGTGATGGAGCTGTACGACATGGGGCTGCTCACCAAGGAGCAGCTCGGCATCGAGGCGCCGTTCGGCTCGGCCAAGGCGCTGACCTATTTCGCCGAGATCACCGCCCGCGGCGAAGGCTTCGGCAAGGAACTCGCGCTGGGCAGCAAACGGCTGACCGCCAAATACGGCCATCCCGAGCTGAGCATGAGCGTCAAGGGTCAGGAGTTCCCGGCTTACGACAGCCGCGGCATCCAGGGCATGGGCCTGGCCTATGCCACCAGCAACCGCGGTGCCTGCCACCTGCGCGGCTACACCGTGGCTTCCGAAGTGCTGGGCATTCCGGTCAAGACCGACCCTCTTGTCACCGACGGCAAGCCCGAACTGGTGAAGGCGTTTCAGGACGCCACCGCGGTGTTCGACTCTGCGGGCATCTGCCTGTTCACCAGCTTCGCCTGGACGCTGGCCGACGTGCAGCCCCAGCTCGCCGCCGCCTGTCTCGAAGAGTTCACCATGGACGAGTTGAACACCATCGGCGAGCGCATCTGGAACATGGAGCGCGACTACAACAACCGCGCCGGCTTCACCGCCAAGGACGACACCCTGCCTCCGCGCCTCCTCAATGAGCCAGCCAAGACCGGCCCGGCCAAGGGGCTGACCAACAAGCTGCCCGAGATGCTGCCGAGGTACTACGAGCTGCGCGGCTGGACGGCAGAAGGCACGCTCAAACCCGAAACTCGCGCACGGCTGGGGCTGTGATCTGCCGTTGCCCATCCTCCCACGGTTGCGTGGGAGGAGCCGGGCGCCCGTATGAAGTTCGCAACCTTGGGCAGCGACCATGAAACACCACGTCATCATCGGCAACGGCCCGGCAGGGGTCGTTGCCGCCGAAACCCTGCGCAAGCACGTCCCGGCGGACGACGCGATCGTCCTGTTCGGCGACGAAGACACGCCGCCGTATTCGCGCATGGCCATTCCTTATCTGCTGCACGGTGACATCACCGAGCGCGGCACCTGGCTGCGCAAGGATGCGCAGCACTGGAAGCAGCTGAACATCACCCTGAGCCATGACCGGGTCAAGGCGCTGGACAGCGCAGCGCGCACGCTCACGCTCGAATCCGGCAGCACCCAGGCCTTCGACACCCTGCTGATCGCCACCGGCTCCAGCCCGGTGCTGCCGCGCATTCCCGGCATCCATGCCCAGCGAGTACACACCTGCTGGACGCTGGACGACGCCCGCGCCATCGCCCAGTTCGCGGTGCCCGGCGCGCGCGTCATCCAGCTCGGCGCGGGCTTCATCGGCTGCATCATCATGGAAAGTCTGGTGCGCCGCCGCGTGCAGCTCACCGTGGTCGAGATGGGCGACCGCATGGTGCCGCGCATGATGGGCGAGACGGCGGGCGGCATGATCCGCGACTGGGTGCAGGGCAAGGGCGTGACGGTGCATACCGGAGCGCGCATCGAATCCATCGAATCCAACCCGGCCGACCTCGCCGCGCCGCTGGCGGTGCGACTGTCCAGCGGCGAGCGCCTGGCCGCCGATCTGGTGATCTCCGCGGCGGGGGTCAAGCCCAACATCGCCTTCCTCGAAAACTCGGGCGTGCGCTGCCTGCAGGGCGTGCTGACCGACGAGCGCATGCAGACCAATGTACCCGGCATTTTTGCCGCGGGCGACTGCGCCGAGGCCTTCGATCCGCTGTATGGCAAGCCCATCGTCAGCGCCATCCAGCCCAACGCCGTCGATCAGGCCTATGTGGCTGCCATGAACATGGCGGGCAAGCACGCCAGGCTGCGCGGCGTGACCCAGATCAACGTGCTCGACACCCTTGGCCTGATTTCCGCGAGCTTCGGCCAGTGGCAGGGCGTGCCCGGCGGTCAGGGCGTGGAGCGCACCGACCGCGCGGGCTTTCGCCACCTGAGCCTGCAGTTCGACGGCGATGTCATGGTGGGCAGCAACAGCATCGGCGCCACCGAGCACATCGGCGTGCTGCGCGGGCTGGTGGAAGGTCGGGTGCGACTCGGCGCCTGGAAGGACCGGCTGCTCGACGACCCCACTCGGCTGATGGAAGCCTATCTCGCCAGCGCCCAGAGCCAGGACCGCCGCGGTGATGCGGTGGTGCACTAAAGCGCCGTGAACCAACCCGGCATGAACGCCGCAGCAGCGCCCGCCCCGGAGAGGCCTCAGAGCGGGGCGCGCATCACCCTCAAGCTGATGGCCACGCTCACCGACTATCTGCCCCAGCCGCGCCAGGGCCACCAGATCACCCTCGACATCGCCCCAGGCACGACGGTGCAGGACGTGATCGAGCGCTTTCGCCTGCCCTGGAAACAGGTGCATCTGGTGCTGGTGGACGGGGTGTACCTCTATCCCGACCAGCGCGACACGCGCGAATTGCGCGACGGCGAAACCCTGGCGATCTGGCCGCCCGTGGCCGGTGGCTGACCGCGCCGAGCCCGCACGCGCATGTACGGCCTCGATGCCCCGGCACGCACCCGGCTCGACATGACCCTGACGCGCGCCGACTTCGCCCGGCAGATCCGCGCGGCCTTCCCTTCGGCTCGTGAACCTTCACCCGGCCTGTTTTCAGGGCAGGACGAAGGATGTGAATGGTCGGTGCAACTTCAACCTGCCGCCCCGCTCAAGCTCGGGCTGTTCGAGCTCGAACGCTGGTGGGTCGATGTCGCGGTGTTGGCGCAGTCTGCGGCCGAGCGGGCGCAATGGTGGCAGCGCTTCAGCGCCCACTTTCAGAAAGGCGGCGGGTAAGCTGGGAGCTGGTCTGAGCATCCACCCGCTCGGCCTCGCGCAGAATGGCGTCGAGAATGACAGGCACCTCGAACACCGCACGGTTGTGATGCGCCGCCACCCGGGCTCGGCAGGCGGGCAGATCGGCCAGAAACGCGGGCAGCGCCGCGCCGATGCCGCGAAAACTCGGCAGCACCAGGCCGAAGCCGTTGTCGCGCACCCAGTCGGTGTTGTAGCGCTCCTGCGGCATAGTCCAGGCATTGCGGGCAACGATGACTGGCAGCCCCAGATGCAGCGCCTCGCTGAGCGAACCGGGGCCGGGCTTGCCGATGAAAAAGTCGCCCAGCCGCATGGTCTCGGCCACCTCGCTGGTGAAGCCCATCACCAGTCTGGGCGCCGTGGCCGGCAATAGCAGCAACCGCTCGGCCAGACGGACGTTGTGGCCGCACATCAGTATCAACTGCACATCGGGCAGACGCTCGGCAATGGCCAGCATGCTGCGCGAACCGTGGCCGCCGAACATCACCACCCCGACCGGACGCGCCGGATCGAAACCCAGTTCCCGCAGTCGGGCCTCGCGGTCGAAGCCGGTGGGGGGGCGATAAAAGTCCGGCCGAATGATCATGCCCGATGTCGCGTGCACCTTGTCGGCAGGAAAACCTGCGTCCAGCGCCTGATTCACCGCGTGCGGCGTGCCGCAGATGAGGTGCTGATCCTGGCCCTGCTCCATCCAGAAATGCGGCGGAAAATCGGCCAGATCGGTCAGCAGGGTCACGTACGGCACCCCCGGCAGCGTGGCCGTCAGACTTTCAAAGAGCGAACGATTGAAGTTGGGAATGAGCGACACCACCAGATCGGGCTCGGTGCGCAGCCAGTGCAGCTTGAGAATCTTCAGCAGCGTGGGGTGCAGCAACCTCAACGCGCCCTGCAGCAACTTCAGTTCGTGCCGCAGGCCGATGGTCAGCCCGCGCGCCAGGCGGGCGTTGTAATAGTCTTCAGGCGAAAACGTGTATTTGCGCAAGGTGCCCTGGGGATCGAGCACTTCGGTCAGATTGACCAAGCGCACCTGCCACGGCAGGCCACTCTGGGCGATGCTTTGCTGTAGCGCCAAGGCCGAGGCCCGGTGGCCGCCGCCGGCGTTGAAATAGATCAGATCGACTGTTTTCATCGGCACCTAGTGAGGCGGAGCAGCGCGGGCTGCGTTATCCATGTGACGACATTACCACGTCATAGTTTCAGCCAAGCACGGGAAAATTGTAAATTTCACCGCCACCAGATTGAGAAAATGCGCAAAATCGGGTTTTATTGACGTTGACGTCGGCGCCTGCGTCGATACTCACCCCCAAAAATCCGGACTTGGAGTCATCATGAAATTCAAACTTGCCCTCATTGCTGCAGCCATGCTTTCACTCGCCGCCTGTCAGAAGGCTCAAGAGGCCGCCAGCAACGCGGCCAGCGCCGCCCACTCGGCGGCAAGCTCGGCGATGGCCGCTGGCGCCAGCGCAGCGGGTGCCGCCGCCAGCGCGGCACACGGTGCTGCGGCCACTGCTGCGAGCGCGGCGGGTGGCGCGATGGATCATGCCGCGAGTGCCGCGCAGGGCGCGGCCAGTGCTGCGGGCCACGCGGTCGACAACGCCGCCAGCGCAGCCAAGGAAGCCGCGGCGTCGGCCGTGCATTCGGGTGCGGCTGCCGTCTCCGATGCCGCAAACAAGGTCAAGGAAGCCACCACCAAGCCCTGAGCCCCGTCTGCGGCCAGGAAAAGCGGCGAACTTCGGTTCGCCGCTTTTTTTGCGCCACGGCCGCATCAGGTGATTTCGGCTTCCGGGTTGTCGAGGCTGAACACCTCAGCGTTATCGTCATAGGCGTAGATCTCGGCGTAGCGGCCCCAGTCGATCGCGGTATCGAGCACGCGCCGCGCCTCGTCCTCGCTGAGGTGGTCCTCGAGCTCGGTGAGAAAGCGCGAGTCGGGCGCGCGGTGGTTGTAGCGCTCGTCGAGCACGGTGCGGATGCGCGCCACCAGCGGCACATGCTCGATCAGGTGGCGGGCGAAGATCTGCTTGCGCTCTTGCAGCGTGCCATCGACGAACTGCCTTCCTGCGGGCAGCAGCATGATGTCGCCCTCCTCCGCCTGGGCGAACCCCAGCAGTTCCGCGCCCTCGATGAGCGGGAAGAGTTCGTCCACCGAGAAGTGCATGTCCTCGGCGAGTTCGGGCAGGCTGATGCGGGTGTTGGCGCTGCTCTTTTCAAGCGCATCGAGTTCTTCGAGCAGACCGGCCAGGGCGTTAACCGACAGCGAAGGCAGGCGCAGGCCGATGCCCGGCACCTGCTTGCGTACCGCGTCGCGCCCGGTGGGGCGGGCGGTCATGGCGCCATAAATGCCCTCGACCAGATCGCGGAACTCGGTGGATTCGCGGTCGCGCGGATGCGGCAGATCGATGCGCATTTCGCTGATCACCCGCCCCGGGTTCGATCCCAGGATGACGATGCGGTCGGCCATGAGCACGGCCTCCTCGATGTTGTGCGACACCAGCAGAATGCCCCGGGTGGGAATCTTGCGCTCGGCCCACAGGTCGAGCAAATCGGTGCGCAGGGTCTCGGCGGTGAGCACGTCGAGCGCGGAGAAGGGCTCGTCCATCAGCAGCACGTCGGGGTTGATGACCAGGGCGCGGGCGAAACCCACGCGCTGGCGCATGCCGCCCGACAGCTCGCGCGGATAGGCCGACTCGAAGCCGTCGAGGCCGATGAGGTCGATGGCCGCGAGTGCGCGGGAGCGGCGCTCGGCGGGTGGCACCTTGAGCGCTTCCAGCCCCAGCTCGACGTTCTGCAGCACCGTCAGCCAGGGAAACAGCGCAAAGCTCTGGAACACCATGGCAAGGCCGGGCACCGGTCCGTCGATCGGTTCGCCCCGGTGCAGCACCGTGCCGCTGGTCGCGGGCACCAGCCCCGCCAGGGTGCGCAGCAGGGTGGACTTGCCCGAGCCGGAGCGGCCCAGCAGCACCAGAATTTCGCCGTCGCGCAGATCGAGATCGACGCCGTCGAGAATGGTCAGCTCGCTGCCCTCGGGCGTGCGGTAGGCCTTGCGCACCCCTGCCAGATGGAAGATGGGCACGGCATCTGCGACTTGGTTCGGGTCGAGCGTGGGAGCGGCTTGCATCGGAACTCCTTGTTCAATCGAGCCGCACGCGGGTGGCGGCGATTTGATAGAGGCGGTGCCAGACCAGACGGTTAATGGCGATGACGTAAAGCGCCATCACGCCCACACCCAGCCCGACCTTGAGCATCTGCCCCTGCTGCGTGGCCTCGGTGATGTAGGCGCCCAGCCCGGTGGCGACCAGGGTGTGGCTGCCCCAGCTCACCACTTCGGCCACGATGCTGGCGTTCCACGCCCCGCCCGAGGCGGTGAGCGCACCGGTGACGAAGCCGGGGAACACCGCTGGCAAGTACAGCTTGCGCCACAGCAGCCAGCCGCGCAGACCGAGGTTGCGACCGGCCTCGCGCAGATCGCTTGGGATGCTTGAAGCCGCGCCGATGACCGAAAACAGGATGTACCACTGACTACCCAGGATCATTAGCGGCGCGGTGAATACGTTGACATTCAGATGCCAGTGCACGATGGCCACGACCACCAGCGGAAACAGCAGGTTGGCCGGAAACGCCGCGAGAAACTGCGCCACCGGCTGCGCCACCGCGGCCCAGCGCGGGCGCAGACCGATCCAGATGCCCAGCGGCACCCAGATCAGCGCCGAAATTGCCACCAGCACGAACACTTTCAGCGCGGTGAACGCCCCGAGCAGCAGCACATGCCCGACCTGCGGCCAGCCGAAGTCGCGCGGCAGCACCAGCACCAGAGCGACGATCAGCCCCAGGGTGAACAGCACTACGCAGGCGACGAACACCCGGTCTCCCCAGACCGAACGCTGGCGCTGCGCCGGGCGGTGCAGAGGCACCGCAGGCAGCAACCGCACGCTGATCTCCCACAGCACGGCGGGCAACCGCGCCAGCCGCTGGGTGAGGCGGGTGCGCCGCAGGAAGTCGAGCACCACCGAGCGCGGCGCATCCACGCTGACGGTGTTGTCCAGGCGGAACTTGTCGGCCCAGGCGACGATGGGGCGGAACAGCAGAAAGTCGTACGACAGAATCACCACGACCATGGCGAGAATCGCCCAGCCGATCGCGCCCAGATTTTTCGCCGCGATGGCCGCCGCGATGTACGAGCCCACGCCCGGCACCGAGACCTGCTGACCGGAGACGGTCAACGCCTCGGCGGCCACGACGAAGAACCAGCCGCCGGACATGGACATCATCGCGTTCCACAGCAGACCGGGGGCGGCGTAGGGCAGCTCCAGCTTCCAGAACCGCTGCCAGGCGTTGAGGCGATAGAGCGTGGCGGCCTCGCCCAGATCGCGCGGCACGGTCTTGAGCGACTGGTAGAGGCTGAAGGTCATGTTCCAGACCTGCGACGTCCATACCGCGAAGATCACCGCGAACTGCAGCCCGAGCATGCTGCCCGGAAACAGCGCGATGAACCCGGTCACGGTGATGGACAGATAGCCCAGGATGGGCACCGACTGCAGTACGTCGAGCAGCGGCACCATGATTCTCTCGGCGTAGCGGTTGTTGGCCGCGATCCAGGCATAGATCAACGTGAACACCGTGCTGGCGGCCAGCGCGGCGAGCATGCGCAGCACGGTGTAGAGCGCGTATTGCGGCAGATCGCCCGGATCGAGCGACAGTGCCACAGTCTCGCCCAGATGGAAGGGCTGCGCCATCTGTCGGCTGGCGTGGCCGATGATGAGCAGCATGCCGATGACCAGGGGCAGCGCGATCAGATCGCGGCGGTTGGGCAGCGGCAGAGCCAGCGGACGCAGATTGAGGGCCATGGGCGCGAGCGGGAACGGAAATGGCGGGCCAAAAGCGCTGAAGTCTAGCGAGATGGCGATGAATTTTCGATCTTGCGCGCCGATCGCCTCCTCATGCAGACGTATCCGGACGTTTCGCGCGAAAAGGCACTGCCCGATCTCCGTTTCGCGCCTCGCCAGGTGGGGCAATCGATGTCTTTTCGCCAACCCCATGCACAATGCAGGCATGCAAGCCAGAACCTATCTTCGCGCCTCGCTGGTGGCGGCCCTCGTCGTCATCAGTCTGAAGCTGCTCGCCTGGAAAGTCACCGGCTCGGTAGGCTTTCTGTCGGACGCTATGGAGTCCATCGTCAACGTCGCCGCAGCGGCGTTCGCGCTGTTCATCGTGCGCATCGCCGAGGCGCCGCCCGACGCTGATCACCCCTACGGTCACACCAAGGCGGAGTATTTCTCCAGCGGCATCGAAGGCTTGCTCATCGGTGTGGCCGCGGTGCTCATCATGATCGAGGCCGGCCATCGCCTGACCCATCCGCAGCCCATCAGCGACGTGCCTCTGGGCGCGGTGATTTCGGCGCTGGCCACCGCCATCAATCTGGGCGTGGCGCTGTGGATGTTGCGGGGCGCGCGGCGGCTGCGCTCCATCGTGATCGAAGCCGATGCCCGCCACCTGATGACCGACGTCTGGACTTCCGCGGGGGTGATCGCCGGGGTGCTCTTGGTGCCGATCACAGGCTGGCTCTGGCTCGATCCGGTGATCGGCATTGCGGTGGCGCTGCACATCCTGAGCGAAGCCTTTTCACTCGTGAAGCGCTCGGTGGACGGGCTGATGGACAAGTCGATGGACGATGACGATCTGGCCGGTCTGCAGGCCGTTCTCGACCGCTTTCGCTCGGCCGACCTGCGTTTCGACCATGTGCGCACGCGCGTGGCCGGCACCCGCCGCTTCGCCTCGATGCACCTGCACATGCCGGGACACTGGACGCTGCAGCGTGCGGCCAACTGCCGCTACGCCGTGGAGAAGGCGCTGCTCGAAGCCTATCCCGGTATGTCCGTGACCATCGAAATGCTCACCTCCGCACAGGAAAGCCTGCAGGAGGAAAATGCGCAGATGTCGGTCCACGCCGAGTGCTCACAACAACACCCGGCGCCTCAGCAAGACTGAAGCGAAAACCGAACACCCCACGTTTACCGCCCCGGAGAGATCCATGCAACTCACCAGCCCCGCCTTCACCGATGGTCAGCCGATTCCCCCGCAATACGCTTTCTGCAAGCCCTCGGCCGTGGGTCATGTGGCCCTGTCGAACAACTTCAACCCGCCGCTGGCCTGGTCGGGCGTGCCCGAAGGCGCCAGAAGCCTGGTGCTGATCTGCCACGACCCCGACGTGCCCAGCCGCGCTGACGATGTCAACCTCGAAGGCCACGTCGTTCCGTCCGACCTGCCGCGGGTGGACTTCTATCACTGGCTGCTGGTGGACATTCCCGTCAGCCGCAGCCAGATCGGCGAAAAAGAGTTCAGCCACGAGGTCACCGCGCGCGGCAAGCCCGGGCCGGATTGCGCCGACGGCATGCGCCAGGGTGTGAACGACTACACCGCCTGGTTTGCCGGCGACCAGGACATGGCGGGCCAGTACTTCGGCTACGACGGCCCCTGCCCGCCCTGGAACGACAGCCTGCTGCACCATTACATCTTCACCCTCTACGCCCTCGATGTGCCGCGTTGTCCGGTCGAGGGCAGCTTCACCGGGGCGCAACTGCGCGCGGCCATCGCTCCGCATGTGCTGGCCCAGGCCAGTCTCACTGGCACCTACACCCTCAACCCCGCCTTGCGCTGACCCATGCCCGACACGCCCGAAAAGTCCGACTCTCCGCCAGCGGCGCCGCAGCAGCCCAGGCGTGGCATGAATGTGCAGCTCAGCGGCCTGCTGGGCATCGTCATCGCCATCGTGGTGCTCGTGGGCATCTTCTCCCTGCTGCGCGAGCGTCTGGTGAACCGGCCCGTGGATGCGCCGCAACTGCAGCTCGCCAACGACAGCCCCTGCATGGCCGACGGCATCAAGGCGCTGGCGGCCAGCGGCAAGGCCATCACCTACGGCCAGCTAGGCAAGCTGAAGAAGCAATGCGGGGAAGACGGCGAGTAGCTTCGCAAGGAAACGCTGGGCAAACCATCACGCGCGCCTGAACCGCACCTGCACCCGCAGGCCGCGGCTGCCATGCCCGGCGCTGGGCGGCTCGCTCAGTGTCACGTCGGCATCGTGCTGGCGGGCGATCTCGCGCACGATGGCCAGCCCCAGGCCGCTGCCTTCGCTGCCGTTGTCGAGAACCCGGTAGAACGGCTCGAACACCAGCGCCCGCTCCGCCTCGGGAATGCCGGGGCCGCTGTCGTCGACTTCGAGCAGCACCGCCGCCGGGTGCGGCCCTTCGCCCGCAACGCCGCGCAAGCGCAGGGTGACACTGCCTCCTGGCGGGGTGTAGGTGATGGCGTTGTGCAGCAGATTCTTGATCAGCTCCTGCAGCAGCAGCGCATGGCCGCGCACGCGCAGCGGCTGGGGCGGGCTGTCGAATTCCAGTTCGAGCTTCTTGTCCAGCGCCAGCATGGCCAGCTCCTGCATGGCCTCGGCGGCGGGCTGGCGCAGATCGAGGGGCTCGAACACAGCGCGCGCAACGTCGCCCTGGTTTTCGGCGCGGGTCAGCGCCAGAAGCTGATTGACCAGACGTGTGGTGCGCTCCACGCTGCAGCCGATCTGCCGCAGGCTGGCGCGCAGTTCCTCGGGGTCGGTCTCGCGCTGCGCCAGTTCGGCCTGCATGCGCAACCCGGCCAGCGGCGTCTTGATCTGGTGGGCCGCATCGGCGACAAAACGCTTTTGCGTCAGCAAGGACTGCTGCAGGCGCGCGAACAGGCTGTTGATCGATTCGACCAGGGGTGCGATTTCCTCGGGGGCCTCGCGTTCGTCGATCGGGCTGATGTCGTCGGCGCGCCGCCTGCGGATGCGCGCCTGCAGCTCGTTGAGCGGTGCAATGCCCTGCCCCAGCCCGAACCAGACCAGCAGGATGAAGATGGGCACCACCACGAATTGCGGCAGGATGACGCCTTGCACGATGTCGCGCGCCAGCCGGGTGCGGGCGTCCATGCTCTGCGCCACCTGCACCAGCACCGGCCCCGCGCGGGCCTGCCCGGGTGCCTCAGGCGGCCAGGTCCAGGCCGCGGCCAGCCTCACGGCGTGACCGCCGATCTCGCCATCGCGCCACACCACCGCCAGCGCCGCAGAAGCATGGCTCGGCGGCAACAGCGCCGGTAACGGTAGACCGGCCGCGCCCGCCAGCAGCGTGCCCGAGGCACCGCGCACCTGATAGCCCACGATGCCCCCGGCGGGCGGATTCTGCAGCGTCTGCTGCCACAGGGCCGACCGCACCGCGCCCTGCGCGCCCTGCGTCTGAACCTGAGCGGCGAGCTGCCGCAGGGTGTGTTCCAGCGCGGCGTCGTAAGGCTTGGCGGCAATGGCCTGCGCCACGAGGTATGTGATGCCGATCGACAGCGGCCACAGCAGCAGCATCGGGGCGAGCATCCAGTCGAGAATCTCGCCGAACAGCGAGCGCGCATGCCGCCTGCGCCCCTGCCCGCCTTCCCGCCGGGGCGGGTTGTCCGCCGCAGGGGTTTCAGGCATCGGGACGGGCGGCCTCGGTAGCCGCCGAAGTCGACGGGGCGATCTTCTCCAGGCAGTAGCCCAGACCGCGCACCGTGGCGATGCGCACCGGCCCCACCTCGATCTTCTTGCGCAGGCGGTGCACATAGACCTCGATGGCGTTGGTGCTCACCTCTTCGCCCCAGACGCACAGATGCTCGACGAGCTGATCCTTGCTCACCAGGCGGCCTGCGCGCTGCAGCAGCACTTCGAGCAAGGTGAGCTCGCGCGCCGAAAGCTCCACCACATGGCCGTCGAGCGTGACCACGCGGCCGGTGGTGTCGTACTGCAAAGGGCCATGCTGGATGATGGCGCTAGCCCCGCCCATGCCCCGGCGCGCCAGCGCCCGCACCCGCGCTTCGAGTTCCTGCAGCGCGAACGGTTTGGCCATGTAGTCGTCGGCGCCCAGATCGAGTCCGCGCACCTTGTCTTCCACGCTGTCGGCGGCGGTGAGGATGAGCACCGGCACGGTGGTGCCGCGGGCGCGCAGTTTGCGCAGCACCTCGAAGCCCGACAGCCGCGGCAGCCCCAGGTCGAGAATCAGCAGATCGAAGGAACTCGATTGCAGCGCCGCGTCGGCACTGTTGCCGTCGGCCACCTGATCGACCGCATAGCCCAGCGCACGCAGCGAACGCAGCAGGCCGTCGGCCAAGACCCGGTCATCTTCGGCAATCAGTATCCGCATGCACGTCCCCTTGTTGTGCTCTGCGCCGTGAGCGCGTCTGGCGCGATCCGGCGATTTGGTGCGGATTCTAGGAGTCTGTCTGGCACGGGGCGCGGAAAGCGAAAAATGGGCATGCGGTTGCCATGCGGCGGCGGATTTGCAGCCCGCAAGCCTGCGCTATGGGGCAAAAAGCCTCTGCCGCAGGGTGCCGCAGGGCCGTTTTGCAGCCCGCGATCCTCAAGTCTGAAGACTCCAGAGAGCCTGAGGCGGCAGCGAGGCGAGCGTCTCCCTCAACACTCCTCTGACTTGCCCTGCAACAGGTCGTTGATCAACGCGTTGTCGATCGGCTCGCCCAGCAGGCTTCGGGCAAGCAACTCGCCGCCCAGCAATTGGGGCGCGAACATCATGTCCGGCTGGACACGACGAATCTTGGCCACGTTGCGCGCATCCTGCACCGCGGCCACGGTGCGCACCGAGGGCGCCAATTCCTTGACCGCAAGCACGATGAAAGCGTTGTCGGCGTCGTCGTCGCGCAGCACGAGCACGGCGCGCGCCTGCGGCACCCCGGCCTGTTGCAGGGTCTGAGACCGTGAGGGATCGCCGACCACCATGTCGATGTCCTCCGGGTAGGGGCTCGCCATGCCCTCGGGAAGAATGACCGTCGTCGGCACGGCGCGCGCCTTCAGCGATTGCTGCAAGGCCTGCGCCAGAGCCGAAGCGCCGACGATCACCACATGATGACGACGTGAGGCGTGATGCATACGTTTCTCCAGAGTGCGTTTGAGGCTGCCGCCGATCAAGGGGCCGACGACGACCGACAGCGTGGTGGCGAACACCGTGATGCCCAGCACGATGAGCGATACGGTGAACAGGCGCGCCGGATCGGTCTTGGGCACCACATCCCCATAGCCCACGGTGGACATGGTGACGACCGAGAAATAAAGCGCCTGGGTCAGCGTGCGGATGGGCGGCGCAAACCCCTCGCCGAACCACAGAGAGCCGAACAATGCATAGATCAGCAGACTGCCCACGCCGAGAAGGGCGAACAGCGAGCTGGTGGCGACGCTGGAGCGATTGAAGCGCCGCGCCCACACCATGAGCACGACGATGAGCAGCGCGGCGAGGAAAAACACCGTGTCGAGGTGACGAGTCGTCCACAGCGCCAGGCCACCGACCAGCAGGGACAGGATGAGGGTCATGGCCCAGGCCAGACGGGCGCGCAGCAGCAGCCCGACGCCCATGAGAAGCAGACCCGCGCCGAGCAGAACGGGCGGGAAGGCGGCAAACTGCCCGAGCTGTGCGAGACCCTGCGCTCCTGAGTGCCAGACCAGCAACAGCGTGGCCATCAACCTGTGCGCACTCGGTTCGATCAGCAAAACGGCAGAAATGACGGCCAGCAGGGCGGCAAGCCATGGCGGGCCTTGCCGGTCGATGAGCCCCCGGATCTGTCGCAGCAGGGTTTTCCATCGTGCCAGGCCACCCGGCCCGCGCGCAGCGCCTTTCCGAGGCGCTCCAGGCGCACTGCGGTCAGGGTGGGGCCTGCTCACGAGCTTGCCTCTTGCACGAGTTGCTTCATGCTTTCAAGCGGGCTGGCGGCCGCGGTGGACGGTGCGAACTGCAAATGCACCATGCGCGTGGGGAAGGCAAACTCCACGCCGAGGGCGGAGCAGCCGCGCATGAGCCCGAGGTTGATCGCCTGCTGGGTGGTCATGTAGGCGGTGTAGTCGGCAGTCTTCATCCAGTACACCACCTCGAAATTCAGACTGGAATCGCCGAAATCCTTGAAATGCGCGCGGTCGAATCGGGCGTCAGCCTGCGCGTCGATCACCTCCTTGACCATGCCCGGGATCTTTTCCAGGGTGTCGGGCGGTGTGTCGTACGTCACGCCCAAGGCGAACACGATGCGCCGCTCCTGCATGAACTTGTAGTTGCGCAACCTCGCCTTGGTCAGATCCGTGTTGGAGAACACCACGATTTCGCCGCTGATGGAGCGGATGCGGGTGGTCTTCAGGCCGATGTTCTCGACCGTGCCGGAGAAGTTGTCGACGACGACGAAGTGGCCGATCTGAAAGGGCTTGTCGAGCACGATGGACAGGCTGGAAAACAGGTCACCCAGAATGTTCTGCAGCGCCAGGCCCACGGCGATGCCGCCCACGCCCAGACCGGCCAGCAGGGTGGTGACGTTGAACCCGAGGTTGTCGAGCAGCAGCAGAAAAACCAGCGACCACAGCACCAGCCGGGCGATGAAACTCATCGCCGCCAGGCCGGTGGCCGTTTCGGGGTCGTGGGCGATCGCCCGCTCGCGCGAAGTGCGAATCCAGAAATCGAGGAAGCGCGACACCCACAATCCGACCTGCACAAACAGCCCCACGGCGGCCAGGCCGATAAGCCACTTGGCGGTCACCGCAGGCAGCGTCAGGTTCTGCACTGCAGGGTAGAGGCCTACCAGAACGGCCAGCGGCAGCCGCGTGCCCTTCAGGGCATCGACCAGCGCGTCGTCCCAACGGTTGTTCGTGCGCGAGGCAAAGGCGCTCAGCCATGCGATCAGAATGGGTTTGACGCTGGCCACCACCACGACCACCAGCGCCATCCAGCCCAGCGCCATCAGCCAGTTCATCAGAGGATTGCCCAGAAGGGAAAGGGACAGCCATGCGCTCAGACTCATATCGCAGCCTTTCTCAAGTGACGCTTCAAGAAGAAAACGGGTCGCGGCCACCTGCCGCATGCTCGTGCCATTGCACGCGACGGCGCGGCAGATGCTGCGGCTGGGCCTTTTGCATGTAGGCGATCAGGCCTTCGCGGATACGGCAGCGCAGCTCCCAGGCACGTGCCGAATTGGCCGCGCTGACCAGAAAGCGCACCTGCACCGCAGTCTCGGTGGTGTCGGTGACATGCACCAGTGCCAAACGTCCATCCCAGTCGGGATCGGCCGCGCACAGCCGCTTGAGTTCGTCGCGCAGCGCCTCGATCGGCGTGGCATAGTCCACCCACAGAAACACCGTGCCCAGCAGGCTGGCGCTGGTGCGCGTCCAGTTCTGGAACGGGTGTTCGATGAACCATTGCAGCGGCAGGATCAGACGTCGGTCGTCCCACACGCGGAAGACCACATAGGTGCCGGTGATCTCTTCCACACGCCCCCACTCGCCCTCGACGATGAGCACGTCGTTGATTCGGATCGGCTCGGTCATCGCAATCTGCAGACCGGCGAGCAGATTGCTCAGCACCGGGCGCGCGGCGAAACCCACGACCAGACCGGCGATGCCCGCCGAGGCCAGCAGGCTGGCGCCGATCTGCCGCACGTCGGGAATGCTCATCAGCGCCACAGAAAGACCGACGAGCAGGATGAGAAAACTCAGCACCCGCGTGAGCACCCGCGCCCGGGTAAGCAGGCCGCGGACCTCCAGATTGGCGTCGAGCAGGTTGGGGTCGTCAGGTAGTTGCAGCCCGCCGCGTCGCAGCACCACCAGTTCGCCACCGGCGCGGATCACGCGCATGGCCAGCCAGGTAAGCGCGGCAATCAGGCTGAGGTGCAAGGCCTGAACGATCCAGGACCAGCCATCCAGCCGGTTGTGCAGCAGGCCCACGTCGATGCGCAGCGCCAGCAGCAGCCAGGCCAGGCGCAGCGGCGTGCGCACGCGCAGAAACAGGAATGGACCGTTTCCGTCCGGCCCACCGCTCTTGACCAGCAGGCGCGTGACCAGCAAGTACACGGGTGCCGCCAGCAGCGTGACGGCGAGCGCCAACGCCTCTGGCGGATGAGCGGACACCGAGTGCCGCAACACCGCCCAGCTCAGGTTCAGATCGTCGATCATCGTCGATGACGCACCGCCTGTCACTCGGCCCGCAACTGCGCGAACAGTTCAAGCACGTGGCCGGTCCAATGGGTGATGTCGTAACGGCTGATGAGCGCATCCATGCGCTGCATGCGCTCGCGCTGCTCCTGGGGTGGCATGTCGAGCGCGCGGTCGATCGCGTCGTCCATCTGGCTGAGGCTGTAGGGGTTGACCAGCACGGCGTCCTGCAGCTCCACGGCCGCACCGGCGAACTCCGACAGCACCAGCACGCCGCTCTCGTTCACGTGCGCGGCGATGAACTCCTTGGCCACCAGGTTCAGGCCGTCGCGCAACGGGGTGATCCAGCAGATGTCGGCGGCGCGGTAATAGCTCAGCGTCTCCTCGAAGGTCAGGGGAGTGGTAGACAACAGGATGGGCGTCCAGGTGAGCGAGCCGTGATGGCCGTTGATGCGGCCGACGAGCTGCTCGATGGCCTGCTGCGCCCGTTTGTAGACCCGCATGCCGTCGGCCGCGGCCACCGCCGTCACCAGCAGCCGGACCTTGCCGTGCAACTCGGGACGACGCACCAGCAGGCGCTCGAAGGCCAGCAGCATTTCGCGCGTGCCCTTGGCATAGTCCACCCGGCCGATCGACACGATCACGGTCTGACCGCCCATTTCGCGGCGAATGTGGGCCACCCGCGCCAGGTTGTCGGGCTTTTGCACCGTGCTGCGGATGAGGTCGGCATGGGTGCCGATGGGAAAGGCGTCGACACGCACCCGACGCCCGCCCACGGTGATCGACACCGGCGTGACCGGCTCGGACAGCGCGGTGCCGGTGGCCTGCAGTTCCGGATACACCTTGCGCTCGACCAGATGCTCGACTTTGCGCAGTGACTGCACCAACGCCGCGAAGTTGCGGGCGTAGCGCGGTACGTGAAAGCCCACCAGATCGCAATCGAGCAGCGAGGCCAGGATTTCATCGCGCCAGGGCAGGATGTTGAACACATCGGGCGCGGGAAACGGCGTGTGGTGGAAAAAGGCGATCTTCACATCCGGACGCATCTGCCGCACCATGCCGGGCACCAGCCACAGGTTGTAGTCGTGCACCCAGATCACCGCCCCGGGCGCGGCCTCGGCGCACGCGGCTTCGGCGAACAGGCGGTTGACCTCGCGGAACACGGCCCACTGGCAGTTCTCGGTCGAGTACAGGGAGGGAAAGCTGTTGAGGATCGGCCACAGCGCCTCTTTCGAGACCACGTGATAGAACTGGTTGATCTGCTCGGGCGTGAGCGGCAGACGCACCACTTCGTAGCTGCCATAACTGTCGTTCACCGTGATGCGACGCTCGAACTTCGGCAGCTTGCCCGCGGGCGATTTTTTCCACGCCACCCAGCTCGCCCGGTCGACCTGACCGATGAAGCCCTTGAGGGCCGGCACGATACCGTTGGGGCTCTTGTTTTCCTTCAGGACGGTCTTGCCGTCCTCGCTGTGTTCCTCATACGGCTGTCTGTGATAGACGATGACCAGAGATGAAGCCATTGAAATCCCCCTGTTGATGAAATCGCTGCAGGGCGTCGAGCACCCCGGCAGCCCCCGGTTGCGCGCTGCGATAGACGTTGCGATGCGGCGTGATGGCCTGCTCCAGCCCCGCTTCGCGGTTGCTCACGGCCACGCCAGTCAATCCGGTCTGGAACATCGAGAGGTCGTTGAGCGTGTCGCCAGCCACCAGGGTGCGGTGCTCGGGCAGACCCAGTGCGGCCAGGGTGCGCAGCAGCGTCGAACCCTTCTGCACGCCGTGGGGCAGCACGTCGAAGTACTGGTTGTCCGACATCAGGGTGTCGAAACCGAGCTGCCGCAACTGGCTCGCCGCCACCTGCGCCGCCGGAGCGTGGCCATAGAAGTAGGAACGGCGGCGCCCACCGTGATGCGGCTGGGGCTGCAGGGTCGGGTGCCGGGCGACGATGGCCTCGATCTGCCGCAGCGCGTCAGCAGGCCAGGCCGCGTCGAGCCAGCGATCGAGCGCGGGAAGGGGCGCGAAATCCACGCCGGTGGCCACGCTGGTGCCGACATCGCCGATCACATGATCGGGCTGCACGGGCAATTCGCGCGCGAGCTGGCGCATGAAGTCGAGCCCGCGGCCGCTCACGAAAATCAGCACGATCTCGCTGCGACGCTGCGCGATCCACGCGTACAGCGCCGCCCGCTGCGCCTCGCTGCCGCCGAGAAAGGTGCCATCCAGATCGGTGGCCAGAATCGTCTTCGGCATCTGCACCTCCCTCATTGCGGCTGCCGCGACGGCGCGCGGGACAGAGACGACCGCAGACCCTGTGCCTCGCGCAACGGCCGGTGCGAGGGCATGCCCGATGCCACCGGCAGCCCCAGGGCGCCGTCCTGTGGCAAAGGTTCATTGAACAGACGCAGCAAGGCGTCGGCGGCCGTCTGCCGCCTGCCCAGCACATCGCGCACTGCCGCCGCCACGTGCAGGCGCAAACCCAGCCTGCGCTCAAGGCTCTGCACCGCATGGCTGCTGACCGCGCCCTCGGCCAGTTCGTCGCCCAGCTCCGCCAGTTCGCCCCGCCCAAGGCGCATGCCCAGCCGGGTGTTGCGCGACTGCGCCGACGATGCGGTGAGGAACAGGTCGCCTGCGCCCGCGCTGGACAGCAGGGTATCGGCACGCCCACCCAGCGCCAGGGTGAGGGCACGCATGTCCTGCAGGCCACGGGTGAGAATGGCCGCACGCGCGTTCTCGCCAACCTCGCTGCTCATGGCCATGCCACAGGCGATGGCGATCATGTTCTTCAGCGCTCCGCCCACCTGCACGCCGATGGCGTCGTCCGTCAAATCGAGCTGCACGCCGCCTGCGGCGAACGCTGCGCGCAGCCCGTCCATCACGCGCTGCGCATGACGCTGCACGTCCACCGCATGGCGCAGGCGCAGCGCGGGTAAACCGGCGGTCAGCGCCGCGGGCTGGCCTAGCACCACCTCATGCGCGAAACTCGGCCCGCCGATGGCGCCGATCAGCACGTCGCGCCGGAGTTCCTGCTGCAGCACCTGGGACATCAGTGCGCCGCTGCCGCGCTCGATGCCCTTGCAGGCTGCCAGCACTACGGCGCGCCGCTGCATCAAGGGCGCGGCCGCTCGGGCCACCTCGCGCAGCGCAGCCGACGGCACCGCCATGACGACCACGTCGGCCCCTTCGAGTGTTTCGGCCATCTGACTGCTCGCCTGCAGTCCCGAAGGCAGTGCCAGATCGGGCAGATGACGCGGATTGCGCGATTGAGTGGCGATGGCGTGAACAAGGTCTGGACGCCGCGCCCACAGGCGCACCTCCAGACCGCCGCGCCGCAAGGCGCTGGCCAGGGCCGTGCCCCAGGCGCCGGCGCCAAGTACGGCAACTGCAAGGGGCCGGGTCGAATAACCGAAGATGAAGGGTGAAGCGGAGTTCTGCATGGACTCTCCCAAGGTCGTGGGCAACCTTGCGGTTGCCCGATGGCAGGACGCCCGGCAAAGGCGGGCGTGGCGACTGGGTGCCGCGCGTGCAGACGCGGCATCAGGCATTCAGCGCGAATGCCTTGAAACGCAGGACGTTCATCCGCCAAGGGATGGATCGGACGATCGTCAAGAGAGCGCAGACCTTACCCGTGGGTCGTGCATATCGGGAAAGGCAGGGCTGCGAACCGGCTCTTGGCGCGCTTCGTCAGCCCGAACAGGCCAACGTCTGCAAGCAGAACTCGCTACTTGCAGAAGACTTTTTGGTGACTCGTAGAAACAAAACCCAATGAGGTAGATTGTAAAGCAAATCGGCGTTCTTTTGTCCTTCAAAAACACCAAATTGATTACATGTTCTGGGACGATCCCAGGCCGTTCGCCGCAACCGCCGACGATCTGCCTATGTCGACCGATTCATTCGGGCCGTTGGTGTCCGCCGTAGCGCAGCCGCATGACCAGCACGGTCAGGGCCAGAAGAAAGGTGACCGCATTGGCACCCACCAGCGGCCAACTGCGCTGGGTGACCCCGTAGATCAGCCACAGCCCCACGCCCACGGTGAACAGCGAATACATGCCCAGCGAAATGCCGGACACGTTGCGTGTGCGCACCGTCAGCCAGGCCTGGGGGATGAACGACACGGTGGTGAGAAACGCAGCGCCATAGCCGAACAGATCGGTGGGATGAAAGGCCACGAGAGGTCTCCGAAAGAGAACAGAGAGAACGGGAGAAAAGACTTCAGGCCGTCTGCATGAAGCCACCCACGAAAGCTTCCAGCGCAGGCCAGGCGCCGCCGGCGCGCGGGTCGTTCACCAGCGCGGCGAAGGTGTAGCGCTGACCGGAGCGGGCCTGGGCGTAACCTGCGAGCGACAGCACGCCGTCGAGCGTGCCTGTCTTGGCATGGATGCGCCCTGCCGTGTCGGGGTCGCGGAAATGGCGGCGCAGTGTGCCGTCTTCACCGGCCAGCGGCAGCGACGAGACGAACTCGGGCATCACCGGGCTTTGCCACGCCGAACGCAGCAGCGCGTTGAGGTCGGCTGCGGAAATGCGGGCAATGCGCGACAGGCCACAGCCGTTGTCGAGCACCAGACCGGGCATGTTCAGCCCATGCGCCGCCAGCCATTGCTGCACCGCCTGCTGCGCCCCGGCCCATGTAGCGCGCTGCGCGCCAGCGGCCAGCGCCAGGGTGAGGAACACCTGCTGGGCCATGACGTTGTTGCTGTATTTGTTGATGTCGCGCACCAGCACAGCGAGCGCGGGCGACTCCCAGACGGTCAGCTCGGTCGCCCCGGCGGGCAGCGGCGCGGTGCGAACCTGCCCCTTCCACTCGATACCCACCTGCGCGAACAACGCTGCAAGCAATCGCTGCACATAGGTGTTGTCGCTCACCTCGGGGGCGATGTTCCAGGTCTGCGGCCCGCAGGCGGCCGCATAGCCCCCGGCAAAGCGCGGGGCGAAAGGCTGCTTCCAGTCGGCGCCGAGTTTGTCCTTCCAGTTGCCGCAGGCGGTGGCGGTGAGTCTGGGGGCTGCGTGCAGGTCGAAACCCGCCAGCGGCGGCTCCACCGTGACGCGCACCTGTTGCGCCGCAGGGTCGGGGACGAAGCCCAGCCGCATCACGCCGAAGTTCACCAGAAAGGGGTCGGGGCCGACGTTGTAAGGCGCGGTGGCGTCGCCATCGAACGCGGCGGGGTCGTGCGGCGGTAGGTCGAAAGCCTGCCGGTCGATGAGCACGTCGCCACGAATGCGCCGGATACCCAGATCGCGCAGCCGCAGCGCGATGCTCCAGAGGTTGTCGGCCATCAGATGCGGGTCTCCGCTGCCGACAAAGGCCAGATCGCCCTGCAACACCCCGGCGCGGACCGGGCCGACGGCGTACACCGGCGTCTTCCAAACATAGGCCGGGCCGAGGATGCGCAGCGCGGCATAGGTGGTCACCAGCTTGAGCACCGAGGCCGGGTTCATCAGCGCCGCGCCGTTGAAGTCGATTTCGGGGGCAGGACTGTCGAGGGCCTGCAGCATGAAGGCGCACGACTGCAGCGGAATGCGCGCCGAGGCCAGCGCCTGGGTCACGCTGGCGGGCAGCGCCCCTGTCGTTCCCAGACCCGCCTGCTGCGCCCGCGCCATCAGCGGGGCGCCAGCCAGGGCCAGAGTGGAAGCGAGAAACAGGCGACGGCTGACTTGCATGGCAGGGTGCGGTTTTTGGAAACAGCGACATGGTAGGGGCGAGGCTGTCAAGGCTGCGTCCATTCCCCTTCCTACAATGCTGGGCATGACCTCCCGCCCGCCCTTCATCCAACAGTGGCAAGAAGCCGCCGAGCGCAACAATTCAGCGCTTTGCGTGGGCCTCGACCCGGAGCCCTCGCGCTTTCCGGCGCCGTGGACCAACGACTCGCTGCGGCTGTTCGACTTCTGCGCCGCCATCGTCGATGCCACCGCCGATCTGGTCTGCGCCTACAAGCCGCAGATCGCCTACTTCGCCGCCCTGGGCGCGGAGGGCCAGCTCGAACGGCTCATCGCCCATATCCGCAAGGCTGCGCCCGGCGTGCCCATCATTCTCGACGCCAAGCGCGGCGACATCGGCGCCACTGCGCAACAGTACGCCCGCGAAGCCTTCGAGCGCTTCGACGCCGATGCGCTGACGGTTTCGCCCTACATGGGCTTCGACTCGGTCGAGCCCTACCTGCACTACCCCGAGCGCGGCCTGTTCGTGCTGTGCCGCACCTCCAACCCTGGCGGCGCCGATCTGCAGACTCTGGCGATCGCCACCGCATCCGCCAAGCCCTCGGCCCACCTCGGCGACGAGCTGTTGTTCGAGCGCGTGGCGCGGCTGGCGGCGTTCGACTGGAACCGTCACGGCCAGAACGGCCTGGTGGCCGGCGCCACCAACCCGGCCGACATCGAGCGCATCCGCGCGGTTGCGCCCGAGGCGCCGCTGCTCATTCCGGGCATCGGCGCGCAGGGCGGCGATCTGGCCGCCACCGTGCGCGCGGCGCGTGGCAACTTCCTCATCAACGCCTCGCGCAGCGTGCTCTACGCCAGCGGCAACGGCCGCGACTTCGCCGACGCCGCGCGGCGCGAAGCCCGCCGCCTGCGCGACGCCATCAACCACGAAGCGCACGCCGCGTCCACCGCCCGATCCAAACCATGAGCGCATCCACAGCATCCTCCGGCCTCACCCATTTCGACGCCGCGGGCCAGGCGCACATGGTCGATGTCGGCGGCAAGGACGAAACCCATCGCGTGGCCGTGGCCACCGGCTGCATCCGCATGCAGCCCACCACCTTCGCCCTGGTGCAGAGTGGCAGCGCGAAAAAGGGCGACGTCATCGGCATCGCCCGCACCGCCGCCATCATGGCGGCCAAGCGCACCGCCGACCTCATTCCCCTGTGCCATCCCATCGCGCTCAACCGCGTGGCGGTGGACTTCACCCTGCAAGCCGAGGACTGCAGCATCCACTGCACCGTCACCGCCGAAACCCGCGGCCGCACCGGCGTCGAAATGGAGGCGCTTACCGCCGTCCAGATCGGCCTGCTCACCATCTACGACATGTGCAAGGCCGTCGACCGAGGCATGACCATCGATGGCGTGCGTCTGCTGGAGAAACACGGCGGCAAGTCAGGCGACTGGGTGGCGAACGACGGAAAGAGCTGATCGGATCAAACCGCTGAGAGGCTCTGCCTCAGCGCGCACGCAGCAACAGAAAGATGGCCAACGCGGTGGGCGGCAGCCAGGCCATCCACGACAGCGAGCCCAGCCAGGGCGACAGCCTGTCCATCACCAGCAGGGACAGCAGGGCAAGGCCGAGCAAAGAGACGATCACAGGCAGCGCATGGTTGTTGGCGCGAACAGTGGACATCGGGAGCGACGGGAAAATTGAAGTGACTCCCGATCTGAGTCGGTTGCTGCGGCGAAGTTCGCCTTTGGCGACGGGGAGGTCGCGCCCTCCGCGCCCAAGACCGACAGGCGCCCAAGGGCATCGGCTGTTCCTACAATCGGGCGCATGAACATGATGACCGAACCCGCGCTGTTGCGCCTCGACGAGGCGCGCCGCGTCTTGCTCGACCCCTATCAGATCGACGAAACGGACTTGCAGCGTGCGCTGGGCAAGGCCTTCGAGCATCGGCTCGACTTTGCCGACGTCTACCTGCAATACACCCGATCCGAAGGCTGGAGCATGGAGGAGGGCATGGTGAAGTCGGGCAGCTTCGACATCGAGCAGGGCTTCGGCATCCGCGCGGTGCAGGGCGAGAAGACCGCGTTTGCCTATTCCGACGATATTTCCGAGCTGGCGCTGCTCGAAGCCGCCGAAACGGTGCGCAGCATTGCCCGCGCCGGTCAAGGCAGCGCAAAGGTGCCTGGCGACACCCGGCGCAGCGCGGCGCGCGTGCTCTACGGCGCGACCGACCCGCTGGGCGCGCTCGATTCCAGCGCCAAGGTGGCCTTGCTGCAAAAGGTGGACCGGCTGGCGCGCGCCAAGGATCCGCGTGTGGTGCAGGTCATGGCCAGCCTGGGCGGCGAGCACGACGTGATGCTGGTGCTGCGCTCGGACGGTCTGCTGGCCGCCGATGTGCGTCCGCTGGTGCGCCTGAGCGTGAACGTCATCGTCGAGCAGAACGGGCGGCGCGAGTCCGGCTCTTCGGGCGGCGGCGGGCGCTATACCCTGGGCTACTTCGACGACACCCTCATCGCGCAGTATGTCGATGAAGCGGTGAACACCGCGCTGGTGAATCTCGAATCGCGCCCTGCGCCCGCGGGCGAAATGAGCGTGGTGCTCGGCCCCGGCTGGCCCGGTGTGCTGCTGCACGAGGCGGTAGGCCACGGCCTGGAGGGCGACTTCAACCGCAAGGGTTCGAGCGCCTTCTCCGGACGCATGGGCCAGCGCGTGGCCGCCCGCGGCGTGACCGTGCTCGACGACGGCACCCTGCCCGACCGCCGTGGCTCGCTCAACGTTGACGACGAGGGCAACCCGACGCAGCGCAACGTGCTGATCGAAGACGGCATTCTGGTCGGCTATATGCAGGACATGCTCAACGCCCGGTTGATGGGCCGCGCGCCCACGGGCAACGGCCGCCGCGAGAGCTACGCCAACGTGCCCATGCCGCGCATGACCAACACCTACATGCTCGCGGGCGACCGCGATCCTGCGGAAATCCTCGCCAGCATCGACCGCGGCCTGTACGCGGTGAACTTCGGCGGCGGACAGGTGGACATCACCAGCGGCAAGTTCGTCTTCTCCGCCAGCGAAGCCTGGTGGGTGGAAAAGGGCAAGCCGCTCTACCCGGTCAAGGGGGCCACGCTCATCGGCAACGGCCCGGACGCACTCACCCGGGTGAGCATGATCGGCAACGATCTGCGTCTGGACAGCGGCGTGGGCACCTGCGGCAAGGAAGGCCAGAGCGTGCCCGTCGGCGTGGGCCAGCCGACCCTGCGCATCGACGGCGTGACGGTGGGCGGCACGGGCTGAGCGTACCCGCAAGCCTTCACCCACCCCGGCAGCCGGATCGCAGCGATGCGTTCCGGCTGTTGCGTTTTTTACCTCTGGTGGCATCAGTCAAATCCTGTTTACGGTGCATAATGAAAAGGCGCGTGCTGGCTACAGTGCCGCTCAGACCGAACCCCGATTTGGACCTTTCCTGCCCGCCGTCGCCTCTGCGGGCCTGCTGAAGAATCATGAGGCCAAAGTGCAGTGCGAAAAGCAGGCCAAGGAACAAAAGCTCAAGGGCCATGACCGCAGCGAGTTCATCAAATCCTGCGAGGCCAAGGTGGAAGCTGCCGCCCCCGCCTCCACGACCGAGACCAAAATGGAAAGCAAGAAGGACGAAGCCCAGCACGCCAACTCCGGCTCAGGCATGGCTGCAGCGGTCGGCGGCGGTGCGGGCTAGGTCTATCACTGCCCGGGCGACAAGTACTACGGCAAGACCAAGCACGGCGAATACATGACCGATTCGGCTGCCAAGGCTGCGGGCGACCATCCGGCGCATGGCAAGACGTGCAGCTGAGCGATACTCGGCGCAGCGGCCTCAGGCTGAGCTAAGCCGGGTCGCTTAGGCTGCGGACTCGTCTTCCTCGGGCCCTACACCTCAAGGCCCTCGCCGCCATGTCCGCCGCTGTCCTGCCTTCTGGTCGCTATCACTTCGTCTCTCGCGGTTTTCACTGGGCGCTCGTCGCCCTGATCGCGCTGGAATATCCCCTGGCCTGGCTGATGACCGACCATCGCGGCGCGCCTGAAGACGCGCTGGCCGCATGGCACGTCGGCGTAGGCACGACCATTCTGGGGTTGTTTCTGTTGCGCCTGCTGTGGCGCGCCGTGCGCAAGCCACCACCGCACCCACCCATGCCCGCCTGGCAGGCCCGCGCCGCGCAGGCCACGCATGGCCTTCTGTACCTCGGCTTTCTGCTGCTGCCGCTGCTGGGGTGGATGGCCGCGTCCGCCCGCGCCTGGCCGGTGCACGCCATGGGTCTGATCCCGCTGCCGACGCTGTTTCCGGCCAACACCACCTGGGCGGGACTGCTGGGCGATGCGCATCAGGCGGTGGCCATCGGGCTGCTCGGCCTGATCGGGCTGCATGTCGCAGCAGCCCTGTTTCATACCTTCGTGCTGCGCGACGGCAGCCTGCGGCGCATGCTCTGACCGCGCGGCCACCCGGCGGTCAAACCACCCGGTCAAACCACCTTGAGGCGGGCGAGCTCGGGCTTGCGCTCGGGCGGGGGCGCCTTCAGCGCTTCCAGCGCCTGCACCACCAGGCGGGCGACGATGAGATTGCGCACCGGTTTGCGATCGGCCGGCACAACGTACCACGGCGCCTGTGCCGTAGAGGTGGCAGCCAGCGCCTGGCTGTAGGCCGCCTGATAGGCGTCCCAATACTGGCGCTCCTGCAAATCGGAGGGGTCGAACTTCCAGTGCTTGAGCGGGTTGTCGATGCGCTCCTGAAGCCGCTCGCGCTGCTCGTCGTGGCCGATGTGCAAAAAGCACTTGAGCACGGCCGTGCCCGACTCGGCCAGCATCTGCTCGAAATCGGCGATCTGCCGCAGGTAGCGCTTCATCTCGCCATTCTTGATCTCGCCATGCGCCCGTCGGATGACGGGCTCCTCGTAGTGACTGCGGTTGAACACGCCGATGCAGCCCAGCGGCGGCACCTGGGCATGCGCCCGCCAGAGAAAGTCGTGGCGCCGCTCCTGCGGCGTGGGCACGCTGAACGACGCGGCATGCATGCCCAATGGATTCACCCCGGTGAACACCGCCTTGGTGGTGCTGTCCTTGCCGGCCGAGTCCATGCCTTGCAGGATCACCAACAGGGCCTGCTCGCGGCGGGTGAACATCAGATCTTGTATCTCGCCGATGCGCTGGCGCAGGCTGTCGAGCTCCGCCTCGATCTGGTCTTTGGACGGGTCGCCGGGTAGGTCGATCTGCGTGGCGCGGTGGGTGAGATCGAGGTTCTCGCCTTCGTCGACCCGCAGGCGATCGAGTTCGGTCAGGGTGGCCATGATCCCGCCTCAGCGCCTCACGCCCTTGGCCAGCAGGGCCAGATTGTTACGGGCGCGCTCCTCACCCTGCGCCGCGGCGCGCTGCCACCATTGCCTCGCCTTGTCGATGTCCTGCAGCTTGCCCAGACCGCGGTAATACAGCACGCCCAGACTGAACTGCGCCTGCGCGTCGCCCTGTTCCGCAGCGCGCTGGTACCAGCCTGCCGCCTGGGCGTGATCGGGCGCTCCGCCGCGGCCGAGCGCCAGCAGCGTGGCCAGCTCGCGCTGAGCCGCGGGATGATCCATCTCGGCGGCCTTGCGCAGCCAGGCCGCCGCCTGGGCGTCGTCGGCCGCCACACCCTGCCCGGTGAGAAACATATGGCCGTAGCGGTAGCAGGCTTCACGATGCCCCTGATGCGCGGCCATCGAGAACAGGGCTGCCGCGCCAGCCAGATCGACCGCACCACCGCGTCCGTCGAGCAGAAAGAAGCCCAGATTGCATTGGCCGCCGGCGTCACCTGCCTCGGCGGCGCGCCGGTACCAGGCCAGTGCCTGTTCATCGCTGCGCGGCACGCCACGCCCGTGCTCGTACATAAAGCCCAGGCCGTTCATCGCCCGCGCCAGTCCGGTCTGCGCCGCCTCTTGCCAGAGGGTCAGCGCCTGAGTGTCATCCTGCCCGACACCATGCCCATGAACATAAAGCCAGCCTAGGTTGTATTTCGCTCCGGCCGAGCCCTGATCGGCCGCCCTGCGATACCACCGCGCGGCGTGCACGTAGTCTTTGCGGTCGTGATAATGCGCGCCCAGCCATTCCTGCGCGGTCGCGTCGCCTTCATGCGCCAGGACTTCGAGCGGGTGCTGGGTCTCGTCGAAATCGAGGTGCTTGGGCGGCTCGGTCTGAAGATCGAGATCGGGATGGGAAGAAAGCGGGGAACTCATGGCACGGCACTGCGGATGTGGCAGGGAGAATAGCGCGTCCTCGTGCTTGGCAGAAAGCATCCAAAGGTATGCTTTGCAATTGCATACAACTCGGTGTCAACCCTCTTCCGGAGTCCTTTCTATGCGCCGCTGGCTCTCTCTCGTGCTGCTCTCCGTCGCCCTGCTCAGTCTGAGCGGATGCGGCTACAACGCCCTGCAGTCATCCGACGAGCAGATCAAGGCCAGCTGGGCCGAAGTGCTCAACCAGTATCAGCGTCGGGCCGATCTGGTGCCCAATCTGGTGAACGTGGTCAAGGGCTACGCCGCGCACGAAAAGGACGTGTTCGTGCAGGTGACCGAGGCGCGCGCCAAGGTCGGCCAGATTCAGGCCACGCCGGAGCTCATCAACGACCCTGCCGCGTTCGCCAGGTTCCAGGAGGCGCAGGCACAGATGACCAGCGCACTGTCGAGGCTGATCGCGGTGTCGGAGAACTACCCGCAGCTCAAGGCCGACGGCGTGTTCCGCGATCTGCAGGCCCAGCTCGAAGGCACGGAAAACCGCATCGCCGTCGCGCGCATGCGCTACATCGAAGCCGTGCAGAACTATAACAACCTGGTGCGCCAGTTCCCGAGCAATCTCACCGCCATGGTCATCGGCATGAAGGTCAAGCCCAGCTTCACCGTGGAGAACGAAAAGGCCATTTCGGTGGCGCCCAAGGTGGATTTCGGCGGCACGGCGCCCGCGCCTGCGGCGTCGCGGTAAGCGTGGCATGAAGGGCGCTGGCGGGTCGCTGCCGATACTGCGTACCTACTGGCCGCTGCGATGGCTGGCAGCGCTGTGGCTGTGTTGCGCGGCCTTCGGCCTGAACGCGCAGGCCGCGCTGGTGCCCATCCCGCCGCTGACCTCGCCGGTCACCGATCTCACCGGCACCCTCACCCCCGAGCAGACCGCCACCCTTGACCAGGAGCTGCGCGCCTTCGCGGCACGCAAGGGCAGCCAGATCGCCGTCCTCATCGTCCCCAGCACGGCGCCCGAGGCCATCGAGCAATACAGCATTCGCGTGGTCGATGCCTGGAAACTCGGCCGCAAGGATCAGGACGACGGCGTGCTGCTGCTGGTGGCCAAGGACGATCGCGCCATGCGCATCGAGGTCGGCTACGGTCTGGAAGGTGCCATTCCCGACGCCATCGCCAAGCGCATCATCGCCGAGATCATCGCCCCGCAATTCAGGCAGGGCGACTATTTCGGCGGCATTCAGGCCGGGCTTCAGCAATTGATGAAGCTGATCGACGGCGAGCAACTGCCCCCGCCGCAAGCCAGGCCCGCGGGTGAGGGCCGCTCCAGTGCGCACGAAATCGGCTTGATGGTGCTGTTCGGCGCGGTCGTGGCCGGTTCGGTGCTGCGCGCGGTACTGGGCCGCACTGTCGGCGCTGGCCTGAGCGCGCTGATCGCCGGGGGCGTGGGCTGGTGGCTGGTGGGTTCGGTGCTGCTGGGGCTGGTGTTCGGCGCGCTGGCCTTTCTCGCCGTCTTCAGCGGCATCCGCCTGGGCGGCGGGCCGGGCGGACTGGGGGGTGGCGGTTTTGGCGGCGGGTTTGGTGGAGGCTCGAACTCCGGCGGCTTCAGCGGCGGCGGGGGCGGGTTTGGCGGGGGCGGCGCTTCGGGCCGGTGGTGACATGCGATTCAAACGCCTGATCCGTCATCTCACCTTTGCGCCGTGGCGGGTGCGCCGCGCCTTTCCCCACGCCACGCTAGCGGCCATCGCAAAGGCCATCCACGCCGCCGAGCAGGCCCACGGCGGCGAAATCCGCTTTGCCGTCGAGGGCGCGCTCGACCTGCCCGAGCTATGGCGCGGCCTGAGCGCGCGCGAACGCGCGATCGAGGTGTTTTCGCTTCTGCATGTGTGGGACACCGAGCGCAACGACGGCGTGCTGATTTATCTGCTGCTGGCCGAGCGCGATGTGGAAATCGTCGCCGATCGCGGCCTGCGCGCGCAGATCGGCACCCAAGCCTGGGAACAGGTCTGCCGCGGCATGGAGGCTCTGCTGCGCCAGGGCCGTTTCGAGGCCGCCGCCCTGCATGGCGTAGCCGAGGTCAGCAGACTGCTGTGTGCGCGCGGCCTGCCGCCTATGAGTGAGCGACGCAACGAACTGCCCGACTGGCCGGTGGTGCTGAGGCTATAACCTCTGAAGCTGTGAATGAATCCGGCGCGCCCGAGCGGGGCGCGTCGGCGGCGCCAATCAAGGCGCAAAGCGCATGCGTGCCCGTAGGCACGCAGAGCATTTGCAACGCCGAGTGGAGCTGCCGGCGCGGCATGAGCGGGAGTGGCCGGATTTGTTCATAGCTTCTCAGGGAAACAACCCCTTGAACAAGCCGGGCACGACCTTGCGCAGGGGTTCGGCCTGTGTCGGCGCGAGTTGTTTCTCCAACTCGTTCTGCAGCGTGTTCTTCAAGGTCTGCCGCAGCACATTGACCCCCGCCTGCGACCACATGACGGTGAAACCCGGCTGGGCGAAACGGCCCTGCACCCGCACCGGCACGGTCACACCGCGAAGAGCGGCGAGATCGGCGCCGCCCTGGCCCTTGAGCGTCCCCACCAGGGTGGGCAGCAGCAAATAGTCCATCTGCTGCCGGGGCAGGTCGAACCAGCCCTCGCCGCCTAGGCGCAGCAGGGGGCTTTGCACCGACAAGTCGCTGTTCCTCGCCACCCCGTTTTGCAGCACGAACGTGGCGCCCAGCGAGGTGAAATCGGTCTGATCGCCCGGGGTCACGGCGAACTGCCCGTCCTTGCGTGCCGCCAGCAGCGCGCGGGCATTGCGCAGCATCTGCGCCAGATTGAAACCCTTGACGGCGCCGTCACGCACATCGAGTCGCGCCTTGCCGGAGAGACTGTCCAACAGCGCGGGCAGGGTCTTGCCCTGCGCCGTCAGGTTCGCGTTCCAAGCAGCCTTGCCAAGCAAAAAATCCTTGCCGCTCAGCGCCTGCAGCACGGGTTGCACGCTGAGGTCGCGCGCGGTTTGCTGCAAGGTGTAGCGCTGCTGCGCCAGATCGACGCGCAAGTCCGCGTTGACCGACCCGCCGAAGCCCTGGGCGGTCAGCACCTGCAGCGCGAGGGTCTTGCGGTCGCTGCTCACCTGGCCTTGCACCGCGCTCCATTGCATGCCCTTGAGCAGCAGGCTGCCGATCTTGAACTGGGCATTCAGGCCGAAGGACTGGAAGGCGGACAGATCGATGGATGTGGGCGCGGAGTTGGCCTGGGCACGCGCCGCGGGCGCCGGCAGCCAGTCGTCGACATCGATGCGGTCGGCGCTGAGGTCCAGTCGCAGCGTGGCGGGCTGGGCCCATCCGCCAGAGAGCTTCATGGCGCTTCCTGCAAGCTGCCCCTGCAACTGGAACTGCCCGGTCGCACCGGCCGCGCCTGTGCCGCCGCGGTACTGCGCCTGGCCCTGCAGCGCCAGCGTCTGCGGCTTGGCACCAGGGGTCATCTGGCCCGAGAGTTTGATCGCAGAAAGATCGAGGCTTTGTTGCGTCAGGTCGAACAGCAAAGGCGAGGCCAGGGTGAGGCTCAATGCACCCTCGTGCCCGCTCGTGCCGCGCTGGACGTCGCACTGCGCCAGCGGAATGCGCAGCTCACGCCAGGGGCCCGCGCCCTGCTGCGTGGTGAGCTGCAGATGCAGCGGCTGCGCGGCACCGAGATCGGCCCGGGCGTTGAAGGGGCCGATCTGCACCTGGTCGGCCAGGACGGCTAGCGAAGGCAGGTCGGCCTGCACGCTCAGCGGTTCGCCACTGCCGGTACGACCCGTGGTCTTGAGCCGCCATTGCTGCGCGGTCAGGGTCAGTGCCGGGCGGGTCGCCACGCCCAGACTGGCGGCTTCGACCTGGGTCTGCATGGCCTTCAGCCAGGGGCTATCGCCCTGAATCGACAGCGCCAGGTCGGACAGCGTCAGGCTGTGCTGGTCCGGCTCGGTCTGCAGCTTGCCGCGCAGGGCCACGCGCGTGGCCACCGCGGGCTGAACGAAGCGCGCCGTGCCTCCCAGATGGAAGGCCCCGGCGCGACCGCCCTCCAGCCCGGCAAGCCCGAGATCGAGCGCGTCGATGCGGCCGTGGATCTGGGCCTTGTCGTCGTCGTAAATGATCGCGCCCTGCTCCACCTGCAGGCGGTGCACCGAAAGGCCGAGCGGGCTGGTCGGCGCGTTGGATTCGGGCTTGCTGTCGGGCAGCAGATCGGCAAAATTGAAGCGGCCTTGCGCGTCGCGGGCGACGTGAATCTGTGGCTTGACCATCACCACCCGGTCGACCACCAACTTGCGCCGCAGAAGCGCCAGCAGATCCAGATGCAGGCGAAGATCGTCGGCCCGCGCGAACACGGCAGGCGAGTCGCGCTCACTCAAGGAGAACGGCCCGGTGCGCAGCGTCAGCGGCGGGAACAGCTTGAGCTCGATGGTGCCCGGCAGGGTCAGGGTGCGGTGTTCGCGCTCCTGCACCACCTGGATCAGCGTGGCCTTGTACTGGTTCGGATCGAAGGTCAGCAGCAGAATGCTCAGGCCACCCACCACCAGAATGACCGCCGCCAGCAAGGCCGCCACCACGCCCCTGAGCAGACGGGCGGCCCAGCGCCTGCGCGGCACCGGCGCGCCGGGCTGCGGGGCGGCAACCTCAGCCATGATCGGGGCCTGCGTCGCGCAACGAATCTACCGGGGGCACAATGCAGGTTTTGTCGGTCAACATGGCTGCCGATTCTATTGATCCGGTCAGTTGACGTGTTTGAAACTGCGCCCCCCACCCCGGCCCTCTCCGCCCGCATGGCGGGGGCAGAACGGCTCTTCCCATGTCCTCTTCATTTCACCTTCTGATTCTCGGCGGCGGCATCGTCGGCAAGGCCTGCGCCCTGGCCCTGGCCCAATCAGGGCTGGATGTCACCCTGCTGGGCGCGCGCCCGGCCGGCGCGCTGCCCGCCCAGGGTTACGCGCAGCGCATCTACGCGCTCAACGCCGCTTCCAAGCGGTGGCTCGATGCGCTTCGCGTCTGGCCGCAGGTGCCGCAAGAGCGCATCGAGCCGATTCGTGCCATGCGCATTCGCGCCGATGGCGCGCAACTGTTCTTCGACAGCCGCGACGCGCAGGGCGAGGCCCTGGCGTGGACGGCCGAATCCGACGCCATCGAGGCCGCGCTCGACCTCGCGCTGCGCTTTGAACGCCGGGTGGTCATCGACCCTGCGCAGGCCGGTCAGATCAGCCGCTTGCCGGACGCCCCGGGCTGGCAGGTGACCACCCGCGACGGCCGCAATCTGCGCGCCGATCTGCTGATCGGCGCCGACGGCGAGCACAGCCTGGTGCGCCGCGTCTCGGGCATCGCCATGGACACACACGACTACATGCAGCGCGGCATCGTCGCCAACTTTGACTGCGCCGCGCCGCACGAGGGCGTCGCCTTCCAGACTTTCGTCGAGGGCGGCGTGCTAGCGCTGCTGCCGCTGGCTTCGATCGAGGGTCGGCATCAGGTCTCGCTCGTCTGGTCGGCCCCCGAGGCGCTGGCGGTCGAGCTGCTCGCGCTGCCGCCCGAGGCGCTGGCGCAGCGCGTGCAAGCGCACCTGAGCGTGATGGGGGCGCAGCATCTCGGCCCGCTGCAGCCCACCGGCACGGCCGCGGCCTGGCGCCTGCAGCGACAGCTCGCCCGCCGCACCGTGGGCGACGCTCTGGTGCTGATTGGCGATGCCGCGCACCGGGTGCATCCGCTGGCCGGCCAGGGGCTGAACCTCGGCCTGCAGGATGCGCAGGTGCTCGCCCAGGTCTTGCAGCAGCGACCGGCGGCCCAGTCGCCAGCCGATCCGCGCCTGCTTCGGCGCTACGCCCGCGCCCGCGCGGAGCAGGTGCTGGCGCTGGCGACCACCACCGACGCCCTCGCGCGGCTGTACGGCAGCCACAGCCGGGTGCCCGCGCCGCTGCGCGCCCTCGGCCTGCAGGCCACCCATGCCCTTGCTCCCGTGCGGCACTTGCTCGCCCGCTATGCTTCGGGTCTTCCCTATCTTGCCTGATGCGCGGGTTTGCGCCGCGCCGCTTTCATGAACTCATTGCTTTCACGCTCCGTCATGCGCGTTCTGCGCGGGGTCGCGCTGTCCGCGGCCTTTCTTTCTCTGCCTGTCATGGCGCAGACCGTGGCCGAAACCCGCGCCGCTCTCGAAAAAGCCATGCCCGGCCTACCTGCCAGCGCCAAGATCATCAAGACGCCCTACGCCGGGCTGTATGAAGTCGATGTCGGCACCAAGATTTTCTACACCGACGCCAAGGCCACGTTTCTGTTCGCGGGCGAGATCTTCGATACCAAGACCCAGACCAATGTCACCAAGGCCCGCATCGACGAATTGCGCCGGGTGAACTGGAAGGATCTGCCCTTCAAGGACTCGTTCAAGCTGGTGTTCGGCAACGGCAAGCGCCAGATCGCGATCTTCGAAGATCCCTACTGCCCCTATTGCCACAAAATGGAAGCCACACTGGAGAAGATGAGCAACGTCACGCTGCATGTGTTCGTCGTGCCCATCATCCGCCGCGAATCGATGCAGCAGGCGCGCGACATCTGGTGCGCGCCCAACCGCAGCAAGGCCTGGCTCGACTGGATGAACAATCAGGTGCAGCCGCCCAAGGCCGCGGCCAACTGCGTCGATCCGCTCAAGACCAATGTCGAGCTGGCGGAAAAGCTCGGCATCTCGTCCACGCCCACGCTGATCTTCATGGACGGCAGCCGCATGGAAGGCGCGTTGCCGCAGGAAGAAGTCGAGAAAAAGCTGGCTGCCGTCAAATAAGGCGCCACAAGAGGTACACCGCCATCCCGCCCAGGATGGCGGCCAGCAGCTTGCGGGTGCCCAGCACCAGCGCGGCGCTGGCCAGGGCGCCAGCCAGCCAGGGGTTGCGCCAGCTCAAGTCCCAATGCGTCCCGTCGGGCAACAGCACCATGGGCACGACGATGGCGGTGAGCACCGCCACCGGCACATGACGCAGCGCCTGCTGCACCCGCGGCGCAAACCGCAGCCGGCCGCCCAGGCCGAACAGGGTGTAGCGAATGGCGAAGGTCACCACCGCCATGCCAGCGATCACCGCCCACAGGCTCCAGTTCATCGCGCGTCTCCCTCTAGGCCAGGACCGCGACGGCCATCCATCCACACCCCGACCGCCACCCCGGCACACGCCGCGAGCATCAGGCCTAGCTTGTACGGCAGATCGCGCGCCGCCACTGCCACCACCGCCGCGGTGAGCGCCACGGCCATGCTCGGCTGCTGCCGCAGCAGCGGCACGACGATGCCGACGAAGGTCGCCACCAGCGCGAATTCCAGCCCAAGATGCGTGAGCGCCGGGTTGGCCGTACCCAGCCAGGCGCCCAGCGCGGTCCAGCCCAGCCAGTTGAGGTACATGGCCGCGCCCGACCCCGCCGTGTACCAATGCTTGAAGGGAGCGCCATCGTCTTGCGCATAGCGGTGATACACCGTGGCGTAGGTTTCATCGGTGAGCCAGAACGCCAGCAGCACCCGCCAGCGTTGCGGCAGACGCGCCATCTGCGGTTGCAGACTGGCGGCGTAAAGCAGGTGACGCAGGTTGACGACCAGAGTCGTGAACACCACGACCAGCCCGCTGGCACCCGTGCCCAGCAGACTCAGCGCGATGAACTGCGCCGACCCGGCAAACACCAGCGCCGACATCGCCAGCGCCCCGGCCATGCCCAGCGGGCTGCTCGAGGCCAGCGCGCCGAAAATCAGCCCAAAGGGCGCCGCGCCCAGAAGCAGGGGAATGGTGTCACGCGCGCCATGGCGCAGTTCGGTCGAACGGCCCGCCACTGGGCGGTCGGAAGAAGATGACATCGCACACATGCGTGCAGATTACAGGACGGCAGCGATCCAGCTCCGGGGGCACTTGGGGCGGACACCGCCCTGGCCCGCTCCTGCGCAGCGTCACGCCGTCGGCGACCATCGCGCCGCCACGCAGGCGCATTCCTGAGCCTCGGAGTCGGCTTCTGCTGGCATGGTGCCGAATGCTTGAGTTGTCACATTCACAAGCGTAAAAGCCGACTTTCCACCTCATCGACTCACGGGAGATCGTCATGCGCCTTTCCCATCTCGAACCGTCCGACCGCACGCAACTCGATGCCCTGCTGCGCCAGGCTGATGCCTTGGTACAGGATCGATGCGACGGGGCCACGCTTTGCGGCACGCAGCTCGACGTGCCGACCCTGCAGCAATTGCTCGCGCGCTGCACGCCGCACGAACTGAGCCCGGAGCAGGAGCGCGCCGTGGCCGCCGCGTTGGGCCGGGTGGTGCAACACGACCAGCTCGACGGTGACTGGGTCATCGTGGAGGGTGCACATCAGCGCGGCTTCGCCATTCGCCGCCCTGGCACGCTGAACTGGGTATCGCCCGAAGGCGCGCTGCGCTCGCACCTGCATGGCCGCGCTCAACCCGACCTGCCCCGCCTTTATCACGCCTTGGTCGCGCGCCTGAATCCGCGGAACCCTTCGTCGCCCGCGACCTGATGCGCCGCCCGCCGCCTCAGCGCGGCGTGGTGTAGCCGTCGTTGAGGGTATGCAGAAAGGCGATGATGTCGCGCATGTCCTGCGCGCTCATCGCGGGCTTCTCGCCCAGTTTGCGGTTGAATGGCGGATCGGTCACATCCACATTGCCGTGGTAAGGCGGCGGCAGATCGTCGAACTTCTGCACCTTGCCATCCACCGTGGGATAGACCTTGCCGGGCTGCACGTCGCGGAAGTTGTAGAAGTCGAGCACCTGCTCGAGCGAGTGATAGATACCGTTGTGGAAATACACCGGCCGCTGCGCCACATTGCGCAGCGTGGGGGTGAGGAACATGCCGCAATACTGCGTCTGATTCTTGAGATCGGTGCGGAAGGGGCCGCACAGGCCGAGGTCGTGATAGGCCGGATCGCGGTTGGCCGGGATGTGCGGATTGCGCGGCACGCCCAGCGCCTCGTACTGCGTGTCGGTGAACAGAGGTGGCAGATGGTCGCGGGTGGGCTGGTCGAGGTGGCAGGCGGCGCAGTCGCCCTTTTTCACGTCGTTGAACGCCAGATAGCCGCGCATTTCCTGCGGACTCAGCCGCGCCTTGCCCTGCAGCCAGGCATCGTACTTGCTGGTGAAGGCGTGAAAGCTCGGGTCTTCGATCTGGTAGCGGGCAATGGCGAACAGCGCTTCGGCCACCGTCTGCTTCGGATCGGTGAACACATTGGGGCCGAACAACTGGATGAACTGTTTGGCATAGGGCTGACCCTCGATGATGGCCGCCACCCGCTGCGGCGTGCCCGCGTCCATCTCCACCGGGTTGAACAGCGGGCCGTCGGCCTGCTGCTGCAAGGTGTTCACCCGCCCATCCCAGAACATCCCGCCCTGCGGCACCAGGTTCTGTGCGGCCTGTGCGGTTGCGGCGGCGGTCTTGGTGGCATGGCTTGCGGTCTGCCCGAGTTGCACGAGCTGTTGCAGGGTGATGGTTTCGTTTTCCTCGTTTTCGGGGCCGATGGAAAAATTCTGCTGTCGGTACAGATAGGCCAGCGACGGCGGCGGACGAAAGCCCGGTGAGGTCAGATGCGGCCCGCCCAGCATCACCGGCCCACTGCCCGGCGGCGGGGACAACCGCGCCCCCACGCTCGCCATCGGCTCGCTGCCCCCCAAGGGGGCGAAACCCGCCTTGGGGCGGCCCGGCGGTGGGTTGTACCCATTCGATGGGTCATGGCACGACGCACACGACTGCTTGCCCGAAGCCGACAGCGCGGTGTCATAGAACAGCGCCTTGCCCAGTTGCGCCACGGCCGACAGTGGCTGTTGCGGCGGCAGCACCAGTTGCACCGGATGCGGGTTGCCGCCGAGCGCGTAAGTAAAGCTGCGCAGCGGATGCTGCAGCCAGTCGATCTGGGCAATGGAGGGCTGGCTGTGCATGCCCCAGGCCAGGCCCCCAACCGCGCAGGCCAGAAGCAGGGCCGCACCTGCGGCGATGCGGCGCGGCCAGCGCCCCCTCCCAACTTTCCCCACTGCTGGGGGAGGAGATTTCACTCCCTCTCCACTTGTGGGGAGGGCTGGGGTAGGGAGGGTTGAGCCTCCAGACATCATCAGCTTTGCTTGCTGAACAACGACACGTTGAACGCCGGGCTCAGGCTGCCCGCCGGGGGCTGGCTCAGCACCGTGCCCTGAACCGGGTCGATGAAGGTCTTGGTGCCTGCCGCCTGGTTGAAGTTGAACAGGTCCATGATCGAGCCCGCCGTGGCATCGAACGAGCCGCCGCCAAGGCGCTCACCGCCAAGCCAGTTGTCCTCGATGAAGCGCACGATGGACGCCTGGCTGATGGGCGTGTTGCTGATGTAGTTGCTCTTGGCCCACGGCGAGATCACCAGGAAGGGAATGCGCGTGCCCGGGCCGCAGCGGCCGTTGACCGGCTTGCCGTTCACACCGTTCAGCGGCGTGCCTTTGCCGCACACGCCAGAGCCATTCAGCTGGTCAGCCTGGCTGTCGAAGGACGGGTTGGTGGTGTTGGCAAAGGCGTGGTCGTACCAGCCGTCGGAATCATCCCAGGTGACGATGACCGCGGTGCTGCTCCACTGCGGCTGCTGCTCCAGGAAGTTGACCACCTGCGTGACGAAAGCCTGCTCGTCGAGCGGGTCGGAGTAACCGGCATGGCCGTCCTCGAAGGCGGGGGCCTTGAGGTAGGCGACAGCGGGCATGTTGCCGGCCTTCACCGCAGCGAAAAAGTCTTGCAGGCCATACTCGTGGTTGGCCGGATCGGTGGTCTTGCCATCGGTCTCCAGGGTGTGGCCGATGGCCAGGGTGGAGCTCGGGCGGGCGTGGGTGGGGTTGGCCGTGCTCTTGTAGTACTGGAACCAGTTGTGGTGCTGGATGTAGTCGGGAACGGGCTGGTTGACCACGGGCGAGAAGGTGCTGCGCTTGCAGCCCGTGGTGCCGTTGGGGTTGGTCACGGTCAGGTTGAACCCGCCCATGAAGCCGCCCCAGGAGATGTTCTTGCCGTTGAGCAGGTCGCCGATGTTCTTGCCCGACATCATCACGTTGTCGGTGGTGCTGGAGCAGACGTCACCCGACGGATCGACGTCGTTGATCATGGTGTAGCCGCCCTGCCCGTCGTTGATGTAGTACGAGTAGGCCGCCATGGTGAACGGCTGCTTGCTGCTGGCGCCGATGATCATGCCGTTGGTCTGGCCGCTCACCGCTTCGAGCGCGCCGGGGGTGGACGGGCCGTAGGTGTCGGTGTAGGCGTCGTCGCTCATGGCGAAGTTCTGGGCGTAGTTCCACAGGCCGGTCACGGTGTTGCCGTCGTAATAGCCCATGACCTGACCCTTGGTACCGAAGGCGCCCACACCGCCGGTCGTGCCCTTGCCGGTGTATTTGGGAAACAGATCTGCCAGGCCGCCGTCATACGCCTGCTGTTCGGCGGTGTAGGCGTGGTTCTGGTCGGCGGTGGCGGCCTGGGTGCGGTCGAGACGGAAAGGCTCGGCGGCATCGGTGCCATTGGCCGTGTTGGTGTAGTTGGGATTGTTGGTCAGCAGATTGGCCTTGACCAGATTGTTCGGCGTGGTCGTGCCGGTCTTGGCGGTGAACGCCGGTTCGCCCGTGGGATTGGTGGCGTTGGGGTAGGTGGCGAAGTAATGGTCGAAAGACACGTTTTCCTGATACAGCACGACGACGTGCTTGATTGGCGTGGCCGTAGCGAGGGCGCGTGCGGCGGTGTAGTTGGTGCCGGGCACGGTGGCCACGGCATCCGAGCCGCCGCCACAGGCGGCAACGCCGACCGCGGCCAGCGCCACGGACGTAGCGAGTAGGGTTTTGCGCAACATGGTGAAACTCCCTGAAGACGAAAGATGTGAACGGTGCATCGCGTCGCCGTCGGTCAACGGCCGGCGGCACGCAGCGACCGTGATTCTTGGGAGCACAAATGTCGGTTCCGTGACCAGGTTCCGCATGGCAACGTTTGGTTGCAACGCATACAAATGGATCACTTTCTGTCGCGAATCGACATGACTTCCCCGCCATGCCGACCCTTTGCCAGGGATTTGCGGGGAATCAGCGTGCCAGACTCTTGAGCGCCTGGCGGATGCCGTCGTCCACGCCGCAGCCTTCGGGCAGCGCCTTGACCGCAGCGGCGGCTTCGCGCTCGGAGTAGCCCAGCGCGATGAGCGCCTGCAGCACGTCGGAGGTGCTGCCCACCGCGGTTGCGGCGCCGCCCAGATCGGCCCCGAGCTTGCCCTTGAGTTCGAGCAGCAGACGCTCGGCGGTCTTTTTGCCGATGCCCGGCACGCGCGTCAGGCGAGCGGAGTCCTGCTGGGTGACAGCCTGGGCGATCTCGGCCACGCTCAGGCCCGAGAGCACGGCCAGGGCGATGCGCGGGCCGATGCCGCTGATCTTGAGCAGTTCGCGGAAGGTGCTGCGCTCGCCAGCGGTGGCGAAACCGTAGAGCAGATGCGCGTCTTCGCGGATGACGGTGTGGATTAGCAGGGTGACGCTCTGCCCCACGGCGGGCAGGTCATACAGCGTGCTCATGGGCACGTCGACCTCGTAGCCCACGCCGCCCACGTCGAGCAGGATCTGGGGAGGGGTCTTGTCGAGCAGAGTGCCGTGCAGTCGTCCGATCATGGGCAGACTGTAGCAGCCGCTAACATTCGCGGATTGTTCTGCGACGACTCTCCATGACCCGACCTTCCTCCTACAGCAAAGAAGACCTCATCGCGTGCGGCGAGGGCCGCCTGTTCGGCCCCGGCAACGCGCAACTGCCGCTGCGCGAAATGCTGATGATGGATCGCATCACCCTGATCTCCGAAGAAGGCGGCACCTACGGCAAGGGCCAGATGCTGGCCGAGCTCGACATCCACCCCGATCTCTGGTTTTTCGGCGTGCATTTCCAGGGCGACCCGGTGATGCCCGGCTGCCTGGGGCTGGACGCCATGTGGCAACTCGTGGGCTTTTATCTGGGCTGGGTCGGCGGGCCGGGCCGCGGCCGCGCGCTGGGCGTGGGCGAGGTGAAATTCACCGGCCAGGTGCTGCCCACGGCGAAGCTGGTGCAATACCGCATCGACCTCAAGCGCGTGATCAACAGCCGTCTGGTCATGGGCATCGGCGACGGCGTGATGCTCGTCGACGGGCGCGAGATCTACACCGCCAAGGACCTGCGCGTGGGGCTGTTCACCTCCACCGAGGGGTTCTGAGCGGCCCTCATCGCCCTGCACTCGGGAATACCCGGTGCTGTGAAGTTCAGGCTTTGGCGTGACAATGCGCATTTGTATCCAGTTGTAAAGGATTGCCATGTCGCGCCTACGTTCTTCTTCCGCCCTCGATCCGCGTCGCCGTCAATTTCTGGGCTGGGGACTGGCTGCCGCCGGGCTCACCGCAGTCGGCGCCGCCGCGCCGCAGCTCAAGGCCTTCGCCGCCGACGCAATTGACTTTATCCGCGGTCCCAAGGTGCCCGACGTGGCACCGACGCGGCTGGGCAAGCACATCTACGTCATCTACGCTGCAGACGGCTTCCCCACCGAGGCGAACAAGGGGATGATGAGCAACGTCACCTTCGTCGTCGGGCAAAAGGGCGTGGTCATCCTCGACTCGGGCGCGTCGGTGCAGATCGGCGAAATGGCCATACGCCAGATCAAGACCGTCACCGACCGGCCGGTGGTGGCGGTGTTCAACTCGCACTACCACGGTGACCACTGGCTGGGCAACGATGCCTTCGTCAGCGCCTACGGCCAGGATTTGCCGATCTACGCCATGCCCCACACCCGCGAGCAGATCAAGGGCGCCACCGGCACCGAGTGGCAGCAGGCCATGCTCAAGTGGACCAATCAGTCCAGTGCGGGCACCCGCATCGTCGCGCCCAACCGCGATGTGAAGCACGGCGACGTTTTCGACTTCGGTGACGTCACCCTGCGCGCGCACCACTACGGCACCGCGCACACCCCGTCGGACATCTGTATCGAAGTGGTGCAGGACAAGATCACCTATGTCGGCGACGTGATGATGAACCGGCGCATCGCCAATATGGACGAAGGTTCCTACCCCGGAAGCCTGGCCTACATGGCCGCGCTGGAGAAGAACATCCCTGGCAGCAACTGGCTGCCCGGCCATGGCCATGCGGGGCAGGAGGTGATGACCTGGCAGCGCGAACTCTTCGCCGCCATCTGGGAACACGCGCAGAAGGCCGCGGCCGACATGGCCGGCCCCGACGCGGCGATTGCCGCCGCCAAGGCCGACCCGCGCGTGGCGTCCAAGGCCAAAGACACGGCTGGCTGGGACAACAACATCGGCAAATACATCAGCCTCGCTTACCTGGAGGCGGAGCAGAAAGTCTGATCTGTCTGCTGCACTACCTCACCTGTTCCACCGCCAGCGGCACCTTGACGCCGCCCTTGAACTCCGACAGGGTGATGCTCGGGTCGGCGAGTTCGCCCGTGGCGGTGAAGTGGATATCGCTGTCGGTCACGCCGTCGTAGTCGATGTGGCGAATGAAGGGCAGATAGACCTTCGGGTTGCTCGACCCCGCTTTCATCATGGCGTGCGCCAGCACCATGGCGGCGTCATAGGCGTTGGGCGAATAGAGCTGGAAGGCCGCCGCGCCGAACTCGGCGTCGTAACGCGCCTTCCAGGCCTTGCCCTTGGGCAGTTCCGACAGCGGCGCGCCGCCTTGGGCGCAGATGGTGCCGTTCACCGCATCGCCCGACACCTTGGCCATGATGGGCGCGCAGATGCCGTCGCCGCCCATCAGGCGCGCCGTCATGCCAATCTGGCGCATCTGCCGCAGCATCGGGCCGGCCTGGCTGTACATGCCGCCATAGAAGATCACCTGGGGATTGCGCGCCTTGATGCGGGTGAGGATGGCGGAGAAGTCGGTGGCCTTGTCATCGGTGTATTCGCGGTCCACCACGTCCATGCCCAGCTTCTTCGCCGTGGCCGAAAACACGTCGGCCAACCCCTGGCCATAGGCGGTGCGGTCATCCACCACCGCCACGCGCTGGACATGCAGGGTGTCGTGGGCATACTCGGCCAGCCCGGCGCCCAGCGCGTTGTCGTTGGCGATCATGCGAAAGAAGGTCTTGTAGCCCTGCTCGGCGATCTTTGGCGAGGTGGACGACGGCGTGATCTGCGGAATGCCTGCAGCGGCGTAGATGCGCGCGGCCGGGAAGGTACAACCCGAGGTCTGGTGGCCGACGACGCCGTTCACGCCCTCGTCCACCAGCTTTTGCGCCACCAGCGTGGCCTGGTCGGGCAGGCCCTGATCGTCTTCGGCGTCCATGGCCCAGTGCACCGGCTTGCCACCAATGCGGGCGTGCTCGTCATTGAGCTTGTTCAGCGCCATCTGCACGCCGTTGACCGCGTCCTGCCCGCTGGCGGCCAGAGGGCCCGACAGCGGCACCGCCACGCCGATGACCACGCGCGGTTCGGCCGCCTGGGCCGACAGCCCCAGACCGGCGAACAGCGCCAAAGACATTCCCGTGAATCGCAACGATGCAGACATGAGGTTCTCCTTGAAAGATCCAGCCCGAAAACAACGAACCCGGATCATCAAGCAAGAACCGCACACGCCATGTAAGCAGATGCATCCGCATCCGCAGCCTGCCGTCAACCGATCAGCCGCCCCCCGCGCACCCGCACGCCGCGCAGTTGCGCGGCGCTGAGCTTGCCGCTGGACACGTCGATCTTGCCCTCATTCGAAGGCGATGTCGCCTGATGCAGAGCAGCCAGCCCCTGCTTGGCATGCGCGTGGCAGATCGCCAGCCCGAGTGCATCGGCCGCGTCCGCGCCGGGCTGGCCGGGCAGGGCCAGCAGCCGCGTCACCATCTCCTGCATCTGCGACTTGCTGGCGCGGCCATAGCCGACGATGGATTTCTTCAGTTGCAGCGCGGTGTATTCCACCACCGGCAGCCCCTGCGCCACCAGCGCGGCAATGGCCGCCCCGCGGGCCTGCCCCAGCAGCAGAGTGGACTGCGGGTTGACGTTGACGAACACGATCTCCACCACCGCCACGTCGGCGGCCGCCTGCCGCGCCACCTCGCTCACGCCGTCGAACAGCGTCTTCAGCCGCTCGGGCAGCGAGCCCTTCGGAATGCGGATGGTGCCGCTGGCCTGATAGTGCAGCCGCTGCCCGCGCGCCTCGACCACGCCGTAGCCGGTAGTGTTGAGTCCGGGGTCGATGCCGAGGATGCGCATGGTGAGATGAGTGACCGAAAGCCCGGAGCTTAGACCACGTCGCACCCGCGATCGCCTGCCCAGGCTGCATTAGACCTCCCCCTGCAAATGCGGGAACGGCTTGGTACGAATGCACCATGGGCAGCCGCGGCCCGCATTTCTAGGCTTGTTCTCCATAACAACCCGCGGAGGAAAGCCATGAAATCCCGCAACACCCCACGTACCCAACTGTCGCCCCTGAGCCTGGCCCTGCTGGGCGGCATGTGCAGCGGACTCGCTCTGTCGCTCGCCGCCTGCGGCGGGGGCGGTTCGTCGTCACCTTCGGCCAACAGCGTCAGCGGCGTGGTGCTTGACGGCCCCATTCAGGGCGCCACGGTCTGCCTTGATCTCAACGCCAACAAGCAATGCGACAGCGGCGAACCCGCCTCCGCGCCCACCGACGCGCAAGGCAACTACACCATTGCCGGCCTGACTGCCGACCAGCAGAACTCCGGCGCCGAGTGGATCGCCGTGGTGCCCGCAGGCGCCACCGACGGCGGCACGCCGTTCGCCACAGGCTTCGTGCTGCGCGCCCCGGCGAACAAGCCCGGCATCATCAGTCCCTTCACCCACATGGTGCAGGTGGCGATCGATCAGGGAGCGGGGAGTCAGATCGCGGCGGAGGCGGCGGTCGCCACCCAGCTCGCCGTCGGTCAGGCCAGTCTTTACACGAACTACCACGCCGGCAGTCCGAGCACCGACGCGGCCATACTCGCCGCCCATGCGCCCAATGTGGTGGCCCTGCTGCAAAGCGGCACCCAGCCCACCATCGACCTCGATCCCGGCCAGGCGCAGACCGGCTACACGGTGCGTTACTTCGGCTTTGCGGATGCGAACAACTACCGACTGAGGGTGTTTTATGGCGGCGCGTCCAATGGACACAGCGTGTTCTACGACGTGCGCAGCGGTCTGTCGTATGGCAGCCCGATGAGCGCTGCCAGCCTTTACGGCACGGCGCAGTATCTAACCTCGACCGGCTGGGTCGACCTGAACGCGACGACAGGCAATCCGACCTCCAAGGGCAACCCCTCAACCACCTTGTCGGCAGGATACGTCTACATCAATCTGCGTCAGGTGACCGACCTCAGCGGCAAGTCCGTGGCGGACGCGGTTGCTCTGGCCAATGACACCACGCAGAACAGCTTCGCTACCCTGCCGGGCGTGCCGGGTTCTCTAGCGGGCACCTTGCCCAATGGCGCCGCCGCAAGCACGGTGCGCTCGCTCGCGCTTGTCAACCCCGTTATTTACAACCCGGCTGACGGCAGCGCCGCCGCCGGATACAGCAACCCGGCCCTGACCACGCTGGACGCGGTAATTGCCGCCTTCCCGGCCTCGGCCACCCTCACCAGCGGCAACACGCTGGGCATGGGGAACCTGCAATCCACCTACACCTGCCCAGGCGGCGCCGCGAGTTGCGTGATTGCCCAGCAGCGTCTGCGTGTGCAGTTCGACAGCGGCAACACGGCGCGGTGGATGCTGTGCGACCTCAACTGGCCCTCGGGCTCCACGGCGGGCAACTGCCTGGCGATCGGCAGCGGCAGCTATGCCCGCGCCACCGGCGCCGACGGCCAGACCCCGCTGCTGACCTTCAGCGGCCTGCCCGCGCAGGCCGACGGCATGAGCTTCGTGCGGGTTTTTGCGGAAACCGGCGGGCAAGTGTGGTTCGGCTATCAGAACAAGCCCAGCACGACCACCACAACCCGCCTCAACGACGTCGCCTTCACCCCCATCGCGGCGCAGCTCGGCATCACCGTGCCGACGAACCCCAACTGAATCGGAGAACACATCATGAACACCTGCACACAGAAACTTCTTGGCGTCTCCTTCGGACTGCTTGCTTTAGGCACGACCCAGGCCGCCGATACGCTCGCGCCGCAGCAGATCGCCGACCTCTGGATGAGCAAGACCATGGTCGGCAAGACGGCCGAGGGTGAACCGCTGACCGTGCGCTTCAACACCGACGGCAGCGCCGAAATCCATGTGGGCAAGCTGCAGGACACCGGGCACTGGCGCCTGTCGGACACCGGCTACTGCCTCACCTGGACGCATCTGCGCGGCGGCAAGGAACGCTGCCTCACCGCCCAGCGCGACGGCGAGAGCTACCAGACTTTCATCGACGGCAAGCTGAGTGCCCAGTTCCGGCCCGAGTGAAAACGAACCGCAAGGAGACCGATCATGTGCATCTTCGAACGCTTTCCCACCGCCTTCGCCGGACTCGCCATAGGCCTGACGCTTGCATCCGGCGGAGCCCAGGCAGCCGACACGCTCACCCCGCAACAGTTATCCGAGCAACTCGTCGGCAAAGTCCTGGTCGGCCGCAACCATCTCGGCGAAGACAAACCGAGTTGGCCTGTCGTCCTGCAGTTCAAACCGGATGGCTCGATGGAACTCGACGTGCACACAAACAAGGGCAACTGGACCGATGCCGGGCGCTGGCATCTGTCGAACACCGGCTACTGCGTGACATGGGCCAAGTACAAAAGCGGCCAGGAGCAATGCAACACCGTGCAGCGTGACGGCGAGGTCTACCGCACCATTCACGCGGACGGCTCGCCCAGTATGGAACTGCGGGTGCAGTGAGCGGATGGGCCGTGCCTCATCGACTCCTCGCCATCAGACGGACTCCTCGGCTGATGGCGCTCCTTCGTGATCGGCATGCGAATGCGCTGTTCGGGCTGCCGTTCGCATGCAGCCGGAACAGCCCGTCCGCGTCGCCAGACATCCCTCGGTGATGTCGCCCAAGCTTGCGCACGCCCCACTGGCAGAGGGGCAGCGCGTGCGGTTGTCAGAACCGCGAGCACGCGGCGCCACGGAAATTCTCGCGGACCCCGCTGATGTTCGGGCTCTTGCGCGCCGCGTCCAGAATGCGGTTGGCGACGTCGCGCGGCGTATTGCTCGGAAAGGTCACTTCGATATAGCCGAAGTTGACGATCCGGTACACCACGAAGTCGCTCGCGTTCTGGTCGAACAGGATTTGATCCATGGCATCTTCCGCCCGCGACGAGGCGCTCTGCGCTCCTGCGGGCACCGACGCCAGACAGGCGGCGCAAAGCGCAACGCCACCGAGAACAGCAGCAATAGGCTTCATGTTGTCCTCCCCGTTTCAGCAGTTTGTGAATGCATCGTTACCCTTGCCGCAGGCTGCGTCAATCCACCACTCGTGCATCAGCTCAACAGCGCCGCCAGCCGCACCACCTCCGATTGGCGGGCGCAGTTCATCTTGCGGAACACGCTGGCAAGCTGGTTGCGCAGGGTGTTGCGCGACACGGCGAACAGGCAGGCGCAGTCGTCCGTCGAGTGCCCCGCCACCAGTTCGCGCACCAGCCGGGCTTCGGCGGCCGTCAGGCCGTACACCGAACGCAGCGCGTCCACTTCGGGCAGGCGCGCGGCGTCGAGCAGTTGCACGCGCAGCAGCAGCAAGGGCGCATGGAACAGCCGCAGGTGTTCGGGCGCGGGGGTCAGCGCCAGCCGCAGCACCCGTCCCCAACCGGCCGCGCAATGCAGGGTCTGCGGTGTCCGCTCGGCCTGCGCCCTGGCGACGGCCTGCGTCAGGCAGCATGCCAGCAAGGCGTGCCGGGGCTGGAGACGACCGTCCGCGAGATGCAGCGCGGCATCGCCGCACAGCAGCCGGGATGCGGCCTCGCCCACGTGTCGCACCCGCAGCGCGGGGTCGATCAGCAGCCAACCCTCGGTGTCGCTGGACAGCAGCAGATCGAGCCTGTGCCACTCGGCCTGGGCTGCGCGCACCCTGGCGCGAAACGCCGCTATCAGCGACTCGCGCAGCGGCTCTAACTCTTGCGCCAGACGTGCGCCGTCGGCCTGGTGGTCGAAATGCAGGCTGACCGAGGCGATGTGCTGCGCGTCGTTGGCAAGGCTGAGGGTGAAGGTGTGCTCGATGCGCAGCGGGCGCATCAGGTCGGCGTAGTAAGGCCCGGCGCGCCAGACTTTGGTGGCGATGTCGGCGCCGCTGTCCACCCACGCGCCCCGCGGACGCTGCAGGCCGATGGGCAACATGGGGTCCATCGACTGGAAGTGACTGACATACGCAGCCAACCCCGCTGGAATTAGCAGGTCGACGGCGGCGTAGCCTTGGAGTTCGCCCGCGGTCTTGTCCCAGGCGAGGAAGGTGGCGCATTCGGCACCTACGGCGCGGCGCCAAGTGCCGAGCAGCGCGTCCCAGTCCGCCGTGCCCGCGCCCACGGCTTCGGCGGCCTCGCGCACCTCTCGCTCCACGCAAATGTCCATGACGCACCCCGTCTTCCTCGCGCGCACTGCGGCGGCAAGGGCTGCGATGAAGGGGAGCGTGCGGCTCGGCGCGCAACGTCAGGGGGCTGACCCACCCCGGATGCGATGCGTCGTATCTGTGGGCGTTGATTTTAGTCAGACGCCCGCTGCCGGATGCATCCCGCATTCCGGCTAGCGAATAACCCGCAGTTCCTGCCGAAGCTCAGTGCCGGAAATGCCGCATGCCGGTGAGCACCATGGCCATGCCGCGTTCGTCGGCGGCGGCGATGACCTCGGCATCGCGCATCGAGCCGCCGGGGTGGATGACCGCGGTGATGCCCGCCTGGGCGGCGTTGTCGATGCCGTCGCGGAAGGGGAAGAAGGCGTCGGAGGCCATGACGGCCCCGGCCACCGGCAGACCCGCGTGCTCGGCCTTGATGGCGGCGATGCGCGCGGAGTTGACCCGGCTCATCTGCCCCGCGCCAACGCCGATGGTGGCGTTGTCTTTGGCGTAGACGATGGCGTTGGACTTGACGAACTTGGCCACCCGCCAGGCGAACAGCAGGTCGCGCATTTCATCTTCGGACGGCTGGCGCTGGCTCACCACCTGGATGTCGCCCGACAGCAGCAGGTCGGCGTCCTGCACCAGCAGGCCGCCGGTGACGCGTTTGAAGTCCAGCCGCTGACCCGGCTGCGCGGGCCAGGCGCCGGTGCTCAGCAGCCGCACGTTCTTTTTCGCGGCGCAGATGTCGATGGCCTCCTGCGACACGCTGGGCGCGATGATGACCTCGACGAACTGCCGCTCGACGATTGCCCTGGCCGTGGCCGCGTCCAGCTCGCCGTTGAAGGCGATGATGCCGCCGAAGGCCGACTCGGTGTCGGTGGCGTAGGCACGGTCGTAGGCTTGCAGCAGGCTGGCGCCGTAGGCCACGCCGCAGGGGTTGGCGTGCTTGACGATGACGCAGGCAGGCGCGGCGTCGAACTGCTTGACGCATTCCAGCGCGGCGTCGGCGTCGGCGATGTTGTTGTACGAAAGCTCCTTGCCCTGGAGTTGCCGGGCGGTGGCGATGCTGGCCTCGCGCGCACCGCGTTCCACATAGAACGCCGCGCTCTGGTGCGGGTTCTCGCCGTAGCGCAAGTCCTGCTGCTTGATGAAGGCGAGGTTGAGCTGGCCCGGGAAGGCGCCTCGTGTGCCACCTGGCTGCAGCGCCGAGAGGTAGTTGGAAATCGCCGCGTCGTACTGGGCGATGCGGTTGAACGCCGCCACCGACAGGCGAAAGCGCGTGGCGTCGCTCACCTTGCCCGCCGCGCGCAGTTCGGCCACCACCACGCCGTAGTCGGCCGGGTCGGTGACCACGGCGACGTGGTGATAGTTCTTCGCCCCCGAGCGCACCATGGCCGGGCCGCCGATGTCGATGTTCTCGATGGCGTCTTCCAGGGTGTGCGGCTTGGCCACCGTGGCCTCGAAGGGGTAGAGGTTGACGCAGAGGATGTCGATCGCCGGGAGGCCATGCGCCTCGGTCTGGGCCACATGCTCGGGCAAGTCGCGTCGCGCCAGCAGCCCAGCGTGCACCTTGGGGTGCAGGGTCTTCACCCGCCCGTCGAGCATTTCGGGAAAGCCGGTGTAGTCGGCCACCTCGGTCACTGGCAGACCGGCGCCCTGCAACAGCTTGGCGGTGCCGCCGGTGGACAGCAGGCGCACGCCCAAGGCGTGCAGATCGCGGGCAAAGTCGAGCACGCCGGTTTTGTCGGAAACGGAGATCAGGGCTTGCATGGAAGTCTCGAAAAATGGAAAGGGAAGCGCATCAGAGGAGCTTGTGTTCGGCCAGCTTCTTGCGCAGGGTGTTGCGATTGATGTCGAGCCAGCGCGCCGCCAGCGACTGGTTACCCTCGGCGTGTTTCATCACCGTGGCCAGCAGCGGCTTTTCCACCGCCTGCATCACCATGGTGTGGATGCCATGCGGCTCGGAGCCGCCGAGGTCGTTGAAGTAGGCCTCGAGGCTGTCGACGACGCATTGTTCGAGAGTGGTCTTGCGAGGAGCAGCGGACATGGTGGGACGCTGAGTTTCAGGCGGCCAACGGCGCAGCGGGCTGCGCGGCAGACGGCATGCCGGGGTTGAGGAAGACGCGAAGCGCCGCGAGTTGCTCGGCTGCGGTCTGCAGGGTGTTGAAGTGGCGGCGAAACAGATCGCCGCCGGGCAGCGTGGCCACATACCAGCCCACATGCTTGCGCGCGGTGCGCACGCCGATGGCCTCGCCGTACAGGCCGTAGTGATCGTCGAGGTGGGCGAACAGCCAGTCGCGCCACTGCGCGGGCGCGGGGTCGGCAGGCAGGCTGCCGCCTGCCAGATAGGCGGCGATCTGGCCGAATAGCCAGGGCCGACCCATGGCCGCGCGGCCGATCATCACCGCGTCGGCGCCGCTTTGCCGCAGCACGGCGGCGGCCTTTTGCGGCGAGTCGATGTCGCCATTGGCCACTACCGGAATGCTCACGCTGCGCTTCACTTCGGCGACGGTGACGTACTCGGCTTCGCCGCCGTAGCCCTGCTCGCGGGTGCGGCCGTGCACCACCAGCATGGCGGCGCCTGCGGCTTCGGCCCTGCGGGCGATGCGCGGCGCGTTGCGCGCGGCCTCGCACCAGCCGGCGCGCATTTTCAGCGTGACGGGCGCGTCGAACGGGCGGGCTGCCGCCACCGCGGCCTCGACCAGCCGCGCGGCGAGGTCTTCGTCCTGCATGAGCGCGGAACCGGCCCAGCGGTTGCACACTTTCTTCGCCGGGCAGCCCATGTTGATGTCGATGATGTCGGCGCCACGCTCCAGGTTGTAGCGGGTGGCTTCGGCGATCTGTTCGGGATCGGTGCCGACGATCTGCACCGCGATGGGCGCGGCCTCGCCGTCGTGATTGGCGCGCCTAGAGGTCTTGAGGGTGTCGCGCAGATCGGCGCGCGAGGTCACCATCTCGCTGACGCAATAGCCCGCGCCGAGCTGCCGCGCGAGACGCCGGTAGGGCCGGTCGGTCACGCCGGCCATGGGCGCGGCGAACACGCGGTTGGGCAGTTCATGCCGCCCGAGCCGCAGCGGCGCGCTCAGCCGCGCGAACGCCGCAAAGGGCGCAGGTTCGGCGAGGGCAGAGGATGGGGTCATGGCGGAAAAGCGTGCGCAAGGCAGCCACCACCCGGAAGTGCGACTGCCGCTTTTTTGTGCAGGGGAGTGATTCTATGCGGCAGCAGAGGGCTGCCCGCCGTCGCCGTCGGCAGCGCCGCCAGTCTGCGCCTGCCGGAGTCGGATCTGGCGCCAGACCTGCAGCTTGTCCTCCTCGCTCATGCTGCTCCAGCGCGCGATTTCGTCGAGGGTACGCAAACAGCCGCGGCACAGCCCGCGCTCCTCAATCATGGTGCAGACGTTGATGCAGGGCGAGGGCACGGTCATGCTCAGGGCGCCCTGGTGACGTTGCCGGGCGCGGTGCCGAGCCAGCGCGGCAGGTCGTCGGGCTGCAGCGCGAACACGGCATGCGGATGCCCTGCCGCGGCCCAGATGCGATCGAAGCGCCACAGGCTGTCGTCGATCAGCGCCAGCGGCGGCTGGATATGGCCCACCGGGCTGACGCCGCCGATGGCAAAGCCAGTGGCGGCGCGCACGAAGTCAGCATCGGCCCGCGCCAGCTTGCCCACCTGCGCGGCCACGGCTTTTTCGTCCACCCGGCGGTCGCCGGCGCAGACCACCAGCACCGCTCTGTTGCTTTCGGCATGGCGGAACACGATGGACTTGGCGATCTGGCCGAGCTGAACCCCCAGGGCGTCGGCCGCCTGCTGCGCGGTACGGGCAGCATCGTCGAGCATGACGGGCTGCTCGGCATGGTCCAGCGCCGCCAAGGCGTCGACCACGCGCTGTACGGAGTCAGAAAGAGATGAAAGGGCGCTGGTTGGCATGGTTTGACTTACGCGCAGACAGCATCGCCCCGGGCTTCGCCCTGCTCGGCGGCCCACTTGGACAGCAGGGCCTTGCCCGCGCGGCTGTTGTTGGGGCGGTCGATGGCGCGGGTGATGAAGTCGCCAGCCTCGACCACGGCGCGAAGATCGACACCGGTCTCAACCCCCAGGCCTTGCAGCAGGTAGAGCACGTCCTCGGTGGCGACATTGCCGGTGGCGCCCCGGGCATAGGGGCAGCCGCCCAGACCGGCGACGGAGGCATGAAAGCTGGCCACGCCCAACTGCAGCGCCGCGTAGATGTTGGCCAGCGCCTGGCCGTAGGTGTCGTGGAAATGTCCGGCCAGCCTGTGCATGGGAAAGACCGCGGCGCTGGCCTCGAACACGGCCTGCACCCGGACGGGCGTGCCCACGCCTATGGTGTCGGCGATGTCGATGGAGTCGCAGCCCAGATCGGCCATGCGGCGCACCACCTCGGCCACGGCAGACGGCGCCACCTCGCCCTGATAGGGGCAGCCCAACGCCACCGAAATGCTGCCGCGCAGCTTCACCCCGGCGGCGCGCGCGGCTTCGGCCACGGGGCGGAAGCGCTCAATGGATTCGGCGATGGAGCAGTTGATGTTCTTCTGCGCGAAGGCCTCGCTGGCGGCGCTGAACACCACCACTTCGCCCACGCCTGCGGCCAGCGCGGCTTCCATGCCTTTCATATTGGGCACCAGCGCCGAATACACCGTGCCGGGACGCCGCCGGATCTGCGCCATGACGGCGGCGGAGTCGGCCATCTGCGGCACCCATTTGGGCGAGACGAAGGCCGCAGCCTCGACGTTGGCAAACCCCGCCGCGGACAGCCGGTCGATGAGATCGACCTTGATGTCCAGCGGCACGGGCCGGGCCTCGTTCTGCAGCCCGTCACGCGGGCCGACTTCGACCACTTCGACGAAACGGGGCAAGGTGCTGTTTGTCATGATGCCTCCTCTCCTCAATAGCCCAGCCGCATGTCCACCACGCCGCTGGGTCGCTCGCCGCGCTCGATGGCTGCGATCTTGCGCATGATCTGCGCCGCCGACGGCCCCACCAGGGTTTGCGCCGCGACATGCGGGGTGACGCGCACCCGCGGGTGGCGCCACAGCGCATCGTCGGCGGGCAAGGGCTCGGTGGCGAACACATCGAGCAGGGCGCTGGCGATATGGCCGGACTGCAGCAACTCCAGCAGGTCGCCCTGGTCGATGACGGCGCCACGGCTGGCGTTGATGAGGTGCGCCCCCTGGGGCAGTAGGCTCAAAACAGCGTAAACGAGCAGGCCGCGCGTGTCTGCGGTGAGGGGAAGCAACACCACCAGCGCCCGGGTCTGCGCCAGAAAGGCATCGAGCCGCTCCAGCGGCACGATAGGGCAGCCCAGGCCCGCGTCGGATCGCCCGCTGCGGGTGCAGGCGTGGATGGGAAAATCCATCGCCGCCACGCGGCGGGCGGCCGCGGCACCCATCTGCCCCAGGCCGAGAAAGCCCACGGTGAAGCTCGAACGCGGCGGCAGCGGCAACGGCTCCCAGCGTTGCTGCGCCTGCTGCTCGGCGTAGTCGGTCATGCGGCGGTAGGCGTGCAGCACGCCCTCGGCCACATAGTCGGCCATCTGCCGCCCCATGCCCGCGTCTTCAAGCCGGATCAGCGGCACGCCAGGGTGCAGGCGGTGCAGTTGCGGCGCAATCGCGTCCACCCCGGCGCCGAGGTTGAACACCGCGCGCAGCCCCATCTGCCCGGCGAGCCAGTCAGGGTCGGGCCGCCAGACCAGGGCGAACTCGGCCTGCGCCTCGGGGTCGGCGCAGGCGTCGATGACCTCGATGGCCAGGCCGGTTTCCTTGGCGTGCTGCATCAGCGCGTCGCGCCAGCGGCGAAAAGGCTCGTCCGGGTCCCAGACGGCCAGTCTCATGCCGTTGCTCCTTGCTCTTGCGAGGCTTCGATGCGCAGCAGCTCGGCCCCCTCGCTCACCTGATCGCCCACCGCGACGAGCAGCTCGCTGACCCGACCTGCCGCGGGCGCGCCCAGGGTGTGTTCCATTTTCATGGCTTCGAGCGCCAGCAGCGGCGCCCCGGCCTGCACCATGTGGCCAGCCTGCACATGCAGGGCGATGATCTTGCCGGGCATGGGCGCGGTCAGGCGGCCGCCAGCGGTGTCGCCCACGGCATCACCCAGATCGGGGCCGAGCCGATGCAGCACGGCCTGCTCGCCATCCGAGAACACCTGATAGGTCATCGCATCGAGACAGACGACCTCCATCTGCGTGCGCTTGGCACCCAGGGTGAGCACCAGCGAGAACGCCTGCGTGGCGTCATCGACCCGCATGGCGCGAGCGGAGCAGGCGAAGGGCAGGGGCTGCACCGCGCCGGGCGTCTGCAGGCGCAAGGGTTGGCCCGACGACGGCGACCACAGCACGCAGTGCAGCGGTCCCCAGGGGCTGTCGAAGCGCAGCGCGCGCGGCGGCAGCACGCCGTTGGTGAAGCCGTCGCAGGCCGACCAGGGATCGGCGGTCTGCTGCGCGCGTTCGGCTTCGAGCAGGGCGCCGATGGCGGCAGCGCAGGCCATCGATGCAGGCAGGGAGGACGGCGCCAGCAGCGCCTGCTGATGGCGCGCGATCAGCCCGGTATCGACCTTGCCCGCGGCAAAGGCTGGGTCGTCCAGCAGACGATGGAGAAACTGCACGTTGGTCTGCGGCCCGGCGATGTGCGTGGCCTCGAGCGCCTGGCGCAGCCGCAGGCGGGCCTGCTCGCGGGTTTCGCCCCAGGCGATGAGCTTGGCGATCATCGGGTCGTAGTACGGGGTGATGGCGTCGCCTTCGCGCACCCCGCTGTCGATGCGTATACCGTTGAGAGAAACTGAACCGAACGCCGCATGCAGGGGCAGCGCCAGTCGCCGCAACCGGCCGGTGGAGGGCAGAAAACCCGCCTCGGGATGTTCGGCGTAGATGCGGGCCTCGATGGCGTGGCCTTGGTTGCGCACCTCGTCCTGGCCGATGGGCAAGGGCTGGCCTGCGGCCACGCGCAACTGCCATTCGACGAGATCGAGCCCGGTGATGAGTTCGGTCACCGGATGCTCGACCTGCAGCCGGGTGTTCATCTCCATGAAATAGAACTTCTGCGGAGCGCCCTCGTCGTTGCATTCGACGATGAATTCCACCGTGCCCGCACCGACATAGCCCACGGCACGCGCAGCCGCGACCGCGGCCTCGCCCATCTCGCGCCTGAGGGCCTCGGGCAGGCCGGGCGCTGGCGCCTCTTCGATGACCTTCTGATGGCGGCGTTGCATCGAGCAGTCGCGTTCGAACAGCCACAGGCAATGGCCGTGCGTGTCGGCGAACACCTGGATCTCGATATGGCGCGGGTTACGCACCAGCCTCTCAATGAGCACGGCATCGTTGCCGAAACTGCTCTGCGCCTCGCGGCGGCAGGAGGCCAGCGCCTCGTCGAAAGCCTGCGCGTCGTGCACCTCGCGCATGCCCTTGCCGCCGCCGCCTGCGCTGGCCTTGATCAGCACCGGAAAACCGATGCGCTCGGCCTCGGCCTTGAGCAACGCGGCGTCCTGCGATGCGCCGTGATAGCCGGGCACCAGCGGCACGCCCGCGGCCTGCATCAGGCGCTTGGATTCGGCCTTGAGGCCCATCGCCCGCATGGCTTCGGGCGGCGGGCCGATGAACACCACGCCCGCCTCGGCGCATTGCCGCGCAAAGCCCGCGTTCTCGCTCAGAAAGCCATAGCCCGGGTGAACGGCCTGCGCGCCGGTATCACGGGCTGCCTGCAGAATGCGATCACCACGCAAATAGCTTTGCGCCGCCTCGGCAGCGCCGATGCACACCGCCTCGTCGCAAGCCGCCACATGCGCGGACTGCGCATCGGCCTCGGAATACACCGCCACGGTGCGTATGCCCAGGCAGCGGCAGGTGGCGGCCACGCGGCAGGCGATCTCGCCGCGGTTGGCGATCAGGACTTTCGAGAACACTTCAGACCTCCCCTTGCCGCGCGGCGGCGAGATCGCCTGCTACGGCGCTGCGCGCCTGCAGTCGATTTGGCTGCGCCGCTGCGTCCCGGCTTTGCCGGGACTGGTCCCCGCGGTTGGCGATCAGGACTTTCGAGAACACGATAAGCTCCCCATCAGGTCTTGTCGCGATACGGCACGTCGGTGACGCCCGGCGCAGACTTGGGCTCGGGCTCAGGCCTGCCGCTGAACATGCGCACCATGCGCCCGAGCAGCCCGCGCACGAAGTGAAAGCTCTTGCGCGCCAGCCAGACCATGACCACCAGCACCAGCGCCAGGGCGATGAAAAACAGCACCGGGTGCAGCCACGCCAGCCATAGCCCGCCCAGCACCAACGCGTCTTCGCCGAACGAGGCACCCACGTTGGAGAACGGCTCGGGCGAGGTGTTGATGGCCGCGCGGGTGGACAGCTTGGTGCCGTGGCTCACCGCGGCCAGGCTGCCACCGGCGGCGGCTGCAAGCGCAGCGACGAAGGTGTGATCGAGCCCGAACACGCTCGCCGCGAGCACGGCACCCGCCGGAATGCGCAGCAGGGTGGAGATGAAGTCGAGCAGGCTGTCCACCCCCGGAATCTTGTCGCCGACGAATTCGAGAAAGGCCAGAAACCCGGTGATGCCCACGGCCACCGGGCTGGCCAGCATCTGCAGACCGGCGGGCAGTTGCACCCACCCCGCCATGCCTGCGGCGCCGACGGCGAACATCACCAGAAAGGCGCGCAGCCCGCTGGCCCAGCCCAGCGCGGCGGCCAGCGCCAGGAGTTGCAGGGTGTCGAGATGGGGTGGATTCATGGCGTGCGCTGCAAGGTCACGGTGCGGCGCGCTGCGGGTCTGCCGGACTCGGCCATGGGGACTTCGGGCAGACCTTCCGCGCGCAGCCCGAGACGGGCGAACAGGGCGCGGTCGGCATCGACCTCGGCGTTGCCGGTGACCAGCAGGGTGTCGCCGTAGAAGATGGAATTGGCCCCGGCGAGGAAGCACAGCGCCTGAATGCCGTCGCCGAGTTCGCGCCGCCCGGCCGACAACCGCACCCGGGCGCGCGGCATGACGATGCGCGCCGCCGCCACGGTGCGCACAAATTCGAAGGGATCGAGGTCGGGGGCGTGTTCCAGCGGCGTGCCCGCCACCCGCACCAGCGCGTTGATCGGCACCGATTCGGGATAGGGGTCGAGATTGGCGAGTTCGGCCAGCAGACCGGCGCGCTCGGCCCGGCCCTCGCCCATGCCGACGATGCCGCCGCAGCACACTTTCATGCCAGCTTCGCGCACATGGTGCAGGGTGTCCAGGCGCTCCTGATAGGTGCGGGTGGTGATGATCTCGCCGTAGAACTCGGGCGAGGTGTCGAGGTTGTGGTTGTAGTAGTCGAGCCCGGCCTCGGCCAGGCGCCGTGCCTGCTCGGGCCGCAGCATGCCCAGGGTCATGCAGGTTTCAAGCCCGAGCGCCTTGACGCCCTCGACCACCGCCGCCACGGCGTCGAGGTCGCGGTCTTTCGGCTCGCGCCAGGCTGCGCCCATGCAGAAGCGCGCCGCACCTGCCTGTTTGGCGGCGCGGGCGTTGGCCAGCACGAGGTCGACATCCATCAGCTTGCCCGCCTTCAGGCCGACATCGTGATGCGCCGACTGCGGGCAATAGCCGCAGTCTTCGGCGCAGCCGCCGGTCTTGATCGACAGCAGCGAGGAAAGCTGGATCTCGGTGGGGTCGAAGTGGGCGCGGTGCACCTGCTGCGCCTGCCACAGCAGGTCGGGCAGGGGCAGGTCGAGCAGGGCGAGGATGCGCTCGCGGGTCCAGGGTTCGGAAGGTTTGGAGTTGTTCATAGTGCGGTTCGGTTGGGGCCGGATTCGACCCAGTCCGGTTGGCGTTTGGCGAGAAAGGCGGCGATGCCCTCGCGCCCGTCGGCGCTGGCGCGGGCCTCGGCGATGCGCTCGGCCGTGTCGGCGAGCAAGGCTTCGCTCAAGGGGCGATGCGCCACGTCGGCCAGCAGGCGCTTGGCCGCGGCCAGCGCCTGCGGAGACGCCGCCAGCAGGGCCTGCGTCCACGCTGCGACCTGGGCATCGAGCGCTGCCGCGTCTGCGGCCACGGCATGCAGCAGGCCGATGGCCACGGCGCGCTCGGCGTCGAACACCTCGGCGGTGAGGGTGTAGCGCTGCGCCGCGCGTTCGCCGATGGCACGCAGCACATGCGGCATGATGGTGGCCGGTATCAGGCCGAGCTTGACTTCGCTCAGACAAAACCGCGCGCCGCGCACGGCCACGGCCAGATCGCAAGCGGCCACCAGCCCCAAGCCCCCGGCGAAAGCGTCGCCCTGCACCCTCGCGATCACCGGCTTGGGGCATTCGGCCACGGCGCGCAGCATGCGGGCCAGGTGCATCGCATCGTCGCGGTTCTGCGCGTCGGTGAAACCGGCGAGCTGCTGCATGTAGCGCAGATCGGCCCCGGCGCAGAACGCAGGGCCCTGCGCGGCGAGCACGATGACGCGCACCTGCGTCTCGCCGCCCAGCGCGGTGAAGGCAGCATGCAGCGCGGCGATGGTGGCGGCGTCGAAGGCGTTGCGCACCTCGGGGCGGTTGAGAGTGACGGTGGCGATGGCACCAAAGCGCTCCAGGTGCACGGAAGCGGCGGTCGGGTTCATGCCTGCTCCTCGCGCAGCATGTAGATCAGGTCGAGCACCGGGGACGGATGGCCCATGGCGGTGAGCGCCGCGGTGATCTGGCCGCGGTGATGCGTGGCATGGTTGAACACATGCGCCAGCGTGGCAGCGAAGGGCGTGGTCGTCGGCTCGCCCTTGCTGGTGGCGTAGCGCAAAGGCGCATCGAAGCGCTCGGGCGGCAAGGCGGCGATGTAGGGCTGCCAGGCCTGCGCGGTGGCGAGCAGACGCTGCGCCAGCCGGGCGCGGTCGGGCTCGGCCTCGTCGTCGAGCGCCAGCCCCGCGGGCGAGACGCCATCGACGAAACGGCGCTGCCACAACAGACCCTCGCCCACCAGCAGGTGGTTGAGGGTGCCGTGGATGCTCTTGAAGAACAGCCCGCAGTCGCGCCGATAGTCGGCTTCCGGCAGTGGCGCGATGTGCGCGTCGAGCAGCCGCCTCGTGGCCCAGACGTGGTAGCGGGCGAGGGTGGCGAAGTAGTCGCCGAGTGGATGGATGGGATTCATTGCGGCCATGTGTCAATGTCTCCCACCATTTTGAAGGCCTCGAAGTCGGCATCGCGATGCAGCAGGGTGTGACCCTGCGCCATGCAGAAACTGGCCAGCAGCACATCGACCGGGCTGCGCACGCTGCGGCCTTGCAGGCGCAGGCGGCGATACAGATGCGCGGCCTGCACCGCCTGATCCTCGCCGCCGAGGCTGACCTGCGGCAGCGCACGCATGAGCTGTTCGGCGGCGTCGGCAGCGCGCCCGGGGCGAAAGCCGCGCAGCACCTCGAACAGCACCAGATCAGCCATGCCGACCTCGACGCTCGAATCGCCCAGGCAGCGCGCCAGCGCCCCACTGGCGCCTGCGCGTTCGCCGCGGAAAAAGTCGATCCACACGCTGGAGTCCACCAGAATCATTTGGAAGATGATTTGACGCGGCGCCGACTTGCGGTCTTGGACGCGCGTTTTCCTGCCGTGGAAGCGTAGGCCGCACCCGGCATGGCAAGCTGCAAGGATGCCGCGTCTTGCTCGACGCGCGCTGCCGCCCATGCCGCGTCGGAGTCGTCCCACTGCAACTGGCCGCGCAAGGCCAGCAAGCCCTCGTACACCTTGCGACGGCGCAACAAGCGCAAGCCTTCCTCCACCGCCTCTTTCTTGGTCTTGAAACCGCCAGCTTCCATGGCCGCGGCCATCAAGGCATCGTCGATGTCGATATTGGTTCGCATGATCAGCCTCTCGAATGTGTACGAATGATAAAAATTATACACATCACATGCGGAACACGCCGAAGCGGGTTTCGGGGATGGGCGCATTCAGCGCGGCCGACAGGCCCAGCGCCAGCACGCGGCGGGTGTCGGCGGGGTCGATCACGCCGTCGTCCCACAGCCTCGCGGTGGCGTAGTACGGGTGGCCCTGCGCCTCGTACTGTTCGCGGATGGGCGCTTTGAAGGCCTCCTCTTCGTCCGCGCTCCAGTTGCCACCCTTGGCCTCGATGCCGTCGCGCCGCACGGTGGCGAGCACGCTGGCGGCCTGCTCGCCACCCATCACGCTGATGCGGGCGTTGGGCCACATCCAGAGCTGGCGTGGGCCGTAGGCGCGGCCGCACATGCCGTAGTTGCCGGCGCCGAAGGAGCCGCCGATGATCACCGTGAACTTGGGCACCTGGGCGCAGGCCACCGCCGTGACCAGCTTGGCGCCGTGACGGGCAATGCCTTCGTTCTCGGCCTTGCGCCCGACCATGAAGCCGGTGATGTTCTGAAGGAACAGCAGCGGGATGCGGCGCTGGCAGCACAGCTCGATGAAGTGGGCGCCCTTCACGGCGCTGTCGGAGAACAGAATGCCGTTGTTCGCCAGGATGCCCACCGGCATGCCGTGCAGATGGGCGAAGCCGCACAGCAGCGTGGTACCGAAGCGGGCCTTGAACTCGTCGAACTCGGAGCCGTCGACGAGGCGGGCGATGACCTCGCGCGCGTCGAAGGGCTTGCGGGCATCCAGGTGCACCACGCCGTACAACTCGCTGGCCGGATACAGCGGCTCGCGCGGCTCGCGCAGGTCGAGCGCGGCGCGTTCGGGCGGCCGCAGGCGCGAGACGATGCGCCGGGCGATGGCCAGCGCATGCGCGTCGTTGGCCGCCAGATGATCGGCCACGCCCGACAGGCGGGTGTGCACATCGCCGCCGCCCAGGTCTTCGGCGCTGACCTCCTCGCCGGTGGCCGCTTTCACCAGCGGCGGGCCACCGAGGAAGATGGTGCCCTGGTTGGCGACGATGACCGACTCGTCGCTCATGGCCGGCACATAGGCGCCGCCAGCGGTGCATGAACCCATGACCACCGCGATCTGCGCGATGCCCTCGGCGCTCAGCGTGGCCTGGTTGTAGAAGATGCGGCCGAAGTGGTCGCGGTCGGGAAACACCTCGTCCTGGTTGGGCAGATTGGCGCCGCCCGAATCGACCAGGTAGATGCAGGGCAGGCGGTTCTCGCGCGCAATGTCCTGCGCGCGCAGATGCTTTTTCACCGTCATCGGGTAATAGGTGCCGCCCTTCACCGTGGCGTCGTTGCAGACGATGACGCACTGCCGCCCGCTCACCCGCCCGATGCCAGTGATGACGCCCGCGCCCGGCGCTGCGTCGTCGTACAGGCCGTGCGCTGCCAGCGGCGAGAACTCCAGGAAGGGCGATCCGGGATCGAGCAGCGCCGCCACACGTTCGCGCGGCAGCAGCTTGCCGCGCGCCACATGCTTGGCGCGCGCCGCCTCGCCGCCGCCCTCGGCCACGCGGGCGATGCGTGCGCGCAGATCGTCCACCAGCGTCTGCATGGCGGCGGCGTTGGCCGCAAACTCGGCGCTGCGCGGGTTGAGTCGGGTGTCGAGCTTGGTCATGGGCGCTTTCAGGCGGTCTTCTCGGCGCGCAGCCCGAGCTCTTGTTGCATGGCTTCACGAATCTTGAACTTCTGCACCTTGCCGGTGATGGTCAGCGGAAAGCTCGGCACGAAGCGGATGTAGCGCGGAATCTTGTAATGCGCGATCTTCCCCTTGCAGAAATCGCGGATGTCGTCGTCCGTGGGCATGGCGCCGGTCTTGGGGATGATCCAGGCGCACAGCTCCTCACCGTACTTCGGGTCGGGTACGCCGACCACCTGCACGTCCTGCACCATGGGGTGGCGGTAGAGGAATTCCTCGACCTCGCGCGGGTAGATGTTTTCGCCGCCGCGGATCACCATGTCCTTGATGCGACCGACGATATTCACATAGCCCTCGACGTCCATCACCGCGAGGTCGCCGGTGTGCATCCAGCCTTCGGCGTCGATGGCCTCGCGCGTCTTCTCGGCATCGCCCCAGTAGCCGTGCATCACCGAATACCCCTTGGTGCAGAGCTCGCCAGTCTCGCCGGGCGCCACGGTCTCGCCGCTCTGCGGATCGACGATCTTCACCTCCAGGTGCGGCTGCACCTGACCCACCGTGCTCACCCGCTTGTCCAGCGGCGTGTCGGTGGAGCTCTGGCAACTCACGGGCGCGGTTTCGGTCATGCCGTAGGCGATGGTGATTTCGCTCAGGTGCATGTCGCGCACCACCCGCTTCATCACCTCGATCGGGCAGGGGCTGCCGGCCATGATGCCGGTGCGCAGGGTGGAGAGGTCGAACTCCGCGAACCGTGGGTGGTCGAGCATGGCGATGAACATGGTCGGCACGCCGTGCAGCCCGGTGCACGCTTCCTCCTGCACGGTCTGCAGCGTGAGCAGCGGGTCGAAGGCATCGTTGGGATAGACGATGGTGGCGCCGTGCGTGATGCAGGCCAGGTTGCCCAGCACCATGCCGAAGCAGTGATACAGCGGCACCGGAATGCACAGTCGGTCGACGGCGGTGAGCTTCATCGCCTCGCCGATAAAGTAGCCGTTGTTCAGGATGTTGCTGTGGGTCAGCGTGGCGCCCTTGGGAAAGCCGGTGGTGCCGCTGGTGAACTGGATGTTGATGGGTTCATGGGCATGGAGCATCGCCGCCGCCTCGCCCACCGCCGGGTCGTCGGCGCTGCCACGGGCGATCCAGTCGGCGAAGCGAAGCATGCCCGGCTCTTCGATCTGTCCCAGGTGCACCACCAGCTTGAGATCAGGCAGCCGCGCGGCGCGCAGCTCACCCGGCGCGCAGCTCGCCAGCTCAGGGGCCAGCTCGCGCAGCATGGCGAGGTAGTCGCTGGTCTTGAACGAGGGCATGGTCACCAGCGCACGGCAGCCCACCTTGTTGAGCGCGTATTCCACTTCGGCGGTGCGGTAGGCCGGGTTGATATTCACCAGAATGATGCCGACCTTGGCCGTGGCCAGTTGCATCAGCACCCATTCCACGCTGTTGTGCGCCCAGATACCCACGCGGTCGCCCTTGCGCAGGCCGCTGCGCAGCATGCTGCTGGCCAGCCGGTCCACTTCGCGCTTGAGCTCGGCATAGCTCAGGCGCACGCCCTGATGCCGCACGACCAGCGCTTCGTGCTGGCCCTGATGCGCGGCCATGGCGTCGAAAAAATCGCCGAGGGTCTGGGTGATGAGCGGCTGCTCTAGGGCGCCGCAGGCGTAGGCCTGAACCAGTGGGGTGGGGTCGGTCATGAGAGTCTCCTGGGTTCGTTGCATGCCGCCCGCGACTGCGCGCGGGTCGGCTGTCGGGTCAGAATCCGCCTGTGCTCAGCCAGTGCTCCAGTTGCGGCAGCCGATCCACACCCCAGAAGGGCTGTTCGTCCACCACCATGAACGGCGCGCCGCACATACCCTGCTCCAGCGCCCGATCGACGTTGGCCTTGAGCTGGGCCTTGATCGCCGGATCGGCAGTAAAGCGCGCCACTGCATCGCTCGCCAGCCCCTGCTCGGCGGCAAGGGCTTCGAGCACGGGCAACTCGGCGAGGTTGCGATTCTGGGTGAAATAGGCGCTGTAGCAGCGATGCAGCCAGGGCACGGCCTGCTGCGACTGTTCGCGCTGCAGGCCGATGAACACGCGCGCGGCCTGATGGGTCGCAATGGGGAAAGGCGAGGGCAGCACAAAAGGCACGCCCAAATACCGCGCGCTGCGCGGAATGTCGATGCGGGCATAGTCGCCCTTGAGCGGCTGGTCGATCAGCGGCCTGGCCCCGGTCGTCTGAAACACCGGGCCGAGCAGCACCGGCACCCACTCGATGTCGCGCAGATGGCGCGCAGCGATGGCTTCGATCTGCGTGCTCGCCAGATAGGCATAGGGCGAGGAGAAGTCGAAAAAGAAGGTGATCGGGCTGACGGGCATGCAAGTCTCCTGGTGTGGTTCTGGTGTGGCGCTTCACAGCGCGCGGGCGATCAGCATTTTCTGCACGTCGGAGGTGCCTTCGTAAATCTGGCAAACCCGCACATCGCGCCAGATGCGCTCGACGGGAAAATCCGCCACGTAGCCGTAGCCGCCGTGGATCTGCATCGCCGCGCTGCACACCCGCTCGGCCATTTCGCTGGCCATCAGCTTGGCCATGGCGGCTTCCTTCAGACAGGGCTGGCCCGCGTCCTTAAGACTGGCCGCATGCCACAGCAGCTGCCGCGCGGATTCGATCTGCATGGCCATCTCAGCCAGACGGAACTGCACCGCCTGATGCTCGAAGATGGATTTGCCGAAGGCGCTGCGATCGTGCGCGTAGCGCTGCGCCGCTTCGAAGGCCGCGCGCGCCATGCCGACGGCTTGCGCCGCAATGCCGATGCGCCCGCCTTCCAGGCCGGAGAGGGCGATTTTGTAGCCCTGCCCTTCCTCGCCGATGCGCTGACTCACCGGCACGCGGCAAGCCTCGAAGCGGATCTGCGCGGTGTCGCTCGCCGACTGACCGGCCTTGTCTTCCAGTCGCTCGACGATGTAGCCGGGCGCGTCGGTGGGTACGATGAAGGCGCTGATGCCCTTCTTGCCCGCCGCGCGGTCGGTGGCGGCGAGCACGATGGCGACCTGCCCGTTCTTGCCGCTGGTGATGAACTGCTTGACGCCGTCGATGACGTAGTGATCGGCCTCCAACCTTGCTGTGGTGCGGATGTTCGACGCATCCGACCCCGCCTGCGGCTCGGTCAGCGCAAACGCCCCGATCATCTCGCCGCGCGCCAGCGGCCGCAGCCACTGTTTCTTCTGCGCCCGGCTGCCCCAGGCCATGAGGATGGAGCATACCGGGCAGTTGTTGACGCTGACGATGGTGCTGGTCGCGCCGTCGGCCGCGGCGATCTCCTCGATGGCCAGCGCCAGCGACAGATAGTCCAGCCCGGCGCCGTCCCACTCCGTGGGCACGGCAATGCCCAGGCAGCCCAGCGCCGCCAGTCCCCGCAGCGCCTCGCGCGGAAAGCGGCCCTCGCGCGCCCAGGCCGCGGCGTGCGGGGCGATTTCGGCTTGAGCGAAATCACGCACCGCATCGCGGATCATGCGGTGGTCGTCATCGAGCAGCATGGTGGATCAGAGCAGTTCGACCGCCATCGCCGTGGCCTCGCCACCGCCGATGCACAGCGCGGCCATGCCCTTTTTCAGCCCGCGCTGCCGCAGTGCGCCCAGCAGGGTGACGACGATGCGCGCGCCCGAGGCGCCGATGGGGTGGCCCAGCGCCACTGCGCCGCCGTGCACGTTCACGATCTCGTGCGGCAGCTTGTATTCGCGCATGGCCGCCATGGTGACCGCGGCGAAGGCTTCGTTCACCTCCCACAGATCCACCTCGCCCACCTGCCAGCCCGCCTTCTCCAGCGCTTTGGCAATGGCGCCGACCGGCGCGGTGGTGAACCATTCGGGCGCCTGCGCGTACACGGCGTGCGAGACGATGCGAGCGATCGGCGCGCAGCCCAGCTTGTCGGCGCTGGACTGACGCATCAGCACCAGCGCCGCGCCACCATCGGAAATGCTCGACGAGGTCGCCGCGGTGATGCTGCCGTCCTTCTTGAACGCGGGCTTGAGGCCTGGAATCTTCTCGAGCTTGGCCTTGAACGGCTGCTCGTCGCGGCTGATGCTCACCTCGCCACCGCGACCGGCCACGGTGACCGGCGCCATTTCCCAGTCGAAGCAGCCGTCTTCGTTGGCTTTTTTGCTGCGCTCGGTGGAGGCGATGGCGAAGGCGTCCATCTCCTCGCGGCTGAAGCCGTATTTCGCCACGCAGCTTTCGGCGAACACACCCATGGCCTTGCCGCGGTCGTAAGCGTCTTCGAGGCCGTCGAGCGCCATGTGGTCGTAGAACTGGGTGAGGCCGTACTTCACCCCCTTGCGCACGAAGGCCAGATGCGGCGCGTTGGTCATGCTTTCCATGCCACCGGCAACGATCACGTTGGCGCTGCCCGCAGCCAGCATGTCGTGGGCGAACATCATCGCCCGCATGCCCGAGCCGCACATTTTCGACATCGTGACCGCGCCGGCGGACTGCGGCAGCCCCGCCTTGAGTGCGGCCTGGCGCGCCGGGGCCTGGCCCTGCCCGGCCATCAGGCAGTTGCCCATGAGCACTTCGTCCACTTGGTCGCCGCCCACACCGGCGCGCTGCATCGCAGCAGCTATGGCGGTGGCGCCCAGCTCCCAGGCAGGCACGGCGGCCAAGTCGCCGAGCAGGCCGCCGATGGGCGTGCGCGCGGCGGAAACGATGACGATCGGATCAGTCATGATGGGGTCTCCATGGTGATTGGATGGGAATGTGCGGGGGCATCCAACGGCCGCGGAAAGCGGCGCGATGCTTCATAAGTGAAGACGTCGTACAGATGACCCTCGCGGATGCGGCTCTGGTGTTCCTGCCAGAACACCGGGTCGAGCAGGTCAGCGTGATGTTTCATGAACACCGCGCGCACCTTGGGGTTGCCCAGCAAGAACTGGCCGAAGGTCTCGGGAAACACGTCATGCGGGCCGACCGCATACCAGGGCTCGGCGGCCATTTCGTCTTCTTCGCAGCGCGCAGGCGGCACGCGGCGGAAGTTGCAGTCGGTGATGTACTCGATCTCGTCGTAGTCGTAGAACACCACCTTACCGTGGCGGGTGATGCCGAAGTTCTTCCACAGCATGTCGCCCGGAAAGATATTGGCCGCCACCATGTCCTTGATGGCGTTGCCGTATTCGATCACCGCGGCTTCGAGCTGGGCGTCGTCGGCTTCCTGCAGATAGATGTTGAGCGGAATCATCCGGCGTTCGATATAGCAGTGGCGGATGATGATGGTGTCGCCGTCATACTCAAGCTGAGATGGGCAATAGGTTTCGATCTCCTGGATCAGCTCGGGCGAAAACCGCGCGCGCGGAAACGCGACGTTGGAATACTCCAGCGTCTCGGCCATGCGGCCCACCCGGTCGTGCTGCTTGACCAGCAGATACTTGCCCTTGATCTTGTCGCGGGTGGTGTCTTTCTGCGGGGGATAGAAGTCCTTGATGACCTTGAACACGAAGGGAAACGACGGCAGGGTGAACACCACCATCACCATGCCCTTGATGCCCGGCGCGACGATGAACTGGTCGCTCGAATGCCGCAGGTGATAGAGAAAGTCGCGGTAGAACAGCGTCTTGCCCTGCTTGGCCAGGCCCAGCGCGTTGTACAGCTCGGCGCGCGGCTTGCGCGGCATGAGGCTGCGCAGAAACTGCACATAGGCCGACGGAATTTCCATGTCCACCATGAAATAGGCGCGGGCGAAGGAAAACAGCAACAGCATGTCGTCTTCACAGAGCAGCACGGTGTCGATGTAGAGCTGGCCGCGCTCGTTGTGCAGGATGGGCAGCGCCAGCGGAAACTCGGCAAAACCGTTGATCACCTTGCCCACCGCATACGCGCCCTTGTTGCGGAAGAACAGCGAGTCGAGCATCTGGATCTGGAAGTTGGCGCGCAGACGCACATCGCTGCCGAAGCGCTTGCGCACCGCCTCCAGCACCTGGCCGACATCGCGGTCGAGATCTTCAAAAGGCAGCGCGAGCTGAAAGTTCTCGATGGCCCGGCGCAGACAGCCGTGCAGCGCCGCGTGGGTGTGCGGGTAATACACCCGGAACGTCGGCTTGGCCGCAGGCTCCTCGTTCTCGATGTATTCGGTGGACACTGCCGGGCGCACGAACAGGAATTCGTTGTTGAAGTGTTCGCGCCGCAGAATCTTGGTCGTCACCGAGTTGAAAAAGGTTTCTGCCAGCTCGGGCTGGTGGTGATTGATCAGCAGGCCGATGAAATGCAGCTTGGCCTGCTGCCACACCTCCATAGGCTGGCTGCCGGCGTCGAGTTCCTTCTGCAGTCGCTCGGCGCCTTCATCCACGCGCTGGTCGTAAAAGGCGATGCGCTCGCGCTGCGCCGCCTGTTGCCCAGCCCAGTCGGCACGCTCGAAACGCTCTTTCGCGGCGGCGCTGACCTGGCGGAACAGCCGGTAATGACGGTTGAAGCCTTCGAGCATGGTGCGCGCCATGGCGAAAGCCACCGGGGAATCGAGGCGGGGCGGAAACTGATGCATCATTCAAGCGCGGTGCGATAACGGGCGTTCACTGTAAGCCCGTACCGACGACGCGGTAAAGACAGGGCCCGTGCTAGGCTTTTCGCCTTGCGGTCGCGCGGCTGGCGCCTGGCCGCGACGGATAAAACAGGAGAATCGCCATGCCCGGACTGCTTCCCAACGTCGATCCCGACGGCCTGCTCGACTACTCGGTGGTCTATACCGACCGCGCCCTCAACCACATGTCGCAGCGTTTCCAGCAGGTCATGCGCGACCTCTCGGCCATGCTGCGCCAGGCCTACGACGCGCAGCACGCGGTCATCGTGCCCGGCAGCGGCAGCTTCGGCATGGAGGCGGTGGCGCGCCAGTATGTGCAGGGCGGACGGGTGGTGATCGTGCGCAACGGCTGGTTCAGCTATCGCTGGACGCAGATCATCGAGCAGGGCCGCCTGACTGATGCCGCCAACGTGACCGTCTGCAAGGCCCGCCGCACAGGCAGCGGCGCGCAGGCACCGTTCGCGCCCGCGCCGATCGACGAGGTGGTCGCCACCATCCGCCGCGAGCGCCCGGCCGTGGTGTTCGCTCCGCATGTGGAAACATCTGCCGGGATGATGCTCCCCGACGGCTATCTGCAGGCCGTGGGCGCTGCCGCCCGCGAAGTCGGCGGGCTGTTCGTGCTCGACTGCATCGCCTCCGGCGCGATGTGGGTGGACATGGCCGCCTGCAATGTGGACGTGCTGGTCTCCGCGCCGCAAAAGGGCTGGAGCGGCCCGCCCTGCTGCGGCATGGTCATGCTGAACGACCGCGCCGCGCAGCAGCTCGACGCCACACAGAGCGACAGCTTCAGTTGCGACCTGAAGAAGTGGCACCAGATCATGCAGGCCTACCTGAACGGCGGTCATGCCTACCACGCCACCATGCCCACCGACGCCCTCGCCCAGGTGCGCGATGTGATGCGCGAGGCCTTCGACGTAGGCCTGCCCAAGCTGCGCGAGCAGCAGATCGCGCTGGGCCGCGCGGTGCGCGACAGCCTGGAGCGCCGCGGTCTGGTGAGTGTGGCCGCCGCAGGCTTTCAGGCGCCCGGCGTGGTGGTGAGCTTCACCACCGACCCGGATGTGCAGACCGGCAAGAAGTTCGCCGCCGCCGGCGTGCAGATCGCCGCCGGTGTGCCCCTGGCGCTGGACGAAGGCCCGGACTACAAGAGCTTCCGCATCGGCCTGTTCGGTCTGGACAAATGGGCCGACGTGCCCGCCGCGGTGCGTCGGCTCGACGCCGCGCTCGACGCCGCTGGTCTGCGCACACAGGTGCAGCCGCAACCCGCCTGAGCATGGCACCCACGGCGCGGCCTGTCCGCGCCGCCCCGACCTGACGCGCAAGCCGATCACGCCGTTTGCGCGAACAGTTCCCGGCCGATCAGCATGCGGCGGATTTCGCTGGTGCCAGCGCCGATTTCGTAGAGCTTGGCATCGCGCCACAGCCGCCCCAGCGGATAGTCGTTGATATAGCCGTTGCCGCCGAAAATCTGGATGCCCTCGCCGGCCATCCAGGTGGCCTTCTCGGCGCACCACAGAATGACCGCTGCGCAGTCCTTGCGCACGCTGCGCGCATGTCCGTCGCCCAGGGCGTCGAGGTTTTTGCCCACGGTGTAGAGCAGGCTGCGCGCGGCCTGCAGCACGGTGTACATGTCGGCCAGCTTGCCCTGAATGAGCTGGAATTCACCGATGCTCTGGCCGAACTGCTTGCGTTCGTGCACGTAGGGCACGACGTTGTCCATCACCGCCTGCATGATGCCCACCGGCCCTGCTGCCAGCACCGCGCGCTCGTAGTCCAGCCCGCTCATCAGCACGCTCACGCCGCCGCTCACCTCGCCCAGCACGTTCCCGGCGGGCACCTCGCAGTCCTGAAACACCAGCTCGCCGGTGTGGCTGCCGCGCATGCCCAGCTTGTCGAGCTTCTGCGCCACCGAAAAGCCCTTGAAACCCTTTTCCACCAGAAAGGCGGTAATGCCCTTCGGCCCGGCGGCCGGGTCGGTCTTGGCATAGACCACCAGCACGTCGGCATCCGGCCCGTTGGTGATCCACATCTTGCTGCCGTTGAGCACATAGGCATCGCCGCGCCTGTCGGCGCGCAGCTTCATGCTCACCACGTCGCTGCCGGCACCCGGCTCGCTCATCGCCAGCGCGCCCACATGCTCGCCGCTCAGCAGCTTGGGCAGGTATCTGGCCTTCTGTGCAGCGCTGCCGTTGCGGCGGATCTGGTTGACGCAGAGATTGGAATGCGCGCCATAGCTCAAGCCCACCGAGGCGCTGGCGCGGGAGATTTCTTCCATCGCCACCATGTGCGCCAGATAGCCCATGCCCGCGCCGCCTTCAGCCTCGGACACGGTCACGCCCAGCAGCCCCAGGTCGCCAAACTTGCGCCACAGATCCATGGGGAACTGATCGGTGCGGTCGATCTCGGCCGCGCGGGGCGCGATCTCCGTGTCGGCGAAGTCGCGCACGGCCTCGCGCAGGGCGTTGATGTCCTCGCCGAGTTGAAAGTCCAGTCCGGGCAGTTGCATGGGTTCTCCTCGCTAGGAGCCTGTCGGGCTTGGGGCGCGAAAGGCGAAAAATGGGCCTGCGGATGTCATATGGCGGCGGATTTGCAGCCCCATAGCCGTTGCTACGGGGCAAAAAGCCGCTGCCGCAGGGCGCCGCAGGGTCATTTTGCAGCCCGCGATCCGCAAGTCCGATAGGCTCCTTGTCTCGTGCTTCTGCTCTGCTGGCAGGCACCGGGCCATCTTACCTTCCGTTTACGTCAACGTAAATAGTGGCTGCTCCACGTCCTTGTGGCTGCAGCTTGCCCGGTTCGAGTGGGTACACTGCGCAGCCTGCCGCGCCATGCGCAGCGTTTCTTCCAGCGGCCGACCGGCCGCGGTCATCACGACCGCCTCGCCAGGGCCGTGCGTTCGGCGGGCTGTCACCCTCCCATGAAGTCTTCCCCACTCGGCACCCTTGGCATTGATTTCGGCACGTCCAATTCGGCGGTCTCCTGGGCGGCTCCGCAAGGGCTGTCGCGCCTGATTCCGCTCGAAGGCGATGCGCTGTCCATACCCACGGCCGTGTTCTTCAACGCCGAGGACCAGCGCACACACTTCGGCCGCGACGCCGTGCAGCAATATCTCGGCGGCACCGAAGGACGTCTGATGCGTTCGCTCAAGAGCCTTCTGGGCAGCCCGCTGTTGCTGGAAAAGACGGAGGTCAACCACCGCCAAATCAGCTTTCAGGACATCGTGGCGACCTTCCTGGCCGAGCTGCGCCAGCGGGCGACGCGGGCGCTGGGCGGCGCCCCCACGCGGGTGGTCATGGGCCGCCCAGTGCATTTCGTCGACGACAACCCGCAGCGCGACGCCCAGGCGCAGCGCTCGCTGCACGAGGCCGCCCTGGCAGTGGGGTTCGAGCGGGTGACCTTCCAGCTGGAGCCGATTGCGGCCGCGCTCGATTACGAGCGCCGCCTGTCGCGCGAGAGCCTGGTGCTGGTGGTCGATCTGGGCGGCGGCACGTCCGACTTTACCGTGGTGCGGCTGGGCCCGCAGCGCAGCGCGCAGCGCGACCGCGGCGCCGACGTGCTCGCCACGTCGGGGGTGCACATCGGCGGCACCGATTTCGACCACAAGCTCAGCCTGGAGCGGGCCATGCCGCTGCTGGGCTACCGTCACATCGGACCCCTGCGGCGCGAAGTGCCAAGCCGGGTGTTCTTCGATCTCTCGACCTGGCACCTGATCCAATGGCTCTATCTGCCGCGCGCGATCGGCCAGGCACAGGCCCTGCGCGAGGACTATGCAGACTCCCGCCTGCACCAGCGGTTGATGACGGTGCTTCGCCACCGGGAGGGGCACCGGCTGGCGCATGAGGTGGAGCAGGCCAAGATCCGCTGCTCGCAGGACGACGCGGATACCGCGATCTCGATGGCGTTCATCGAGCCGGGGCTGCAGGCCATGCTCACCCCTTCCGATCTGCGAGAACATCTGGCGGATTTGCTCTCGCGCACCGTGGCCTGCGCCCGGGAATGCGTGCAACGCGCGGGCCTGCGCAGCACGGCGATCGATGCAATCTACCTGACGGGCGGGTCGAGCGCGCTGCGTCCGTTTCAGCGCGCCCTGCAGGCCGAGTTCGGCGGTGTGGCGCTGGTGGTGGGCGACCTGTTCGGTGGCGTGGCCTCGGGCCTGGCTTACAGCGGCGACTGAAAGCCGCTATCGCGCGAAGATCGGGGGGCTTTCAGCCTGGCAGCAACGCCCATCGCGGGCCGCCGCTCAGAGCTTGTGAATTTTTCGGCCGCGGCCGAAAGGCGCGTCAAAACGCCCCCGGTCGAGGCGCAAAGCACAGCCATAGCCCGAGCTATGGCGAGCATTTGCAACGAAGACCGGGGGCGTTTTGGCGTGCAAGGCTGACATGGCTGAAAGGTTCACAAGCTCTTAGGTCGCCCAGACGCGCGGCGCGCAGGCCTCGATCGACCAGGCCGCCTGCCGCCACGCGGCCCAGACGGCACGGCAGAGCGCAGCCACCGGTTCGATGCGCTGGCCCAGCGCCCGCAGAACGATGATCTGCGCATGCGGCGCCGTAGCCCCCCACAACACCTCATCCACCGCCGCCGCATCAGCCGCCTGCCTGGCGGTATCGAGCAGAGCGTCCCGGCGCTGCGCGGCCAACGGGCTGCCCGCAGCGAACAGCAGGGTCGCCAGCGCGGTATGGCCGCGCAGACCGCCAGACGCATGCAGCAGCACCTCGTCGTCGCCCGCGATGCTGCCGCGCTCCAGCCAGATGCCGGGCAGTTCGACGTGCTGGGTGAAGCGTCCGGCGCGGAAGGCGGCGTCAGCTGCAGGTAGGCCCAGCGCCAGCAGATCCCAGGCGATCAGTTCGGCACCGGGTTCGAGGTGAAAGCGGCTGCGGTTCTCGCCCAGGCACTGGTCGTAGGCCAGCGTCTCCAGCGGCAGCCATTCCAGCCGTGCTCCGGGGGCCAGCCGCGCCTCCAGCGTCTGCCGCGCAGGCGCGCCGGTGCTGCGGTAGAAGCGCCCCGCCCCCGGCGTGGTCACCAGGGCGTGCGCGCCCGCCTGCACCGTCAGATCGATGTCCAGAATGTCGCCCCCCACCAGGCCGCCTGGCGGATGCACCAGCACCTGATGGCAGATGCCGGGGGCTTCGGGGTAGTGGCTGGCCAGCGCGCGCAGGCCGCCCTCGTGCCGGTGCCGCAGCACGGTTCGATCGGCTTCGGAGGAAAACTGCAATTGCAACCGTGAGTGCCAGGGCGCCATGGTGAACGAAAGGAGAACGGCGAAGGGACGGGCAACGCTGCCGCACCCGCCGCAAGGTTTGTACCAGAGGGAATACGATGGCTGCTCCCATCTGCCCCACGGAGTGTTTGCCATGGTGACCCCCAAGCCCCGGTTTCTCTGGGACGATCCGCTGCAGCTCGACGCCCAGTTGAGCGCCGACGAACGTGCGGTGCGCGACGCCGCGCACGCGTTCTGCCAGGACAAGCTCGTGCCGCGTGTGTTGAGCGCGTTCCGGCACGAGACCACCGATCCGTCGATCTTCGGCGAAATGGGTGCGCTCGGCCTGCTCGGCGCGACGATTCCCGAGGCCTACGGCGGCGCGGGGCTGAACCAGGTCAGCTACGGCCTCATCGCCCGCGAGGTCGAGCGGGTCGATTCGGGCTATCGGTCGATGATGAGCGTGCAGAGTTCGCTGGTCATGCTGCCGATCTTCACCTTCGGCCCCGAGGCAATGAAGCAGAAGTATCTGCCGCGGCTGGCGCGGGGCGAATGGATCGGCTGTTTTGGTTTGACCGAGCCCGATCATGGCTCCGACCCCGGCGGCATGAGCACCCGCGCCCGCGCCGTGCCCGGCGGCTACGCGCTCACCGGGCGCAAGATGTGGATCAGCAACAGCCCGATCGCCGATGTGTTCGTGGTCTGGGCCAAGGACGACGCGGGCGAGATTCGCGGCTTCGTGCTCGACAAGGGCAGCAAGGGCCTGAGCGCACCGGCCATCCACGGCAAGGTCGGCCTGCGCACCTCGATCACCGGCGAGATCGTGATGGACGGTGTGTTCTGCCCCGAGGAAAACGCCTTCCCCGAGGTGCGCGGGCTCAAAGGCCCCTTCACCTGCCTGAACAGCGCGCGTTACGGTATCGCCTGGGGGGCGATGGGTGCAGCCGAAGACTGCTACACCCGGGCCCGGCAGTACGTGCTCGACCGGCAGCAGTTCGGCAGGCCCTTGGCGTCCAATCAGCTCATCCAGAAAAAACTGGCCGACATGGCCACCGAGATCAGCCTGGGGCTGCAAGGTGCGTTGCGGCTGGGGCGCATGAAGGACGAAGGCTCGGCGGCGCCCGAAGTCACCTCGCTGCTCAAGCGCAACAACTGCGGCAAGGCGCTGGACATCGCCCGCAACGCGCGCGACATGCTCGGCGGCAACGGCATCGCCGACGAGTTCGGCGTGGCCCGCCATCTGGTGAATCTCGAAGTGGTCAACACCTACGAGGGCACGCACGACATCCATGCCCTCATCCTCGGCCGGGCGATCACCGGCTTCGCGGCGTTCTGATCACGCCAAACCTGTCGCGGTGCACCTTCCCAGTTTGCCCGGAGCCTCTCAGGCGCGGGCCGCTCGCGGCCTGCGCAGGGGACGATCAGAAGTGGTATTCGACCCGTACCATCGGCGTGCTGGCCTTAGCGCCGGGCACGGTGGATGCTGGGTTACCGAACTTGTTGCGCCAGTATTGGTACTGCACCCCGGCCCACAGCTTGTTCGGTGTACTGTAGAGCGCCTTGCCCACGTCGTACATGATCTCTGTGGAGAGCAGGGTCTCTGGCACGGTGCCGTAGCCCTTGGCACCGATGTGGTCGAAGAAGCCGCTCCACTTGAAGCTGCCGCCGGCGAAGGGAATGCCCCAGTCCGCGGCCAGCACGTAGGTGGTGTTGAAGCTCACGTCTCCCCCCTTCGGATAGGGGTTGAAGCCGTTGTGATTGCTCTCCTTGTAAAGCTCCAAGCCAATCTTGGCATAGCCCGGCACGTTTAGGCCGAGCATGGGGCCGATGCGGAACTTGCGTACGCGCGGCGCGAAGGTTGTGTTCTTGGCAGAATAGTCGAAGCCCATGCCGAGCATCACATCGTTGATCGGCCCCCAATGGATCTTGTTGCCGCTGATCTGCGCGTATGAGAAGGTGCGGCGATAGACCGCGTAGATTTCCTGTGCTCCAGCCGCCGCGCAGTTGGTGCCTGACGCGCAGGCCTCGGGGTCGGAAGAGTCGGACATCAGTACATCCATGTTGAAAAAGTTGGTGCCGAGCGAATCGCCGCTGGCGTAAGAGAAGCCGAGGATGCGCTTAGCGATGTCCTTCGGATTTCCGGGTTCTGCAAATTGGGTACCGTACTGGGCGTGGATCCAGGCGTCACTCCAGATAGCTGCCTGGGCCGGGGCGCTTGCGAAACCCAAACTGACCGCGAGGATGGATACGGTGGCGAAGGCTTTGCCGGTATGGTGACCTGCTTTCATGTTGTGTTCTCCCTATGGATGAAAGTGATGAGGCATGAGTGAACTGGAACGATGTCCAGACAAGTTCCCGGGTTGAAAAGCGGGTGTGGGCACCGCGCCGCAGCGGCGCGGTAAAGGGCGAAGAAGCGGACGCAGGACTCAGCCATAGCTTGCGGCGAGCTTGCGCAGGATGTGCTCTCTTGCGGTGACGGGCGCATACAGCGGCGTCTGGTGGGCTGGCACGCAGCCCGCCAGCGGTGCCACCAGCACGGTGTCGTCCGGATCGGAGAAGAAGGCAATGGCGTAGCGGCTGCGCTGCGGATGCCGCGGTCGCACGCGGTGCAATGTGGAGCGAAACAGCCCGTTGCTCCAGCGCTCCAGCAGATCGCCGATGTTCACGACCACGGTGTCGGGATCAGCCGTAACCGGCATCCAGGTGCTATCGGCGGCGCTCACCTCCAGACCGGGATTGCCGTCCTGCCAGAGCAGGGTGATGCTGCCGTAGTCGGTGTGCGCCCCTGCGCCTGCGACAGCATCTCCGCTGTGCTGAGGCGGGTAGTGCAGGAAGCGCAGGGTCTGGTTCTCGCCCTGGTGGTGCTGGGCGAAGTGGCCAGGCTTCAGCCCGAGGCAGCGGCCCATGGCGTCCAGCAAGTCTGCGGCCAGGGCGCGCGCCGCAGTGAATAAATCCAGCGCATCGTCGCGGAAGACGGGGTCGGGCCAGGCAGCGTCGTTGCTGGACCTACGCAGGGCGTCGCGCATGGTGAAGCTTTCCTTGCGGTCGGCCGCAGCCAGCGGATCCAGGGCCTCCTGCCCGACGGCGACATAGCCGTGGTTGCGCTGAATATCGCGGTAGCGCAGCCTGTCCTTGGCGGCCTCTGGCAAGGCAAAGAAGCGCTGGCTGGAGGCGAATGCACGCTGCAGCAGGGTGGCGTCCAGGCCGGTGTTGCGCAGACGCATGAAGCCATGACCTTGCGCCGCTGCGCACAGACTGTGGCCCAGAGTGTCCGGGTCGAGGCGCATGCTGCAGCAATCGATCAGGGGAATGGACTGTTCGGACATGGGCTCAACGATCCATCGCGCTTTCATGCCAGTTCTTCAAGGCCCACTTCGACAACACCACCATGAGCACGAACAGCGCCACCCCTGCAAGCGTCAGCAGAATGAGTGCGGCGAACATCTCCGGGATCTGCAGGTTGTAGCCCGACTGCAGGATCTGATACGCCAGCCCCGATCCCTGCCCGCCTGTGCCCGCCACAAACTCAGCCACCACGGCACCAATCAGCGCCAGGCCGCTGCTGATGCGCAGGCCACCAAAGAAATAGGGCAGCGCACCGGGGATGCGAAGGCGCACCAGCCGTTGCCAGCGTGAGGCGCGGTATAGGGTGAACAGGTTATTGAGATTGCCGCTGACGCTGTTCAGACCCAGGGTGGTGTTGGAGATAATGGGGAAAATGGCGATGATGGTGGCGCACACCACCAGCGCCAGTTCGGTATTCTTGATCCAGATGATGATGAGCGGGGCAATGGCGACGATGGGCGTGACCTGCAGCATGACCGCATAGGGGAACAGGCTCATTTCCAGCCAGCGGCTCTGGGCGAACAGCAGCGCAGCCAACGTGCCCAGCAGAGTGGCGGCAACAAAGGCGAAAAAGGTGACTTTGAGGGTCATCAGCAGCGCCAAGAACAGCGTGGGCGCATGCGCCACCAGCGCCTGTGCGATCACAAGCGGGCCGGGCAGCAGATAGGACGGGATGTGTCCGACTTCAACGACCAGTTGCCAGATGAGCAGGAACAGCGCGCCTACGCCCAGAGGCGCGGCAACCCGGAGGATGCGCGGTTGTTGGAGCCAGGTGGTCGGGGTCATGGCTTTGAGGCTTCAGGCAATTGGTTCTATGCGAGAGCAGTGTTCAGGAGCCATCGGCCTTGCCGGGCAGGATGCGCAGGACATTGATGAACTGCATGTCGTAGGCCTTGCGGTAGTCGAAGTCGGCAGGCAGCATCTTGTTGTGCACCATGTAATCGAACATGGCCTTCCACCTCGCGTCCGTCATGGCGCCGATGCCCAGCGTCGGTGCTTCGTCCCCGGTGACGATCTGGTACTTCTTCATCATGCGGATGGAGAAGTCGATCTGCTCGGCGCTCTGCTTGGGGTTGGCCGCGATGATGAGTTTGTTACCCGCTGCGGGGTCGGCGAGGTAAGACTTCCAGCCTTCGAGTGAGGCCTTGACGAAGGCTGCCACCCACTGCGGATGCTCCTTGATCAGCGCGGTGCGGGTGTCGATGGTCTTGCCGTAGGCCATCCAGCCATCGTTCGCCAACAGGAAGACCACGGGCTTCTCTCCACCCTTCTCGATGGCCAGCGGCTCGTTGCCCACATAGCCCTGCATGGACATGTCCTTGTCATGCAGGAAGGGTGCGACGCTGGCGTTATAGGGCCGCTGCTGCGCCTTGGTGTAGCCGAACTTGCCCTCCAGCCAGGGCCACCAGGTGGCGTTGGCGTACTGCGCCACCATGATGGGCTTGCCCTTGAGTTCAACAAGCGACTTGATGCCCTGATGCGCGATCAGCGCCTGCGGGTCTCTCTGGAAGAACGCCGCCACCGTGGCTACCGGCGCACCGCGTTCGACGGCCTGCATGGTCTGCATCGGGTAGCCGGTGTAGAAGTCGCACGAGCCACTGGCGAGCAACTGCTGGCCGTTGATCTGCGGCCCGCCGGGCTGAATGCTCACATCCAACCCGGCCATTTTGTACAGCCCGAGCGCGAGCGCTTGATAGAACCCACCCTGCTCGGCCTGGGGAAACCAGCTCGTGCAGAGCTTGAGTTTGGGCAGATCTTGGGCACCAGCAGGGGTGAGGGCAGCGAGAGCGCCAAGGGCAATCAGTACGACCGAGACGAGTTGACGAACAGACATGATGTTGGAGTCAAAGGAAGGGGATAGGATGATTTGCGGGATTACTTGAGATCGGCGGCATCGGGCAGCACCTTGATCGACTTGATGAATTGCAAGTCGTAGACCTTGCGATAGTCGAAACTGGCGGGCACCATCTTGTTTTGAACCATGAAATCGAACATCTCTTTCCAGCGCGCATCAGTCATGGCGCCGATGCCGAGCTTGCCTGCCTCTCCGCCGGTGACGAGCTGGTACTTCTTCATCATGCTCAGGCCGAAGGCAAGTTGTTCCGGGGTCTGCTTGGGATCGGCTTCGGCGATCAACTTGTTGCCCGGCGCGGGGTCAGCCAGGTAGGACTTCCAACCCTCGGCTGAAGCCTTGACAAACGCCGCCACAACCTGCGGGCTCTTTTCGATCAGGCCACGCGTGGTGTCGATGGTTTCGGCGTAGGCAGGCCAGCCGTAGTCCGACAAGAGGAACACCACAGGCTTTTCTCCGCCCTGCTCGATCATCAGTGGCTCGGAGCCGACATAACCCTGCTGCGATAGGTTTTTGTCCTGCAGAAACTGGGCGACATTGAAGGTGTAGGGACGCTGCTGTGACTGGGTGAAGCCATACTTGTTTTCCAGCCAGGGCCACCAGGTGGTATTGACGTAGGAAGCCACGAGGATGGGCTTGCCTTTCAGATCGGCCAGGGTCTTCACGCCTTGGTGGGCAATCAGCACGCTGGGATCTTTCTGAAAGATCGCCGCAACCGTCACCACTGGCACACCGCGTGATGCGGCCACGATGTCCTGTACCGGATAGCCCATATAGAAATCGCATGTGCCGCCCGCAAGCAACTGCAGGCCATTGACCTGCGGCCCGCCCATCTTGATGGTGACGTCCAGGTCGGCCTTCTTATAGAGCCCGGTAGCCAGAGCCTGGTAGAAGCCGCCATGTTCGGCCTGTGCGAACCAGTTGGTGCAGAACGTGATCTTCTGCGGCGCCTGTGCTTGCGCAGCTGCAACACTGAACATGGCCAGGCCACTGCCCAGCACCCAACGCAGCCATCCACGACTTCTTGCCATTGCACAGACCCTTTCGGAGAAATTGATCGGTTGAAACTGTATTCAATGTGTCTGCAAAACGTATGCCAGGATGATTTCACTGGCCTGCTCGACTTGTACACACATGTAACCGATACCGCGCGGGCCGCATGCACCAAGCGCGGGCCTCCTTTCGTATGGATTCGGTGCGCGGCGCACCGTCATTGCCCGTCAAACCGAGGACTCGCAGTTGGAACTCTGGCATCTGATTTGCTAGATGCCTTTTGAGAGTAGAAGCGGTCAGCGGCTTTGCTGCGGGACATTGCTCCATTGCTGACTCCGGTCTGCAGCCATTTGCAGCCGGGGCCGCATCCCCCGCAATCGTCGAAAGGAACCGCCATGCTCGTTACACAACAACCCGTCCTGCGTCGATTTTGGTATGCACTCATGCCATTGCACGCTCTCGATTCAGGACCAAAACCCTTCACCCTGCTCGGCGAAAAGCTGGTGGTGTGGAAAACGCCGGACGGCCAGACTGCGGCACTGCGTGATCGTTGCTGCCATCGCACCGCGCAGCTCTCCAAGGGCTTTGTCGATGACGCGGGACGCATCGTCTGCGGCTACCACGGTTGGACCTATGACTGCAGTGGCCGCTGTGTGCACATTCCCCAGAATCCGGACATGGCCATCCCCGCCGGGGCTCGGGTCGAGTCGTTTCGCTGCGCCGTGCGTTACGGCTATGTCTGGGTTGCGCTGGAGGAGCCGCTGGCACCCATCCCCGAGTTTGTTGAGGAGGGTGCTGCGGGCTTCCGGCGCATTTTCCAGTTTCACGAGCGCTGGTCCACCAGCCCGCTGCGCTTCATGGAGAACGCTTTCGACAATTCGCACTTCAGCTTTGTGCACAAGGCGAACTTCGGCATCTTTGAGCAGCCCAAGCCGTCGAGTTACCGCATCGACGTCACGGAGGACGGATTCGAGGCCGAGACGCTGGTGCCCATCCGCAACCCGGTGCATGGACACCGCATCACCGGCAGCACCGGCGAGTTCACCCAGCGCCACCTGCGCAACCGCTGGTGGCTGCCGTTCGTGCGGCGCTTCGGCTGCGAATACCCGGAAAGCGGCATTCATCACATCATCTACAACTGCGCCACGCCCATCGATGACGACCACATCATGCTGGCGCAGTGGCTTTACCGCAATGATCAGGAGTCAGACTGCAGCACGCAGGAACTGATTGCCTGGGATCGGCCCATCGTCGATGAAGATCGCGACATCCTTGAAGCGACCGACCCCGACGCCTGTGTCGATACCCGTCGCCGCGTGGAGTTCCACATGGAATCAGACAAGCCGGGCCTGATGATGCGCAAGCGTCTGCTGGAACTCCTGCATGCGCATGGCGAGGAGGAAGTGTTCCGGCCCTCCGCAGCAAAGCGCATCCCTCTCAACCCTTCCCCCTCTCAACCCATCCCCTCCTGACACGGAGCACCCACATGGACATGACTCTCGCTGATTCAGGCACCGACCAGCAGGCCAGCGCACCGCTGGACCAGCCCGATGCGCAGACCGCGCTCTTCGCCAACCGCGTGGAGAAGACCTACCCCAACGGCACCCATGCACTCGATGAGGTGCGCCTGCGCATCCAGCAGGGCGAGTTCGTCTCACTGCTCGGACCTTCGGGCTGCGGCAAGAGCACGCTGCTGCGCATGTTCGCCGGGCTGGATACGCCGTCAGCCGGGCGCATTCTGTGGTGGGGCTCGGAGAAGATGGACGGCGCCGAGGGCAAGCAGTCACTGTCCATGGTGTTTCAGGAGCCCACGCTGATGCCCTGGGCTCGGGTGCGCGCCAACACCCGCCTGCCGCTCGACCTGCGCGGAACGCCGCGCGCCGAGGCCGACGCCCGCGTGACCGAAGCGTTGCAGATGGTGGGGCTGGACAAGTTTGCCAGTTCCTGGCCCCGCGAGCTGTCCGGCGGCATGCAGATGCGCGTGTCGCTGGCGCGGGCACTGGTCACGCGCCCCAGCCTGCTGCTGCTCGACGAGCCCTTCGGCGCGCTCGACGAATTCACCCGCAACAAACTCGACAGCGACGTGCGCAGCCTGTGGGCGCAGCAGGCCATGACCGTGGCCTTCGTGACGCACAGCATTTACGAGGCGGTGTTTCTTTCCACACGCGTGGTAGTCATGGCCGCTCGGCCCGGCCGGATGATTGCCGATGTGTCCATTGACGGCCCGCAAGTGCGCGACGACGAATGGCGCGTCAGCGCTCCCTTCCTCGCCTACTGCCGCCAGCTCTCCGAACTGCTCACCGCCGCCGCGATGGGCCGGGTCTGAATCATTCGCCTACGCTCCTCACATGCTCAACGACACTCATTCCAGCCTGCTCATCCGCGGAGCACTGGCCCTGCTCAGCGGCCTGCCCGGTGATGCGGCGCGCACGACAGGCGCTGACATCCGCATCCGCAACGGCGCCATCAGCGCCATCGGCATGCTGGCACCCGAGCCAGGCGAGCGCGTGCTCGATGCCAGCGGCTGCGTGATCTACCCCGCCTGGGTCAACACCCACCATCATTTATTCCAGTCCTTGCTCAAGGGCGATCCGAAGGGCATCGACTGCACCCTCACCCCCTGGCTGGCCGCAGTGCCCTACCGCTACCGCGCCGCGTTCGACGCCCCGCGCTTCCGTCTGGCGGTGCGCATCGGCCTGGTGGAACTGGCGCTCTCGGGCTGCGGCACCGTGGCGGATCACAACTATCTGTATTGGCCCGACATGCCCTTCGACGGCTCGGCCATTGTGTTCGAAGAGGCCGAGCGGCTCGGATTGCGCATGGTGCTGTGCCGTGGCGGCCAGACTCGCACCCGGCAACTCGAAACCAGCCTGCCCAAGGTTCTGCAACCCGAACCCCTCCAGGCCTATCTGGACGACTTGTCCCGGCTGCAGCAGCGCTATCACGACCCGTCGTCGCAAGCCATGCGGCGCGTGGTGGCTGCACCCACCACGCCGCTGTTCTCCATGCAGCCGCAGGAGTTGCGCGACACCGCGGCGCACGCGCGCAGCCTGGGGCTGCGGCTGCATTCTCATCTGTCCGAAACGGTGATCTATCAGCAGACTGCGCAGATGCAGTACCAGCGCAGCCCCATCGACTTCGCGGCCAGTGTGGACTGGCTGGGCGCGGACGTGTGGTTCGCTCACCTCGTCAAACTCGACCCGGAAGACATCGCCTTGCTCGGCCGTACCGGCACCGGCATCGCACACTGCCCGCAAAGCAATGGGCGTCTGGGCAGCGGCATCGCCCCGGTTCGCGCGCTGGAAGACGCAGGCACCCCGATCTCGCTGGCGGTGGACGGCGCCGCGTCGAACGAGGCCGCCGACATGCTCAATGAGGCGCATGTCGCCTGGCTGATGGCCCGCGCCCGTGGCGGCCACTTCGCCCAGCCCGAGTATGCCGGTGGCAACGGCGAAACCGGCGCGGCGGATGCCACGGTGGAGGACGTGGTGCGCTGGGGCACAGCCGGAGGCGCGCGTGTTCTGGGGCTGGACGGGGTGGGCACGCTGCAGCCCGGCATGGCCGCAGACATCGCCATCTACGCTCTCGATCAGCCTCGCCACTTCGGTCTGCACGACCCGGCCATCGCCCCGGTAGCCAGCGGAGGCGCCACCCTGCGCGCGTTGCTGGTGGGCGGTAGGGAGGTGGTATGCGATGGCGCGATTCCCGGCCTGGACCTGGCCGAACTCGCCGCGCAGGCGCGCACTGCCGTGCGCACCCTGCAAAGCCTGGCAACCTCCTGACCCGGCATGCGCGTCCTCGTGCTGTATGCGCACCCCGTAGAAACCAGCTTCCATGCTGCGCTGCACGCGCGCGTCGTGCAAATCCTGCGCGCAGCCGGACACGAGGTCGATGACTGTGACCTCTACGCCGAAGACTTCAACCCCGTGCTGTCACGTGAAGAACGGTTGAATTACCGCGACACCACCTGCAACACAGCAGGCGTGGCCGACTATGTGCAACGCCTGCAGCGGGCTGAAGCCCTGGTGCTGTGCTTCCCCACCTGGTGCTTCGGCCTGCCCGCCATACTCAAGGGATTCTTCGACCGTGTGTTCGTGCCGGGCGTGGCTTTCGACATCAGCGACCCGGCGCATGTGCAACCGGGGCTCGCGCATCTACGCCACATCGCCGCCGTCGTCACCTATGGCCGTCCAAGGTGGATGGCCTGGGCCATGGGTGATCCGCCGCGCAAGGTCATCACCCGGTATCTGCGCGCACTGTGCGGACGTGGCGTGCGCATCCGCTATCACGCGCGTTATCACATGAACGTAGCTACCCGCGACCAGCTCGAAGGATTTACGCAGCGCGTGGAGGCCGCGCTGCGTAAGCTGCCAACGTAGCCTCTCACCCCTTGCGCCAGTCCACCGCCGTCGGTCGCCCCGGCAGATGCAGTGAGGCGGTCTGCAGTGGGGTCGTGGCCACGACGGCGCCGCCGCGGATGACCAGCAGTCGCGCTGCGCGCAGGCGGATGGCTTCCACCGGATCGCCCGCCTGCAGCAGCACCAGATCGGCGCGGCAACCCACCTCCAGACCGTAGCCCTCCAGCCCGAGAATGCGCGCCGGCGTGGTGGTCACGGCGTCGAAGCATTGCCGCATCGCCGTCTGCCCGGTCATCTGCGCCACATGCAAACCCATGTGCGCGACTTCCAGCATGTCGCCGCTGCCGCCGGCGTACCACGGGTCCATCACGCAGTCCTGGCCGAAGGCCACCGGCACGCCTGCGGCCAGCAACTCAGGCACGCGGGTCATGCCGCGGCGCTTGGGGTAGCTGTCGTGGCGGCCTTGCAGGGTGATGTTGATGAGGGGGTTGGCAATGGCCGCCAAGCCGCTCTCGGCCATCAGCGGCAGAAGCTTGCTGACGTAGTAGTTGTCCATGCTGTGCATGGAGGTGAGGTGCGAGCCGGCCACCCGGCCTTGCAGGCCCAGACGGTGGGTGTGCAGAGCCAGGGTTTCGATGTGGCGGCTCAAGGGGTCGTCGGACTCGTCGCAATGCATGTCCACCCGCAGCCCGCGCTCGGCAGCGAGCTCGCACAGGATGCGCACGCTTTCGGCACCCTCGCTCATGGTGCGCTCGAAATGTGGAATGCCGCCCACTACGTCCACCCCCAGGTCGAGCGCGCGTTGCAGATTGCGCAGGGCGTTGGCAGAGCGCAGCAGCCCGTCCTGCGGAAAGGCCACGATTTGCAGGTCGAGATAAGGCTTGACCCGCTCGCGCACGTGCAACAGCGCCTCCACGGCCAGCAGACGGTCGTCGCACACGTCCACATGCGTGCGAATGGCCAGCAGCCCCTTGGCTACCGCCCAATCGCAATAGGCCAGGGCGCGTTCGACCAGGGCGTCTTGCGTGAGGGTCGGCTTGAGCTCGCCCCACAGAGCGATGCCTTCGAGCAGGGTGCCACTCTGGTTGACCCGCGGCAGTCCATACGACAGGGTCGAATCCATGTGGAAATGGGCGTCGACAAAGGCCGGGCTGACGAGCCGCCCAGCGCAGTCGATCTCGTTCGCGGCCTGCGCGGCAAGCTGAGGCTGCAGCGCAACGATGCGCCCGGACTGGATGCCGATGTCGATGTCGACCCGGCCATCGGGCAGGGTGCAGCGGCGCAGCAGAAGGTCGAGCATCGGCGTTGCTCCTGAGGAGAGTGTGGCATGCCGCAGCAGAGTAGCCGGGCACCGGGCTCACGGCAAGCCGCAGCCCCGCAGCACCATGTCGAGCACATGGCGGGTGGCGCGGTGCTGTTGGGCGGCATCCAGCACGCCCACGCCGAGCACGGCCTGGACCTGTACCGCAAAGTCGGCGTAGGTCTGGGTAGCGGCCCAGATGGTGAAAAACAGGTAGGTGCTATCCACCGCGCGCATGCGGCCCTGGGCGATCCAGCCGTCGATCACTGCGGCTTTTTCGCGCACCAGCGGGTTGAGGGTGGTGGCAAGCATGTCGCTGATCTCGGGTGCGCCGTGCAGCACCTCGTTGGCGAACACCCGCGACGCCTGCGGGCGGGCGAAGGCTATGCGCATCTTGTCGCGGATATAGGTCTCCAGCGCGGTGCGCGGGTCGGCCTCGGGGGTGATGCCCTGCACCGGCACCAGCCAATCGTCGAGCAAACGCGCCAGCACCGCGCGATACAGGGTGCGCTTGTTGCCGAAGTAGTAGTGCAGATTGGCCTTGGGCAGGGCGGCCGCCTCCGCGATGGCGGCCATGGTGGCGCCGCCGAATCCGGCACCCGCGAACACCTGTTCGGCGGCGTCGAGGATCAGGGTTTCGTTGGCTTCGCGCATCTGCCCCCGCATCCCCTTTTTGCCGCTAGCGACAGGCCGCTGCGGCAGATGCGGCTCCCCGTCCTCTGCAGTGTCCGCGATCACTGCGCGGTGCGGGAGCGCGTGCATGGCCTGAGTTCCCTGAGGGCTTACTTCTTCGGTGGCCAGGGCAGCTTGGCGGCCATGTCCCAGATGACGTGGCTATAGCCTTCCTTGCCAGGATTGGTCTTGATCACCGGATCGCTGCCGCCGGACAGCAGCACCTTGACCGTACGCTCATAGTCTGCGGGGTAGAGGTAGCCGATCTTGGGCGTATTGGCATCGGTGATGAGCTGGGCGATGCTTTTCATCTGGCGCTCCTGCACGGCCACCGTGGCGCTGCCGCTGGCATCTTGCGCGACCACGATCTTGGCCGCTTCCTTGGGATGCTTCACCGCATAGTCCCAGCCAGCGAACGATGCCTTGAGAAACTTCGCCATCTTGTCATCGAAGGCCTTGTCCTTGAGCTTGGGCCCCATGACATACAGGCCGTCTTCCAACGTGGCCACGCCCTCCTTCTGGTAGGAGAACACCACCAGATCGCTGGGCTTCACCCCTGCGTCGATGATCTGCCAGTATTCGTTGTAGTTCATCGCCGAGATGCAGGCGGCCTGGTTCTGCAGCAGGGGATCGACGTTGAAGCCCTGCTTGAGCACGGTGATGTCCTTGCCCGGCTTGTAGCCCAGCTTGCTCATCCAGTTGAAGAAGGGGTATTCATTGCCGCCGAACCAAACGCCCAGGGTCTTGCCCTTGAAGTCTTTCGGGCTGGTCACGCCGCTGGACTTCTTGCACACCAGCAACAGGCCGGAGTGGTTGAACACCTGCGCGATGTTGACCAGCGGCACGCCCTTTTCGCGCGAGGCCAGCGCGTCCGGCATCCAGTCCACCACCACATCGGCACCTCCACCCGCGATGACCTGCACCGGCGACACATCGGGGCCGCCCGGCTTGATGGTCACATCCAGCCCCTCGTCCTTGTAGTAGCCCTTGGCGGCGGCCACGTAATACCCGGCGAACTGCGCCTGCGGCACCCATTTGAGCTGCAGCGTGACCTTGTTGTCCGCGGCCAGCGCGGCGTGGCTTGCGCCCAGGCCGATCAGGGCGGCTGCGGCCCAGTGGCGAAGATGTCGAGACAGCAGATTCATGTTGCGCTCCTTGCGAGGTGGGGTGGGGTTGATGAAATCAGACGGCGCTGCGCACCGAGGGATGCCAGAAGGCGGCGCGGCGTTCCAGTAAGACCAGAGCCGCATAGGCCGCGGAGCCAGCGGCCGAGGCCACGGCAATGGCGGCCCAGACCAGGCCCATGTTCATGCGCGCCGCCTCGGTGGAAATGCGAAAGCCCAGCCCGACCGTGGGCGAGCCGAAGAACTCGGCGACGATGGCGCCGATCAGCGCCAGCGTGGCGTTGATCTTCAGCGCCGTGATCATCTGCGGCACGGCGCTGGGCAGCTTGAGCAGCCACAGCGTCTGGCGATGGCTGGCACCGTAAGTCTGCATCAACTCGGCTTCGAGTCGGCCCGCAGCGCGCAACCCGGCCAGGGTGGACACCAGCATGGGGAAGAAGGTCATCAGCGCCACGACTGCGGCCTTGGACTCCCAGCCGAAGCCGAACCACATCACGGCAATCGGGGCGACGCCGACCAACGGAACCGCGCTGGTCATCGAGGCGATGGGCAGCAGACCGCGCTGCAGAAAGCCATGACGGTCGATGGCCAGCGCCACGCCGAAGCCCAGACCGCAACCGATCAGCCAGCCTGCCAGCGCCTCACGCACCAGTGTCTGCATCGCGTCCTGCGCCAAAGTGCCAGCCCGGTCCACCAGCGAGGACAGCACCCACTGCGGCGCAGGCAGAATGACCCGCGGCACATCGAACGTCGTCACGCCGAGTTGCCAGAACAGCAGCGCCCACAGCCCGAGCACCGCGGCCGCGGACTGCGCATCCAGGCGCGAACCGTCGAGATGCGCGCAACGATGCACGGTAAGCAAAGCCATCAGCCCCAGCGCGACACACCCGAGCCAGAAGCCGCTGCCCGCCTGCGCCGCGCCGGTTGCGGGCGGCACGCCCAGCCACAGCAACCCGGCCGCCAGCGCCAGCAGCGTGAGGCCATACGTCATCCAGCGCCTGCTGGGCCACAGCAGACGCACGGCGGCAAGTAGCAGCAGACCGAGCGCGGCAAGGGCGCGCGGCTGGCTCGCGGCGTCGAGCGCCAGAGCCCCTGGCACGTCGGCCAGCAAGAGCATGGCGGCGCTCAGCGCAATAGCCAGCAGTGCGCACAGCGCCAGCACGCCACCGGGCGCGCGGCGACGCGGCGCAATGGCCGCATCCCTTTGTGAGGCCACCGCGGCCGTCAGTGTGATCGCGCTCATTGCGGCCTCCCGCCGCGTTTGCGCAGCACCAGACGTTCCAGCAAGGCCACCGCCGCCGTCAGCCCCAGACCCAGCAGCGCCGCCATGACCAGCGCCGCCCACATCTGCAAGATGTTGCCGTAGTAGGACGCGGTGAGCAGACGCGCACCCAAGCCACCCTGCGCGCCGGTGGACACCTCCGCCACCATCGCCCCGACCAGCCCTGCGGCAACGGCCACCTTCAGCGCCGGGAATACATAAGGCAGCGCCGAAGGCATGCGCAGCAGCCAGAACGTCTGCCACCGCGACGCGGCATAGGTGTGCAGCAGCTCGGATTCGATGCGCTGCGGCGCGCGCAGCCCTTGCACCATGGCGACGGTCACCGGAAAGAAGCACAGATACATGGCGATGACCGCCTTGGGCAGCAGGCCGCTCAGCCCCAGGCTGCCGAGGATGATGAGCACGATGGGCGCCAGCGCCAGCACCGGCACGGTCTGCGAGGCCACGACCCAGGGCATCAGCGCGCGCTCCGGGGTGCGGGCATGCACCATCAGCGCGGCCAGCACCCAGCCAAACAGGCCGCCGAGCACGAAGCCCAGCAAGGTGGCCTGCGCGGTGATCCAGGTCTGCAGCAGCAGGCTGCGCGGGGAGTCGAAGGGCCAGTCGAACAGGCCCTGCCACAGGGTGATGGCAATCTGGTGCGGCGCGGGCAGCACCGGGCGGGGCGCCGACCAGGTGGCCAGCAGCCAGTCGCTCCAGTTCCACGGCTTGTTCAGCGGTGCGAGCACCTGCTGCTCGGCGCTGTGGCCGTTGAGCAGCACGGCCAGCGCGTACCAAAGCAGCACCAGCACGGCGCCGACGACCAGCACCGGCAGCGTCCTGCCCTGACGCGCAGAGGCGATGTGCGCCGCAGGTACATGAGGCACCAATTGGGTCACGGGAATGGAGGCCATGACGATCAGTGATGTCCGTCGGCGAGCGCCTTGCGCACCGCGTGGACCAGCGCCGCATATTCGGGTGTGTCGCGCAGCTCCAGGGTGCGCTCGTCGGGCAGTCTGGAGTCGATCACCTCGACGATGCGTCCCGGGCGGGGCGACATGACGACGATGCGGGTGGACAAGTACACCGCCTCGGCGATGGAGTGGGTGACGAACACCACGGTGCGGCGCTCGCGCTGCCACAGCGCCTGCAACTGGGCGTTGAGGTCGTCGCGGGTGATTTCGTCGAGCGCACCGAAGGGCTCGTCCATCATCAGGATGCGCGGCTCGAAGGCCAGGGCGCGGGCGATGGACACGCGCTGCTGCATGCCGCCGGATAACTGCCAGGGATACTTGTTGTCGAAAGCAGCCAGGCCCACGCGGGCCAGATGCTCGCGCGCGACTGCGGCGGCCTGCTCCTTGCGCATGCCCTGGATGCGCAGCGGCAGCATCACATTGGCCAGCACCGTGCGCCAGGCGAACAGCGCCGGGGCCTGGAACACATAGCCGTAGGCGCGCGCCTGCCGCGCCTCGCGCGGGCTGAGGCCGTTGACCCACACCTCCCCCGCGCTGATGGACTCCAGATCGGCGATCACCCGCAGCAGCGTGGTCTTGCCGCACCCCGAGGGGCCGATGAGCGAGACGAACTCGCCCTGGCCGATGCGCAGATCGATGTCCTTGAGCGCCTGCACGGGCGCGTCGGCTGCGGGGTAGACCACGCTGACGCCGCGCACCTCGACCGCAGGCTTGGTGGCAGGAACAGACAAACGCGAGGCAGCGAACGGATCGATCAGGGCGGACATGCGGAGGACGTAAAAGTGAAAAGCTAACCAATTGGTCAGGGCTGCTGCAAGGAACATGCCCGGACGGGCTTCAACGCGCCACTCCTGCGCGTTCGAGCATGGCGTGTAACAGCACGTTGGCCCCAGCGGTGATGTGCTCGGGCTTGGCATCCTCGATTTCGTTATGGCTGATGCCGTCCTTGCAGGGAATGAAAATCATCCCGGTGGGCGCCAGACGCGCGGCGTACACCGCGTCATGTCCAGCACCGGACACCACGGGCATGTGCGAGTAGCCCAACTGCGCAGCCGCGCGCTGCACGGCGTCGATGCAGTCGGAATGAAAGGCCTGCGCCGGGTAGCTCGACACCTGTTCGATCTGGATGGACAGGCCGCTGTCTTGCGCCAGTTTTTGCGCGTAGGCCTTGACCTCATCGGCCATCTGGTCGACCGCGGCGTCGCTGCCGTTGCGCAGGTCGATGCTGAACTTAACCCGCCCTGGAATCACATTGCGGCTGTTGGGATGCACCTGCACCATGCCCACGGTGCCGCGCCCGTGTGGTGCGTGGCGCAGGGCGCAGGCCACGACCTCCTGCATCAGCTGCGTGGCCACTTGCAGCGCGTCGCGGCGCAAGGCCATGGGCGTGGGACCGGCGTGCGCCTCCATGCCGGTGACGGTGCAGTCGAACCAGCGGATGCCGAGCACGCCCTGCACCACACCGATGGTCACGTCGGCGTCTTCAAGCACCGGACCCTGTTCGATGTGTGTTTCGAAATACGCGCCCATGGGATGGTCGCCTGGCTCCTGCTCGCCGATATAGCCGATGCGTTCCAGTTCGCCCTTCACCGACTTGCCCTCGGTATCGGTGGCGGCGTAGGCATGCTCCAGGGTGAAGGCCTTGGCGAACACGCCCGAGCCCATCATCACCGGCACGAAACGCGAACCTTCCTCGTTGGTCCAGAACGCCACCTCGATCGGCGCTTCGGTCTGGATGCCGTGGTCGTTGAGGGTGCGCACCACCTCCAGCCCGGCGAGCACGCCGTAATTGCCATCGAATTTGCCGCCGGTCGGCTGGGTGTCGATGTGGCTGCCGGTCATGATGGGCGGCAGCGCGTTGTTGCGCCCGGCGCGGCGCATGAAGCCATTGCCGATCTTATCGATGGTGATGGTCATGCCGGCCTCGCGCGCCCAGGCCAGCACCAGATCACGGCCCTGTTTGTCCAGATCGGTCAGAGTCAGGCGGCACACACCGCCTTTGGGCGTGGCGCCGATCTGCGCCAGTTCCATCAGCGATTGCCACAGGCGGTCGCCATTGACGCGCAGCGCGGATACCGCGCTTTGCGGGGGAAGGTCGGTGCGAGTGTTCATGGGATCATTCTCCAGTGGGCGAGCAAGACTGCAATGGACTCAGAATCAGCGGGTCACGGCCACCGGCGCATGCAGCTTGCTCCAGCGCGCCATGGCGTCGAAGTGCGTGCTGAACGCAGGTCGCTGCACATAGCGCCCGGCGCCGCGTTCGGCGCGTAAGTCGCCGTGGAGATAGACCACCTTGCCCTGACTGATGGTGGCGGTCGGCACCCCGGTGACGGTACGGCCTTCGAACACATTGAAATCGCCCAGCGACTTCTGCGTCTTGACCGAGAGCGTGCGCGTGGCGGTCGGATCCCACAGCACCAGATCGGCATCAGCCCCGGCCGTGATGCAGCCCTTGCGGGGATAGATGTTGAAAAGCTTGGCGGCATTGGCCGAGGCGATGGCGACGAACTCGCTGGGGGTCAGCCGTCCGCTGTTCACGCCCGCGTCCCAGATCACCATCATGCGTTCCTCCACCCCGCCGCAACCATTGGGGATGCGGGTGAAGTCGTCCTTGCCAGCGGCTTTTTGCGCGGCGCAGAAGGTGCAGTGATCGGTGGCGGTGGTATGCAAATGTCCGGCCTGCAAGCCACGCCACAGCGCCTCCTGGTGTGATTTTTCGCGGAAGGGCGGGCTCATCACATGACCTGCGGCGGTGGCGAAGTCGGGGTTGCGGTAGGCGCTGTCGTCGACCGTGAGGTGCCCAGCCAGCACTTCGCCGAACACCCGCTGGCCACGGGCGCGGGCACGGGCGATGGCATCCGCGGCTTCAGCGCAAGACACATGCACGATGTAGATCGGCACGCCCAGCACATCGGCAATGGCGATGGCGCGCTGTGCCGCCTCGGCCTCCACCGCGGGCGGGCGGCTCAGCGGATGGCCCTCGGGCCCGGTGACGCCCAGCGCCTTCATCTCCTGCTGCAGCAGGAACACCAGTTCCCCGTTCTCGGCGTGCACCGTGGGCATGGCGCCGAGTTCCAGCGCGCGGCGGAAACTGCGCACCAGGGTTTCATCGTCGCACATGATGGCATTCTTGTAAGCCATGAAATGCTTGAAGCTGTTGACTCCTTCCTCGCGTACCAGAGTGGCCATATCGCGGTGCACGCTGTCGTCCCACCAGGTCACGGCGACGTGAAAGCTGTAGTCGGACGCGGACTTCTCGGCCCAGCCGCGCCACTTGCGGTAGGCGTCCATCAGCGGCTCCTGCGGGTCGGGAATGACGAAGTCGATGATGGTGGTCGTGCCCCCGGCCAGCCCGGCTGCGGTACCGCTGTAGAAATCGTCCATCGTCACCGTGCCCATGAACGGCAGCTGCATATGGGTATGCGGGTCGATGCCGCCGGGCATGACATAAAGACCCTCGGCATCGAGCACTTCGGCCCCGGCCTGCACACCCAGGTCCAGGCCCACGGCGACGATGCGGCCTTCGCGGCAGAGCACATCGGCGCGCTCGGCGCGGTCGGCATTGACTACGGTGCCGCCACGAATCAGCAGGGTTGAGGGCATGGGATTCTCCGGGATGGCGAGGGGGATCGGACGGCCGCGCTCAATTTGCACTCAGGCAGGCGCAGGCGGCGTTGTTGGGATGCTCGGTCCAGCGCAGCGGCTGCGCGCTGACCGGCTGGCCGGTGCGCGCGTCCACTTCGCCTGCCGCGAGGTCGCGCAGGGTGATGCAGTCGGGCACCGGGCAGACGTTGACGCAGAGGTTGCAGCCCACACAGTCCTCCTCTTTCACGACGAAGCGGCGCTGGCCGTCCACACTGGCGGTGATGGCCTGGTGCGAGGTGTCTTCGCATGCGATGTGACAGCGACCGCACTGGATGCACAAATCCTGGTCGATCACGGCCTTGGACACATGGTTGAGGTTGAGGTACTTCCAGTCTGTCACCGAGGGCAGCGCGCGGCCGCTGAGTTGGGCGATGCTGGCAAAGCCCATCTCGTCCATGTAATTGGACAAACCGTCACACATCTCCTGCACGATCTTGAAGCCGTACACCATGGCAGCGGTGCAGACCTGCACGCTGCCCGCGCCCAGAGCGATGTAGTCCAGCGCGTCACGCCAGTTGCCGATGCCGCCGATGCCTGAGATCGGCATGTCTGCTGTGGCGGGATCGCGTGCAATCTCGGCCACCATGTTCAGTGCAATCGGCTTGACCGCCGGGCCGCAGTAGCCGCCGTGCGAGCCCAGGCCGCCCGTGGAGGGCTGCATGGTGAGCGTGGCCGGATCGACGCCGATGATGGAGTTGATGGTGTTGATCAGCGACACCGCGTCGGCCTCGCCGGCCCGCGCCGCGCGCGCTGGGTAGCGCACGTCGGTGATGTTGGGGGTGAGCTTGACGATGACCGGCAGGCGGCTGTAGTGCTTGCACCAGGCGGTGACCATTTCGATGTATTCGGGCACCTGCCCCACGGCCGAGCCCATGCCGCGCTCGCTCATGCCGTGCGGACAGCCGAAGTTGAGTTCGATGCCGTCGCAGCCCGTGTCTTCGACCTGGGGCAGGATGGCTTTCCACGCCTGCTCCTCGCACGGCACCATCAGCGACACCACCAGGGCGCGGTCGGGCCAGTCGCGCTTGACCTGGGCGATTTCGCGCAGGTTCACGTCCAGCGGGCGGTCGGTGATGAGTTCGATGTTGTTGAAGCCCAGCAGCCTGCGGTCGGGGGTGAGCAGGGCGCCGTAGCGCGGGCCGTTGACGTTGACCACTGGCGGCCCGGCCTCGCCCAGGGTCTTCCACACCACGCCGCCCCACCCTGCCTCGAAGGCACGCACCACGTTGTAGGCCTTGTCGGTCGGCGGCGCCGAGGCCAGCCAGAAGGGATTGGGACTGCGGATACCCGCAAAGTCGATGCGCAGATCAGCCATAAGCGATTTCCCGATGTTGAGTGGCAGTATCTCTGGCTGCGCTCAGTTGCGCGTGAATGGAGTGCGCGGCACGTTTGCCGTGCTCCACGGCTTCGACGGTGAGTTCCAGACCGCCGATACAGTCACCGCCCGCCCAGACGCCAGGCAACGATGTGCGCCCTTGCGCATCGACCACGATGCGGCCCCGCGCCAGTTCCAGCCCGGCATCACGCAGCCAGGGGTTGCCCAGTGTCTGGCCGATGGCCTTGAGCACCATGTCGGCCACCAGCGTTTCGGTCTCGCCCGTGGGAAGCAGTCGGCCGTCTTGCAGCGTCTGACGTGCAAAGCGCACAGCTTGTACCTTGCCGTGCTTACCTATCACCTCCTCGGGCGCCAGCCAGTGGCGGATGGTCACGCCATGCGTCTGTGCCCAGTGTTGCTCATCCTTCGACGCGGACATGCTGGATTCGCCACGGCGGTAGACCATGGTCACCTGTTCCGCGCCAAGCAGCCTGGCCTGCACGGCGGCGTCCACGGCCGTCATGCCGCCACCGATGACCACGACACGACGGCCGAGCGGAATCTGCTCCAGATCCCTGGCCTGCCGCAACGCGGCAATGAAGTCCACCGCGTCATGCACGCCTTCCAGCATCTCGCCAGGAATGCCGAGAGAGTGTGTGTCGTCCAGACCGATGCCGAGGAACACGGCATCGAATTCGTCCCGCAGCGCCTGCAATTGCAGTGCGGATTCCAGCCTCCAGCCGTTGTGCAGGGTGATGCCACCGATGTCCAGTAGCCAGGCCACTTCCCGCTGCGCGTAATCACCGGCGGTCTTGTAAGCCGCCAGTCCGTATTCGTTGAGACCGCCCGGCTTGGCGCGGGCGTCGAAGACCTCCACGTCATAGCCTTGGCGCGCCAAGGTATGCGCGCAGGCCAGGCCGGCGGGTCCGGCGCCGACGACGGCCACGCGCTCCCCCAGACACGCCGCACGCTGAAAGACCTGCGGTCTCGGGCTTTGCATGAGCGTGTCGATCGCATGGCGCTGCAGGCGGCCGATGGCCACGGGCAGGTCCTGCTGGGTGTTGCGCACGCAGACCTTCTCGCACAGGTCTTCTGTGGGGCAGACGCGGGCACACATGCCGCCCAGCGGGTTGGCGTCGAGAATGGTTTGCGCTGCACCGCGCAGATTGCCGTCGGCAATGCGGCGGATGAAGGAGGGCACGTCGATCCGCGTTGGGCAGGCTCGGGTGCAGGGCGCGTCGAAACAGTACAGACAGCGCTCGGCTTCGAGTAGCGCCTGTGAGGCGGTCAGGGGAGGCACTGCATCGGCGAAGCGAGCCATCAGATCGGTGGCTGGCATCTCGGACCGCAGATGAGAAGACATGCTGGCAACTCCGGTTGGCTGTGGGCTGATTCAAACCTGATCAAACGGTCAGGTTGAGCTCACTGACGCAATCAGCGTGCCAGGCAGCAAAGCGTGCCCCGGCGTAGGAATGGGAGTCTTAGGGGTCAGTCTGACTTGAGGCGACCGCGCAGCCCGCCCGTTTGGCGTGCACGCCTGTCACGGACTGGTGCGGCTCGCACCAACTCGGTTAGAAAAAAACCCAGGCATCCATGCTCAGATTGCCGTAGTGCACGCCGCCGGCATGGTGCTGCGGACGGGCACCCGCACCGGCGGCACCCAGCGCCCAGAACAGCGGCAGCAGATGCTCGTCGGTGGGATGGGCGCGCGCGGCATGCGGTGCTCTGCGGCGATAGTCGAGCAGCGCCTCGTTGTCGCCACGGTCGATCATGCCGCGAACCCAGTCGACGAAGGCCTGCACATAGGGCGCTGGCGCTTCGTCGGTACGGGCGCCGGGGTGGAAGTCGTGCAGGTTGTGCGTGAGGCTGCCCGTGCCCAGCAGCAAGGCGCCCTGTTCGGTCAGTGGCGCCAGTGCCGCGCCCAGTCGGTAGGCGCCAGCGGCGTCGAGCGGCCAGGGCATGGCCAGCGGCACGACGGGCACATCGGCCTCGGGATACATCAGCCGCAAGGGCGACCAGACACCGTGATCGAGCCCGCGATGCGGGTCTTCATGCACCCGCCAGCCTGCGTCTTGCAGCAGACGCTCCACCCGCGGCGCCCACTGCGGCGCGCCGGGTGCGGGGTATTGCAGGGCATAGAGCGCGCGGTCGAAGCCGCCGAAATCGTGCACGGTCTCGGGCCGGGCGCTGGTGCCCACCATCGGCTCACGCGCCATCCAGTGCGGCGAGAAGGCGAGGATGATCTCGGGCCGCGGCAGAGCCCGACCGAGCGCCTGCAGCATGGGCCCGGCGGTGCCCGGCTCCAGCGGCAGCATGGGCGAGCCATGCGAGATGAACAGCGTGGGCATCGGCGAGGGCGCCATGGCGTTCAAGATGTCGAGCGCACGCCTTCGACTTCCACGCGCACGGCCACATCGTGACCCAGGCCAGCGGCGAAGGCGGTCATGCCGAAGTCCATGCGGTTGATCGTGGCGGTGGCGACGAAACCGCTGAGATAGCCGCCCCAGGGCTTGGGCAGATAAGGCACGTCGCCCGCGCCGATGAGCTTCACGTCGAAGGTCACGGGATGGGTCACGCCGCGCAGGGTGAGGTTGCCGTAGAGCTTGCCGTGGGTCTTGTCCTGCGGCACATAGCGGGTGCTGACGAAGCGGATGTCGGGATGCGCCGCCGCATCGAAGAAGGGCGTGGCCAGAAGGTCGGTATCGCGTTGCGGCAGGAAGGTGTCCAGGCTCTTGACGGGAATGACGATGTCGGCCTGGTCCTTCGCGGGATCGGCCGGGTCGAAGGTGTAGGTGCCTGTCACACTCTTGAACACGCCGGTGAAGCGGCCGACCCCGGCATGGCCGAGGGTGAACTGCACGCCGGAATGGTCGGGGTCGACCCGGTAGCTGCCCGCCGGGTCGGACATCTTGTGCGCATAGGGCTGGGGCGCGGACGGTTCGGAAGCCCAGGTCGGTGCGGCGGCCAGCACCAGGGCCAGACTGGCGACAACGGCGGCGGTGGCCGACCTGCGGGGGGAAGTGTGCATCATGGTGAAGTCCTTTCGTTAACGTCTGGGGAGGCTGTGGGTCATTGAGGAGAGACGACGAGATGAACCTTCACCGGAATGGCTGCGGCCACCACGCTGGTGTCCGACCACGAACCGGTGCCGAGGCCGAATGCGGTGCGATCGAGATCGAAGTGCGCGTCCATCACCAGGTTCTTGCCGTCGGGATGGGTGCTCACCCGCACGCGCAGCGGCTGGCTGTGGCCCTTGGCACTGAGCGTGCCGCTGAGCCAGTAGCGCCCGGGGCCGTCAGACGCGAAGCTGTTGGAAGCGAAGCGCGCCTGCGGATCGGTCTTGGCCGCCAGCCAGTCGGCCCCGGTGAGCAAGGCGTTGGTCTGAGCGCTGCCGGCATCGATGCTGGCGGCCTGCACCGTCACTGCCACATGCGACCCTGCAAGGTCACCTGGCATGAAGTCGACCTGCGCGCTCACGGCCTTGAAGTGCCCTTTCATCGGCACCCCCATCTGCGTGGCGGTGAAGGTCACGCTGGAAGCAGGCAGGGCGTGGGTGTAGGCCACGGGCTGCGCCCAGGCCGGAGCGATGCCCGCGGCAGCAAGTGCCAGTGCGAGCGTTGGAATTCCAATTCGAAGCTTCATGATGATCTCCTCACGATCGGAGTTTGGGCAACATGCGTGAGAGCACGCCGTCGCGGTCGATGAACTGGTGCTTGAGCGCAGCGGCCACATGCAGCGCCACCAGCGCGGCCAGGGTGTAATTGAGCGTGGCATGCACCAGCAGCAACAGATGCGCCGCGTCCTTGTTGGCGGGCAGCAGACTGGGCAGCGGCAGCACACCCCACCACACCACGGGCACACCGGCCGCCGAGCTGAGTGCCCATCCCGACAAGGGAATGAACAGCATGAGCACATACAGCAACTCGTGCATCAACGCAGCGGCGGCCTGCTGCCAGCGCGGCACCAGCTCAGGCAGCGGTGGCGGGCGATGCGTCAGCCGCCAGCCGATGCGCAGCACCACCAGCAACAGCACCGTGATGCCGAACCATTTGTGCCATGAGTACAGCTCGATCTTGAGCACCGAAAGCGGCAGGCCGTGCATATACAGGCCAAGCGGAAACAGGCCGAAGATCAGCAAGGCGATGAGCCAATGCAGCGCCTGGGCGGGCAAGGTGTAGCGGGCCACCTTGGGTGGCGACGAGGGTTTCATGCCTCGGCCTCCGCTCCACCGGCCTGCTCCAGCGCTTGCCGCAGCAGGTGCAGCGCCTGCTGCGTCGGGCCGAGCCTGGCGCTGTCAAAACCGGCAAGCGCCCGGCCGATATGGGCCACGTGCGCGGGGAATACGGTTTCGAACAGCGCTTGCCCCTGCGCGGTCAGCCGCACGATCTGGCCGCGGCCATCGCGAGGATCCGGCAGACGCTGCACCAGCCCCTTCTCCGCCAGCCGATCGACCACCCCCGTCAGCGTGCCTTTGGTGATGAGGGTTTTCTCACCGAGCTGCTTGGGGTTCATGCCCTGCGTATTCCCCAGCGTCGCCACCACGTCGAACTGCGCCGGGGTCAAGCCCATGCTGCGCACATGCCCGGCGGAAACCCGCTCGAAGGCCTGATAAGTGCGCACAAGCTCGCGCACCAGGGGGAGAAAGGGAGGAGTCGTTTTCACGGACAGAGCGGGCGAGAAGTCGTGTCGGCATATTAGTTCTGATTAGAACTATCTTTGCCAGAAGGGTCATGACGCGCCCCGCCGAGAAGCTCAACCCTGAAGACGTTCGCTGGCCGGATCGATCTGCGGCCCGCGATAAGTGAAGTCGCTGATGTGCACCGTGACCTGCTCGGGCGTGATCAGCACCACGCCATAGCCCGGCGCCTCATGGGTAAACAGGTCAGTGCCGGAAAGAAAGTCCAGCCCCGACTGATGTGCCGTGGCCGGTAGCGTCGAGAAAGGAATGCCGTGCCAACTGCCGGATATGGGCCGGTGGATGTGCCCGAAAAACAGGTGGCGAATGTGGTCATACTGGCGCAGCAGGGCGCCGAAGACCCGTGCATCGTCGGCGACGAGGTTGATGTCGTCGAAGGCCGGGATTCCGACCCCGAACGGCGGGTGGTGCATGAACAGAAAGACAGGTACACCGTCAGCCTGGGCCTCATCGAGCCTGGCGCGCAGCCATTCGACCCGGCCCGCGTCGAAGTAGCCCGCCGATCGTCTGCCCTGCGCGGCGTCGCCGATCACCGTGTCGAGCAGGATGAAGCGGCCGACCGAAGTCTCATGCGTCCACTGCACGAAGCCACTCGGGTCGACTGGCACCTCGGGGAACGCCACACGGAAAGCGCCACGCGCATCGTGATTGCCAATGAGCAGCAGCACGGGCATGGGCAGCGCGTGCAGGGCCTCGCGCAGGCTTCCGTAGGCGGCCGCTTCGCCCCAATGGGTGAGGTCACCCGTGATGACGCAGAGTTCGGCATCGGCATGCTGTGCGCAGATGTGCGCGACGGCCGCCTGCAACCGCGCCAAGGGATCGATGCCGTAAAGCGTACGACCCGGGGTGGTCAGGTGGGTGTCGGTGATATGAATGAACTTCATTCCAGCTTTCAGATGGGGAGTTCTGCGGGTAGCAGCCGCATCGCATCGGGCTGCCAGCTCACATGCACCCGGATGCCTATGGGCAGTTGCAGTGCCTCATGCGTCGAAAGGTCGGCGAGCACGCCTTGGCCGCCATCGAGTTCCACCCGCAAACGGGTCACGGCCCCGAAAAACGTGCTTTCACGCACCGTGCCCTGCAGCACGGCGCTCTGCGGATCCTTGCCGTTCACCGCCTGCAGTTGCACGCCTTCGGGGCGCAGATAGAGATGAAGGGCGACATCAGGCTGCAAGCCGCGCGCTCGTGGCGTGTGCAGCGCGCGGTCGAGCACCGTGATCACGCCCTGATCGGCATCGACCACGCGCGCCGGCAGGCGGCTGGAGATGCCGATGAACTGGGCGACGAACGGGTGCGTCGGCTCTTGGTAGATCGCCGCGGGCGCACCGACCTGCACCATGCGCCCCTCGTACATCACCGCCACCCGGTCGGAGATGGACAGCGCCTCCTCCTGGTCATGGGTGACGAACACGGTGGTGATGCCGGTTTCGCGCTGGATGCGGCGGATTTCCTCGCGCAACTGCACCCGCACCTTGGCATCGAGCGCCGACAAGGGCTCGTCGAGCAGCAGCAGCGAAGGCCGGATCGCCAGCGCCCGCGCCAGCGCCACGCGCTGCTGCTGCCCACCGGAGAGCTGATGCGGGTATTTGGCGGCATGGTTGGCAAGACCGACGAGTTCGAGCAACTCCAGCACCCGCCTCGATTGCTCGGCGGCATCGACCTTGCGCACCCGCAGCCCGAACCGCACGTTCTCCTCGGCGGTCATGTTCGGAAACAGGCTGTAGGCCTGGAACACCATGCCCATCTGCCGCCGGTTGGCTGGCAGCGCCGTGATGTCCTGTCCATCGACCCGCACCTGACCACCGTCAGGGTGCTCGAAACCCGCGATGATGCGCAGCAGCGTGGTCTTGCCACAACCCGACGGGCCGAGCAGGGACAGAAACTCGCCGCTTGCCAAAGTCAGATTGATGTCGTGCAGCACGGTGCGGTCGCCGTAGCGTTTAGCCACCTCTTTGATCTCAAGCGTCGCCATCAGTGCGCACCTCCCATTTGCGCCTGCCCTTTGCCCCGCCCTGACAGCAGCACACCGAGCATCGCCAGCCAGGTGATGAGAAAGCTCAGCAGGGTGAGTGCCGCCGCTTCCGTGGCCGAGGTCTGGCCGATGTAATTGATATAGACCGCGAAAGTGTTGAACAACAGCACGTTCGCAAAGGTGAACTCGCCCATGACGATGGCGATGGTGAGCAGCGCCGCGCCCGCCAGCGCACTGGTCAGGTTGGGCACCAGCACGCGCAGCAAAAAAGTGCCCCAGCCCGCACCCAGGCTGTGCGAGGCCTCGGTAAGGGTGCGCAGGTCAAGCGCGCGCATGCCCACGTCCAGAGCCCGATAGGTGTAGGGAAGCGCCAGGATGACATAGGGCACGACCAGGTAATTGGGCGTACCGACGAACCAGTCCGGCCCGTGAAACAAGGCGGTCAGGCCGGCGACGAGCACGATGGGCGGAACGACGAACGGCAGCACGGAGATGAAGTCGAACAGCGGCTTCATGCGCGGTGCGCGCAAATGCATCCAGAACACGGCGGGAACGAGCACCACCATGCTCAGGGCGATGGTTTCGAGGGCGAGCCGCAGGCTCAGCCAAAGGCTCTCCCACAACGCATCTTGATGCACAAGGCTGACGTAGGCCGACATGCCATAACGGTCACCGCCCTCCCAAAGGCTGAATACACCCGTGGCGAGCAGCGGCAGGGAGAAATAAAGACCCACCACCAGGAGCAGCACGGTGCCCGACCAGGGCAAGCGACGACGGGCCGCGCTCATCGCCTGCTCCAACGTCCGGACCGGCGCGAGACCAGGGCGTAGAGCAGCATCACCACCAGCATCACCGCGATCATGCCCAGCGCCAGTGCCGCGCCTGCCTGCGGCTCGAGCATCACATTGCCCGAAAGCACATTGCTGATCTCGATAGGCACCAGACCGATGTTGCCCGAGGTCAGCGCATAGGGCGTGGCGTAGGCTGAAAAGGCATTGCCAAACAGCAGCAGATAAGCCGACAGCAAGGACGGCATCAGAATAGGCAGGCCCACCGCGCGCCAATACATCCACCCTCCTGCGCCCAGACTCTGCGCCGCTTCGCGCCATTCGCGCCGCAAACCCTCGATCGCCGGAATGATCACGATGATCATCAACGGTATCTGAAAGTAGGCATAAACCAGCACCAGACCGGTCATGGAATACAGGTTGAAGCCGCTGGCGTAAAGGTCGACACCGAGATGCTTCAGCCAGACGGTCACCATGCCGAGACTGCCCAGCGTGGCGATGAAGGCGAAGGCCAACGGCACCCCGGCAAAATTGGCCGCCACCGCACTGAACGACGTGACCAGCGAGCGCAGACCGGCCGGTGCCGCAGGACGCAGCATCAGATACGCCACCAGGCCGCCGAACACCAATCCGACCAGCGCCGAGACCGCCGACAGCACGATGGAATTCGTGAACGCCTGCGCCGTTTGCGGCTGGCCGAGTTCGGCCAGATAGCGCAAGGTCAGGCCGTGCTTGTCACTGACCGACTGTGCAAACAGCCGCAGCGCGGGCAGCAGCAGAAACACCAGCACATAAAGCAGAAAAGGGCCGATGAACAGCACCGAGCCCCAATGCCTGCGCAGCACCTGCAGCCAGCGCGCCGACCGGGCCGCGCTGGCTGCGCGCCCCGGCGGGAGATGCGCTGTTCGCATCACACCTTGACCATCTTGGCCCAGTCGGATTTGAGGACGCCCTGGGCCTTTTCAGTCTGAGCCTTGTCGGCGAACACCACCTCTTTATAAGCCTCGGCCGGCGGGAGTTCCGCCATGAGCTTTCGCGGGATCACGCCGCGAGCCACCATGTCGTTGAAACGGGCCGGATGCGCAAAGCCCTCCAGGTATATGAGTTGACCGGCATCGGACATCAGGAACTCTTCCCAGAGTTGCGCCGCCTTGACGTTGGGCGCGAATTTGCTGATGGCCTGGCAGTAGTAACCGCCATAGGGCTTGGCGTCGGCAGGGATCACCGTGTCGATCTTGACCTTGCCCGCTTCCTTCTTCGCCTGGGCGATGTTCAGGTAGTCCCAGTTGACGACGATGGGCGTCTGACCCGACACCAGGCTGGCCGAGGTGGCATCGGAAGGATTGAAGTTACCGGCCTTCGCCAACTTGGCGAAGAACTCCACGCCGGGGAGCATGTTGTCGAGCGAACCGCCGTTGGCCAGCGACGCAGCAAACACCCCGGCAAACGCCGCCCCCGCGCCCAGCGGGCTGCCGTTGAGGGCCACCATGCCCTTGTATTCCGGCTTGAGCAGATCGGCCCACGATTTTGGCGGGTTCTTCACCACATTGCGGTTAACGCCGAAGGACACCACACCGAAATAGTCGCCCCACCAAAGGCCGGAAGCGTCCTTCATGTTGTCGGGGATGCTCGCCCAGGTGGACACCTTGTAAGGTTGGAACAAACCCTCCTCAACCCCAGCCAGCGCAAAGGCCGGGCCCACATCCACCACGTCCGGCCCGCGGCTCTGGCCCTTCAGCGACTTGATCGCCTGCAGTTCCTGGGCCGAGCTGGCATCGGGCGAGGCGCTGTTGACCTTGATGCCGTAGAGCTTGGAAAACTCGGCGATCATCTTGCCATAGTTGGCCCAATCCGGCGGCAGGGCGATCACGTTGAGCTTGCCTTCCGCCTTGGCCGCCGCGATCAGCGCCTTGTCGGTCGGCATGGCGGGCGCGGCCAGGGCGTTGCCGACAAGGCCGGGAAGCAGCGCGCTGCCCAGGCTGGCGCCTGCGGCACCGGCGGAGAGCTTGAGGAAGTTGCGACGTGAATCGGTTGAGCGAACGGTCATGGAAGGACTCCAAGGAGATATTGTGCGTACAGAAGGGCGCGAGCCTATGCGGCGCATGTGACAAATCGATGACTCCATGATTCGCTCTTCGACTCGCGTAGTCAATGGCCATCAAACGCCGGGCCGGACGTCTCACGGACATACTCTTCACTTCCATAGGCACTGCATGATCTCGGCCATACTATGCGCCTATGGGTGGCGATCCTGGACACTGAAGAGGGCATCCTCACCTTGGCGCTCGTGGCGGAAACCATCCTCCACGGCGCCATCGGAGGGCAACGCTGCGTGGTCAGGTTGGCAGGCGATGCCCCCTGGCGAGAGGGTCAGCGCATGGGGCTGCGCATCGGCGCAGAGGCGCTGCATGTGTTCGACCGAAGCTCGGGAATGCGTCTGAGCCATTGAGGTCATTACCCCTACCATGCCGCAATGACCACGGTGGCCGAACATCCCTCTACCCATCGCTCCTGCGACGTTCTGGTCGTGGGCGGTGGCATCAATGGGGCTGGCATCGCCCGCGATCTGGCGGGGCGGGGCTTGCGGGTTGTGCTGTGCGAGCGCGACGATCTGGCGTCGCATACCTCGTCGGCCTCCACCAAGCTGATCCACGGCGGGCTGCGCTATCTCGAATACCGCGAGTTCGGGCTGGTGCGCAAGGCGTTGCAGGAGCGCGAGGTGTTGCTGCGTAGCGCACCGCACATCATGTGGCCCTTGCGCTTCGTCATGCCGCACGCCCCCGCCATGCGTCCTGCCTGGATGATCCGTGCCGGGCTGTTTCTGTACGACCATCTGGCCCGGCGCGAATGGTTGCCGGGTTCGGGCAGCCTCGATCTGCGCGGCCACCCCGCGGGCGAGCCGCTCAAGCGGGGCTATGCCCTCGGCTTCATCTACTCCGATGGCTGGGTGGACGACGCCCGGCTGGTCGCTCTCTGCGCGGTCGATGCCGCCGAGCGCGGGGCGACCGTTCTCACCCGCACCGCCTGCACCCGGGCCACCCGCCACGACGCCGGATGGCAGGCCACGTTGCGTCCGGCTACGGGCACGGGCACCGAGGTGAGCGTGACGGCCCGCGCCTTGGTCAATGCGGCCGGGCCGTGGGCGGAGCAATGGCTCAAACACGCAGCGCGCAACGCCGATGGTCAACCGCCCCGCGAGCGCCGCTCGTTGCGTCTGGTACGTGGCAGCCATATCGTGGTACCCCGGCTGTTCACGCATGAGCTTGCCTACATCTTTCAGGCGATCGACGGGCGCATTGTGTTCGCCATTCCCTACGAGCGCCAATTCACGCTGATCGGCACGACCGATATCGAAGTCGCGCAGCCCGACGGCGCCGAAGTCTGCAGCGACGTCGAGGCCAACTATCTCTGCACCGAAGTGAACCGCTACTTCCGCACCGAGGTCAGGCCCGAACAGATCGTCTGGCGCTATGCCGGCGTGCGTCCGCTGCTGGAAGATCACGCGGGCGACCCCAAGGCCGCCACCCGCGACTACAAGCTCGAACTCGACGTTGAAGGCGCCCCGCTGCTCACCGTCTGGGGTGGCAAGATCACCACTTTCCGCAAGCTCGCCGAGCAGGCCGCCGATCAGGTGTGCGCCGCGCTGGGCGAGCCGCGCCCGGGGTGGACGCACGATGCCTTCCTTCCCGGCGGCGATCTGTCAGCCTTCATCGGCCCGGCCACTCGACCCGACTCCGACTTCGCGCGCTTCGTGCAGACCGTGGAGCAGCGCCACCCCTGGCTGCCGCCGACTCTGACGCTGCGTCTGGCCCGCGCCTATGGCAGCCGCATCGACCGGGTGCTGACTGATGCGCGCGGCGAGGCGGCCAACCACCTGCAGAGCTTGGGCGAGCAAGTCCTGCCCGGCCTGTACGAGTCGGAACTGCGCTATCTGCGGCAGAGGGAATGGGTGCAGTCCGCAGACGATGTGCTTTGGCGTCGCAGCAAGCTCGGCCTGCACACCACGGCAGAGCAACAGCAAGCGCTGCACGACTGGTTCGCCACACCCCCGGCCTGATCGGCGCGAATACCCCAATGAGTATGGGGTCACCACATTTCGTTACCTGGGCGGCATGATCCGGGTCAGAGAATTTTTCTGAAATTTCAGACTTTGCTGAATCTTCAGAAACTTCGATGAACCTCCCTGAACTCGTGCGGCGCTTCGTGCTGCACTTTGGCGAGATGGGCAGCCGCTGGGGCATCAACCGCACGGTCGGGCAGATCTACGCCCTGCTGTTCGTCAGCGACCGCCCCCTCAATGCCGACGAGATCGCCTCCGCGCTGGATTTTTCGCGTTCCAACGTCAGCATGGGGCTGAAGGAACTGGGCGCCTGGAATCTGGTGCGCATGCAGCACCTTCCCGGCGACCGGCGCGACTATTTCTCCGCCCCGGACGATGTCTGGGCCATTTTCCGCACCCTGGCCGAAGAGCGCCGCAAGCGCGAAATCGACCCCACGCTGTCGATGCTGCGCGAAGCCCTGATGGAGCAGCCCGAGGGGCAGGCCGAGCGCCACGCGCAGGAGCGCATGCGGCAGATGCACGACCTCATCGAACTGGCCACGCGGTGGTTCGACGACATCCAGCGCATGCCCAGCGAGGACGTGCGACAGCTCATGCAGCTCGGCGGCGCGGTGCAGAAATTGCTGGCGTTCAAGGGCCGCGTGAAACAGGTCGCCACGCGCAAGCGCGCCGCTCCTGCCAAGCCCGTCCTCAAGGCGGTGGAGAACTGACCATGTGCGCCGCCACCCCCTGGACCCTGCGCAACGACCTGCCGCCTCCGCAGGGACTTGCATCGCGCTGAACTCTGCGCCGCACCGAGCCGGGCACGGCGCCCGCCTTGGCTTGCTTGCGCCTCATAGACCGTCAACCCGATCCGCTTCAGGAGTGCATCATGGACTGGCTTCAAAACCCGGAGTTTCTCGCCCGGGTGCAGTTTGGCTTCATTGCGATGTTCCACATCATGTGGCCGCCGCTCACCATCGGCCTGGCGCTGGTGCTGTTCGGCATGGAAGCCGCGTGGGTCAAGACCCGTAACATCTTTTACTTCCACCAGACCAAGTTCTGGACCAAGCTCTTTCTCATCAACTTCGGCGTCGGCGTGATCAGCGGCATACCGATGGAGTTCTCCTTCGGCACCAACTGGGGGCCGTTCTCCACTGCCTCGGGCGACTTCATGGGCAACATCCTCGGCTTCGAGACGGCCATGGCCTTCATGCTCGAAGCGGGTTTTCTGGGCATCATGCTGTTCGGCTGGAACCGCGTCGGGCCGAAGATGCACCTGTTCGCCACTGCCATGGTGGCCTTCGGCAGCACCCTGTCGGCGTTCTGGATCATGGTGGCCAACTCGTGGATGCAGACCCCCGCGGGCGTGAAGCTGGTGGATGGCAAATTCGCCATCACCAACTGGTTTGCCGCGGTGTTCAACCCCGATCTGCCCTACGGCTTCGGCCATATGTTCACGGCCTGCGTCGAGCTGAGCCTGGTGGTCATGGCGGGGGTGAGCGCTTACTACCTGCTGAAAAGACGGCATGTCGACTTCTTCCGTCCGGCGTTCAAGTGGGCGGTGGTGGCGCTGTTCATCGTCGCGCCGCTGCAGATTTTCATCGGCGACTCGGCGGGCAGCGCGCTGGCCGAAACCCAGCCTGCCAAGCTCGCCGCCATCGAGGCGCACTGGCACACCAACAAGCCCGGCGAAGGCGCGCCTTGGGCGCTGCTGGCCATACCCAACCAGAAAGAGCAGAAGAACGACTGGGCGCTGGAAATTCCCGACGGTCTGAGCATGATCGTCACCAAAACGCTCACCGGCAAAGTAGTCGGCCTCGACCATTTCAAGCCCGATGACCAGCCGCCGGTGTGGATACCGTTCTACGCCTTCCGCGTGATGGTCGCCGCCGGAGTCTTCGTCGCCTTCATGGCCTTCTGGACCCTGTGGCTGCTGTGGCGCCGCCCCGAGCGCATGAGCGCCGCGCGCATCGGCGACAACAAGTGGCTGCTGCGCGGCTGGCTGCTGGCGATTCCGGCCATCTACACCGCGGTGGAGGCTGGCTGGATGACGCGCGAAGTGGGCCGCCAGCCGTGGATCGTCTACGGCATGCTGCGCACCAGCGAAGGCGTGAGCCATCTGCCCGCAAACACCGTGCTGTGGTCGCTGGTGATGTATGCGCTGTTCTATGGCGTCATCGGCATCGCCGCACTGGTGTTCGCCAGCCGCACCATCCGCAAGGGCCCGAGCTTCGACGCCCCGCCGCACGCCCCCGGCCGGGGCGGCCACGGCGCTGCGCACACCGCGCCCAAGCACGTTCCGCTTGCGCCCCCGGCCGCTGCGCACGACCAGCTCACCATCAAGGGAGGTGCCTGACATGGACCTCGGCAACGCTCAAGAGCTGCACCACGTCTTGGCCACGGCGTGGTTCCTCATCATCGGCCTGTTCATGGTGTTTTACGTCGTGCTCGACGGCTTCGATCTCGGCGTGGGGGTGCTCTCGCTGTTCGTCGGCGAACGCCGCCGCAAGGTCATGATGGCCAGCCTGGGCAGCATCTGGGACGCCAACGAAACCTGGCTCGTGGTCATCGGCGGCACCCTGTTCGGCGCCTTTCCGCTGGCCTACGGCACCGTGCTGCAAGGGCTTTACATCCCCATCATCCTGATGCTGCTGGGCTTCATGCTGCGCGGCGTGTCCTTCGAGTTTCACGAACTCTCCGAACGCAAGGCCTTCTGGGGGGCGATGTTCGGCCTGGGCAGTCTGCTGGCCACCATCGCGCAGGGCTTCGCGCTCGGCGGCCTGCTCAATGGTGTGAAGGTGGTGAACGGCGTGTTCGCGGGCAGCATCTGGGACTGGTTCTCGCCCTTCAGCCTCATCGTGGTGCTGGGCGTGGTCGCCGGTTATGCCATGCTCGGCTCGACCTATCTCATCATCAAGACCCAGGACGACATCCAGACCGGCTGCTACCGCCGCGGACAGTTGCTCGCCTGGATCATGCTTGCCGTCGGAGCCGTGGTCACGGTGTGGACGCCGTTGCAGTTTCCGCAGATCTTCGCCCGCTGGCTCACCACGCCCAACATCTACTTCTTCGCCGTGCTGCCCGCGCTGGCGCTGCTGAGCTTTTTCATGCTGCTGCGCGCCCTCAAGCGCCAGGCTGAAGTCGCCCCCTTCGTGTGGACGATGCTGATCTTTCTGTTCTCCTTCGCCGGGCTGGCCGCCACCTGGTATCCGTACATCGTGCCCGGCTCGGTGACCATCGACCAGGCCGCATCGAACAGCAGCACCCTGGTGTTCATGCTCATCGGCATCGGCATGCTCATCCCGGTGATGATCACCTACAACGTCTATCAGTACATCGTGTTCCGCGGCAAGATCGACCCGGATGCGCAGCACGCGTATTGATCTGCGACGCCCCGGCCGGAGCCTTCATGCAGAGGGCTTCGGCGCGGGAGCTTCGTGGCAGGCGACGCAGAGCTTGTTGCCCTCGGTGTCACGGAAGTAGGCCCCGTAGTAATGCTCGTGGTACTCGGGCCTCAAACCCGGCGGGCCTTCGCAAGACCCGCCGTTCGCCAACGCCACGGCATAAGCCCGATCGAGCAAGGGTCGGTTCTGCGCGAGAAAGGCGATCATCTGCCCATTGCCCACCGCATGCGCCGCACCGTCATAGGGCTTACCGATGAGGAACAACGGCCGAGGGCCGGGCTGTGACTGCCATCCCGCCCAGGGCCGGTCTGGCTCGCAAAAGCGCTCCTTAATGCCGAGCACCGGCATCAAGGCCCGGTAAAACGCCAAGGCCCGATCAAAATCGCCGACGCCGATGAAGACATCGGAAAACATGGGATGTCCTGCCGTTAGTGAACCACACCCGCCCCGAACGCCCAAAAAAGAACCCGCACAAGGCGGGTTCTTTTTTTGAAGGTCGCGCAGAATAAATCAGCGCTTGGAGAACTGCTTGGCGCGGCGGGCGCCACGCAGACCGACCTTCTTGCGCTCGACTTCGCGGGCGTCGCGGGTGACGAAGCCGGCCTTGGACAGCGCGGGCTTGAGGGTCGCCTCGTAGTCGATCAGCGCGCGGGTGATGCCGTGGCGCACGGCGCCGGCCTGGCCGGTTTCACCACCGCCGTGGACGTTGATCTTGATGTCGAAGCTGCTTTCGTTCTCGGTGAGAACGAGGGGTTGCTTGACGATCATGATCGAGGTCTGACGGCCGAAATACTGCTCGACGTCTTTGCCGTTGACGGTGATCTTGCCGGTGCCCTTCTTGATGAAGACGCGGGCCACGGAGCTCTTGCGACGGCCTGTGCCGTAATTCCAGTTTCCGATCATCGCCTGTCCTTAGATGTCGAGAGTCTTGGGCTGCTGGGCGCTGTGCGGATGCTCGGCACCCGCATAGACCTTGAGCTTCTTGATCATGGCGTAGCCGAGCGGGCCCTTGGGCAGCATGCCCTTGACGGCCAGTTCCAGCGCGCGGCCGGGGTGACGCGCCTGCATGTCCTTGAACTTGGTGGCGTAGATGCCGCCGGGATAGCCGGTGTGACGGTAGTAGGTCTTGTCGTTGGCCTTGTTGCCGGTCACGCGGATCTTGGACGAGTTGACGACGATGATGAAGTCACCGGTATCGACGTGCGGGGTGTAGATGGCTTTGTGCTTGCCGCGCAGACGGTGGGCCACTTCGCTGGCGACCCGACCGAGAACCTTGTCTGCGGCGTCAATCACGAACCACTCATGCACGACTTCGGCCGGTTTGGCGCTGAAGGTTTTCATGGTTGTTCCTAGGATGTCGAGCGAGCTGTTTGTTACCCACCAGTGATGTGCGGCTGTTTTGTTGGCACCTTGGTTGCGCCACTCGGTTGCCACAATCCGCGCCCACCGGCATGGGCTTTTCTGGCCCTCGCTCAAAGCCAAAACGCGCCATTATAGGCCAATGCGCGAGTACAGCAAAGGCAAGTGCTTGATTTTCTGAAATGTTGTGGCTTTGCAGACCCTGCACGAGGCGCAGCGCGGCAGCTTTGCCTTGTCTTCCGGCCCGCAGCGCCTAAAATATGCTGCATTGCAGCAAATCCATTCTGACCCGCGCCATGACCCTGTCTTCCGAAACGTCCCGGGCCGATAGCCCCGGCAGCGCGGCGGTCGTCCTGCCGAAACTCAACCGGGCGCGCGCGCCCATCATCCCGATCCGGCCCATCGGACCCGAGCACCGCGAGCAGTTGCTCAGGCACTTTCTCGCGCTCGGCACCGAGGATCGCTACCTTCGCTTCGGCTATGCCGCCAGCGACGAGCGCATTCGCGCCTATGTCGATTCCATCCGCTTCGGTGTGGACGAGATTTTCGGCGTGTTCAACCGCAAGCTCGACCTGCTCGCCGTGGCGCACATCGCCATCGAGCCTGGGCGCACCGACCGGGCGGAATTCGGTGTTTCGGTCTTGCCCCGGGGACGCGGGCTGGGCATCGGCACGCGGCTGTTCGAGCGCGCCGCGGTGGATGCACGCAATCGCGGCTTGCGGGTGCTCTACATGCAGTGCCTGAGCAGCAACGGCGCCATGCTCAAGATCGCCCGCCGCGCCGGCATGAAGGTGCGCAACGAAGGGGGCGAAACGGAGGCCTACCTCGAATTGCCCGACGACACCTACCAGAGCCATTTCGACGCCTTGCTGGAAAACCAGACCGGCCAGATCGACTACTGGATGAAGGCCTTCATGCGTCAGTGGCGCTGCTTCTGGCTGTTCGGCCGCTGCCCCGATCCGACCTGAGCTGACCCGATCTCAAGGCAGCCATCGGGCGACGGCGATGGTGCGCCAGCCGTTGAACTGCTGCCACGCGACCATGACGCTGCCCGCGGCATTCACCGCCAGCGCGGGCAGAGTGGCCTGCACCGTGGCCGTCGGATCGGACAAGGTTTGCGGCGCTTCCCAACGATGCTGCGATATGTCGTATCGCGCCGTCTGCACCTGCATGCCGCTGGCGCCGTCCTGATACCAGGCGCAGCGCACATTGCCTGCCGGATCGGCCGCCAGCACCGGATTGCCCGCGCTGCGCATCGCAGGGTCGTCGATCTGCTGCGGCTCCGACCAGTGCGAGGAGCCATGCGCCAGCCGCGCGGCCAGCACGGCATCGCGCACTGCGCCCCGGGCCGACCTGGCCTGTTCCCACACCAGAGTGAGGTTGCCCGCGTTGTCGGCCGCGAGTACGGGCGAGAGCGCGGGGCCGCTGAACGCCGGGGCTTGCATGAGCTGGAGGGCTGCGCCGCTTGACGCCGCACCGCGCGCCGTGGTCTGCAGCGCGGCGACGGCAATGCGGCGATGCGCGTCGCGCCCCTGCACCCAGGCGGCGACGATGCGCTCTTGCGAAGTGGCCACCAGCGTGGGCATGACGGCCGTGTCCCCGGCCGGGCTGAGCCGGACCGGCTTGCGCCACGCCTGCGCGTTCGGCTGCAAGGTCGCGGCATACACCGCTTCGCCGCCCGACGGCCCCTGCTGCCAGGCCGCTGCCACCCGCCCCAGCGGCGTGACGGCAATCACCGGGTTGTAGGCGTTCGCGCTGCCATGGTCGATCGGATGCGCGGCCAGCCAGCGCTGCTGCGCCTGCGCCCAATGTGCGGCGTAGATGGCGGTGTGGCGACCGTCGGGCTGCTGCCAGACCACGGTGACGTTGCCCTCGGCATCGGCAGCGAGCTGCGGGTTGGTGGCGTTGCCGGGCAGCGCCGGAAGGTCGAGCCGCTGCGGCGCTTGCCAGCGGCCCTGCACCTGCCGGTTGGCAAAAATGCCGCTGCGTCCGGCTATGGCCTGAAACCAGACTGCTGTGATCCGCCCCTGGGGATCGGCGGTGATGGCGGGAATGCTCGACGAACCGGCCTGCGACCCTTGCTGGTCGATGGCGCGGGGCCTGCTCCAGCTCTGGGTGTCCGGGTTGAAGCGAGCCGAGAGAATCGCACGACGGCCGTCATCGTCCTGAAACCACACGGCGACGAAGCCCCCGTCCGTCGTCGCCACCACCTGGGTGCCACTGACGGGCAGGTCGACTCGGTGCGCGGTGAGGTGGTCGTCGATCTGCACCGGCGGCTGCCAGGCGCTGCAGGTCGTGGTGAAGTGGCTTCGAACGTCCTGAGGTGAGGTCAGCGCGAGGGTGTAGGTGGTGCAGCCGACCAAGGGGGCCAGAGGCTCGACCACCGCCAGACCGCCCGCGGCACGCACCAGTCCGGGCACCACGCTGCCGTCGGGGTTGCGCAGTTGCAGATCGTCTGCGGAGATCGATCCGCTCTGCCCAGGCTGCGTCCAGCGGAAGCCCGGCTTCACGATGCGAGAAACGTCGCTCGCGCCATCGGCGGGCAGCGGCTGCGGCAGGCTCTGCGCCTGCGCGGCACCGATGAGCGTACTCGCCGCCCACGGCCCGAGCCAACGCCAGTTCCGTCGCCTGCAAGGCATCACAGCCGCCCCATGAGCTTCATCAGCCAGCGGGTGCGCTGCCCATAAGGCGGCGCCACCAGACCGACGCCCGACACGCGGGACTGGTACAGCACCGGCTTGAGCTTGCTGAAGGTGTCGAAGCCCCAGCGGCCGTGATAGCTGCCCATCCCCGACGCGCCGACGCCGCCGAAGGGAAGCCCGTCCTGCGCGAAGTGCAGCAGGGTGTCGTTCACCGTCACCCCACCGGCATGCGTCTGCAGCAGGGCCGCGGCGGTGCGGCGACGGTCGTGGTCGAACCAGTACATCGCCAGCGGCCTGGGCTGGCTGCGCAAGTGCGCCAGCGCCTGCTCCAGGTCGTCATACGCCACCACCGGGAGCAGCGGGCCGAAGATTTCCTCGTTCATCAGCCGCACACTGGCCGGAGCGTCGCAGATCGCGGCGGGCGCCAGGCGGTGGCGCAGATCGTCGGCCTGCACACCGTCGAACAGCGCGTGCACATGCGCCCCTGCGGCGCGGGCCTCACCCATCAGGCCGAGCAGGCGGCTGTACTGGCGATGGTCGATGATGCTGGCGTAGTCGGGGCTGCGCAGGCCTTCGGGGTAGAGGCGTTGCGCTTCCCCACGACAGGCATCGATGAAGGCCGATTGCTGATCGCGCGGCACCAGCACGTAATCGGGCGCGATGCAGGTCTGACCGGCATTGACCAGCTTGCCGAACAGGATGCGCCGGGCGGCGTGCGCCACGTCGTAGCCCGGGGCGATGATGGCCGGCGACTTGCCACCCAGCTCCAGCGTCACCGGGGTGAGATGGGCCGCCGCCGCCGCCATGACCCGCTTGCCCACGCCGGTGGAGCCGGTGAACAGCAGATGATCGAAGGGCAGGGCGCTGAACGCCGCGCCGATTTCCGCGTCACCCTGCACCACCGCCACTTCGTCGGCGGCGAAGACCTGCGCGGCCCGCTGGGCGAACACCGCGCTGAACGTAGGCGTGTACTCGGAGAGCTTGACCATCGCCCTGTTGCCCGCCGCCAGCGCCGCCGTCAGTGGCGCCGCCGCCAGCACGAGAGGGTAGTTCCACGGCGCGATGATGCCCACGACCCCCAGTGGCTGCGGCAGCACCTGGGCGCGGGCCGGCAGAAACCAGCGCGAGACGGACGCCCCACGCGGCCGCATCCAGCGCGGGCCCTGGCGCAGCGCATCGGCGATGCCGGTCAGGGTGGGGACGAGTTCCAGCAGCCCGGTTTCGGGCGGCGGGCGACCGCCGAAATCGGCGTCGATGGCCTCGGCCCATTCGGCGGCATGCGTGCGCAGCAGGGTCTGCAGGCGCCGCAGCCGGTCGCGGCGCACGGCCCAGGGCGGAAAGGGCTCGGCGTCGAACGCCGCCCGCATTGCGCTGTAGGTTTGCTGGAGCGACGCGGCGAAATCGGGGGCACGGTCCATGGCGGCAGGAACACGGGGCACGGGTAGTCGATGGTAAGACTCCCCGGGGCGTCACGCACGGGGAAATCCGGTTGCGCCCAAGTTCGCGCGCCGGGTCGGCGCGACGCCCTGTCGCAGTTCCCGCATAAACCCACAAATTCAACCTGGGTATCCATTTGTGACCCAAGCAGTATTTGCCTAAGCAATAAACTGCACGGCATGAATTCTCCCACCCCTTCACGCACCGACGCTGCCGCGCCACGCTTTTACGACGGCACGGAGTATTGCAAGGAGCAATCGGTCGGCTTTCTGATGAAACGCTGCATCGCGGTGCTCGTGCGCAATCTGGAGCATCAAATGCAGGCGCTCGATCTGACCGGCACGCAGTGGCACCCGCTGCTGCATGTGCACCTGGGCTGCGACACCGTGGCCGCCTGCGCCCGCGAGATGCAGACCGACGCCGGCGCCATGACCCGCATGCTCGACCGTCTCGAAGCCAAGGGCCTGCTGGTGCGCGAGCGCAGCAGCACTGACCGGCGCGTGGTCAACCTGACGCTCACGCCTCGCGGCACCGAAGTCGCGGCGCAGATTCCGCATGTGCTGTCCGAAGTGCTCAACGAGCATCTGCGGGGCTTCAGCCCCAAGGAGTTCAGCCAACTCCTCAATCTGCTCCAGCGCTTCATCGACAACGGCGAGGCCTTGGCCGAAGCGCAGCAGGCCGCGCCCGGACCCCAACTGGTCATGCAAGAGCCCGCCGAAGAATCCGATCACGACAAATCCGACTCCTGACCCGTTCCCATCATGTTTCACACCTCATCGATCTCGACGCGCGGCATGCGGCGTGCCGCGCTGGCGGCCCCCGTGCTGGCCGCGCTGCTGCTGGCGGGCTGCGCCAGCACCGAGGGCATCGCGCCCACGGCCCATCTCACCCCGCCGCAGCAACTCGGCCTGCAGCCGGTGCAGACCGCCTTTCCCAAGACCGACTGGTGGACGGCGTTTCACGACCCTGAACTCGACCGCCTGATCGCCACAGCCCTGGCCGACAACCCCAGCCTGCAGGTCGCGCAGGCCCGGCTCGCACAGGCCCGCGCGCAGGTGCAGGGGGCGGGTAGCGCGCTCGAGCCCAAGCTGGGCGCGGCGGTGAATTCCACCCGCGAGCGGTTCAGCGCCAACGACATCTACCCGCCCCCGCTGGGCGGCGCCTGGTACACCGAAAACCAGGCCTTGCTGCAAGGCAGCTGGGAACTGGACTTTTTCGGCAAGAACCGCCAGACCCTGCAGGCCGCCATCGGCGAAGCCCACGCCGCCGCCGCGCAGGATCAGGCCGCGCGCGTGCTGCTGGCCGCCAACGTCGCCAGCGCCTATGTCAACCTCGCGCGCCTGATCGCGGTGCAGAACGTGCTGGAGCAAACCCTGCAGCAGCGCGAGCACATGCTGAGGCTGGTGCGCGACCGCGTCAACGCCGGCCTGGAGACCACGGTGCAGGAAAAGCAGGCGCTGGCCGAAGTGCCGCAGATCCGCCTGAGAATCGACCAGACCGGGGTGCAGATCGCGCAGGCGCGCAATCTGCTGGCTGCCCTCACCGGCCAGGGCCCGCAGGCCACCGCAACGCTTTCGCCCAAGCTCGATGCCCTGCCCACCCTGGCCCTGCCCGCAACCTTACCCGCCGAACTCATCGGCCGCCGCGCCGATATCGTCGCGGCCCGCTGGCAGGTCGAAGCGGCGCTGCACGGCGTGAAGGCCGCGCGCGCGGCTTTCTACCCCAACGTCAATCTCACCGCGTTCGCCGGCTTCACCGCGCTGGGCTTCACCCACTGGCTGCAGTCCAGCAGCCAGACCCTGGGAGTCGGTCCCGCGCTGACCCTGCCCATCTTCGAGGGCGGCGCGCTGCGCGCCCAACTGCGCGGCAAGTCGGCGCAGGCCGATGCGGCGATCGCGCAGTACAACGGCACGCTGGTGGACGCCGTGCATGAAGTGGCCGATGCCATCGCCGCGCGGCAGTCCATAGGCCAGCAGATCGCGCAGCAGCAACAGGCGCTGGCCGCCGCGCAGGACGCGCTGCGCCTGGTCGACGAGCGTTACAAGGCCGGGCTGTCGAACTACCTCACGGTGCTCAGCGTGCAGGCCAGCGTGCTCACGCTGCAGCAGGCCGGTGTCGATCTGAAGGCGCAGGCGCTGGCCGACGACGTGGCGCTCATCCGCGCCCTGGGCGGCGGCTACGAGGCCCGCGAGCTTCCCGCCGATGCCACCGCGAAAGCCTCCTGACGCGAACACCAGCCTCTCCCTCAAAAAACGAATCGAATTCCAACGGAGTGCATCCATGAGTACCACGGACAACCACAAGACTGAAGGCGCGCCCCAGCCCGCCAGCAACGGCAACGGCAACGGCAACGGCAAGGCCGCCAAGCGGCGTCGGCTGATGCTGATGGCCATCGGCTTTTTCATCATCGCAGGCGCCCTCTATGGCGGCTACCACTACTGGGAGTCGCTGCGCTACGCCTACACCGACGACGCCTATGTGCAGGGCAATCTGGTGCAGGTGACGCCTCAGGTGGGCGGTACCGTGGTGGCCATCGATGCCGACGACACCCAGCTCGTTAAGGCCGGACAGCCGCTGGTCCAACTCGATGGCGCCGACACCCACGTGGCGCTGCAGCAGGCCGAAGCCCAGCTCGCGCAGGCGGTGCGCCAGGTACGGGTGAATTTTGCCAACAACGGCACGCTGCAGGCCCAGGTCGAGGTGAGACAGACCGACGTGACCACGGCGCAGAGCAATCTGCAAACGGCGCAGGCCAATGTCGCCAAGGCCGAAGATGCGCTGCGCCGCCGCCAGGAGCTGGCCGGCACCGGCGCCGTCGGCGCCGAAGAACTGCGCCAGTCGCAAATCGCCCTGCAGGCCGCGCAGGCTCAGCTTGCCACCGCGAAGGCCCAGGTGCAGACGGCACAGGCCGGGGTGAAGGCAGCGCAGGAGCAGCTCGCCGCCAGCCAGGCGCTCACCGCGGGCACGGTGATCGCCAACAATCCGGCGGTCAAGCTGGCGGCGGCCAGGGTGCGCGAGGCTTATCTCGCGTATGAGCGCACCACCATTCCCGCGCCGGTCAGCGGCGTGGTGGCGCGCCGCACGGTGCAACTCGGCCAGCGTGTCGGCCCCGGCACGCCGCTGATGTGGGTGGTGCCGCTGAACGATGTGTGGATCGACGCCAATCTGAAAGAAACACAACTGCGCGACGTGCGCATCGGCCAGAAGGCCACCGTGGTCGCCGACACCTATGGCAGCGGCTTCACCTACACCGGCCGCGTGGTCGGGCTGTCGGCCGGCACGGGCGCGGCGTTTTCGCTGCTGCCTGCGCAGAACGCCACCGGCAACTGGATCAAGGTGGTGCAACGCCTGCCGGTGCGCGTGGAGCTCGACCCCAAGCAGCTCGCCAGCCACCCGCTGCGCGTGGGCATGTCCACCGAAGTGACCATCGATATCGCCGACCACAAGGGCCCGCTGGTCACCGATGAGCCGCCCACCAAGCCCGCCGCGCGCACCGATGTTTATGCCGCCGACTGGCAGAAGGCCGACACCCTGGTGAACGCCATCATCGCCGCCAACGCGGGCGACAAGCGCTAATTGGGGCGAGCCATGGCCACCACACAAGAAATCGAAGAAAGCGCTGCCGGCGCCACGCCCGATGCGCCCGCCGCGCCACAGTCCGGCCCGGCGCATCTGACGCCGCTGTCGGGCAGCGCCCTGGTGCTCGGCACCATCGCGCTGTCGCTGGCGACCTTCATGAACGTGCTCGACACCTCGATCGCCAACGTCTCGATTCCGGCGATCGCGGGCGACCTGGGGGTGAGCTCGTCGCAGGGCACCTGGGTCATCACCTCGTTCGGCGTGGCCAATGCCATCGCGGTGCCGCTGACAGGCTTCGTCACCCAGCGCTTCGGCGCGGTGAAGGTGTTTCTCACCAGCATCCTGCTGTTCACCCTGTTTTCGTTTTTGTGCGGGCAGGCGCCCAGCATCGAGATTCTGATTCTGTTTCGCGTTCTGCAGGGCGCTTCGGCCGGGCCGATGATTCCGCTGTCGCAGACGCTGTTGCTGTCGAGCTATCCGCCGCAGCGATCGGGCATGGCGATCGCAATGTGGTCGATGACCACGCTGATCGCGCCCATCATGGGGCCTTTGCTGGGCGGCTGGATCACCGACAACATCTCCTGGCCCTGGATCTTCTATATCAACGTGCCCGTGGGCCTGGTGGCCGCAGCGGTGACGGCGTCGATCTATCTGCGACGCGAAACGCCGATCCGCAAGCTGCCCATCGACTGGACGGGGCTGGGGCTGCTCGTCATCTGGGTGGGCTCGCTGCAGATCATGCTCGACAAGGGGCAGGAACTCGACTGGTTCTCCAGCCCGATCATCATCGCGCTGGCCGCCGCCGCAGTCGTGGGCTTCGTGCTGTTCCTGATCTGGGAGATCTACGACGATCACCCGGTGGTCGATCTCACCCTGTTCAAGATTCCCAGCTTCACCCTGGGCACCATCATGCTGGCGCTGGCCTACGGCATGTTCTTCGGCAGCCTGGTGCTGCTGCCGCTGTGGCTGCAGGAATTCATCGGCTATACCGCCACCGACGCCGGCGAGGTGCTGGCCTGGGTGGGGCTGTTCGCGCTGATCCTCTCGCCCATCATCGGCCGTTTTCTGCCGGTGCTCGATTCCCGATGGGTCACCACGTTTTCCTTCGTCGTGTTCGCTCTGGTGTTCTACATGCGCTCGCAGTTCACCACCGGCGACAGCTACTGGGAATACTCCATCCCCACGGTGATCCAGGGCATCGCCACTGCAACCTTCTTCATTCCGCTGCTGGGCATCATCCTGGGCGGTCTGCCCGCGCACCGCATCGCCGCGGCATCGGGTCTGTCGAACTTCGCCCGCATCACCGCCGGCTCCTTTGGCACCTCGATCTACACCACCTGGTGGACCAATCGCGCCGAGCTGCATCACGAGCAGCTCATCAGCCACATCTACCAGGGCAGTCCGGTGGCCGAGCCTGTGCTACAAGGCATGCAGGCGCAGGGCTTCAGCCACGAACAGGCCTTGGCCGTGATCAACCGCCTGGTCAACCAGCAGGCCTATACCATCGCTGTGGACGACATGTTCCGCCTGAGCGCCTGGCTGTTCATCGCCCTGATCGCGCTGGTCTGGCTGATCAAGCCGTCCAAGAGCAACGCAGGCAGCGACGCCGCCGCCGGTGCGCATTGATAAGCCAAAAACAAACGCCATGTCTCCTTCACTCCATCGACGCCTCATTCCCTCATTCGCCGCGATCCTGCTCACGACCGCCTGCCTGGCGCCCGCCCAGGCCGCCGAAGTCTCCCTGCTCGGGGGAGTCGACAAAGGCGACAACTACCGAAACGTCACGCTGGCCCTGCAATCGGCACCGGTCTGGCGGCATGATTTCGCGCACAGCCAACTCGACCTTGTCCTCGAAGCTTCGCTCGGTCAGGTGTCGAGTTCCTTGGGCCCGGGCGCGCGCCACCTCACCCATGTGGGGCTCACCCCGTTTGTGCGCTGGTGGTTCGCGCCGCAGACCGCGATGGAATTCGGCATCGGCGCCAACCTGTTTTCGGGAACCACCCTGGGCGCCAAGGAAATCTCCACCGCCTATCAGTTCGGCGACTCCATCGGCCTGCTCCACCGATTTGCCGACACGCCCTGGACCGTCGGCGCGCGGCTGACCCACTATTCCAACGCCGACATCAAGCGCCCCAACCCCGGGCAGGACTATCTGCAGTTGCGGGTCGGTTACAGCTTCTAAGCAGCCCGCGGCCCCGTGCTCGCATGATGCTCCGGCACAATGCGGGCACCATGACCCTGACCCCTCCCGAACCCACCCGCATCATCGCCATCCGCCATGGCGAGACCGACTGGAACGCCGCGTCGCGCATTCAGGGCCATACCGACATTCCCCTGAATGCGCGCGGTCTGGAGCAGGCCCGGCTTGCCGCGCAGGCGCTGGTCGACGAGCCCATCGCCGCGGTCTATGCCAGCGATCTGCAACGGGCCTGGCAGACGGCCGAGGCCATCGCCGCGCCGCATGGCCTGAGCGTCGTGCGCGACCCCGCGCTGCGCGAGCGCTGCTTCGGCGCATTCGAGGGCCACAGCTTCGCCGCGCTGGAGCCGCAGCATCCCGAGCTTTGCGCGCGTTGGCGTCACCGCGACCCTGAGTTTGCCGCGCCCGGCGGCGAAACCCTGCGCGACTTCGCCGCCCGCGCCCAGAGCGCCTTGCTCACCCTCGCCGCACGCCACCCGGCGCAGCTCATCGTCGTGGCCGTGCACGGCGGCGTGCTCGACGCCTTCTACCGCGCCGCCACCGGGCAGGACTTGCAGGCCCCTCGCAGTTTCGAGCTGCGCAACGCTGCCCTCAACCGCCTGCTCTACGCCCAGGGCCAGCTCACCCTGGTGGGCTGGGGCGACACCGCTCACCTCGACCGCAGCCTGAACGAGGGTGTGGAGTAATCCGCAACATTGACGCATTTCTTCAAGATTGTGGCCCGGATGTACACCGGGGCTTCGGTAAACTTTGCCGATTGACCTCTTTCCACCGGCCCGCCATGATGTCCGCCCGCGCCCTGTTGCTTGCCCTTCCTCTCGGTTTCGCCCTCGCCCTGGCGTCTGTCTCGGCTCAGGCGGGGCTGGGTCGGCCGCTGCTTGATGCCGCACAGGACGGCAAGCCCGTTGCCCAGGTGCAGCGTTTCAGCGCGCAAGCGGTGTCCGGCGCCACCAGCGCCGCCGCTGCGTCCGCCGTCACGCAGCAGACCGTGCTCACGCCCCAGGGCGTGACCGTGACCGAATACGCCAACGCGCAGGGAACGGTCTTCGCCCTCACCTGGAAGGGGCCGTTCAAGCCCGATCTGCAACAGCTTCTGGGCAGCTACTTCGCCCCCTACCTCAAGGCGGCCAACGCGCAGACGCAACAGCTCAATCTGTCGATGGTCAAGACCGGCGACATCGTGGTGAACGTGGCCGGACGCATGCGCGGCTTCGTCGGCGTGGCCTGGGTGCCGACCCTCGTTCCGGCCGGGTTCGATCCCTCCAAGCTGCAACCCTGAGTGCGTGTCAACGCCGCCGTCATGCGCCTGCTGTCGTCCATGAGGTTCCCGTCGTCGCTGCTCACCGCCCTGGCCCTTTGCGCCAGCCTGCTGCTGACAGCCTGCGGCGGCGGTGGCAGCGCCCCCCCTGCGCCGCTGGGCGTCTCGCTGCCCAATGCCGCCATCGGCGACAACGTGGCCGTGGTCAGCATCCGCCAGCTCGAATCCAATACTGCCACGCTGACCGCCAACACGCCCTATGTCAGCGTGACCGTGTGCGACACGGCGGGCAACTGCCAGACCATCCCCGACGTCATGGTCGATACCGGCTCGGCCGGTCTGCGCCTGTTCGCCAACAAAGTGACGCTCGGCCTTCCGGCCGTGACCTCCGGCAGCGGCAACCTGGCCGCATGCGCCCAGTTCGCTTCGGGCTATGCCTGGGGCAGCATGCACATGGCGACCGTCAGAATCGCGGGCGAGAGCACGACGCAGGCCATCCCCGTGCAGTTCATGAACGACCCGGCCCTGCCCGCAGCCCCCACCACCTGCACCTCGCAGGGTATCGATTTCGCCGCGCGCTTCGCCCCGGTGGCCAACGGCATCCTGGGCATCAGCAACTTCATCCATGACTGCGGCGTGGGCTGCACCTCCTCCACCCCCGCCAATCAGCGCCCGGCGATGTACTACAGCTGCAGCGGCGGCGCCGCCGGCACCTGCACCGCCGTCGCGGCCGAACTGAATCAGCAGGGCACCAACCCCATCTCCGCCTTCGCAGTGGATAACAATGGCAGCATCCTCACCCTGCCCGCAGTGCCCGTGCCCGAGGGCGCCATCAGCGCCACCGGCACGCTGGCCTTCGGCATCGGCACGCAGAGCAACAACGCCCTGCCCGCCGGAGCGCAGATCTTCCCCATTGGTCAGGATGCCTATGTCAACGGCATGATCGACGGCGTGTCCGGCCGCGGTTTCATCGACAGCGGCTCCAACGGCTACTTCCTCGACCTCGATCCCAGCGTGCCTCTGTGCACCCCGGATCAGCCTTCGAGCTGGTACTGCCCGAGCAGCCCCTTGTCCCTCTCGGTTCAGCTTCAGGGCTCGACCAGCACGCAGGCCATCACCATCGGCAACGCCAACGCCATGTTCAAGACCCAGTACACCGCCCTTCCCGCGCTGGGCGGCACGGCGGCCATCGCCAACTTCGCCGATCTCGGCCTGCCGTTCTTCTACGGCCGCCCCATCGCCACCGGGCTGGAAGGCAGCAGCGCCAACACGCCCTACGGCTACTGGGCTTTCTGACCACGCGGGTGTCATCGAAGTGCGGTGAAAATGCATTTACAACGGCTTCACGGCCCTGATGGACTCGACACGATGATTCATTCGACCGCAATCCAGAACCTGCTGCTTCGTCGTATCCGCCTTCATGGCGTGTTGTTGGCCGCCGCACTGGCGATCAGTGCTTGCGGTGGCGGCGGAAGCGCTTCCAGCGATACGGCGACTGCACCCAGCAATGCCACCAACTCGTCCGATACAGCGGCATCGCCAGCACCCAGCGCCGCCAATGTGGTTGCGGTGAGCATCCGACAGCTCGAAAGCAACACCAACACGCTGACGGCCAACACCCCCTACGTCAGCGTCACCGTCTGCGCCCCGGGCACCACGACCTGCCAGACCATTCCCGACGTGCTGGTCGATACCGGCTCGGCGGGGCTGCGGTTGTTCTCCAAGGCGCTGAATGCCACCATGGCGACCGCATTGCCTGGGATCGCGTCGGGCAGTGGCCAGCTCGCTGCCTGTGCACAGTTCGCTTCGGGGTACGCCTGGGGCAGCATGCGCCAGGCGACGGTACAGATCGGTGGGGAGACCACATCTGCCGCGATTCCGATTCAATTGATGGACGATGCTGCCTTGCCCCAAGCGCCTTCGAGTTGTACATCGCAAGGTGGGGTGGATTTCGCCACCAGCTTTTACGGCATAGCCAACGGCATCCTCGGAGTGAGCAATTTCAAGTACGACTGTGGCCGCGCCTGTGCCACCAGCGCCAACACCGGGGTGTATTACAGCTGTACGAGCACTTCCTGCACTGCCAGCACCGCGGCTTTGGTGCAGCAGGGCTTGAATCCCGTCGCGGCCTTTGCCGTGGACAACAACGGCAGCATCCTCGCGCTGCCCAGCGTGCCGCTGCCCAATGGCGCACCCACGGCCTACGGCACCCTGACGTTCGGCATCAATACGCAAAGCAACAACGCCACGGGCAGCGCCTCGCTCTATCCGCTGGATCAGCAGGGCAACCTGAGCATGAAGCTGACCCTGAATGGCTCCAGCACCACAACCCTCAGCGGCTTCGTCGACAGTGGCTCCAACGGCTATTACCTCAGTCTTACCGGCGTGCCGACCTGCGCCACCAGCTTTTACTGCCCGTCGTCACCCCTCAACCTCACCGCCAGCCTGCAACTGGCGAACCAGACCTACGGCCTGGCGCAATCCTTCATGATTGGCAATGCGCAGAACATGTTCGCCACGCAAAATGCTGCCTTGCCGGCGCTGGGCGGAACGGCGGCCATCGGTGGTCTGGTCGATCTGGGCCTGCCCTTCTTCTACGGCCGCTCCATCGCCACCGGGCTGGAGGGCACCAACGCCAGCGCTCCCAACGGCTACCTGATGTATTAGCCGCCGAACAGATCGCCGCCCGGACGCTGCGGCGCCGCAAGGCCGAGGTGGGCGTAGGTGGCGGCGGTGGCGATGCGCCCGCGCGGGGTGCGCTGCAGATAGCCCTGCTGGATCAGATAGGGCTCGATCACGTCTTCGATGGTGTCGCGCTCTTCGCCGATGGCGGCGGCCAGGTTGTCCAGCCCCACCGGGCCGCCGTCGAAGCGATGCACCACGGCTTCGAGAAGCTTGCGGTCCATCAGGTCGAAACCCAGCGGATCGACGTCGAGCATGCGCAGCGCGGCGTCGGCCACGGCGGCGCTGATCTGCCCCCCAGACTTCATCTCGGCGTAGTCGCGCACTCGGCGCAGCAGGCGGTTGGCGATGCGCGGCGTGCCGCGTGCGCGCCGTGCGATCTCGTTCGCGCCGTCGTCGTCGATGGCCGCGCCCAGCAGCCCGGCCGAGCGCCGCACGATGCGCGCAAGCTCCTCGGCGGTGTAGAACTCCAGCCGGGCGACGATGCCGAAGCGGTCGCGCAGCGGATTGGTCAGCATGCCCGCTCGCGTGGTGGCGCCCACCAGGGTGAAGGGCTGCAGGTCGATTTTCACGCTGCGCGCGCCCGGCCCTTCGCCGATGAGAATGTCGATCTGATAGTCCTCCAGCGCCGGGTAGAGGATTTCCTCGACTACCGGCGAGAGGCGGTGAATCTCATCGATGAACAGCACGTCGTTGCGTTCCAGATTGGTCAGCAGCGCCGCCAGATCGCCCGCGCGCTCGAGCACCGGGCCGGAGGTCGAGCGCAGGTTCACCCCCATTTCGCGCGCCACGATATGCGCCAGCGTGGTCTTTCCCAGCCCCGGCGGGCCGAACAGCAGCACATGATCGAGCGCCTCTGCGCGTCCGCGCGCAGCACCAATGAAAATGTCGAGCTGCTCGCGCACCCGCGCCTGCCCCACATAGTCGTCGAGCAGTTGCGGGCGCAAGGCGCGCTCGGCCACGCTCTCCTGCGGCGAGGCGGCCGCGGCGTCGATCATCCGCGCGGGACTGGCGGTAAAGGCATCGGGTTGAATGGGCACGGCTGGTCCAACGGCAACTGGGAATCCGCACAGCATAAATCAGCCACGCAGCAAGGCCTCCTCGGCCAGCGCCAGCGCGTCGGGCAAGCCCGACAGCACCACCGTATCGCCCTCCTGCAGCAGAAGCGTGGGCGTCGGCTTGAGCACCTGCCCGTTGCTGCGGCGCACCTGGGTGACGCGGACGCCTTCGCGGCTCACGGCACGCAACATCTGCCCCACGGCAGCAGCCTCGGCGGTGAGCGTCACGGACTGCAGACGCGGCTGCTCGGCTTCTTCCAGCGAGGCATCGTCGCTGCCGTGAAACCAGTCGCGCAGCAGGTTGTAGCGCTGCGCCCGCGCGTGGCGCACGCGCTTGAGCACGCGCGGCAGCGGCACGCCCACCAGCGCCAGGGTGTGCGAGGCCAGCATCAGCGAGCCTTCGAGAATCTCGGGCACCACCTCGGCAGCACCGGCCTGGCGCAAGGCTTCGAGCGGGCCGTCGTCCATGGTGCGCACCACCACCGGCACATGCGGCGCGTGCTCGCGCATAAGATGCAGGATGCGCAGCGCCGACTGCGTTTCGGCATAGGTGATGACCAGCGCGCTGGCCCGCTGCAGCCCCGCCGCCTGCAAGGTGGGCAGACGGGTCGAATCGCCGTAGACCACGTTCTGCCCGGCCGCCTTGGTCTGCGCCACGCGATCGGGGTCGAGATCGAGGGCGATGTGGGGAATGTGCTCGGTATCGAGCAGGCGCGCCAGATTCTGCCCGCAACGGCCAAAGCCGCAGATGATGACGTGGTTCTGTGCCTTGATCGAGCTGCGCGCAATGTCGGTGAGTTGCAGCGAAGCCAGCATCCAGTCCGCCGACGACACCTTGAGCACGATGCGGTCGACGTACTGCCCCAGCAGCGGCGTATAGAGCATGGAAATCACCATCGCCGCGAGCACCGGGTTGAGCACCTCGGGCGGAACGAGCTTGTTCCCCGATGCGATGTTGAGCAGCACAATGCCAAATTCTCCGGCAGGCGCCAGCCACAGCGCCACCCGCAGACTCAGGCCCGGCGGCGTCTTGCGCAGGCGCTCAATGCCGAACACCAGCGCGGCCTTGATTACCGGCGGCAGCACCGCCAGCAGCAGCACCAGCCACCACTGCGCCAGCACCAGCCGCCAGTCGAGCAGCATGCCGATGGTGATGAAGAACAAACCCAGCAGCACGTCGCGGAAGGGGCGGATGTCGGCCTCCACCTGCGCCTTGTACGGCGTCTCGGCGATCAACATACCGGCCAGGAAGGCGCCCAGCGCCATCGACAGCCCAGCCAGTTCGGTGATCCAGGCCAGGCCGAGCGTGAGCAACAGCAGGTTGAGCATGAACAACTCGTCCGACCTGCGCCGCACCACGATGCGCAGCCAGGGCTGCAGCACGCGGCCACCCGCGAGAAGAATGACGGCCAGCACCACCACCGCCTTCAGGAAAGCCGCCGCCAGCAGCCAGGACAGATCGTCACTGTGCGAGGCCAGTGCGGGAATGAGGATCAGCAAAGGCACCACCGCCAGATCCTGGAACAGCAGCACGCCGATGATGTGCCGACCGTGCGATGAATCGAGCTCGATTCTCTCGGCCAGCAGCTTGACCACGATGGCCGTGGAGGACATGGCAAACGCCCCGCCAATGGCGATGCCCGCGGCCACGGGCTGCGTCCAGAACGCGGGCATGGCATAGGCGAAGGCCAGGCTGCCCAGCAGCGCGACGGCCATGACGGTCAGCACCTGCGTGGCGCCGAGCCCGAACACCAGCGAGCGCATGGCCTTGAGCTGGCCCAGGCTGAACTCCAGCCCGATGGAAAACATCAGGAACACCACGCCAAACTCGGCCAGATGCTGCATGCCCGTCGTGTCTCCGGCCAGGGCCAGCGCATTGGGGCCGATGACCACGCCCACGGCCAGATAGCCGAGCATCGGCGGCATGGAAAGCGCGCGAAACACGGCCACGCCGAGCACGGCGGCAACCAGGTAGAGCAGGGTGAGTTCGAGGCCGGTCATCGAGGCGTCAAGATGTCGGGAGAGCGATCTGTAGCGACCGGTTACAGCATAAGTCATGCCTGATCGGGCGGGTCAGGAGACGTGGCAAAAGCAGTCTCTCGGTTCTGATGTGGATAGGCAAGATGACCGGCCATCAGCGCTGGCCGAATGAAGTCGGCTACACTGGCCTCGTAGTCAACGCAAAGCAGGTCGTTTTGTTGAACAAGGTCTTAACCCGGTCGGCTGATTTCAGCTGGTTGCGGCCCGATTGAATTCCCGAAGTGATGTCTGGCGTGTTGCTGCACTGCGCGGGCATGTTGCTGCGCAGATCACTTTTTTAGGAACTTCAATTCATGGCTATGCAAACTGGCTCCGTCAAATGGTTCAACGAAAGCAAGGGCTTCGGCTTCATTGCGCAAGACGGTGGCGATGCCGACCTGTTCGTGCATTTCAGCGAAATTCAAGGCAAGGGCTTCAAGACCCTGGCTGAGAACCAGCGTGTGCAATTCGAAGTCAAGCAAGGCCCCAAGGGCCTGCAGGCTTCGAATGTGACGCCGCTCTGATTCAGCGCCTCGCATAAAAAACCGCAGCCTCGGCTGCGGTTTTTTTTTGGGCCTGCTCGTGCTCAGGGTGTCGGCTTCAGACTGAGAATCCACTTGGCCAGATCGAGCGCCTGATGCGGGTTCAGATAACCGTCGGGCGCATACGCGGGCATCGGGATGACGCCCCAGGTGCCCTGGTGGCCGTTGAGAATCGCATCCTGCAAAATGGCCGCGGCATGCGGGTTGTTCGCATAGCGCTGGGCGATGGCGCTGTACGCCGGGCCGACCTTTTTGTGATCGATGGCGTGGCAGGAGAAGCACCCCTCCGATTGCGCGAGCTGCTGCATGTCCGAAGCCGAAGCCGCCGCGGCGACGCGCACCATGCCCAACGCCAACAGCGCCACCAGCCCCCAGCCGACCCTACGATTCACTTGAACTGCTGCCCCATGGTGGCGCCCTTGGAGAGCTGGGTGAGATAGGCGACGAGGTCGATCATTTCCGGGCTGTTGTAGCCGGGCGGCTTGCCCATGATGCCGGCGCGCACGCAATGCACGATCTGCCGCTCCAGGGTGTAGACCGCATGTTTCTTGGCCTTGAACTTGGGGTACTTGGCCGCTGCACCGATGAGACTGGGCAGATGCGCCCCGGCAGGCGTGGTGCCTTCGGTCTTGCCGCCGTCGGTGTGGCAGGCAGCGCAGGTCATCAGATGACTGTTGAAGGCGTTGGGCGGCACCCAGGTCTGTTTGGTGCCGAAGGTGTCGTTGGCGAAGATCTGCGCGCCCTGATCGGCAGCCTCGTCGACCGAAGAGACCTTGGCGGTCGCGGTGAATTTTCCCGCGGGCGCCGTGGCAGCCGAGGCAGCGCCAGCGCCGAACACCAGAGCAGCGGCCAACAGCGCGAAAGCCATGGCGGGTTTGGCAAACGGATGTTCCATGATCAGTCTCCTCGTTGGGCCCGGACGACCGCCCGGTGAAACCGATTGTGCGACCAAAGACGGGCGCCGTGCGGTAAGCAGATGCGACCCGATGTTGCAGGGTGTGGCCGGGCCGTCAGCGCCGGTGCAGCGCGGCGACCTGGGCGTCCTGCCAACGGGCGAGCACCATCACGCCCAGCGTGGCGCCGATCAGGGCCATGAACATGTCGGACTGGGTGTCCCACGGGTCGCCCTGGGTGCCGAGAAAGTCGGTGGCGCCGCCGCCCAGCGCCAGCGCCGTCCACCATTCGATCAGCTCGTAGACGGCGCTGATCGCCAGCGCCACGCAGACGCTGAGAAAAGCAGCCATGCGCCGCCCCGCCACCTGCCGCGTGCGCAGCAGGATTTCCCGCGCCACCAGCGCGGGCACCAGGCCTTGCATGAAATGGCCGAGCTTGTCGTAGGGGTTGCGGCTGAGGTGCAGGGCCTGTTGCACCCAGTCGCCCAAAGGGACGCGGGCGTAGGTGTAGGTGCCGCCGACGATGAGCACCAGGGCGTGCGCGGCGATGAGCCCGTACAGCAATGGCGTGAGCGGAAAGGGCCGCCAGGTCAAGGCCATGACGGGTAGCGCGATGATCACAGGCAGGACTTCGAGCAGCCAGGTGCCACGGTCGTATGGTGAAATCCCCGAGACGCCCAGGGCCAGCAAGACCAGGGCGCCGAGGGTGAGGGGCAGCAGCTTGGGCTCGAAACGGAACATGGGATGTCAATGGCAAGGTCTTCATCGCAGGATAGCGCCGATGGCTCGGGGCAGGTTCCACGGCGAGGTGCGCCGATGATCGAGGCCCCGCATGCACGCGAGGCGCAGCAGGTGGCGCAAGCGCTGGGCGTCGCGCCGGAGGTGGGCCTGTCGCCCCCCGAGGCCGCTGCGCGGCTGCGGCAATACGGTGCCAACCGCCTGCCCGAGCCACCGCGTCGCGGCCCTTGGCTGCGGTTTGCGCTGCAGTTCCACAACCCGCTGATCTATGTCCTGCTGGCCTCGGGGGCGGTGACTCTGGCCCTGGGCGACAGGGTCGATACGGCGGTCATCCTCGGCGTGGTGCTGATCAACGCGGTCATCGGTGCGGTGCAGGAGGGCAAGGCCGAACGCGCGCTCGACGCGGTGCGGGCGCTGCTGTCGAACCGCGCCAGCGTGCTGCGCGATGGCCGCCGCGCCGAGCTCGACGCGGCCGAACTGGTGCCGGGCGATGTGGTGCTGCTGGAATCGGGCGCGCGGGTGCCCGCCGATCTGCGGCTGCTGCAGGCCAAGAATCTGCGCATCGACGAATCGGCGCTCACCGGCGAATCGGTCGCCGTGGAGAAAGAAGGCACCGCCGAGCCGGAGACCGCACCGGTGGCCGAACGCCGCGGCATGGCGTTCGCCGGCACGGTGGTGCGGCTGGGTCAGGCGCGCGGCGTGGTCGTGGCCACCGGCCGCGCCACCGAGGTCGGGCGCATCGGCGCGCTGGTGAGCGAAACGCCCACGCTGCAAACCCCGCTGACGCGGCGGCTGGATCGCTTCGCCCGGCAGATCACCTGGGCCATTCTCGCCGTGGGCTTGCTGGCGTTCGGCTTTGGCGTGCTGGTGCGGCAGATGCCGATGTTCGAAGTCTTTCTCGCCGTGGTGGGTCTGGCCGTGGCGGCGATTCCCGAGGGGCTGCCGGCCATCGTCACCATCGTGCTGGCGATCGGCACGCGGCGCCTGGCGCGGCAGCGCGCGCTTGTGCGCAAGCTGCCTGCGGTGGAAACGCTGGGCTCGGTCACGGTGATCTGCACCGACAAGACTGGCACCCTCACGCGCAATGAGATGACCGCGGTGCGGGTGATGCTGGCCGACTGCGATCTGGCCGTCGAGGGAAGCGGCTACGCACCCGAAGGCGGTTTCCGCTGCGATGCACAAGCGGTCGATCCGCGGCGCAACGATGCGCTGCAGGCGCTGGCGCTCTGCGCGCTGCTGTGCAACGACGCGCAACTGCAAAAATCAGCCGACGGCCAGTGGCAGCTCGCGGGCGACCCGACCGAGGGCGCGCTGCTGACGCTGGCGTGCAAGTCGGGGCTGGACGCTGCGCAGTTGCGCGCGCGCTATCCGCGGCTCGACGCCATTCCCTTCGAGTCGGAATGGCGCTACATGGCCACGCTGCACCGAGACGAGCAGGCGCCGGGCAACCCGTTCATCCTGCTCAAGGGCGCGCCCGAAGAAGTCCTGGCGCTGTGTACGCAGGAAGTGGACGGGACGCCACTGCAGCGCCAGCGCTGGCACGAGGCCATCGCCCGCGCGGCGCAGGCCGGGCAGCGCGTGCTGGCGCTGGCGCGCTGCGAGGCGCCACCGGGCTCGCTCAAGGCTGGTGGGCAGCTCCACCCGGCCGACATCACCGCCCGCTTCACCCTGCTGGGGATGACTGGCATGATCGACCCGCCGCGTCCCGAGGCCTTGGAAGCCGTGGCGCAATGCCAGCGCGCCGGTATGCGGGTGAAGATGATCACCGGCGACCACGCCGCCACCGCTGCGGCCATCGGCGCGCAGATCGGGCTGCAGGCCGCAGCGCCGCTGGCGGGCGCGCGCATCGACCAGCTCGACGACGCTGCGCTGCGCCGCGCGCTGCAGGGCACCGACGTCATCGCCCGCGCCAGCCCGGAGCACAAGCTGCGGCTGATCGCGGCGCTGCAGGGCGAGGGCGAGATCGTCGCCATGACCGGAGACGGGGTCAACGATGCCCCTGCGCTGCGCGCCGCCGACATTGGCGTGGCCATGGGCAGCAAGGGCACCGACGCGGCGCGCGAAGCTGCCGACCTGGTGCTCACCGACGACAACTTCGCCACCATCGCCCGCGCGGTGCGCGAGGGCCGGGTGGTGTTCGACAACATCAAGAAGTCGATGCTGTTCATCCTGCCCACCAATATCGGTGAGGCCGGTGTGATTCTGTTCGCGCTGTTCGCCGGTCTGGCGCTTCCGGTCTCGGCCAGCCAGATCCTGTGGGTCAATATGGTCACCGCGGTGACGCTGTCGCTGGCGCTGGCGTTCGAGCCGGCGGAGACCGGCATCATGCAGCGCCCGCCGCGGCCGCCCGCCGAACCGCTGGTCACGCGCGCCATGCTCGCGCGCATCGTGTTCGTCAGCGTGCTCATGGGGCTGACGACCTTCGGCGTGTTTGAGTGGGAGCTCGCCCGCGGCCAGACGCTGGAGGCGGCGCGCACTGCAGCGGTGAACATGCTGGCTTTCGGCGAAGCGGCCTACCTGTTCCATGTGCGCAGCTACACCGCTTCGGCGCTGCACCGCACCCTGCTTCACGGCAACCCGGTGGCGTTGGGGGTGGCGGTGCTGCTGGTGCTGCTGCAACTGGCTTTCACCTATGCGCCGCCGATGCAATCGCTGCTAGGCAGCGTCGCGCTGGACGCGGCGTCGTGGGGCATGATCCTCGGGCTGTCGCTGGCGATTTTCATCGTCATCGAGGTGGAAAAAGCGGTGTGGCGGCGGCTGGGTCGGCACCGCATGTGAGCGCCTCCAGTCAGACAGACTCCCGGATACGCTACGCGCATGAACGATCTGCTGCTTTGGGGTTTTTCCGTCCTCGCCGCCATTTTTTTGTTCCTGCACGGTCTGGAAGCGTTTTCCGTGGAAGTCACCCGGCTGGGTGGTGAGCGTCTGCGTCTGGCGCTGCAACGCATCACCCGCAGCGACTGGCGCGCGGCGCTGGTCGGCGCTGCGGTGACCGCGGTTGTGCAGTCGTCGTCAGCCGTGACCTCGATGGTGGTGGGGCTGGCGCAAAAGCGCACGCTCGGCCCCAGAGCCGCTGTGGGGCTGATGATCGGCGCCAATGTGGGCACCACGCTCACAGCCTGGCTGGTGGCCTTCAAGATCGAAGGGCTGGGGCCGGTCTTCGTCACCCTGGGCGGGGTGTGGTCGCTGCTCGGGCCCCAGCGCTGGCGCCCCTACGGCAAGGCGCTGTTCTACTTTGGGCTGATTTTTCTAGCGCTCGATCTGGTAGCGCAAGCGCTGGCGCCGCTGGCGCATGGACAGCGGCTCGCGGCATGGCAGGCGTTGCTACAGTCGCCGGTGCTGGCACTGCTGTTCGGCACCTTGCTCACGGCGTTCGTGCAGTCGTCTTCGGTGGTCAGCGGTTTCGCCGTGGTGGCTGCATCGCAGAGCATTCTGCAGCCCGGGGTTGCGGTGTGGATCGTGGCCGGCGCCAACCTGGGCACCACGTCCACCGCGCTGCTCGCCGGTGCCGGCATGGGAACGCTGGCACGGCGGCTGAGCCTGACGAACACGGCCTTCAACCTGCTCGGGGTGCTGCTGTTTGCCACCGTGCTGCAGCCGGTGATCGCCCAGGTGATGGCGCTGCCGCTGTCGCCCGCGCGGCAGGTGGCGATGGTGCACACCCTGTTCAACCTCTCGGCAGCCGTGGTCGGCCTTGGAGTCATGCCTTGGCTGTGGCCGCGCCTGCAGGCCCTGCTGCTGCGGCCTTGAAGTGCGCCGCCGATCAATCCATGCGCATCACCGCGCCGAAGTCGGCTGCCTTGGCGTTGTAAAGGCTGGAAGTCACCAGGATGTCCACGCCGCTAGCGGCAAACTCGGCTGCATTGTCGGGGCGAATGCCGCCCGCGGCGTTGATCGTCAGCCGCGGCTGCAAGGCGCGCAACTGCGGCACCAGCGTGGCAAGTTGCTTGGGTGTCATTTTGTCGAGCTGCACTCCGTCGGCCCCGGCGCGGGCAGCGGTGAGCGCGTCTTCGGCGCTTTCGGCCTCGATGAGCACAAATTTTTCGGGGCTATGCGCCTTGGCGCGGGCCACCAGCGCCGCCGCGTCCAGACCGGGCAGAAAGGCGCGGTGCTGTGCAAACACCAGAATGGTTTCCGACAGCCCGGCGCGGTGCACCATGCCACCGCCGCAGAGCACGGCATAGTGCTGCAGACGCCGTGCACCGGGGTGCGCCTTGCGCGTGCCCGCAACCTGGATGCGCGGGTTGCCCACGCGCGCAGCCTCCACCATCTGCCGTGTGGCGCTGGCAATGCCGCCGAGGTATTCGAGCAGGTTCATGCCCTGCTTCCATGCCATGTGCAGCGCATGCGCGCCGCCGTGCAGCTGCAGCACGGCCTGCCCCGGCGCGGTGGCATCGCCATCGGCGGCCAGCGGTTCGGCGCGCAGGCCCAGCGCCTGCGCCATGCGCAGCAGCGGCGCCATGCCCGCGATCACACCGTGCTGACGCGCCGTGTAGGTCAGGCTGCCCGGGGCATCGGGCAGGCCGAGCGCCCGGGTGGTTTCGTCATGCAGCGGCACGTCCTCGAAAATGAGCTGATCGATCTCAGCCTGGCTGAAGTGCATCATGCTTGGCAAGCTCCTTGGTTTGCAGTGCGCGCACGGCAACGAACAACAGCAGGCTGAACGCCCCCAGCAGCGCGCTGAGAGCCGCGGCCTGGGTGTAGTCGCCCGTGGTCACGGTGTTGAAAATGGCTAGCGACAGGGTTTCGGTGCGGCCGAGGATGTTGCCGCCGAGCATGAGCGAAATGCCCACCTCTCCCATGCCCCGCGCCAGCGCCAGCAGCAAGCCGCCGAGCAGAGCGGGCAGCGCGATGGGCAGGTGCATGGTGAGATAGGCATTGCGCGGCCCGCGCCCCAGCGTCAGCGCCACCTCGTGCCAGACTCTGGGGTGCGTCTCCAACGCGGTCTGCAAGGTCTTGACCGCCAGTGGCAGCCCTGCAACGAAGGCGGCCAGCCACAGCCCCGGAAGGGTGAAGACGAAGTCGATGCCGATGTGGCCGAGGGCGCGTCCCAGCGGGCTCTCGCGCCCCAGCAGCCACAGCAGGCCAAAGCCGATGACCACAGGGGGAAACACCAGCGGGATGGTCACCAGCGCGTCCAGCCAGGCCGGGCGGCGTAGGCCGAATTGCAGCGCGTAGCACAGCAGCACCGCGCCCAGCGCATAAGCCGGCACGGCGAGCAGGGCAATCTTGACGCTGAGCCACACTGCGGCCCAGGCCTCAGGGGTGAGCGACAGCATGCGGCCCGGCCTTACAACCCTGCGCGCTCCAGCACCGCATGAGCTTGCGGCGAGCGCAGAAAGCTGGCGAACGCGGCACGCGCCTGCGCCGTGGCGGGCTGTGCGCCGTCGGGCGGAAAGGCGGCGACGATGTCGATGGGCGCGTAGCTGTCTGCACCCGGCTGAAGTTCCAGATAGCCGCCGAGCTGGCCCTTGACAGCAAGCACCTCGGTGAGGTTGAGGAACCCCGCGTCGATCTGGCCGGAGGTGAGGTAGGCGCTGACCTGAGGCACCGTCTGCACGATCTTGAGCTTGTCTTGCAGACGGTCCCACAGCCCCTTGGCCTTGAGCCACTGCTGCGCCGCGCGGCCGTAGATGGCCTGCTGCGGATTGGGCAGGGTGATGGACTGCATGTCGGGCAGATCGCGCACCGGGTCGGTGATCGGCTCGGGGCTGCGCCGCCCCAGCAGCTTGCGCCGCCAGGCCAGCACCAGCTTGCCCTGCCCAAGGGTCTGGCGCTGCGGCAGGTCGAGGTCGCCGGCGTGGTCGATGAAGTCGGCGTCGCCGATCAGCACGTCCACCCGCCCGCTGGCGCGGGCCTGGGCGAAGATCTGCTGCAGATTGCCGTAGCTGCGCTCGACCGGGATGCCGGTTCGCTGGGTGAAATCGGCACACAGCGCCTCGACGGGCCGCTTGTAGCCCGCGCCCGCCATGAGCAGCAGCGACGCAGGTTCGGCGGCCCACGTGCGGGCCGCAGGCAGCGCTGCTGCCACAGCGGCGAGAACCAGGGTACGTCGGGAAAGAGGCCGAGCGTTCATCTCGAATTTCCTTGTCAGTGCGCCTGGCGGTGGCGAAACACCTTCCAGGCTGAAATGGCCAGAATCGCCGCGAGCACCAGACCGAGACCGTCGGTGGGCACCACGCCGAGCAGCAGACCGCCCAGCACAGCGCCGAGCAGCGAACCCACGGCCATGTTCCACAGCAGCGCGCGATGGGTGCGCAGCACGGCGAAAGCCTCGCTCTCGCGGTAACGGGCAAAGCCAACGATCATGGTCGGCAGCGACACCAGCAGCGACAGGCTGCCCGCGAGTTTGATGTCCAGGCCCCACAGCAGCACGATGGTGGGAATGAGCAGTTCGCCCCCGGCCACGCCCATCACCGCGGCAAACATACCGATGACCAGCCCGGCGGCTATGCCCAGCAACGCATGACTCGCTGGCGACAGCACCTGCCCGAGATCAGGCAGGGCGTGCAGGCCGAATACCTGCTCGGCCGCCATGGTGCAGGCCAGAAAGATGAGCAGTATCAGCAGCACGGTATCGAGCGTCTTGCGCGGCAGGCGCATCGCCCAGCCCGCCGCCCACCACGCCCCCAGCAGACTGCCCGCCAGCAGGTTGAGCACCACCGGCCAGTTCGGCAGCAACTCCGCAAGCGGCACGGCATGCAGCCGGGCGACGATGGCGATGCTCACCACCAGCAGCGACAGCGCCTTGTTGGCGATGACGGCCTGCAAGGTGACCAGCCCGAACAGCCCCACCAGCACCGGCAAGCGAAACTCCGCTCCGCCCAGGCCGACGAGGCCGCCGAGCAGGCCGATGGCCAGCGCGGCGAAGAAGCCCTTGATCGCACAGGCGGTAGAGCAGGATGTCGATAGGGATGGGTTCATGTCAACGCTCCACCGAAGCAGCCTTGATCAGCGCCACCACCGTCTCGTCTTCCCGAAGCTGCAGCGCGGCGCGGGCCTGATCGGTGATTTCGCTCCACAGCCCCTGGCCGTCGTTTAGACACAGCCGCACCAGCACATAGCCTGCACGGCTCGGGGTGAAGCCGCAGATGCGCGCGGGCAGATGGTTGAGCATGCTGATGTCTGCAGGCACGGTGCGCGCCAGTGCCACGTCGCGGGCATAGACCCGCAGGCGCACGCGGTGCTGCGTCGCCTTGCCGGGAAACGTGAGCTGGCTGCCGTCGATGCGCAGTTGCGCCAGACCTTCGGCCAGTGGCGTGGCCTCGCCTTCGAGCACGGCCACCGGGCCGAGGCGGTCGAACAGGGGCGAGTCGGCGCGCATCAGCGCTTGGGCCAGCGGCTCCACGCGCAGGACGCGCCCGGCCTCCATGAACACCACGCGCTGCGCCAGACGCTCGATTTCCTCGGGCGCGTGGCTGACCAGCAGCATGGGCAGGCGCTGCGTGTGCGCCAGTTCGCCGATGAGGTCGAGCAACTCGTCCTTGGCACGCCAGTCGAGTGCGGCAAGCGGCTCGTCGAGCAGCAGCAGGCGAGGCCGCGACAGCAGCGCACGGGCGATGGCCACGCGCTGCTTTTCACCGCCCGATAGCGCGGCGATGCGGCGATCGAGCAGGTGCGCCACGCCCACGGCCTTGGCCTGTGCCTCGATCTGGGCCGCGTCCATCCCGCCTGGGGCGCGGCGGGCGGCGAAGGTCAGATTGCCACGCACCGTGAGGTGCGGAAACAGCGCTGCATCCTGAAACACATAGCCCACGTCGCGCTGCGGCGCCGGGGTCTGGCGGGTGCCGTCGAGCCACACCGTGTCGCCCACGCGCAGGGTGCCGTGGGCGCGTGGAATCAATCCGGCAACGGCGCGCAGCAGGGTGCTCTTGCCGCAGCCCGAGCGGCCGAACAGCGCGGTAATGCCCGAAAGCGGCCAGGAAAAATCGCTGGTCTGCAGCGTGAACGCGCCCAGCCTCGCCTGCACATTGCCGCTGACCACGGCAGTGGATTCGTCCGCCCCCATCAGCCGTGCTCCTTGCTGCCGTGGCGGTACAGGCCGTAGACGATGGTGAGCACCACCACGGCGAATACCAGCATCAGCCCCGACAGGATGTGCGCCTGCGCGTACTCCATCGCCTCGACATGGTTGTAGATGTCGATCGACACCACGCGGGTCTTGCCCGGAATGTTGCCGCCCACCATCAGCACCACGCCGAACTCGCCCACGGTGTGGGCGAAGGTCAGCGTGAGCGCCACGATCAGCCCGCCGCGCGACAGCGGCAGGACGACGTTGAAGAACCGGTCCCACCAGCCCGCGCGCAGCGTGGCCGCGGCGTCGAGCAGGTTCTGCGGCAGACTCTCGAAGGCGCGCAGCAGCGGCTGCACCATGAAGGGCAGCGAATACACCACCGAACCGATGATCAGGCCGATCTTGTTGAAGGTGAGTTGGCCCTCACAACCCAAAGCGTGAAGCGCCTGCGTGATGACGCCCTGCGGGTTGAGAAACACTAGCAGGTAAAAGCCCAGCACCACCGGCGGCAGCACCAGCGGCAGCGCCACCACCGCCTCGACCACCGCACGCAGCGGCGAGCGCCAGTGCGCCAGCCACCACGCCAGGGCGATGCCCGGAACGAGCAGGATGGCTGTGGATATGCCGGCCACCTGCAGCGTGAGCCACAGCGGGCCGAGATCGAGTGGGTGACCGAACAGGGTCATCGTCAGTCCAGGCCCTTACTGCGGAATGGTGTAGCCGTACTTCTCGATCACCTTGCGAGCCTCGGGACCGCGCAGAAAATCCAGGTAGGACTTGACATCGGCCTTGTCCTTGCCGGGCTTGAGCACGATGGCGCTCTGGTCGATGGGGGCGTAATCCGCCTGCGGCACGATCCACCATTGCCCCTTGCCCGCGCCGATGCCCTGCGACAAGGCGACGAAGCCCACCTGTGCGTTGCCGGTGGCCACGAAGTCGAAGGTCTGACCGATGTTCGCGCCCTCGACGATCTTGGGCTTGAGCGCGTCGTACAGGCCCATCTTCTTCATCGCCTCGATGGCAGCGGCACCGTAAGGCGCGGTCTTGGGGTTGGCGATGGAGAGGTGGGCGAAGTCGCCCTTTTTCAGAATCTGCTCACCCTGCTCTTTCACCGGCAGCGTGGTGCTGTAGAGCACCAGGGTGCCGCGGGCATAGACGAAGTTGCTCGAAGCCACGGCGAAGCCGTCCTTGGCCAAGGACGGTGCGGTGGTGTCGTCGGCCGCAAGCAGAACGTCGAAAGGTGCGCCGTTGCGGATCTGCGCGGCGAACTGCCCGGTGGCGCCGAAGGCGTATTTCACCTCGATGCCAGTCTTGGCCTTGAACGCCGCGCCGATTTCCTCGGCCGGTTTTTTGAAGTTCGCCGCCACGGCCACGGTGAGCGTTTCAGCCCTCGCCTGCACGGCCAGGGTCAAGGGAAGTGCGAGCATCAGCGCGGCGCCGCGCAGGAATCGGGTCAGGCGTGTCATACGGTTCTCCGTCAGGTTTGGTTACAAGGCCATAAAAAAATCGGCCCCGGGATGACTCCCAGGGCCGTCAAGCGAGATGGGACGGTTAGTCCACCCCGAGGATGACATGGGTGGCCTTGATGAGCGCGCACGCGGCGTCGCCCACTTTCAGGCCGAGATGTTTTTCGCTGCCGCTGGTGATCATCACCACCAGGTCGCTGCCGCCCTTGAGGCCGAGCACCACTTCGGTGTTCACCGCGCCGGTCGTGACCGCCTTGACCGTGCCGCACAGGGTGTTGCGCGCCGAGGTGGCCGGAGCCGGACCTTTGACCAGGATGGGCCAGGACGCCTTCACCAGAGCCCAGGCGCTTTTGCCTGCGGTGAGGCCGAGGCGGTGCGCGCTGTCTTTGGTGACGATGGCCACGAGGTGCTGACCGTCGCCGAGGTCGAGCACGACTTCGGTGTTGACGGCGCCGTCATGCACAGCATGAATGTGGCCTTTGAGATGGTTGCGGGCGCTGGTTTGCATGATGCGATCTCCGGGTGATGAGAAAGAGGATTGCGAAATATCTAATATGACACAACGAAAGCCGCTGAGGCGTCGTTCGCATCCGAGATCTTACAAAAACCTCCACTCAGATCTTTGATTTTCAATAGATTTGTCTTTCCTGTTCAGTTGCGCAATGCCTTGCCTGCGCTTCAATCGATTCTTCGATATATTTATTGAAATATACTGAAACCCAACGTGAGCCGTCAAGCGCGGCGTATGACTTTGAGGAGCCGAATCATGCAGAGAAGAACAGCCATGCGCCTTGCGGCGGGTTGGGCGGGCGCAGGACTGACCGCGGGCAGCGCCCTGGCTGCGCCGGGCGCCATGCCCCTATCGTCCAACGCCCCGGTGATTCGCCTGCCGTTGGCCAAGGGCTTGAGCGCCTCCGACTGCGTGCAGTCGATGCAATTGCGCGCCAATCTGCTCAACATGAAGCAGGTGGGCGACCTGCCCTTGTCCGAGCAGGTGCACGCCATGACGGGCAAGCCGCAGCGCCTCATCCGCGTGTTCCTGTTCTGCGATCCACTGACTGCCGTGCAGATGGTGGACGGCAGCATCGACTTCGCCGCGTACCTGCCCTGCCGCATCACCCTGGTGGAAGACGAGGCTGGCAAGCTCTGGCTGGTGATGATGAACCTGCAGCCCTTGATCGACAGCGTGCCGCCGGGATCGCCACTGCGCCGCAAGGCGGAAAAAGTGGGCAAGACTCTGAGCAGCATCATGCGGGCCGGCGCACTGGGATTGCTGTAGGCGGCCAAGACTTGCGACGCCACCCTGGTCGCTCAGGCAGCATGCTGCCGGGCAGTGCTGGCGCCTGATTTCGCGGCGCCCTGAAGATGATTCACCGCTTGCATCACCCCTTGGGCGATGCGCATCGGCCGCTCGCCCAGGCCGCGGCACAGCGCCGGATCGCCGCGAGGATCGACCTCGATCAGTTTGGCGCGCGGCGGCACCTGCACGCCGGGCCTGGTGAGCCCGCGCAGCACGCCGTCAATGGGAGCACGCAGCTCGAGCCACTCGCCTTGTGAGACCTGCAGCACCCCCACGCGCTCGCCCGCGCGCACCGCGTCACCAATCCGAAGATGCGACAGAAACTGCCCGGCTTGCGGCGCATAGACCAGGCGCTCGCGGCCCACGCCGAGTATGGGCCTCGACTCGCCGGCAAGAGCACTTGCCGGGCCGCTGTAGATCACCTGTCCCAGCGCTTCACCCCAGGCCGACTCGACGACAACATCGGCGTTATATCCGGCAACATAGCCCGGGCCGATGCCCACGGATAGCGACGCGAGAGCCCGCAGATCAGGCTGCGACTCGGCATGCTTGCGCAGGCGTGCATCGACCACCAGGGTGATGTCGAGCTGCGTGAGCCATTGCGGCAACTCGGGCTCAACAGCCAGAGCGATCCAGCGTCTGTGCACGAACGCCCCCATAGCCTCGTGCGGTTGGAAAACCCTCACGGCCCGCACTCCAAGCAGTTTTGCGCTGCCATCGAATACGGCGTCGACCCAGCACATGCCCCGACGCGGCGCCGTGGGCTGCGCCGACTCCACCAATAGCACGGGTATGCCGTGACCAAACAGCGCATGCGCCACAGCCGAGCCCACGTCCCCCGCGCCGAGCACGGCCACGGCCAAACCCGCGGGCTTGACATGACGCAATTCTGTGACGGAGATCGGCATGGTTTGAATCGACTTCGTTATATTTCATCGGCTATTCCGATAAGCCTAATGCATTCCACCGAGGAGAACAATCCATGCCCCACCGCCCTTCGCGCCTGCGCCGCACCGGCGCACATCCGGTCGTCTTCCGTCTGCTGCCGCTGCTTGTCTCGCTGCAGGCGGCAAACGCCTGGGGGCAAAACACAGCAACGTCGCAGACCGCGACGCCTGTGTTCCAGCTCGGCGAGGTGGATGTGCAGACCATGGCCGTCTCGGCTCCGCCGCCCGGGGGCACGAGCAGCAGCGTGGTCACGCAGCAGCAGATGCTCGATCGCGGCGCGCTCAACGTGGGCGAGGCGCTGGACGCTCTGCCGGGCGTAACCCCGGTGACGCTGGGTCAGCGCGGCGAGACGCAGGTGAACATCCGCGGCTTCGATTCGCGCCAGACCACGCTCAACATCGACGGCATCCCGATCTATGTGCCGTATGACGGCAACGTCGATCTGAGCCGACTGCTGGTTCCCGGTATCTCCGAGATCGTGGTGACCAAAGGTCTGGGTTCGCTGATGTACGGGCCGAACAACATGGGCGGTTCGATCAACATCATCACCCAGGCGCCGACCAAAAAGCTCGAGGGCAGCATGACTGGTGGCCTCACCGCCAACCAGCACAAGCTCTACGGCAACGATTTCTCGGTGCAACTGGGCAGCCGCATCGACAGCCGCTGGTATGTACAGGGAGGGGTAGCCACGGCCAACCGCGACGGGTTTCCCCTTTCTGGCAGCTTCACACCCGTGACCGCACAACCCGGAGGCGACCGGCCCAATGCCTCCAGCCACGACATCAACGCCAATCTGAAGGTGGGCTTCACCCCCAACGCCACCGACGACTACGCGCTGGGCATCTATACCGTCAACAGCGACAAAGATTCACCGCCCTACACCGGCAACACCATGGTGACAGGCCAGCCGGTGCGCTACTGGCAGTGGCCGCAGTGGAACAAGCAGAGCTACTACTACATCGGCAACACCGCCGTGGGCAATGGCTACCTCAAGACCCGGCTTTATCACGACACCTTCGACAACGAGCTGATCTCCTACGACGGCGCAACGTACTCGACGACCAAGAAGCCCTACGCCTTCGACAGCAAGTACCGGGACTTTTCCAACGGTGCCACGGTCGAGCTGGGCTAGCCGCTGGGGTCGCAGAACTTCATCAAGCTCGGTCTGTTCTACAAGCAGGACGTGCACCGAGAGTCCAATCTCGCCACGCAGTACCAGCCGTATCAGACGCCTTGGCTGCGATTTGAAGCGCACACCTACGCCCTGGGCTTCGAAAACGCCTACCGCCCTACCGACGCCGACACCATCACCTTCGGCTACCGTCGTGACGAACACCGCTTCGATCAGGCGCAGCAATACACCGACAAAGCGCAGACTCAGATCGGACCGATGCAGACCAGCCCGCGCGTTGGCGCAAACAATGCCCAGATCGTCTGGCGGCACAAGCTGTCCGCGCATACCGAGCTGCGCGCGGGCATCGGCCAGAAAACGCGCTTCCCCAGCATCAAGGAAACTTACTCCTACCGGCTGGGTCAGGCCATCCCCAACCCCGCTCTGGGTCCGGAGCAGGCGCTCAATCGTGAGGTCGGCATCTCCGGCGTGGCGATGGGCGGTTTGAAGTACGACGCCTCGGTGTACTGGGATTCGATCAAGGATGCGATCGAAAGCGTGGCCACGGCCACACCCGGCATAAGCCAGGCGCAGAACGTGGGCACGGCCACCAACAAGGGGCTCGATCTCAGTGTGCAGGCGCCCATCGGCAACGTCTGGCTCGCCTCGCTCGCCTACAGCTATCTCGACGCCACGCTGGGCAAGGCCGGACTGGTGGCGACCAATGCGCCGCGCCACTGGGCCGATGTCGGCATTTCCTGGCTGCCCAGCGAGGCCACTACCTTGTCGGCTCATGTGCAGGTGGCGAGCCGTCGCCAGACCACCACCAACGGCCTGCAGCCGGTGGGGGGCTTCACCGTGGTCAACCTGCGCTGGGCACAGCAGCTTGCGCCGCGCCTGGCCCTCTACGCCAACCTGAACAACGCCTTGGATCGGAACTACCAATTCAGCGAGGGCTTTCCCATGCCCGGGCGCGAACTGCGGATGCAACTGCAATACAAGCTATGAGCGCTGCCTTGCCAAGCCCGCACCGTGGCTTGCGCCACTGGCTGCGGGCGCTGCTCACCACCGCGCTGCTGGCCACCACAACGCTGCCCGCCTGGGCCGCCACCGAGCCCGCGCCCTGCCCTGCAGCGCCCACCGGGCCGGTGTATGGCAGCAGCCCGGTGAACAACTACCTGTTGCTAGCGCTGGCGCCCGGGCGCATGGCGGGGCTGAACTTTCCGTGGAGCAGGCAGGCTGGGCAAATCCTGCCGAAAAGCGTGCTCGATCTGCCCGTGCTGGGCGGCTGGTTCGGCCAGGGACGCACTGCCAATCTGGAGCAGGTACTGCGCGTACACCCCAGTCTCGCGCTGGTGTCGGGTGCCACGGTGGGCGCCCAGGCCAGCACCGAGGCCATGCGCAAGCTCGGTCTGCCGCTATGCCCGGTGCAGCTGGACACCATGGCGGACTACCCTGCAGCCTTTCGCCAGGTGGGGCAAGCGCTGGGCATCGCCGCGCGCGGCGATGCGCTGGCCGAGGCTGCACAGAGCACCCTCACCGCACTGGCCGCGCTGCGCCACAAGGTGGCCGAAGCGCCGCCGGTGCGCATCTACTACGCCGAGGGCGAAGACGGCCTGGCCAGCGAGTGCAGCGGCTCCATCCACGCCGAAGTCATCGACGCCATCGGCGCGCACAACGCTCTGCGCTGCACCGACGGCAGCCGCTTCGGCATGGTGCGGGTGAGCTTCGAGCAGATCATGGCTGCCGACCCGGACTGGATCCTCACCCAGGACGGCCCGGCCATGCGCGCCATTCAGACCGAGCCGCGCTGGAAACTGCTGCGCGCGGTGCGCGAGGGGCACGTACTGTTCGCCCCGCAGGTGCCGTTTCGCTGGATCGATCGGCCGCCTTCGTTCATGCGCTTTCTGGCCGCGCCCTGGCTGGCCAGCAAGGTGTTTCCGCAGCAGTACGGGGCGGTGTTCCGGCAGCCCATCGTGCAACGCACGCAAGACTTTTTCGCGCTGTTTTTCGGCCACAAACTCAGCACCGCGCAGGCCGAGTCCATCCTGCATCCGAAAGCGGTGGACTATCCGACCAAATACTGAGAATCTGTGGACAAATCCGCCATGCAGCTGCCCAACCTGCCACAGATCGGCATGATGCTGCACATGCAGCCCGAACCGGGCGAATCGATCGCCGCGTTTTTCGCCAGTCGCAGCGCGTTGGTGGCCGAACTGGAGAAATCTGGAGTGCAGGCGGTGTGGGTCACGGAACATCACTTCGATCCGCAGAGCCTGAGCGCCTCACCGCTTTTGCCGCTCGCGCACTGGGCGGCACGCACGCAGCGCATCCAGCTCGGTGTAGCGGCAGTGCTGGCGGCCGGGCGCAACCCCACACTTCTGGCCGAAAACATCGCGCTGTTGTCGAATCTGGCGCCAGGACGCATCGCCATCGGCTTTGCCAAGGGCGGACCGTTCGAGGCGCAGAAGCGCGCCTTCGGCTGGGGCAGCGAGCAGGCCCGCGCCGACATGCAGGCGGTGGTGGACGCCACCCTCGATCTTCTGCGGCCGCCGCCCGGCGCGCAGTGTGCGCAAGGCGCGCCTGATGCGGCGTTGCAGCCGCCGCCATGTGGCGTCCTGCCCATGTTCATCGCGAGCCGCGAGCCTGACACCCTGGCCTGGGCCGCGCGCCGGGGTCTGGGCTGGATGAGCGCGCAGTTCTGGCCGCTCGACATGTATGACGCGCAGGCCATCAACTGGGGCATCGCCGCCAGCGGACCGGCCGACGCTTTGCTGGTGCGCGGCCTGTGGATCGGCGACGATGGCGCCGCCGCACGCAGTCATGCGCTGCGCTGGTTGGCCGAGTTCCGCGGCAACAAGCAGGCGCAGTGGAAGGTCGGTTTTCGCGGCCCATTGGCAGACATGGACGAAAGCGAGAGCCTCGCGCGCATGATCGTCGGCACGCCCGACGACTGCGCCAAACAGTTGGGCGCGCTGCTGGCGCTGCGCACCGTGCCACGGCTCGCATTCAACCCCATGCACGCCCAGCCCGAGGTGCAGCTCAACCAGATGAGTCGCCTGCTCGAGCACGTGCTGCCGCATATTGTGTCGTCACGCACGACGACTCCGGCATGAAAGCCATCGCGGCGCTGGCCGCGCTGCTGCTAGGGGCTGCAGCATTGTCTCTATTGTTGGGGCGGTATCAGCCCTCGCCGCTGGAGGCCGCCCTGCGGTTGTGGCAAGGCTTGGAAGGCAGGCCGTCCGAGCTGTGGACCGTCATCCGCGAATTGCGGCTGCCCCGGATCGTCGCGGCGGTGAGCATCGGCGCCGGGCTGGCGGCGTCGGGCGCGGCGTATCAGGCGCTGTTTCGCAATCCGCTCGCCTCCCCGGAAGTGTTGGGCGGTCTGGCCGGGGCAGCGTTCGGTGCCGCGCTGGGTATTCTGCTGGGCAGCGCCTTGTGGCAGGTGCAAGTCGCCAGCTTCGGCTTCGGTCTGCTGGCCGTGGGACTGACGCTGCTGCTGGCGCGGATGGTCGGGCAGAGCGGCATCGTGGTGCTGCTGTTGGACGGGCTGATCACCGGCGCGTTTTTCACGGCGCTGCTGTCGACGGCCAAATATGTGGCCGACCCGTATAACAAGCTGCCGGCGATCACCTATTGGCTCATGGGGACGCTCTCCAGCATCAACGCGCATAGCGTGTGGCTGACGGCGCCGGTGATGTGGGTGGCAACCGCCGGGCTGATTGCCCTGGGCCATGCGCTCAATGTGCTGAGCATGGGCGACGAAGAGGCGAGCACCCTGGGCATGCCGGTGCGCCGGGTGCGCGCGCTGGTCATCGTGATGGCCACGCTGCTGGGCACGCTGTCGGTCACGCTGGCCGGGATGATCGCCTGGGTCGGGCTGCTCATTCCGCAGATCGCCCGGCTCATCTGGGGGGCGGACAACCGCCGCGTGTTGCCGGCATCGGCCCTGCTCGGCGCGCTGTATGTGCTCGTGCTCGACGACGTCGCCCGCACCGCCTTCAGCGTGGAACTGCCTTTGGGTGTGCTCACGGCTCTGGTAGGGCTGCCGGTATTCGCGCTGGCGTTGCGACGTGTGGCGGTAGGCTGGACGGACTGAACAAAACGCCATGATCGAAGCCCACAACCTTCACGCCGGATACGGCGAGCGCAGTATCGTCAAGGGTGTGAGCCTGCGCCTTGCTCCGGGCGAGACCGTCGCCCTGCTCGGCCCCAACGGCTGCGGCAAGACCACCTTGCTCAAGACCCTGTGCGCCATCCATCCGGCACAAGACGGCACCCTCAAAGTCGACGACCACGACCTGGCCACCCTGTCCGCGCCTGAACGCGCCCGACGCATTGCGTATGTGCCGCAACAGCACCGACTGGTGTTCGCTTACAGCGTGATCGACGTGGTGATGATGGGACGCCTGGCGGGGCGCGGCCTGATCGCTCGCCCCGGACCTGCCGACTTCGCGGCCGCGCAAGCCGTGCTCGCCCGCATTGGCCTGCAGAAGCTGGCTGCGTGCAGCTACGCCGAGTTGTCGGGTGGCCAGCGTCAGCAGGTACTCATCGCCCGCGCACTGGCGCAGGATGCCCCGTACCTGCTTCTCGATGAGCCCGCCAGCAGCCTGGACTATGGCAACCAGTTGCGCCTGCTCGAACTGCTCGCGCAGCTGCGGGACGACGGCCGCGGTGTGCTGTTCACCACCCACCACCCCGATCATGCCTTCGTCGTCGCCTCGCGCGTGGTAATGATGCAGGAAGGGGCCTTCATCGCTGAGGGCATCCCAGCGCAATGCATGCATCGTGATCTACTCGCCAGGCTCTACTCATTGCCTGCGGACAAGCTCGAGCAAGCCGCCCAAGCGCAGCGCTGGACGACGGCGCGTGTCTCCTGACGCGGCCGTCACGATGCTCCTATACTTGGCGACGCGCCGATTTGCCCTGGGCTTGCGGGCGCGTAACAAATACCGCTAAAACAGCGCAGACCACCGGCGGTTTTCGCTGCATTGCCAGCGCCGCCGGTTTTGTTTTTCAGGAACACCCATGAGTGCTTCGCCCTCAGCCCTCGGTGACGTCACGCCGCAGCGCATGGCGTTCGATGAGCCGCTGCCGCTGCAAAGCGGTGCGCAGTTGCCCGCTTACGAGTTGACCTACGAGACTTACGGCACGCTCAATGCCGAGCGCAGCAACGCCGTGCTGGTCTGCCATGCGCTCAACGCCAGCCATCATGCTGCGGGCACATACGAGGGCGATCCCAAAAGCCTGGGCTGGTGGGACAACCTGATCGGCCCCGGCAAGCCGCTCGACACACGCCGATTCTTCGTGCTGTGCGTCAACAACCCCGGTTCGTGCTTCGGCTCGACGGGGCCGATGAGCCTCGACCCCGCGACGGGCCAGCCCTGGGGCAGCCGCTTTCCGGTCGTCACGGTCGAAGACTGGGTGGATGCGCAGGCGCGTCTGCTCGACCGCCTGGGCATCACTCGCCTGGCCGCGGTGATCGGCGGCAGCCTGGGCGGCATGCAAGCGCTGAGCTGGACGCTGCGCCACCCCGACCGCGTGGCCCACTGCGCGGCGATCGCCACCGCGCCCAGCCTGTCGGCGCAAAACATCGCCTTCAACGAGGTGGCGCGCCGCGCGATCATCACCGACCCCGACTTTCACGGCGGCGATTTCTACGCCCACGGCGTGGTTCCTCGGCAGGGGCTTGCGGTTGCGCGGATGATCGGCCACATCACCTATCTGAGCGACGATGCGATGGCGACCAAGTTCGGCCGGGCGCTGCGCAGCGGCGCCTTGGGCTATGGCTTTGGGGTGGACTTCGAAATCGAGAGCTATCTGCGCTATCAGGGCGACAAGTTCAGCGGCTATTTCGACGCCAACTCCTATCTGCTCATCACCCGCGCGCTCGATTATTTCGATCCGGCGCGGGCCACCGGCGGCGATCTCGCCGCCGCGCTGGCACCAGCCACCGCACGGTTTCTGCTGGTGAGCTTCACCACCGACTGGCGTTTTTCGCCGCAGCGTTCACGCGAGATCGTTCAGGCACTCATTTCCAACCGCCGCGCGGTGACCTACGCCGAGGTCGACGCGCCGCAAGGCCATGACGCCTTTTTGATGGATCACCCGCACTACCACGGCGTGGTGCGTGCCTGGTTCAACCGCATCGCGCAGGAGCTTGCATCATGAGTACGCCACTGAGCGTGATCGCCGATCTGGTGCCGCACGGCAGCCGCGTGCTCGATCTGGGCTGCGGCGACGGACGCATGCTGGCGCATCTGCGCGACACCCGCGGCTGCACTGGCCTCGGGGTGGAGATCGACCCGGAAAAGTTGATTGCCGCTGCCGAGAAAGGTGTGGACGTGTTGCAGTACGACCTCGAACAGGGCCTGTCGATGTTCGGTGACGCCAGCTTCGACGTGGTGCTGCAGATCGACAGCCTGCCCAACATCCGCCACACCGAAAACGCACTGCGCGAGACTGCACGCGTGGGGAGGCTGGGCATTCTGAGCTTCGCCAACTTCGCCCATTGGAGCATCCGGCTGCAGATTCTCACCGGCCGCCTGCCGGTGACGCCCGAACTGCCCTACGAGTGGTACAACACTCCTAACCTGCGCGTGGCCACCTATGCCGACTTCGAACGTCTGGCGGCGCATTGCGGCCTGCGCGTGCGCGAGGCCTTTGGCGTGCGCAACGGCCGCCGCACGTCCTTCGCCCCCGGGCTGCTGGCCACGGAGGCGGTGTTCTGCGTGCAGCGCGGCTGAGGCACCCGCGCCTTAGCCTTGCGTTCAGGCCTTGTAGCTGGGCAGTTCGATGACGTAGGTGTCCACCGCAGCGTTGCCGTCGAGCACGGGGTTGCTCGGGTCGCCGCAGCCCCAGTCGCTCTGGAACAGGATGCGCGTGCCGCTGGTGCTCAGGGTGACGTTGGTCTGCGCCCAGTAGTTGCTCTGCGGCGCGTTGCTGTAGTTGCCGGTGCTGCGGTGGTGGGCGAAACGGTAGCTGATACCGGTGGTCAGGCTGGTGAGCATGATCTCCTGATCCAGCAACGTCTTGGGGTTGGGCGTCGGGCCGCTGTTGCCGGTGCCGTAGATGTTGCCGGTCATGCCGGTGACGATCCACATCGGGTTCATCCAGGCGGTCGAGCCGGTGAGGCTGCCGGTGGCGGGATAGCCGAATACCGGCGAGCTGGATTCGCCCACCAGGTTCTGCACCTGCCCGGTGAGCAGATCGGCGGCGATGACGTTGCCGTTGCCGCCCGTGGCGCGGTTGAACTGCGAGCCCACCAGCACGTCGTGGCCCGCCGCGTTCATCGCCGTGTCGCAATGTTCGTAGGCGTCGAAGTTGACGGTGCGGACATACTTGCCGTTGATGTCGAGGATGAACACCCGACCGTTCTGGGTGTTCTGCGAGGCCGGGTCTGGCGCCACCCAGCCCTGGCCCGACAACAGCGGAAACGGCGTCGTGCCTCGGGCCTGCGCCTGCGCCACATAGCTGGTGTCGTAAAACACCATCTGCTTGGTCGTCTGGTTGAAGCCGAACACATTCAGCCCCAGTTGGCCGTTCACATTCGGAATGCCACCGGCCCCCAGGCCCCAGATGCGCTCGCCCCTGGCGTTGATGCCCAGCGCAAACGGATAGCCGCAGCGCACCGGCCCGTCTTTCGGCCAGCCCGCGGGCAGATTGGGAATGAAGTTGTATTCCACCGTCTTGACCCCGGTCTCGACGTTGAGCGCGGTGAGGTTGGCAACAATCGTGCTGCCCTCCGAATGGTTGTCGATGTAATAGAGCGTGGCCGGATCCTGATGATCCCAGTAGAACTGTTCGACGTCGCCAGGGTTGATGTCAATGAACTTGATGAAGGCGTAGGTGGTGCCGTCATACATGGCCCAGCCCTGCTTACCGCCAGACTGCATGGTCGATCCGGGCACGTACAGCACGAAGCGGGTTTCATTGCTGTTCCAGGCCATGGCCGTGGGATAGGCCGGTGCGGCGCAGACATTGTTGAAATCGGCCACGCAGTCGGTGATGCGGGTGATGCGCGTGCCGAAGTCAGGATCGGTCACCGTCTGCCCCTTGGCCGGCTTGGCCAGCTTGCTGTAGGAGATAAGCTGGGTGCCGTAGTTCTGCAGGCCAGCCGACAAATCCTTGCCTGCGGTCACGGGCACAGGCGACAGTACTCCGTCAGGCACGGCCATTGAGGCTGCACCGCCACCGCCGCCGCAAGCCGACAGTGCGCCGACCGCAGGCAGGGACAGCAGGGACTTCTTGATGAAACGACGTCTGGAAGGAATCATGACTCAGTCTCTACAAAATGAGGTGCGTTCGGGCCTGATTCAGGGGGCTTCGCGCACGGGTTGATCGACGGCGGCGGAGGCGGAGCGTCTGCCCGCCGCCCAGGACAAAAGGGCATTCTTGGCCGGAACTTCCCACAATCGGTAAACGGCCAGGGAAGCCAGAATCATGGCCACAGCCAATAACGGCGCCAGCAGGGCCGAAGCCGCACTGCTCTCCGTCCCGAAGTGCTGCCGCACCATATCGAGAATGGCCACGCCGATGGATTGGTGCAGCAGATAAAGGCTGTAACTGGCCACACCCACCGCAGCAAGGGGGCGATACCCCAGCCACGCCACCCAGCGCGGCCGAAACAGAAAAGCCAGAAAAACGGCGTAGGACAGACCGATGACGATCAGCGGCCATACCGTCCCGGCGCGCAAGCCGAGTTGCAGCGTGGCCAGCGCCACCACGGCCTCGACCAGCAACACCCTACCGATGCGGCTGTCGGCGTCGGCATAAAGGGCATAAAACCCGATGCCCGCCACGAACCACGGCAGGGAGCTGAGCGCAAAAACGAAGTCGATCCCCCAGAGATGCGGAAAGTCCAGCGCGCGCATACCGAGATAGGCCAGCACCAGCGCGCCGAACAGCCAGGCGAAGGCCCGAAAGAACCTCTGTGCGCCAAAAGTGAAATAGATGATGCTCACCCACAGATAAAACTTCACCTCGACGAACAGCGACCAGTACGCACCATCGACGGCCTTGAACGGTGTGCCGAACGCTTTGCTCCACAACAGCGGGTCGGTGAAGGTCAGACTGGGGAGAAAGTCGCGCCACTGCGGCGAAAACGCATTCTGTGGCAACGCATGCAACACGGCAAACGTCAGCAGCGAACAAATCAGCATGGTGGGAAACAGGCGTGAAAACCGCTTCCAGAAAAAATGCCCGATGCTCCGACACCGGAACAGCGTCATGCTGATCACAAAGCCAGAAATGATGAAAAACAGCTCGACACCAAAATCGCCATATTCGAACAGCCAGAAATGCGCACCCAGATCGCCATAGGGGTAGAGATTGGCCTCAGACAGAGGCGGCGTCCAGCGGACGAAATAGTGGTAGCCGATGACCAGCAGGATCGCGACAGCGCGAAGGCCGTCGAGGACTCTGAGGCGATGTTGTTCTTCCATGGTCTGGCGAGGGAGTGGGATCGCATGCCTGCGTTGCCGCTTGACGCGCGGAACTTAGGTCAGGAAACCGATATTGAACACCCCCCGTTCTAGCCACGGGCGACTCGGCCGTGGTGCATCGGGAATCCGCCCCGCTGCTGCGGGGCGGACAAAACGCATCAGTTGGGCTTGTAGGACGGCAGCTCGATGACGTAGGTGTCCACCGAAGCATTCGGGTTGATCACCGGCGCCTTCGGGTTGGCGTTGCCCCAATCGCTCTGCACCAGAATGCGTGTGCCGCTGGGGCTAGGCGTCACGTTGGTCTGCGCCCAATAGTTGTTCACCGGGGCGTTGCTGTAATGACCGGTGGAGCGGTGATGCGCAACACGGAACACGGCGCCAGTATCCACGTTGGCCACGCTGACCTCCTGGTCGATATAGGTCTGCGGGTTTGCCACCGGCGCGTTGTTGCTGCCATTGTCCGCCGTGCTGCCATAGGGGCTGCCGGTCACGCCCATGGTCACCCAGCCCGGTTGCTTCCATGCGCCCGAGCTGATGAGGGTGCTGGTGCGGGGATAGCCGTCGCCCTTGCTCACGCCGATGACGGTGCTGACAGCGCCGGTGGAGAGGTTCGCCACCATGAGGTTGCCGCTGCCCGACGGGCCATCGTATTGCGTGCCCACCAGCAGGTCTTCGCCCTTCGCGTTGATCGAGCTGTCGAGGTGCTCGATAGCGTCGAACTGCACGGTGCGCACGATATTGCCGTTCAGGTCGAACACGACGGTGGTGTGGTTCGCCCAATCGGGCCAGGCCCATCCCTTGCCGGATTTCAGCGGAAACGGCGTGGTGCCCCTCGCCTGCGCCAGGGGGATGCCGTTGTAGCGGGTCATCTTGCCGGTCTTGGCGTTGAAGCCGAAGGCGTTGAGGCCGAGCTGCCCGCTCACGTTCGGGATGCCGCCCGCGCCCAAGCCCCACAATTCCAGATCGCCGCCGCTGTAGAACGGATAACCTGCGCGCACCGGCCCGGTGGTGGGCCAGCCTTGTGCCTTGATGAGCGGGGCGAAGTCGAACACTTGCGTTTGCACGCCGGTTTCGACGTTGATCTCCATCATTTTCATGATGATGGTGCCGCCGGATTCACGGTTGTCGATGTAGACCAGCTTGGTCGGGTCGGAATGGCTCCAGTAAAACTGCTCGATGTCGGGCGGGTTGATGGGCAGGAACTTGATGAAGGCGTAGGTCTTGCCGTCGAACATGGCCCAGCCTTGCTTGCCACCGGTCTTGGCACCAGTGACGTAGAGCACGAAGCGGCTTTCGTCGCAGTTCCAGGCTTGCGTCGTGGGATACGCGGGAATGGTGACGTTGGCGTTGAAGTCGGCCAGGGTATCGGTGATGCGCACGATCTTGGTGCCGGGGAAGTCGGGATCATCCACGCGCTGCAGCTTGGCGGGCTTGGCCAGCGGGGAGAACGGGCGCAGAGCCTTGCCGTAGTCGGTCAAACCACTGGCGATATTGACGGTCGTGGGCGCGCAGGTCGTCGACACTGGAGTGATCGGTGCGGGCGTGGTCGAGACGGGCGTTGTGGGTGCCGTAGCAGTTGTAGGCGTCTGGCTCGTCGTGGGAGCAGCGCCTAGCGTGGGCGATGCCGTGCCGCCGGTGACGGTCGGTTGCGGGCTGGCGATGGCCGCAGTCCCAGTCGACGAGGTGTCAGCAGAGGCGACGCCGGTGGTCCCGCCTCCGCCACAGGCCGTCAGGTAGATGGCCGCGAAAAGTGCGGCGCCTGCGACCTTGATCCTGGAAATATTCATGGCAACTCCCTCAAATGGGCACTACACCGGCATGGCTCGTTTGCTCCACACTGGCGCTTGGCCGTCAAAATGGACGGATCTACAAGCGGGGTCTCCGCCATCGCCGCAAAAAAACGAAATCTAATAGACGTTTTGTTACACATCAACGACACAATGGCGTTGTTTTGAAGCTTCGACTTGTTTATGGGGCCGCCTTGATGCAACCCAAGTTCAAGAGGATGTCAACAAAAAATACCCGGACGCTGGAGCGAATTGTCGATTTTTTCCGACATCATGGCGATCGGCGCACCCTGACAGGGTGCATCGGAAATTGCTGATTCTACTGTCAGAAATTTCTGATAGTCTCTGCGTGTAGCATGCATGAAAGTCGGATGCACAGGCGCCACGCCCACTGCACATCACAAAATGACCCCTTCGAAGCAAAACCATGCTGAAGATTCATCGGCTCGAGTGGCGCCACGGCCGATTGCGGCGGTCGATCCGCGCGATCTGATCGAACAGCTGCCGGGCTTCGTCTTCCGTCTGCGCCATGAGGGGGCACAGCTGCATTTCGATTTCGCCAGTGCGAGCTGCGAGGCCGTGCTGGGCCTTCCTGCGGGCGCCTTGTTGGCTTCGGCGAAAAGCGTTCTGGACCTGATCGACGCTCGGGATCTGCCCGCTTTCCATGCCGGGCTGCAGGCGAGTGTCGGCTCGGGGCAGTGGAACTGGGAGGGTCGAATGCACACTCCGCACGGCCTGAAGTGGGTGAACCTTCGCGCCCGCACCCGCGCGACGGGCGCGCTGGCGGCCGAGTCGGTCGGCATCATGCTCAACGTGACGCAAAGCCACTTGCGTGAATCGCAGTTGCTCGATCAGTCCACCGATTTGCGGCAGACGGCCTCGCATCTGGAGTCGGTACGGGAGGCCGAGCGGGCGCGAATGGCGCGCGATCTGCATGACGATCTCGGGCAGGTGCTCACCGCGCTGCAAATGGACATGGCCTTGCTGCGTCGCAGGTTTGGCGCCCCTGAATCGGCGGTGCTGTTCGACAACGTCGACAAGCTCATCCGCGCCGCTGCCGATGCCGGTCGTCGGGTGGCGGCGGAACTGCGGCCGAGCGTGCTCGATCTGGGGCTGGAGGCCGCATTGCGCTGGATGGCCGAGCAATACGCCAAGCGCTACGACTTGCGCGTGATCACCCAGATGAAGGTCAGCCGTGAGGTGGACGATCTGATCGCCACAGAGCTTTTCCGCGTCGCGCAAGAGGGCCTGACGAACGTGGCGCGACACGCCAAGGCACGGAAGGCGTGGGTGCGCTGCTTCGAGGCCGACGACGGGCGGGTGTGCATTTCGGTCGAGGACGACGGCGTGGGTTACAGCCCCGCGACGGTGGCGGGTGCGCCGCCGTCGCGGGGCCTTCGCGGCATGCGTGAACGTGCGGCGGTTTTCGACGGCAACTTCCAGCTCGATCAGTCGCCCCACGGCGGCGTGCGGGTGAGGGTCTGCCTGCCCGTGGCCGGGGAGACCGCTCGTGGATGAACTGCGCGTGCTCATCATCGACGACCATGCCTTGCTGGGCGAGAGTCTGGCGCGCTTTCTCGACTCCAACGGCATGCAGGCGCAGTGGTGCAGCGATGTCACCCTGGCCATGCAGACCATCCGCGACCAGCCCTGGAGCGCGGTGCTGCTCGATCTGTCGATGCCGCAGGGCAGCGGGCTCGATCTGCTCAAGCGCATCAAGCTCGCGCATCCCGAGTTGCCGGTCCTCATTCTGAGCATGCATCCCGAGCAGCAGTTCGCGCTGCGTGCGCTGCGCGGCGGCGCGGCCGGTTATCTGACCAAGGGCTGCAGCCCCGATGTGCTGGTCGAGGCCATTCACAAAGTCGTTCAGGGCGGGCGCTATCTCACCCCGGGCGTGGCCGAGCAGCTGGCCAATTACATGAACGAAGGCGCCGCCTCCGAGGCGCCTCATGCCCGGCTCTCCGATCGCGAAATGCAGGTGTTCATGCGCCTGGTCGAAGGCAAGTCGGTCAATCAGGTCGCGGATGAACTGCACATCAGTTGCAAGACGGTGAGCACGCACAAGACCCGGCTGATGCACAAACTCGCCCTCGACAACGACGCCGACCTGGTGCGTTACGCCATGCACCAGGGCATCGTGAGCTGAGAGCTTGTGAACATTTCAGCCATGCCCGCCTTGCACGCCAAAGCGCCCCTGCTCTTCGTTGCAAATGCTCGCCATAGCTCGGGCTATGGCTGTGCTTTGCGCCTCGAGCGGGGGCGTTTTGACGCGCCTTTCGGCCACGGCCGAAAAATACACAAGCTCTGACCACTGCCCAGACACGAAGCGCCGCGGTTTTTATACTGCCGCTGATGCAAGCTCCCTTCTCGCCTGACCGCGCGGTGCAACTCGCGCGAGACACCCTGGATATCGAAACCCGCGCCCTGGTGGCCCTGCGCGAGCGCCTGGCCAGCCCGCCTTTGTCGCGTGCCCTGGCGCAGGCGGTGCAGTGCATTCTGCAGAGCAGCGGGCGGGTGGTGGTTTCGGGCATGGGCAAATCGGGCCATGTGGGTCGCAAGATTGCGGCCACCTTCGCCTCCACCGGCACACCGGCCTATTTCGTCCACCCGGCCGAGGCCAGTCACGGCGATCTGGGCATGGTCACACGTCAAGATGTGTTCCTGGCGCTGTCCAACTCGGGCGAGACCGAGGAGCTCACCCGCATCGTGCCGCAGGTCAAGCGCCTGGGCGCCACCCTCATCAGCATGACGGGTCGCACCGACTCGACCCTCGCGCGGCATGCCGACATCCTGCTCGATTGCGCGGTGGAGCAGGAAGCCTGCCCGCTCAATCTGGCCCCCACCGCGAGCACGACCGCCCAGCTCGCGCTGGGTGACGCCCTGGCCGTCGCCCTGCTCGACGCCCGCGGCTTCGGTCCGGATGATTTCGCCCGCACCCACCCCGGCGGCAGCCTGGGGCGCAAGCTGCTCACCCATGTTCGCGACGTGATGCGCAGTGGCGATGCCGTGCCCACGGTGACGGGCGACGCGCCCTTCACCGCTGCGTTGATGGAAATCACCGCCAAGGGTCTGGGCATGACCGCCGTGGTCGATGTCCAGGGCGTGCTGGCGGGCATCATCACCGACGGCGATCTGCGGCGGCTCATCGAAAAGGGTGCCAACCTCAACACGCTGCAGGCGCAGCAGGCCATGCATCCGCAGCCACGCACCATCGGCCCGGACGCGCTGGCGGTCGAGGCGGTGCAGCTCATGGAGCAATATCGCATCAACCAGTTGCTCGTGGCCGACCCGCAGGGCCGCCCCGTCGGCGCGCTCAACATGCACGATCTTTTCGCCGCCAAGGTCATCTGACCCGAACCTCGCCTTGCCATGGACGCCACGCCCCGCCTCGCCTTCGACCCCGAACTCATTCTCGCTGCGCTCGACGTGCGCCTGCTGCTGCTCGATGTCGACGGCGTGCTCACCCCCGGCGATCTGCTCTACGGCGCCCAGGGCGAGGAGCTCAAGCGCTTTTCCACCCTCGACGGCCACGGCCTCAAGCTGCTGATGAGCACGGGCATCGAGCCGGTTGTCATCTCCGGGCGCGACAGTCCGCCGCTGCGCGCGCGCATTGCCGAACTGGGTCTGCGGCACAGCGTGCTGGGAAGCAGCGCCAAGCTGCCCGCCGCGCAGAGCCTGATCGAGCAGCTCCAGTTGAACTGGACACAGGTCGCCATCATCGGTGACGACTGGCCCGACCTGGCCCTCATCGCGCGCGCCGGGTTCAGCGCAGCGCCGCCGCAAAGCCACCCGGAGGTGCTGGCGCGCGTAAGGCATATCACCCGCGCCCCGGCCGGGCTGGGCGCGGTGCGCGAGGTCTGCGACCTGCTGCTGACGGCGCGTGGCGCCTACGCCGCGCTGCTGCAGGACGCCCTCGACGGCGCACCCCATACACCGCCGAGGCCAGCCATCGACCCCGTCACCGGCACCCTGGCCGCGCCCGGTGCGGTATGGCCCAGCGCGCGTTGACAGGCAACCGGCAATGCATATGAACATGCGACAGCTCTGGCTGCGTCTGAGCGCCTGGAGCCCCATTGTGCTGCTGGCCCTGGCGGCTGCGTTCAGCTGGTGGGTGGCGCAAGTGGTGATGCGCGCCGAGCAAGGGCCGAAGATCGGCCCGGCGCACTCCGCCCTGCCCGATTACATGCTGCACGAGTTCTCGGCGGCCAGCTACAACGCCCAGGGCCAGCTTGGTGCGGTGCTGCAAGGCACGCAGATGGATCACCGACCCGACACCGATACCTTCGAGATCACCGCGCCGCAACTGCGGGCTGTCAGCCCGCAGGGCATCGTGACCACGGCCAGCGCCCAGCGCGGCCTGGCCAACAAGGACGGCAGCAATATTCAGTTGTTCGGTCACGCCGTGGTGGAGCGCAGCGGCACAGGGGGGCAGCCGCCACTGATCGTGCGCGGCGATTTTCTCAACATCTTTCCGCAGCAGCAGATCATTCAGTCCAACCAGCCCACGGTGGTGCAACAGGGGCAAACCGTGTTCTCCGCCAACACGGTGGACTTCAACGCCATCGCCGGCACCGCCTCGATGCAGGGGCGGGTGAAGGCCGTCATCGTCCCCGGCGCTTCCACGCAGGCCAACTCACCATGACGATCGCGCCCCATGCCCCGATCGTCCTGCTCACCGGCGCGTCGAGCGGCATCGGCGCGGCGCTGGCCTCGGCCTACGCCTCGCGCGGCTGGCGGCTGGTGTTGATCGCGCGTCGCGCCGAGCGCCTGGAAGAAGTCGTCCGCGCGGCCGGGCTCGACCCGACCGACGCCAAGCGCGTGCGCCTCATCGCCGCCGATGTGCGCGACGCAGGCCGTCTCCGCACCGAAGCCGATACGCTGCTGCGCGAATGGGGCTGCCCGCAGGTGGTCATTGCCAACGCCGGCATCAGCCACGGGGTCGATCTGTCGCAGGCGGACGATCTGGACGTGGCCGCCAACATCATGGAAGTCAACTGGACCGCAGCGCTGGCAACCCTGGCTCCCTTCATCGCGCCGATGCGCGCGCGCGGCAGCGGGGCGCTGGTGGGTATCGCCAGCGTGGCCGGGGTGCGCGGCCTGCCCTGCCACTCGGCCTACTGCGCCAGCAAGGCCGCCCTGATCCGCTCACTCGAAAGCCTGCGGGTGGAACTGCGGCCCAGCGGCGTGAAGGTGGTGACCATCAGCCCCGGCTATGTCGCCACCGCCATGACCGCGGGCAACCGCTTCCGCATGCCCTTTCTCATCAGTCCCGTGGTGTTCGCCCACCGCGCCCTGCGCGCGATCGACGCCGGACGCGCCTACGCCACCATACCCTGGCAGATGGCCGTGCTCAGCAAGTTTTTGCACGTCGTGCCGCGGGCGATTTTCGACCGCTACGCCGGACGCTACGGCCGCAAGCCGCGCAAGGACGAATGCGATCCATGCCATGCCATGACCCGGCGCAACCGCATCCGCCGCAAATAGCCCTGCATCAAACGACCGCGCGGCGACGGCTGTAGACCCAGTTGGCCGCAGCCAGCAGCAGCCCCCCCAGGAAAATTAAGGTGCTGAGTACGAACACCTGCGGCGGGATGCCGATCTTCACCGCCCCATACACCCACAGTGGAAAGGTGAGCTTGGGTCCTGCGACAAAGTTGGTGATGATCACATCGTCGATCGACAGCCCGAAGGCCAGTGCCCCCGCAGCCACGACACCTGGCAGGATCAGCGGGAAAGTGACATGGCGGAAGATCTGCCACGGCGTGGCGCCCAGGTCGGCTGCGGCGCGGTCGATTAGGCGATCCAAACCCGACACCCTCGCACGCACCACCGCCACGACGAAGGCCAACTCAAAGGCCACATGCGCAATCAGGATGGTGAGCAGCCCCTGCGGCACGTTCAGCGCAATGAAAAACGACAGCAGCGACGCCCCCACCACCACCGAGGGTGCGGCGATGTCGATGAAGACCAGTAGGTCGGACATCGCCTTGCCGCGAAAGCGCCATCGGCCCATCGCCAGCGCCATCGGCGTGCCCAGCAGCAGCGCGATGGCGGTGCTGGCGAAGCCGATCTCCAGCGAATGAAGCAGCGCCGAGGTCAGGTCGGCGATGCCAAAAGCGTGCGCATACCAGAACAACGTGAAACCATGCCAGAACAGCGTGACGCGGCCATTGGGCGTATGGTTGAAGCTGTACACCACCATCACCGCAATCGGCACCAGCACCAGGGCGATGAGCAGCCAGGTGTAGGCCTGAAGAAGCGCCTGTCCCCAGGCCCGACTCGGCCGGTGCACGGGCGGCGAGAAGCGCTCAGGAGGCGGCATAGTCCTGGATGCTCTCGGTGCCGAAGGCGCGCGCATACAGCGCGATGATCAACAACATGGCCAGCAGCAGCAGCGTCGACAGCGCCGCAGCCATGGGATAATCCTGATCGACGAAAAAGTTGTTGTTGATGATGTTGCCCACCATCAGCGTGCCCGGACCACCGAGGATTTCGGCATTCACATAGTCACCGGTATTGGTGATGAAGACCAGCAGGAAACCGGCGAAAATGCCCGGCATGGACAGCGGCAGCACCACGCGCAGAAAGCCTTGCAGCGGGCTGGCGTACAGGTCTTCAGCGGCGCGCAGCAGACGGCGATCGATTTTCTCCAGCGCGACGAACAGCGGCATCACGTAATACGGCAGGCGGTTGTAGACCAGGCCCCCGATCACCGCTGGCGCGGTGGACAGCACATGCGCGCTTTGCGGCAGCAGACCCCAGTGTTTGAGCGTGCCCAACACGATGCCCTGATCGGACAGGATGAACTGCCACGCCAGGGTGCGAATGACGAAGGTGACGAAGAACGGTAACAGCAGCAGGAACAGATAACCGGCCTTGTGGCGTCCGCCGTGAAACGCGATCCAGTACGCCGCCGGATACGCCACGGCAAAGGTGATGGCGGTGGACAGACCGCCGTACTCAAAGGCGCGCACGAACTGGCGGTGGTAGCGGTGCAGTGCGTGCCAGAACTCGATGTAATGCCCGCTGTAGGTGTAGCCCGAGATCGGGTCGCCGCTGGCCGCCGAGAGCATGAGCATGGCCCCCAGCGGCACCACGAAGAACAGCAGCAGGTAGGCCCAGGCCGGCAGGCTGAGCAGGTAAGGCGCGGCGGCGCGAGTGAAGCGCCAGCGCCGCTTGGTGCGCCGCTCTCGGCGGCTTGGGCGTTCACCGCCTCACTCCACCACCGGATTAAAGATGCGCAGGTATTCCTGGAACTCGGCGTAGTCCTTGAACACGAAGTAGTTGCGCGCCTTGGCCATCATCGCCTTGTCGGGGAACACCAGCGGGCTGTCGGCCACCGCCGGGTCTTTGATGACGTCGCGGATATAGGCCTGCGCCGCGGGAACGGGGCAGATGTAGTTGACGTAGTCTTCCACCAGACCGGCGATCTCCGGGGTGTAGTAGAAGTTCATCCATTCGAGGGCCGATAGCGGGTTCTTCGCCCCCTGCGGGATGAACATGTTGTCGTGCCAGTACATAGCCCCTTCCTTGGGGATGATGAACTTCAGGTCTTTGTAGCCCTGGGTGTTGGCCTGGTAGATATCGCCCGACCAGGCCATCGAAATCCAGGTGTCGCCGCTTTCCAGCGCCTTGATATAGCTCTGGTCGTAATACTGCCGCACCAGCCCGTCCTTGCGCTGCTGCATCAGTTCCTTGGCGGCTTTCTTCCAGTCGTCCACCGTGGCCTTGGCAGGGTCGATGCCGAGCTTGAGCAGGCCGAAGTCGCCGTACTGCGTGGGGTTCTTGAACATGCCCACATGCCCCTTGAAGGCAGGGTCCCAGAGGTCGGCCACCGAGGTGATCTCGCGCTTGGTCAGCTTGGGGTTGTAGCCTATGCCGGTGAAGCCCGACTGCCACACCGTGGTGTAGGTGTTGTGTGGGTCATAGACCGGGTTGAGGATGCTCGGGTCGGCGTTCTTCCAGACGTTGGGCAGCTTCTCCTTCCACAGCGGAATCGCCCAGCCCTGCTGCAGCAGTTCGGTGAACTGGTAGCTGTCGTTGGTCATCACCGCGATGTCGTAGCCGATGGGCTCGCCGGCCTTGAGCAGCGGGGCGATCTTGGCGAAAAACTCGGGGTTGGACTGGATGGGCTCCAGGTACTTCACCGCGATGCCGGTCTGTTTGCTGAACATCTCCAGCGTGGGGTGCTTGCCCGCCTTGGTCACGTCGATGTAGAGCGGCCAGTTGGCAAACACCAGCTCTTTGGTGGGCTTCTGTGCCTTCCACCAGGCTTCCCACTGCGCCGGGCTGCGCTTGGTCCATGCGGCCTGCGCCACGCCGGGCAGGCCCAGAGCGCCCGCGCCCAGCAGGCCCGCTGCGGCGAGCAGAAAGTTGCGCCGGCTCTGCATCGCCGGGCTCTGCGACAGTCGCGGCTGGGTGAGGCCGCGCAGCAAGGCCGCGGGCAGGCCACGCAGGTCGGGAGGATCGTCGTCAGGATGGTGCGTCATGTTCTGGCTCCAGGAGTGTGAGGCTGGGGGGGTTCGACCATGAACGTGTGGTGTGGCTGCCAGCCCAGCCGCACCGCATCGCCGCATCGCGGGTACAAGCCCGCGCCGAGGTTCTGCGCCACCACGGTGAAGCGCGCGCCGCCTTCCACCGCGATGCTGTATTGATGGCTCACGCCGATATAGGTCACCAGCTCGACTTGACCACGCAGACCGTTCCAGCCGGAGGGCAGCTCGGCGTCGGGCGAGTGCAGCACAATCTTCTCCGGCCTCACCCCGACCTGCACCGCCGCATCGGCCCGATCTTCGCCAGCCGCGCAGGGCCGCGCCAGTAGCTCGGTGCCGTCGTGTAGACGCACCCGCAGCAGGCCGCCTTCGCTGCCCACGAGTCGACCGTCGAGCAGATTGGAGGCGCCAAGGAAGGTGGCGACGAAGGCGTTGTCCGGCTGATCGTACACCGCGTGCGGTTCGCCCACCTGCATCACCCGCCCACCGGACATCACCGCCAACCGGTCGGACATCACCATCGCCTCCTCCTGGTCGTGGGTCACGAACAGAAACGTGATGCCGACCTCGGACTGGATGCGCTTGAGCTCGATCTGCATCTGTTTGCGCAGCTTCATGTCCAGCGCTCCGAGCGGCTCGTCGAGCAGCAACAGGCGCGGGCGGTTGACCAGTGCCCGCGCCAGCGCCACCCGCTGCTGCTGGCCGCCGGAGAGCTGCGCCGGGCGGCGCTTTTCGTGGCCCGTGAGCGCCACGAGTTCGAGCATTTCGGCCACACGGCGGCGTATCTCCGCGGCGTCCGCGCCGCGACGGCGCAGACCGAAGGCCACGTTCTCGAACACGTCCAGATGCGGGAACAGCGCGTACGACTGGAACACCGTGTTGATCGGGCGGCGATGCGCGGGAAGTTGGGTGATGTCGGTGCCGCCCAGCACGATGCGCCCGGCCTCGGGCAGATCGAAGCCGCCCACCATGTTCAGCGTGGTGGTCTTGCCTCCGCCCGAAGGGCCGAGCAGGCTGAAGAACTCACCCGCGCCGATATGCAGCGAGACGTCATCGACCACGCGGTTGCCACCATAGGTCTTGCTCACCCGCTCGATGCGCAGATCGCCTTCGGGCACGCCCACGGCGCCAGGATCCGCCCCAAGGGCACTGCCTTGCGCGGAGATGGATGCGTCGGTCAACAGCACCGAGCGCGGAGCCAGTGTGTGCAACATGCGGTCGATCATAGGGCGGCCCCGGGTCGCCGTGATGTAAGAAAGATGCTGATCCGTAACACTTTGCGGCGCCGCACCACAATGGCCGGAAGCACAAGGCAAAGCCCTGCGATGGTGCAGCGTCAAGCTTCGTGTTGGGGCACGGTTCTGCGGCTTGCCGCGTATTCCGCCAGTTGCAGTGCGGCCAGTTGCTCGGCGGCGGTGTCACCCAACGCCGCGCACAGCACTGGATCGGCCAGCAACGCCTGTGCCGCGGCCCTGAGATCGGAGGGTAATGGGGGCGCGCTGGCCGCGGCCAGCGCGTTCTCGGCAAGATCGGCGGCGCAGGCTGGAGGAGGTTCGAGCGCGCGGTCGATGCCGTCCAGCCCGGCCGCGATCAGCCCAGCCAGCGCCAGATACGGATTGGCCGCGGCATCGGGCAAGCGCCACTCGAAGCGGCCCATCAGGGTGCGCACGAGCGCGGTGCGGTTGTTCGGGCCATGCGCCGCCACGCTGGGTGCCCAGGTGCTGCCCGATTGGCTGTGCGTGGCGCCCAGCCGCACATAGCTGGCGGCAATAGGCGCGGCCAGGGCGCAAAGCCCGGGCGTGTGCGCCAGCACCCCGGCGACGAAGTGCCGACCCAGCGCGGACAGTTCACCCTCACTCGGCACCGCATCGAACACCGGCTGCTCGCCTTGCCACAGTGAAACGTGGAAATGCAGGCCGCTGCCGGGCTGATCAGCGAGAGGCTTGGGATGGGTAGAGAACACCGCGCCATGGCGCTCGGCCGCTGCATGTGCGGCGAGCTTGAACAGCATCAGCCGGTCGGCACTGACCAGCGCCTCGGCGTGAAGAAAATTGATTTCGTATTGGCCGTTGGCGTCTTCGTGGTCGATCTGCAGCACCGTCAGGCCACAGGCTTCGAGCCATTCACGCAGGGTGTGCAGCAGCGGCCACTGGCGCAGCAGGCTGTGCAAGTCATACGAAGGTTTGGCGAGGCGGTCGCGCTCGTCGAATGGAACGAGACCCTCCATACCCGGTTGGAGCAGAAAGAACTCGGGCTCGATGCCGACCTGCAGCGTCCAGCCGCGGTCGGCCAGGCGCGCCGTGGCGCGGCGCAGTATCTGTCGGGGGCAAGCGTCGAAGGGCTCCGCATCGACGAAGCCGTCACCGACGATGCGCGCCACTCCCGCAAGCCAGGGCAACGGTTGCAAGGTCGTGGCGTCGCCGCGGGCGTAGTACTCGCTGCGCGGCCCTGTGCGGGGCAGCCCGGTGCCGACGATGGACGGCCCGGCGAAGCCCGCGCCGTTGCGCAGCACGGTGCCCAACTGGTGCAGCGGCACCAGCTTGCCCTTGGCCTCGCCCATCAGGTCGGTGAACTGCACCAGCAGGGTGTGGATGCCCTGCTCGGCCAGCGACTCGGCGATGGACGAGACGGCGGGTTGACCCTCCATCGCGATACCGTCAGAGCTTGGCCGCAAGCAGCGAGGCGTCGAGGATGTCCAACGCCTCGGCGAACACGGCCTCGGTGATGGTCAGCGGAAACAGGAAGCGCACCACGTTGTAGTCCACGCCGCAGGTCAGCAGGATGAGGTGGCGTTTGAGCGCCTCGGCCTGCACGCGCTTGGTGAAGTCGGCGTCGGGCTTGCCCGTGGCCGGGTCGTTGAACTGCACCGCCACCATGGCGCCCAGACCGCGCACGTCGGCGATCTGCTTGACGTCGCCACGGCGCGCGTTCAGCCGGGCCTTGAGCTTGTCGCCGAGCTTCTGCCCGCGCGCTGGCAACTGCTCGTCTCGCATGACCTCGATTACCGCATGCGCGGCGGCGACGGCCAGCGGGTTGCCGGCATAGGTGCCGCCCAGACCGCCGGGGGCGGGTGCGTCCATGATCTCGGCCCGGCCGGTCACCGCCGACAGCGGCGTGCCCGCGGCCAGCGATTTGGCGATGGTCATGAGGTCGGGCAGCACGCCGGTCTGCTCGAAGAAGTGCTCCATGGCAAAGAGCTTGCCGGTACGGCCGAATCCGGTCTGCACCTCATCGGCGATGAGCACGATGCCGTGCTGGTCGCACAGCTCGCGCAGCCACTTCACCGCCTCCGCGGAAATGACGTTGAAACCGCCTTCGCCCTGGATGGGTTCGAAGATGATGGCGGCCACGCGCGCGGGTTCGATGTCGGCCTTGAAGATGTGCTCCACGGCCTTCTTCACCTCGGCCAGCGGCACGCCTTCTGCGGGGAAGGGCGCATGGTAGATCTCGGGCGGGAAGGGGCCGAAGTCGGCCTTGTACGGCTGCACCTTGCCGGTCAGCGACACGGCGAACAGGCTGCGGCCGTGAAACGCGCCGCCAAAAGCGATCACGCCGCCGCGCTTGGTATGGGCGCGGGCGATCTTCACCGCGTTTTCCACGGCTTCTGCGCCAGTGGAGAACAGCGCGGTCTTCTTGGCATGGGTGCCGGGCGTGAGGGTGTTGAGCTGCTCGGCCAGGGCCACGTAGCTTTCATACGGCACGACCTGATAGCAGGTGTGGGTGAAGCGTTGTAACTGCGTCTCGATGGCGGCGACGATCCTGGGATGGCGATGGCCGACGTTGAGCACGGCGATGCCCCCAGCGAAGTCGATGTAGCGCTGGCCTTCGACATCCCAGAGCTCTGCGCCCTCGGCGCGGTCGGCATAGAAGCCGGCCATCACGCCCACGCCGCGCGGGGTGGCAGCGGCGCGGCGGGCTTGCAGTTGTTCATTGAGTGAGTGGTTCATGGTGGGTTCTCCGTAGGCCGGAATCATTTCGCGTCGATGCGAATCCAGGTGGTCTTGAGTTCGGTGTATTTGTCGAAGGCGTGCAGCGACTTGTCGCGGCCGTTGCCCGACTGCTTCACGCCGCCGAAGGGCACGGTGATGTCGTCCTCGTCATACTGGTTGACGTGCACCGTGCCTGCCTGCAGCGCCCGCGACACGCGCACCGCGCGGTCGATATTGCGCGACCATACGCCCGCGTGCAGGCCATAGGCGCTGTCGTTGGCCAGGGCAATGGCTTCCTCTTCCGTCTTGAAGCGGATGACCGAAAGCACCGGGCCGAAGATCTCCTCACGGGCGATTTTCATGCTGTTCTTCACCCCGTCGAACACGGTGGGCGCCACGTACTGGCCGCCGGTCTCCTGCAGCGCGCGGCAGCCTCCGGCCACGCACTTCGCCCCTTCGTCGATGCCGGCCTGGATGTAGCCCAGCACGGTCTGCGTCTGGGTTTCGTCCACCAGCGCGCCGAGCACGGTCGAAGCATCGAGCGGGTCGGCCGGGTGGTATTGCGGGGTGAGCGCGGCGAGTTTCTCGACAAACGCATCGGCGATGCTCTCTTGCACCAGCAGGCGCGAAGGCGCGTTGCAGCTCTCGCCCTGGTTGTAGAACATGCTGCCGATGGCCGTGCTGGCGGCGCGATCGAGATCGTCGAAATCGGCGAACACGATGTTGGCCGACTTGCCGCCAAGTTCGTTGTACACGCGCTTGAGGTTGCTGCGGCTGGCGTACTCCAGCATGCGCCGCCCGGTTCGGGTGGAGCCGGTGAAGCCGATCGCATCGACATCCATGTGCAGCGCCAGCGCTTCGCCAGCCTCGTGGCCGAAGCCGGGCACCACGTTGAACACGCCTTCGGGCAGACCGGCTTCGAGCGCCAGCTCGGCCAGGCGCAGCGCGGTGAGCGGCGATTTTTCCGAGGGTTTGAGCACCACGCTGTTGCCCGCGGCAAGTGCCGGGCCCAGCTTCCACGAGGCCATGAGCATCGGGTAATTCCAGGGCACGATGGCGCCGACCACGCCCATGGCTTCGCGGGTGACCAGGGCAAGGGCGCTGCTGCCGGTGGGGGCGATCTCGTCGTAGATCTTGTCCACCGCCTCGCCATACCACTGGATGCAACGGGCGGCGGCCACCACATCGGTGGACAGGCTGTTCTTGATGGGCTTGCCCATGTCGAGGGTTTCGAGCAGGGCGAGTTCGTCACGCGCGTCGCGCATGGCCTCGGCAAAGGCCACCAGCACCTTCTTGCGCGCCGCAGGCGGCTGGCCGGCCCAGCGGCGATCGGCGAAGGCGGCGCGGGCGCTGGCCACGGCACGGTTGATGTCGGCCGCCTTGCCTCGGGCGACGCGCGCGATCACCTTGCCGTCGATGGGAGAAATGCAGTCGAACAGACTGCCGTCGGCGGCGTTCCAGCGGCGGCCGTCGATCACCATGCGACCATCGATGCCACGCTGGATCAGGTCGGCCGCGTGTTGATGCCAGATGCGGTTGAAGTTCTCGGTCATGCGAATCTCCTGGGTGAGGGATTTAGGTCTCGTTCTTTTTCTGTAGCGCCATGATGGCGTAGTGCTTGCGCACCCGGGTGTGGTTTTCCCAGACGCCGCTGAATCCACCGGGCACGACGAAGGCGTCTCCGGCGTGAAAAGACTGCGCTGTGCCGTCGTCTGCGGTGAGGGTCATGCGCCCTTCGAGCAGCACGCAGAACTCTTCTTCATGCGGGTCGTAAAGCACCCGCCAGGCGCCGGGTTCGCCCTGCCAGATGCCTGCGGAGAACTGGCCGGTGGGGTCGGTGTAGTGATTCCAGGCCTGTTGCTGCGGGTTGCCGCGAAGGATGCGGCCTTCGGTCGGCGAGAAGGCTTCGGGCGCCACCCCGGTCGTTGTGAAGGCGATGGGGTGGGGCATGATGGGTTCGAGGGGGAAACGAATCGGCGGCAGGCAAGGCGCCCGCCGCCGCAAAACACAGATCAGAAGCTCACGACCACGGAAGCGGCGAGCAGGTTGTTGCTCTTCTTGTATGTGCCGTCAGACACGTTGTAGAAGGTGGCGAGGTTGGCACGGTCGTAGCGGTACTCCATCTTCAGCGTGGTCGATTCGGTGAGCAGGTAATTCCAGCCCAGCGACAGGGCAAAGCGATTGGCGCCCTTGTTCGGGTCGGTGATGGTCCAGGCACCGGCCACCGGGTCGTACGTGTAACCCGGGCCAAAGCCATTGATGCCGTTGAAGGCGCTACCGCCGAGAGCGTCGACAGAGCTTGACGCGTTCATATACCCGCCTGGCAGGCCGCCGCCGTTGCTGCTGTTGTTGAGGTAATCGGCGCGTGCGAAGCCGAGGAAGCGCGGGGTGAAGTTGTAGGTCAGCATGCCCGAGGCGCCCCACCACTTGGCCTTGCCGCCGTTGTAGGCCGCACCGGTCTGCTGGCCGTAGCCCAACTGGCCGTAATAGCCCCAGTCGCCCTGGGTCAGGTAGCCGTCCACCTCGAACATCTGCGCGGTGGAAGTGCCGGTGGGGAACAGCGGGGTGGTGCCGTCGGCAGCCACGTTGCTGTTAGGCAGCTTGCCCACCATGCCCCAGAAGCCGATGTCGGCATTGTCGTAGCCCGGCGGGGTGTAGTCGGCGCGGAACACCACGGCGGGGGCGCGGCCACCGTCTCCGCCGTAGTAGTAGCGGGGCGAGTTCATGTTCGCCACCATGGCCTTCCATTCCCAGTTGCCCACGGACTGATCCAGGCCAACGCCGGTATAAGTCAGCAATTCGGTGAAATCGAACAGCAGGTTGTGGGTGATTGGCTTGGTCTGGTTATCCCAAACGGATTCGTAGCCCTCCCAGTCGGGAATCTGACCGGCGATCAGCTTGGTGTCGTTGTTCAGCGGAATCGCCACCGAGGCCTCGTTCACGATGGAGTTGCCGTTCATGTTCACCCCGTTGCCACGGTCGGGCGCCAGAGTCAGGTTCCACATCACACCGCCAGCGGTCTCTTTCTGGAACTGGATGTAGGCGCCGCCGAAGTAGGAATTGTCGTAGTTGTAGAGCGAATAGGCGCCGGGGTCCCCGTTCGAACGATTCAGAAAGACGAAGGAACTGGCCTGCTGATCCTGGTTGTAGACGTAGGCCGGAGCGATCATGCCGCTGACCTTCAGGCCTTTGAAGCCGGAGGATTCGGTCTCTTGCTTGATGCCCGACACTTGCACATCGGCATGGTTGGCGGTTTGGGTGGCCTCGTCGGTGGCCTTCTGGTTGTCGGTGATCTGCGTCTGCTGCGCCTTGACCTGCGCTTCGAGCTGCTGCACCTTGGCCTTGAGGGCCTGCAGCTCGTTGAGGATGTCGGCGTTGGTGTCGGCATGCGCCAGCGGAGCCAGCCCCATGCTGGCCGCCAGCACGGTGAGTTTGAACTTGTTCATCATGGTGAGCCTCCAGGTTTTGTTGATTTGACAGGTTGAGGGTGTTGCACTTGCTCAGGGAAAAAAGCGTTCATCCGGCGCGGCTCATCGCCCCTCCGCGGTCATGAAGCCGACACCGAATTCCTTGGGCTGTTGCGGCTCGGCATCCAGCCGCAGAGCCTGCGCCGCCTGCTTCGCCCGCAGCCGTTCACGCCGCGCCATCAGCAGACTGCTCACCGCCACGGCGATGATGACCAGATACACGGTGATGGCCCCGACCACATTGATGGTGGGGCTCAGCCCCAGGCGGGCGCGCGAGAAGATGACGACCGGCAGCGTGGTGCTGCCCGGACCGGAGAGAAAGGCCGAAATCACCACCTCGTCGAGCGAGAGCGAGAACGCCAGCAGCCAGGCGGAAATGAGCGCCTGCGAAATGGATGGCAGGGTGACGAGCATGAACACCTGGAAGGGGCGCGCGCCCAGGTCCATCGCCGCCTCCTCGATGGAGCGATCCATTTCCTTGAGGCGCGACTGGATGACCACCGCGGCATAGGAAATGGCCATGACGGTGTGGCCGATGTAGATGGTGAAAAAACCCTTCTGCGGAAAGCCCAGCGCCTTCTGCACGGTGACGAAGAACAGCAGCAGCGCCAGGGCGATGACCACGGTGGGCATGACCAGCGGAATGTTGATCATGAAGTTCAGCAGACCCTTGCCCGCGAAGTGCCGATAGCGCACCAGCGCGAACGCCGCCAGCGTGCCCAGCAGCACCGACGTGGTGGCCGTGGCCAGCGCCACCTTGAGCGACAGGATCAGGCCGCTGATGACCTCCTGATCGTGCACCACGGCGCCATACCACTTCAGCGTCCACCCGCCCCAGATGGTGACCATGCGCGAGTCGTTGAACGAGTACACCACCAGCACCACGATGGGCAGGTAGAGGAACAGGTAGACCAGGATCATCCAGGTCAGTGGCAGCACGGCGTTCTTTTTCATCGCGTGCCCTCCAGGCTCTTGGTCTGGTACTTGTTGAACACCGCGATGGGAAGCAGGATGAGCACGATCATCACGATGGCCACGGCCGAGGCGCGCTGCCAGTCGAGGTTGAGGAAGAACTCGTTCCACATCACCCGGCCGATGTTGAGCTGCGACGGCCCGGCCAGCAGTTCAGGAATGACGTACTCACCCACCGCCGGAATGAACACCAGCAGGCTGCCGGCGATGATGCCCGACTTGGACAGCGGCACGGTGACCAGCCAGAAGGTTTTCAGCGGCGTGGAGCCCAGATCGGCCGCAGCCTCCACCAGCCGGTGATCCATCTTCACCAGCGTGGCATAAAGCGGCAGGATCATGAAGGGGATGTAGCCGTACACCATGCCGATCATGAAGGAGAACTCGGTGAACATCATGCGCAGCGGGGTGTGGATGATGCCGACCCACATCAGCGCCTGGTTGACCAGGCCGTTGACGTCGAGCAGGTTCTTCCAGGCGTAGATGCGGATGAGGAAGGATGTCCAGAACGGCAGCATCACCAGCATCAGCAGCGCCGGGCGCACCGTGGGCTTGGCTCGGGCAATGAAGTAGGAAAACGGATAGCCGATCACCAGACACAGCACGGTGGTGAGCAGTGCGTACCACAGCGACGACAGGTAGGTGACGATGTAGAGGCTGTCTCGCACCAGCGCCAGATACGGCGCGAAGCGGATGTGCACCTGCAGCGCGTCGTTCACATAGCTGACCAGCGGATCGAAGCCGATGCCCAGCGCGTCGGTCTCCGACACACTGATCTTGAGCAGAATGAAGAACGGCGCCAGCAGGAAGGCCAGCAGCCAGATCTGCGGAATGCCGATGACCGCCTTGCGGCCCCAGTTGATCGGTTTGCGCGGTTTGGGCCTTGCGGCGGTGTCGAGGCTGTTGGGCATGATCGGGCGCTTTTCTCAGTCGACGATGACCACGGGCGCGTTGGGAGCCCAGTGCGCCGTGACCTCGGCGCCGATGTCGAACGGGTCGGCATGGCGATCGGCGTTGGACACCGTCACGCGGATGCGCCGCTGGCTAGGCAGCAGCAGTTCGTAGGCGGTGTAACTGCCCATGTAGGAGCGCCCCGACACCTTGGCCCAGAGCGCGTTGTGCGGCAGGCTCTGACGACCCTCGGAGAGAATGATTTTTTCCGGACGCAAAGCCACGCCCAGCGGCATGTTGAGGGTGCCGCTGATGCCGTGGCCGATGTGAAACAGCGCGTCGTCGGTCTGCACCTCGCAGTGGTCCGGCTCGTCGGTGACGAGCTTGCCGTCGAACAGGTTGACGTTGCCGATGAAGTCGGCGATGAATCGGGTCTGCGGATGTTCGTAGATTTCGATGGGCGTGCCCAGTTGCAGGAACTGACCGTCTTTCATCACGGCGATGCGGTCGGCCATGGTCATGGCTTCTTCCTGGTCGTGGGTGACCATCACGCAAGTCACGCCGACCTTGCGCAGAATGTTGACGAGTTCGAGCTGGGTGCGCTCGCGCAGCTTTTTGTCGAGCGCGGCCAGCGGCTCGTCGAGCAGCAGCAGCTTGGGGCGCTTGGCCAGGCTGCGCGCCAGGGCCACGCGCTGCTGCTGACCGCCGGAGAGCTGGTGCGGTTTGCGCTTGCCGTAGGGCTTGAGCTGCACGAGTTCGAGCATCTGCTCCACGCGCGTGGCAATGTCGGCCTTGGGCATGCCGTCGCGCTTGAGGCCGAAGGCGATGTTGTCGAACACGGTGAGGTGCGGAAACAGCGCGTAGGACTGGAACATCATGTTGATCGGCCGCTCGTAGGGGGGCAGGTCGGTGATGTCCTGACCTTCGAGCAGGATGCGGCCGGCGGTGGGCGTCTCGAAGCCGCCGAGCATGCGCAGCAGCGTGGATTTGCCGCAGCCCGATGAGCCGAGCAGGGCGAAGATTTCACCCTTGTGGATGTCGAGATGGATGTCGTTGACCGCGACGACTTCGTCGAAGCGGCGGGTGATGCCGTCGATGCGCAGGAACGGCTGGTCATTCGGGGAAGGGGGCGTCACGACGCAGACTCCATCGGCGGGAAAACGGGTGTTGGGTCATAGAACCGCCGCGGCACCCCATGCCATAAGGGCCGCGGCGGAGGCTTACATCACAGTCCGGTCTTGAACTTGGTGTACAGACGCGTCACCAGACGGCGCTGTTCCGGGGTGTAGACCTTGGGCGGAATCAGCTTGGCCACCATGTCGGGCTTGAGGAACACGAAGTCGTTGTCCTTGATCTTGGCATCGACATAAGGCAGCGACGACGGCACCGGGTTGGCGTAGGTCACGGTGTTGGTGTCGGCCGCGGCCACCTTGGGTTCGAGCACGTAGTTCATCCACTTGTAGGCGTTGTCCACGTTCTTGGCGTCCGCCGGGATGGCCATGGTGTCGATGAACACCACGGCGCCGTGGGTGGGCGGGAACACTTCGATGTTCACCCCGTTCTTCGCCGCCTTGGCGCGCGCCGCGGCGATGCCCATGTCACCCGACCAGCCCAGCGACATGCAGATGGAGCCGCCGGCCAGGTCGTTGATGTAGCCCGAAGAGGAAAAGATGCTCACGTCCTTGCGCACCTTCTGCACCATGGCGTAGGCCTTCTCGAAGTCGGACGGTTTTTGCGTGTCCTGCGGAATGCCCAGGTAGTTGAAGGCAGCTTCCATGATGTCGCCGCCCGAATCGAGCATGGAGATGCCGCAGGACTTGATCTTGTCGGCGTAGGCCGGATCGAAGATGAGTTGCCAGGGGTTGGCCGGCAGCGGCGTGGAGCCCAGCGCCTTTTTCACCTTGTCGACATTGATGCCCACCGTGGTGTAGCCCCACATCCAGGGAATGAGATATTTGTTGCCCGGATCGACCGCAGCGAGCTGTTTCATCAGCCCGGGATCGAGGTTCTTGTAGTTGGGAATCTTGGACTTGTCGATCGGGTGCAGCAGCCCGCCCTTGATGTCGATGGCCGCCCAGTTCGACGACGGCACGACGATGTCATAGCCGGTGTCGCCCGCCACCATTTTGGCGAAGAGGGTTTCGTTGGAATCGAAGGTGTCGTAGCGCACCTTGATGCCCGTGGCCTTCTCGAAGCCGGGCACCGTGGTGGGCGCGATGTAGTCGGACCAGTTGTAGATGTTGAGCACCTCGGCCGCCTGCGCCGGGGCGGTGGCCGCACCGAAGGTCAGCGCGGCAGCGCCGGCCAGGACGGCCGACAGCAGTTTGCGGCGCGTGGAAGTTTTCTGCATAGGTTGTGACATAGATGACCTCTCAAGTGTGTGTAAAACCGTTAGGGATGACAACAGGTGAAGCGAGGTGCTGCTTTGCAATTCCCGTACCAATCGGCGTAGACGATTGAAACAAGAATGACGATTTATACCAATCCCTTCAGCCGCAGATCGGAAAGCGTGTCATCCAGGCTACGGCGGATGCGGCGGATCATCTCGTCGATCTCCGCATGCGTGATGACCAGCGGCGGGGCGATGATCATGCGCTCTTCCACTGCGCGCATCACCACGCCATTCTTGAAGCAGTGGTCGCGGCACGTGTAGCCCACGCCCAGATCGGCCGGAAACAGCGTCCGGCTGGCCTTGTCCTTGTAGAGCACCAGCCCCGCGACCATGCCCAGGGCGTCAACGTCGCCCACCAGGGGATGATCGGACAAGGTTGCGAATTGTTGTTGCAGGTAAGGCGCCGTGTCGGCAGCCACGCGCTCGACCACCCCTTCCGCGCGCAGCGCGCTGACGTTGGCGATGGCCACGGCGCAGCAGGTCGGATGGCCCGAGTAGGTGAAGCCATGGTTGAAGTCGCCGCCCTGCTCGATCAGCACCTTGGCCACGCGGTCGCCCACCAGCACCCCGCCCAGCGGTAAGTAGCCCGAGGTGACGCCCTTGGCGAAGGTGATGAGGTCAGGCCGGAAATTGATGTGCGGATGCTGGCAGCCGAACCAGGTGCCCAGCCGACCGAAACCGCAGATGACTTCATCGGAGATCAGCAAGATGCCGTACTTGTCGCAGATGCGCTGGATTTCGGGCCAGTAGCTCGCCGGGGGAATGATGACGCCGCCCGCGCCCTGCACCGGCTCGCCGATGAAGGCGGCCACCTTATCGGCGCCCAGCTCGAGAATCTTGGCTTCGAGCCAGCCCGCGGCGCGCAGGCCGAAGTCGTGCGCGCTCTCGCCCGGCTTGCCATGCTGCAGTTGATAGGGCTGGTCGATGTGGGTGATGCCCGGCAGCGGCAGGTCGCCCTGTTCGTGCATGCCGCTCATGCCGCCGAGCGAGGCACCGCCCAGGGTGCTGCCGTGGTAGGCGTTGTGGCGGCTGATGAGGGTTTTGCGCTGCGGCTGGCCCATCAAGTCCCAGTAGCGACGCACCAGACGGATGATGGTGTCGTTGCCCTCGGAGCCCGAGTTGGTGAAGAACACGTGGTTGAAGCCGGGCGGCGCCACCTGCGGCAGCAGCGCCGCCAGTTCGGCGGCAGGAGCCGTGGTGGTCTTGAAGAAGGCGTTGTAGAACGGCAGGGTCTGCATCTGCCGAGTGGCGGCATCGACCAGGTCTTGCCGTCCGTAGCCGAGGTTGACGCACCACAGCCCGGACATGCCGTCAATGATCTCGTTGCCTTCCGAGTCCCAGATGCGCACGCCCTCGCCGCGCACGATGACGCGGCTGCCCGCGGCGTTCAGGCTCTTGGTATCGGTGAAGGGATGCAGATGGTGCGCGGCGTCCTTGGCGCGCAGCGCGGCGGTGTCGAAGTGGGGAAGGTCGTTGGGTTTCATGCGAATCTCCGTTATGGGGGTGTGTCTGGTTTTGACGGTGCGCTGCGTTCAGACATGCAGCAGCAGGTGCTCGCGCTCCCAGGGGCTGATGACTTTCATGAACTCGGCGTACTCGCTCATCTTCACCGCCTTGTAGATGCCGCAGAAGCGCTTGCCCAGAATGGCTTCGAGCTCGGGCACATCGTCGAGCGCGCGCACCGATTCCGACAGGCTCTGCGGCAGCGGAATGGCATTGGGTGCGGCGTAGGCGTTGCTCTTCATCTCGGGCAGCGGGCTGATCTTGTTGACCATGCCCAGATAGCCGCAGGCCAGACTGGCCGCCAGCGCGACGTAAGGGTTGGCGTCGGCGCCGATGACGCGGTTTTCCATCCGGCGGTTTTCTGCATTGGAGAACGGCACGCGGATGCCCACGGTGCGGTTGTCCGCGCCCCATTCCACATTGGTCGGCGCCGCGGTATTGGCCACCAGACGGCGATACGAGTTCACATACGGCGCGAACAGCGCCATGACGTGGGGGATGTATTTCTGCAGCCCGCCGATGTAGTTGTAGAACAGCTCGGAGGCGCTGCCGTCGGGGTTGCTGAACACATTCATGCCGGTCTTGCGATCGACGATGCTCTGGTGCACATGCATGGCGCTGCCGGGCTCGCCGGCCATGGGCTTGGCCATGAAGGTGGCGAACATGTTGTGGCGCAGCGCCGCTTCGCGCAGGGTGCGCTTGAAGAAGAACACCTTGTCGGCCAGATCGAGCGGGTCGCCGTGCAGGAAGTTGATTTCCATCTGCCCGGCGCCGATTTCGTGAATCAGGGTGTCGACATCGAGGTCCATGGCCTCGCAATAGTCGTAGATGTCCTCGAACAACGGATCGAACTCGTTGACCGCGTCGATGCTGTAGTGCTGGCGCGAGGTCTCGGAGCGGCCCGAACGCCCTACAGGCGGGCGCAGCGGCTGGTCGGGGTCGGTGTTCTTGTCCACCAGATAGAACTCCAGCTCGGGCGCCATCACCGGCGCCCACCCCTTGTCGGCGTAGAGCTTGAGCACGTTCTTCAGCACGGTGCGCGGGGCGTAATCGACCGGCTCGCCATCCTTGAAATAGCAGTCGTGAATGACCTGCGCCGTCGGGTCGGTGGCCCAGGGCACGACGCGCGCGGTGCTCGGGTCGGGCACCAGATTCATGTCGCGGTCGGTATCGGCGATCAGGGTGTCGATACGTTCGTCCTCGGGCCAGTTGCCGGTCACGGTCAGGCCGATGATGCTTTCCGGCAGGCGCATGCCGCGGTCTTCGGTGAACTTGCTGCGGGGCAGGATCTTGCCGCGGGCCACCCCGGTCAGGTCGGGCACGAGGCACTCGATTTCGGTGATGCGTTGGGCGTTGAGCCAGCCTTCAAGGTCGTTGAAGGTCCATTGTTTGCGGTTGTCGCTGCTACTCATGATGGGATTCCAGTTTGCGTTTCTTGGATGATTCCAATGGACACGTCCACTTTGAACGCCAAAGGCGGACGCGGGGTTTGCTCAGGCAGCGTGCGCCAGCTCGTCCTCGCGCTTGCGCGCGGCGAACTGCCGACAGGCGTTGCCGAAAGCGGCATAGAGCGCGCGCGACACGGGGTTTTGCGCGGCCTGCCATTCGGGATGCCACTGCACCGCCAGCAGAAACCCCGGCTCGGGGCTGTTGGCGGCACGGTGGGCGGGTTGGTAGATGTAGGCCTCGACCAGACCGTCGGGCGCATGCGCCTGCGCCAGCAGATCGGGCGCGAGGGTCTGGATGCCCTGGCCATGCAGGCTGTTGACCTCCCAGGAGTCGACGCCGACGATGGCCGCAAGCGGGCCGCCGGGCACGGCGTGCACGCGATGCGCCGGGCCGTATTGCCCGGCCGCGTCGAGCGCTTCGTCTTCGCGGTGGTCATCGAAGCCCGGCGTGTTGTGCACCTCCTGCAGCAGGCTGCCACCCAGCGCCACATTGATCTCCTGAAAGCCGCGGCAGATGCCGAACACCGGAATGCCGCGGGCGATGGCGGCGCGGATCAGCGGCAGGGTGGTGGCGTCGCGCGCCGGGTCGGCCGGCGACTCGGGGTTGCTCAGCGTCTGGCCGTAATGATGCGGCTCGATGTTCGACGGCGAGCCGGTAAACACCAGGCCATCGACAGCATCGAGCACCGCGTCGATCGGCAGATCGGCCCCCATCGACGGCAACAGCAGCGGCAACACGCCAGCCAGTGGCAGCAGGGGATCGACATACTTCTGCGCCACGGCGTAGGTCGGGTGCCCGCCCAGCGGCTTCAGATCGGTGGTGACGGCAACGCGGGGATACGAAACGGGGGAAGGCGGCATGATGAACAACGAAGAATTCAAGGGTCAGGCCAGTGGAACGCGATCGCCGCTGCGGTCAACACCCGATGCAGCGGCATTACAAAGATGGTGCATTGTCGCGCTCTTTTTTGGTGCGCCGCAATAAACCTGCGCACCACTTCAGAAACGAAAAATACTAGGGTTTTCCTTAGGTTAGCGGGATTCGATAGCCTCAATTTACCTGCCAACTGGTACTCTCGGAAGTGCCACTCGCCGCTTTTATCATGGAGCCAGTTGCAGCCTCTTCCTGGCAACTCATGCCGCATCATGCGCCCCCTTGCACTCTCCGAACTCCTGCTCACCGAACTCCAGCGCGTCGAGACCGATGGCGCGGCGCTGCCGCCGCTAAACCGCAGACTCTACCTCTCGCTGCGCGGCGCCATTCTGGCCGGGCGCATCACCGCCGGAGTGCAGTTGCCGTCCACCCGCGACCTGGCGCGCGACCTCGAACTTTCGCGCAACACGGTGATGTCGGCCATCAACCAGCTCACCGCCGAAGGCTATCTCACCGCACGCCAGGGCAGCGGCACCTTCGTTTCCGAGACTCTGCCCGAACTCGGCCCGCTGAGCCCGGCGCGCGGGCGCAAGGCGGCGCAGACCGCCGCCCAGGACGGCTCGCCGCGTGAACTCTCGCAGCGCGGCCATCTGCTGACGGCGCAGTCGGGCTCGGCGGATTACGAGGTGCAGCCGTTCGCACCCGGCGAGATCGATTTTGCCGAGTTCCCCATTCAGCTCTGGCAAAAGCTGCAGGCCAAGTATTGGCGCAGCCTAGACCGCGATCTGCTCGACTATGGCCAGGAAGGCGGCTACATGCCGCTGCGCGCGGCCATCGCCGCTTACCTCAGCCTGTCGCGGTCGGTGCGCGTCACCCTCGAGCAGGTGCTCATCACCTCGGGCACGCAGCAGTCGCTCGACCTGGCCGCGCGCCTGCTCACCGATCACGGCGACGAGGCCTGGGTGGAAAACCCCTGCTACTGGGGCGCGCGCAAGGCGCTGCAAGCCGCAGGTCTCAAGCTCAAACCCATCGACGTGGATGGGGAGGGCATGGCGCCCTCGGCCACGGACTGGCAGCAAGGCAGGCCGCGGCTGATCTATGTCACGCCCTCCCATCAATACCCGCTCGGGCATGTGATGAGCCTGCAGCGCCGCCGCGCCCTGCTGCAGTTCGCCGCGCAGCAGCGCTGCTGGATTTTCGAGGACGACTACGACAGCGAGTTCCGCTTCGGCGGCCGCCCCTTCGCCAGCCTGCAGGGGCTGGACGACCATGCCCAGGTGCTTTACTCGGGCACGTTTTCCAAGGTGATGTACCCCGGCATCCGTCTGGGCTATCTGGTGGTGCCGACCGATCTGCTGCCCGCCTTCAACACCGGGCTCTACGACCTGTACCGCCCGGGTCAGCTTATGCTGCAGGCCGCCTTGACCGACTTCATCACCGAGGGCCACCTCAACACCCTCATCCGCCGCCTGCGAGTGGCCTATCAGGCCCGGCGCGACGAACTGGCGCGGCGCATCCAGCGCTGCCTGGGCGAGCGGGTGCAGATTTCGGGACAGGAATCGGGGCTGCACCTGTGCCTGCTGTTTCGCGACGAAGACCGGGTCGATGACGAAGCCATCGCCCGAGCCGCCGACGCGCAAGGCATGACCGTGCGGCCGCTGTCGCGCTATTACCTCGGCACACCCCAGCAGCGCGGGCTGATTCTCGGCTATGCCTATGTGCCCACCGAGCGGGTACCGCCCTGGGCGCAGAAGCTGTGTCAGCTCATTCGCGGGCAGTTGCCTGATTGAACCCGGCTCAGGCCGCGTGCGCCACCCCGGCGAGCTGCTCCATGCGGGCGGTATCCTCGCGCAGCGCGGCAGCGTCTCCAGCGAAAACGATTTCGCCTTCCGACAGCACATAGGCGCGATCGGCCAGTTGCAGCGCGAGGAAGGCGTTCTGCTCGACCAACAGCACCGAAATGCCCTCCTCCTTCATGCGGCCCACGGTGCGCATGACCTCCTGCACGATGACGGGCGCCAGTCCCTGCGAAGGCTCGTCGAGGATCAGCAGCTTGGGGTTGAGCAGCAGGGCGCGGGCGATGGCCAGCATCTCCTGCTCGCCTCCAGACAGCCGCCCGCCTTTGCTGGTGCGGCGCTCGTGCAGCCGCGGAAAGAGCTTGTACACCGCATCGATGTTCCAGCGGCCGGGCGTTTCGTGCACCACCAGCAGGTTTTCGTGCACCGTGAGGTGGCCGAAAATCTTGCGACCCTCGGGCACATAGCCCACGCCCAGCGCGGCGATGCGATGCGGCGAGGCGCCGGTCATGTCCTTGCCGAAGAATTTGATCTTGCCCTGGCGCGGCGGGGTCAGCCCCATGACCGAGCGCATGGTGGTGGTCTTGCCGGCGCCGTTGCGGCCGAGCAGGGCGACCAGCTCCCCCTCGCCCACGGTCATCGAGACGCCTTTGAGGATGTGGCTTTTGTCGTAATAGGTGTGAATCGCGTCGAGTTCGAGAACGGCAGTCATGGCTGGGCTCCGGTCAGGCCGCCTGGCCGAGGTAGGCGGCCTGGACCTTGGGATTGCTGGAGATCTGTTCGGCGGTGCCTTCGGCCAGCATGGTGCCGTTGTCGAGCACGGTGATGCGGTCGGCGATGCCGAACACGATCTCCATGTCGTGCTCGACGAACAGGGTGGTGATGCCGCGGTTCTTGTTGAGGTCGCGGATCAGGGAGGTCATGTGGTGGGTTTCCTCTTCGCCCATGCCGGCCGTGGGCTCGTCGAGCAGCAGCAGCTTGGGACTGCGCGACAGCGCGATGCCCACTTCGACCACGCGCTGGTCGCCGTGCGACATCTCGCCGGTGATGCGCCCGGCTTTGCCATCGAGCCGCACCATGTGCATCAGTTCCTCCACGCGGTCGTCGATGCGCTGGCGCAGCGTCCGCCCCATCCACGGCCGCAGGTTCACGCCCTGCGCCACCTCCACGGCAATGCGCAGGTTTTCATAGACGGTGAGCGAGCGGAAGATTTCAGTGATCTGGAAGGTGCGGATGATGCCGCGCTTGACCAGCTCGCCCGGGTTGACGGTCTGGATCTCGCGGCCGTCGAACACGATACGGCCGTCGCTTGGTGGAAAGAAGCCGCTGATCAGATTGAACAACGTGGTCTTGCCCGCGCCATTGGGGCCGATGACCGCGCGCAGCTCGCCCGGCTGCACATCGAGCGAAATATCGGTCAGCGCCTTGAGCGCGCCGAAGCGGCGTGACACGCCATGCAGTTGCAGCAGGCTCATCGCGCATCCCTCCGGCGTTGCAGGAAGCCCATGATGCCCAACGGGAAGAACAGCACCGACAGCACGAAGATCAGGCCGATGACGCTCATCCAGTTGTCGGTGACAGTGCTGGCATAGTCGCGCACCAGCACGAAGATCGCCGCGCCCACCAGCGGTCCCCAGAAGTTGCGCATGCCGCCCAGCACCGCGATCACCACCAGGTCGCCCGAGAAGGTGTAGTTCAGCGTGTTGGGCGAGGTGAAGTTGTCGAGCAAGGCGTTGAGCCCCCCGGCCAGTGCCACGATGAAGCCCGACAGCGCGAACGAGATGGCCGCATAGCGCTGCACCGGCAGACCGAGAAAGGTGAGGCGCTTCTGGTTCTCGCGGATGGCCACGAAGGTGTGGCCCAGCGGCGAGTTCAGCACGATCCACAGCACCAGCGCGCCCAACGCGAAACAGGCCACCACCAGGTAATAAAAACCCAGCGAGCCCAGCGTCCAGTCGAAGCCGGGGAAGTGCAGGGTGTGGCGCGAAAAACCGGTCAGGCCGTCGTAGCCGCCCGTCACAGCCTGCCAGCGAATGGCGATGAAATAGAACATCTGACCGATGGCGATGGTGATCATGGCGAAGTAGATGCCGCGCCGCCGTACCGCAATGGGTGCCAGCACCGCAGCCACCAAGCCGCCCAGCAGCGTGCCGCCCAGCAGCGCCAGCAGCACGTTATGCGTCAGGTACTTGAGAATCAGCCCGACGCCGTAGGCGCCGAGGCCGAAATAGGCCGCATGGCCGAAGGACAGACCGCCGGTGTGGCCGAGCAGCAGGTTCAGGCCCATCGCGGCCAGGCCATAGATCAACACACGCGAGGCGATGTCGTTGTAGCTACCGACGTAGTGCAGCCAGGCCGGGGCGCTGAGCAGCACCAGCGCGAGCACGATCGTGCCCAGGTGGCGTTTGATGGAAGAAGGTCGCATGGCGGAACCGTATGAGGCTGCGGATTTGGGGGCAGTGGGAGCAGGCGCGTTCATTCGAACAATCCTTCCTGTCCCATCAGACCGCGCGGGCGCACCACCAGCATCAGCCCCATGATGAGGTAGATCACCGCCTCGCTCGCGGCAGGAAAGTAGGCGGTGGTGATACCCGAGGCCACGCCGATCAGCAGGCCGCCGAGCAGCGAGCCCAGCAGCGAGCCCACGCCGCCCACCACGATGGCGACGAAGGCCGGCATCAGCAGGCCGTCGCCCATGGTCGGGTCGAGGCCGAGCTGACCCGCGGCAAGGATGCCCGCGACCCCGGCGAAGACGATGCCGATGACAAAGTTGGCGCTGCGCAGCAGGTAGATGTTCACCCCCAGCGCCGATACCGTTTCCAGATCGGCATTGCCGGCGCGGATGCGAATGCCCAGCCGCGTGTAGCGCAGCACCGCGAACAGCACCGCCGTACCCACCAGCGCCACCGCCACGACGAACAGGCGGTAGCCGGTGAGGAAGAAGTAGGTGTTGCTCAGGGGATGCCCGAGCGATTCGGGAATGGCCAGCGGCACGCCGGTGGCTCCCCAGATGGTGCGGATCACGTCCTGCATGATGAGTGCCAGGCCGAAGGTCAGCAGCAGCGAATACAACGGGTCACGCTTGTACAGACGCCGCACCAGAAACACTTCGACCAGCAGGCCCAGCATGCCGGCCAGCAACGGCGCCACCGCCAGCGCTCCCCAGAATCCCAGATGCGGCTCCAGGGTGTAGGCGAAGTAGGCCGAAAGCGCCATGAACGCGCCTTGTGCGAAATTGATGGTGTTGTTGAGCCCGAGGATCAGCGCCAGGCCCAGCGCCAGCAGGGCATAGAACGCGCCGGTGATCAGGCCATTGAAAGTGTTGAAGACGAGAACGAGGTTCAAGGCTAGGCCTCCGCAGCAGCAGAATGACAGGCTGCGGACTCGCCGTCGGGCGAATCCGCGCGGGCGCTCGCGGCAGTATCAGGCGCGCGGCAGCACGCAGCCGGTTTGCGAGGGCGGCAGCGCGATCGTCTCGCCGGGCACGATGGCAGAGACGTCGAACAGGTTGGGGTACTTGCCCGTCTGGATGACGTGTCCGGGGAACATGCCGAGCATCAACTGGTGATCCTGCGGCCGGTAGAACACATTGCCCGGCTGCAAAGCGATTTCCGGCGGCAGCACCAGCCCCTCCATCGCCTTCACCACCTTGGCGGTGTCGGTGGACTTGGCCTTTTCCACGGCCAGCTTGATGGCGTGCGTCGTGGCATAGCCGAACCACACCCGCGCCGTCGGGTATTCGCCTTTGTTGGCGGCCTTGAAACGATTGACGAAATCGGCCACATGCGGCGTCTTGGGCTGATTCCAGTACCACTCCATGGTCCACCAGCCATAGCGCGCCGCTTCGGGCAACGCCTGCGCCTGCTCCAGTTCGAACAGCGCACCGCCCACGGCGATGTCCTTGTTGATGCCGAACTGGGCGATCTGCTTCATGGCATTGACCTGGTCATTGCCCGCCAGCAACAGGCACAGCACGTCAGGCGACTTGGCCTTCACATCGATCAGGTAGGACGAGAAGTCGGTCGTGCCCACCGGGGCCAGCGCCCCGCCCACCACGGTGCCGCCGACCTTCTTCAATTGGGTGGTGTAGTCGGCCTGCTCGGACTGACCGAAGGCATAGTCGGTAGTCAGGAAATACCACTTCTTGCCGAATTTCTTGTAGAGCGTCTCGAAGTCACCGGCGGTCAGCATCCAGGTGGTCGAGCAGGTGCGGAAGGTGGTGGTCTTGCATTCCTTGCCGGTCAGGCTGTCGACGTGGCCCCCGGTGCAGACGAACAGCTTGTCGTGGCGGTTGGCGAACTGCGACACCGCCAGCGACGCCGCCGAGTTCACCGTACCCATGAGAAAGTCCACCTTGTTCTGGCTGAGCAGGCGCGAAGCCTTGTCCACCGCGGTGCCTGGGTTGCCCGCGCTGTCTTCGACGAAGATCTGCAGGGGCCGCCCCATCACGCCACCGGCCTTGTTGATCTCGGCTTCGGCAAACTGCGCGCCCTTGATTTCGCTCTGCCCCAGCGCGGCGAAGGTGCTGGTGATCGGATCGATCATGCCGATCTTCACCGGGTTCTCGCCCGCGCCCCAGCTCTGCGGCTGCGTGCCCAACAGGGCTGCCAGACCTGCCGCGCCGCCAGCCTTGATCAGGGTGCGACGGTCCATGCTGACGTGGTCGAGATCGCGCTTGTCTTCCTTGTTCATGCCTGTCTCCTTGGTTGTCGTCAAAATGACGCTTTTTGTGAACCGGGACGACTATAGGCAGCGGCACTGTAAAGCGGTAGAGGGCAAAGCAGACGAAGTTGCAACCTCGTGTAACCAACGTGTCGGCATGTCATGACCCGCTTCAAATCGGGGCCAAACGCTGCGGGTCTACCCGTAGAAGCCGCCTGGCGGTTGTGACTGTTTTGACCTGCGGTGCTGGAATGATGAGCCGGGATGGGGACGATCTCGCCAGCTCACAGCAGATCGCGCAGCCGGTACCAGAGCATGCCCAGCACCAGCGCGGGGGTGCGCAGCAGGTCGCCGCCCGGGAAGGGCTGATGGTGCAGTCGGGTGAACAGATCGAAACGCTCGGCCTGGCCGGCGATGGCCTCGGCGGCCAGCTGGCCGGCCATGCCGGTCAAGGCCAGGCCGTGTCCTGAAAAGCCTTGCAGGTAGAGCACATCGGGCGCGATGCGGCCGAAGTCTGGCGCGCGGTTCATGGTGATGTCGACGAAGCCGCCCCAGGCATGGGTGATCTTCACATCGCTGAGTTGCGGATAGACCGCCAGCATGCTGCGGCGCATGGTGCCGGCCAGATCGCGCGGCGTGGCGGTGGAGTAGCTCACCCGGCCGCCGAACAGCAGCCTGTCGTCACCCGTGAGGCGGTAGTAGTCGAGCACGAACTGGGTGTCGCAAACGCAGGCGCGATTGCGCACCAGCGAATTCGCCCGCTGCTTGCCCAACGATTCGGTGGCGATGATGTAGGTGCCCACGGGCATGATGCGCCGGGCCAGCCGAGGCGACACGGCACCGAGCTGCACGTTGCCCGCGAGCAGCACATGGCGGGCGCGCACGCTGCCCCGGGCGGTCTGCACCAGCGCCTTGCCGCCCCCCGCCTGCGCGGCGGGTTTGACGCTCAGCACCGGCGATTGCTCGTGCATCACCGCCCCGGCTGCCGCGGCAGCGCGACCGAGCCCAAGGGTGTAGTTGAGCGGGTGCAAATGCCCGCCGAAATCGTCGAGCACCCCGGCGCAGTAACGTTTGCTGGCGATGAGGCTGCGGGTCTGTTCGGTGTCGAAGCTCTGCAGATGGGTGTAGCCGTATTCGCGCTGCATGTGCTCGGCCCAGGCGTGCAGCGCGCGGGCCTTCTTCGGGGTAACGGCCACGCTCATCGCGCCGGGCGTCCAGTCGCAGTCGATGGCGTATTCCTCGATGCGGCTGCGCATCAGGCGGATGGCGTCGAGCGACATCTCCCAGGCGAAGTGCGCGCTCTTGGCCCCGAGCTGGCGCTCGAACGGCTCCATCTCGCTCGCATAGCCTGCCAGCGCCTGCCCGCCGTTGCGACCCGAAGCGCCCCAGCCGATGTGCCGCCCTTCGAGCAGCACGACCTGCATGCCGCGCTTGCGCAGCTCCAGCGCGGCCGACAGCCCGGCCAGGCCGCCGCCGACGATGCACACATCCGCCTGCACCTCGCCTTCGAGCGGCGCGTGGCGCGGCGCGGCATGCGCCGAATCGACGTAATACGAGTTTTCGATCAGGCGCTGGGCCTGCTCTTCCAGCCGCATCATGCGCGGGGTCCTCCGGGATCAGTTTGAAACGATAGCGTCGGCCGAGAGCCGCGCACACAGATAGGTCCAGACGCAGACCGCGGCGATGTTGGCGGTGAGTTCGGCGTGGTCGTAGGGCGGTGACACCTCCACGCAATCCATGCCGACAAAGGGAAGCTGCATGGCGCAAAGCTCCTCGAGCAGCGACAGCACCTGGGCGCTCCTCAGCCCCCCGGGTTCGGGCGTGCCCGTGCCCGGAGCGAACGCCGGGTCGAGGCAGTCGATGTCGAGCGTGACGTACACCGGCGCCTGTGCCGCCGCCAGCCGAGCGCGGATATCGGCCGTCACCGGGGCCAGCTGCGACGGGCTCTCCAGGCCGCGCAGCTCGCGCGCGGTGATCACACGTCCGCCAATGGCGTTGACATACTCGCGCGCGGCGCGCTCCGCTGCCGAACGTATGCCCACCTGCACCACGCCCTGCGGCGCTACCAGCCCTTCCTGCACCGCCTCGTAAACCCAGGTGCCATGCCCCGAAGGCTCGCCGAAATGGTCGGTCCAGGTGTCGCAATGCGCGTCGAAATGCAGCACCGCCAGCGGCTGCCCGTGCACCGCGCGCAACGCCCGCAGCAGAGACAGGGTGATGGAATGATCGCCGCCCAGCCACACCATGTGCTGACGCGCGAGGAGCGTTCGCGCCTGAGCTTCCAGCGCGGCGCGCATCGTCTCCAGGCTGGTGTTGGGTAGATAGAGGTCGCCGTAATCGCAGACTTCGGCCGTCGGCGACAGGTCGAACAGCGGATGCGTGGCATCGCACAGCATCTGGCTGGCCTGGCGGATGGCGTTGGGCCCGAATCGGGCACCGGGGCGGTTGGTCACCGCCCCATCCCAGGCCACGCCCGCCACCCCGAAACGGGCGGAGGGCGCTTCCCCGGCGCAGACCGCCGCGCCGAGGAACCTTTGCTGCGACAGATAGGCAAAAGCGTGCTGAACCATGATGTGTTGACTATGTGAACGGACTGCGAAGTTCAGCGAGCAGCGGACGAACCGCCGCCCCAACGCCAATGAAGCCTTGCAAGCGGTCTGAACCATATCGCCAATTTTTCACGAACGATAGAACCACTTTGCCCACCGCGCGCGGGGCCATTTCAGCGCTTGCCATGCCCCCGCAGGCTTCGCGATACTGCGCGTCAGCCGTTTTCCACAGCGTCTTCCGACGCCCATCGTCATGCGTTCCACAACCCTCCCCGCCGAGCGCGTCGCCCGCTTTCACGCGATCGAGACCGCCCGCTTCCTGGCCGATCATCCGCGCTGCGTCGCGCTGCACCAGCAGGCCCAGCGCCACTTTCTGTTCGGCGTGCCCTTGCACTGGATGGCCGATGCGCCTTCGCCCGTGCCGCTCTATGTGGACAAGGCGCAGGGTGCGCGCCTGTTCGATGTGGACGGTCACGCCATCATCGACTTCTGCCTGGGCGACACCGGCGCCATGTTCGGCCACAGCCCCGCGGCCATCGCCCGCACGCTCGCCGAACACGGCGCCGACGGCGCCACCACCATGCTGCCCTCGACCGTGGCCCTCGACGTGGCCAACCTGCTGGAGCAGCGCTTCGGCCTGCCGATGTGGCAGTTCACCGCCACGGCCAGCGATGCCAACCGCTTCGTGCTGCGCTGGGCGCGCGCGATCACCGGGCGCAAACACATCGTGGTGTTCAACGGCTGCTATCACGGCACGGTCGACGATGTGTTCGTCGACCTCGACACGCAGGGCCGCACCCACACCCGCCCCAGCCTGCTGGGCCAGGTCGTCGATCTCACCACCTACACCCGGGTGGTCGAGTTCAACGACCTCGACGGCCTGCGCGCCGCGCTGGCCGCGGGCGACGTCGCCTGCGTGCTGACCGAGCCGGTGCTCACCAATATCGGCATGGTCCTGCCCGAGCCCGGCTTTCTCGACGCCGTGCGCCAGCTCACCCAAGAGCACGGCGCACTCCTGGTGATGGACGAGACCCACACCCTCTCGTGCGGCCCCGGCGGCTACTGCCGCGCCAGCGGTCTGCAACCCGACGTGCTCATCCTCGGCAAACCCATGGCCGGCGGCACGCCCGGCGCCGCCTACGGCTTCACCCCTGAGGTCGGCGCACGCATGCAGGCCGTCAAGGCCGCCGCCGCGCCTGGACACTCGGGCATCGGCACCACCCTGTCGGCCGGCCTGCTCACCCTGCGACTCATGCGCACCATGCTGGCCGAAGTCATGACCGACGCCGCCTATGCCCACATGTTCGCCATCGCCGAGCAGGTGGCCTGCGGCCTGGAGCGCGTCATCGAGGGCCACGGATTGCGGTGGACGGTCACACGCATCGGCGCGCGCTGTGAAGTGCAGTTCGCAGCACAACGCCCGCGCAACGGCAGCGAAGCCAGAGCCGCGTTCGACGACGCGCTGGAACCCGCACTGCAACTCGCCCTGATCAACCGCGGCGTGCTGCTCACCCCCTTCCACAACATGCTGCTGGCCAGCCCGGCGCACACCGAGACTGACGCCGCCGTCCTGATCGCCGCGTTCGACGACGCCTTGACCGCCCTGGCCGCCGCCTGAACTCGGCCTGATGCCGGGCAGAACACTCCTCTCGCTCAACCTGACGCTTGACACTCTGTTTTTCAGAGTCATAAACTCTGCAAAACAGAGTTATTCAGGAGGCCCCATGCCATCCCTTGCAGCGCAGCAGATCGACAGCATTCACGCCATGCTTGCCTCGGGCCAACGCAGCCTGAGGCTGGAACGGCACAGCCTGGTGCTGTGGGGGGTGTGCTTTGGCGGCCTCATCGCCCTGAGCAACCACATCATCACCGCGCAGCAGATTCCAGACCCGACGCAGCGCGCGCTGGCCTGGCTGGGGCTGATGTCGGTGGTGCTGGGAACGGTGAGCCTGCTCGACTGGGCGCTCACACGCCGCGCCAAGCACGCCCGCGACGAGTTCTGGTCCTTCATCCACCGCCAGGTGCTCAAGGTGTGGTGGCTGCTGCTGGCCGCGGGCGTGCTGGCCACCTTCGCCACTTTCTTTTACGGCGGCGGCTATCTCGTCTATCCGCTGTGGCTGGTGCTCGTCGGCCTGGGGCTGTATGTGCACGGGCTGTTTTCCGAACAGGCGGTGGAATGGGCCGGAGGCCTGCTCATCGCCTTCGGCGTGTGCGCGGCGCTGTTCCGGCTGGACGTGAACACCCTGCAATGCCTCGCCGCTTCGGCCTTCGGTCTTGGCCTGCCTCTGCTTGCCGCGCTGTTGGAGCGCGGCGAGGTACGACCGGTCTGGTTGCGTGCCGCGAATCTGCTGTTGTGGCTGGCCGTGGTGCTGGGTGCGCCGCTGCTGGCGCAACACCTGGCCGATGCGAGCCAGCCCGCGCCCGCGCCACTGCGCAGCCTGGAGCAATGGGAGCACGCACCGCTTCAGCGACAGGCGGTGCGGCTGCCCGCGGGCCTCACCGTGCCGGTGCGGTTCGATGTGTCCGGCGACCTGTTCGCGCCCAGCGCCGCCTCGGTGCTGCCGCTGGTGCTCAGGCGCCCGGTGGAAGTCCTGGCCGAAGACGGCCGCCTCACCGGTGCCTGGCGCTACCCCGATGGACGATGGCGCGGCGAGCCGCTGCCTGCCGCCATCCTGGTGTCCGATTTGCGCGCCGAGCTTCAGCCGAATGCAGGCGCGCAGGTTCATGCCCGCCTGCACGTGAGCATGACGGCGCGTGACGCGCCGTGACACACCCCCTGTCCTCCCTTTCCCCGTCTCACCCACCCCTCAAGGAACTTCCATGCAACGCCTCATCCTGCCCCTGCTGCTCGCGAGCAGCACCCTTGCCGCCTGCAGCAGTCTGCCCACCGGCCCCGCGCCCACGGCGGAGCAGACGGCCCAACTGCCCGTCGTCACCCTCGGCCAGCCGCTGCCACCGGGAGATGCTTATGTGCTGTACTTCCCGGCGGGTACGCCGCTGCCCATACGCACCGAGGTAGGCGGCAGCGCCTTCGCGAAGGGTGGCGAATCCACCCTTCACGTAACCCTCAAGCGCGGGATTTACGGCTACCGCCAGTACGCCAGCTTCGACCAGAAGACCTGGGTACCGTGGAACCAGATGCTCGACACCCAGTTGCATTTGCACATCCCCAGCAAGAACGGCAAGGACGCCGCGGTGCTCGACCTGCAGATGAACCTGCGCTGAGGCGGCCCGCCACCATGACCAGCGACACCCTCGACCCTCTGCTGCATCAGCCGCTGCGCACCCAGATCGCCGCCTATCTGGCGGGCGCCGGGGAAGCCACGTTTTCCGACCTCAAGCGCTTGCTCGGAGTGTCGGACGGCAATCTGGACGCGCATCTGAAGAAGCTGCTCGCTGCAGACTATGTGTCTGCGCGCAAGAGCGGCGACGGCCCGCGTCAGCAGACCGTCTATGCCCTGACGGCGAACGGTCGCGAGGCGCTGCGCGGCTATGTCGCCGCGCTGCAGGGCCTGATCGCCTTCGCCCAGCCCGACAACGCTGCGCCCGAACCGCCGGACGCGGTGCGAGCGGTCAAGGCTTGATGTAGGCGAAGCCAGCCTTCTCCAGCTGCATGATGCGCACCACCCCGGCGGGTACCACCACCGCGGAGGGCACCAACACGGGCAGGTGGCCGAGCTTTTTCGCCATGGCTTCCATGGTGTTGTGGCAGGCGTCGAACTCCACGCCTTCGGCATTCTGCGCGGCGATGCGGCCAGCCACCGGGCTGCCCTTGAGCAGCATTTTCAGCCCTGGGCCGAAAGCGACGATGACGATCCGAACCTTCTCCTGGCCGAAGTAGTCCAGCAGGTTCTGCGCATTGTTCAGCGCCAGATTCCAGGTGGCCGGATTGGCGCCATCCACCTGCATGACGACATGCGCCTCGGCGAACGGCAGCTTGTGAATGTAGGTCGGGGCGTCGAACTTGAAGTCGTTCAGCATCGACGGATTGGCCGCCTGCGCCAGGCCGGTGCCCAGCAGGCCAAGCGCCAGCGCAAGGGCCATGCCGCGCAGGCGAGTGATGAAGGGATGCAGGGATTTGCTGACCATGGTTGTCTCCTCGGTTTTGATTGGACTATAAGGTGTTTAGTGCATCCTCAGGCACAAGTGTGCTGCAAGATGTATCGCCCGGACCCGCCCCGCTTCGGGTCGGCGGGCCGGGGTCACCCTGCCGTGGGAGTGCTCAGAATGCCTCTACGGGCAGACCGCGCTGCTCCCATTCGTTCATGCCGCCGGGATATTCGCGCAGGCCCTTGACACCCATGATGCGATGAACGACGAACCAGGCCCCCGCGGCGTATTGGCCGGTATTGCAGTACACGATGCCCGGCGAGACGCGGTGCATGCCCGCGCCAGCCAGAACCTTGCGATACACCTGCGCCGAGAGAAAGCGCCACGAGCCGTCATCCGCATTGCGGTAGAGCAGCTCCGCCGGCAGCGGGCTGGCCCCGGCCAGACGGCCCGCCTTGGGCACCACGGGCGTGCGCTCAAGACCGGCAAACTGCGCCAGCGGTCGGGCATCGAGCAGCAGACCGTGCGTGCGCTGCGCGGCCTGCACCTGCTCTGTGGTCGCCAGCAGCGCTACATCCGGCGCCTTGGCTTGCCACTTGCTTGAGGTCATCGGCGCGATCGCATCGGTATCGACCGCATAACCCGCGGAAATCCAGGCGTGCATGCCGCCGTTCAGAATGGCGATCTGCTCGGCCGGCACGCCGAACACCTGCAACTCCCAGGCGAAGAACGCGGCTTCCTGCAGCGATGTGGCGTCGTCGCCCGTGGGAACGATGACGATGGGCTTGTTCGGCTCGAGCTGCACCGCCTGCATGCTCTCCTGGAACTCCTTGGCCGTGGGCAGCATGAAGTCGACGGTCTTGCCGTCGACCACATGCTTCTGCCGCAGCCCCCAGAAGTTGACCGACAGCGCGTCAGGAATATGCCCGCCCACTTCGTCGAGCACCTTCTGACCCTTGACGGTGCTGAACTTCGGATCGTTGGTCAACGAACCCAGACTGTCGCGGATGTCGACGATCTGGACTTCCTTGGCATGGTCGTTCAGCCAGGGCGGGTTCACCAGCGGACCCGGCAACACCGCGGCCTGCGCCACGCAGGCCCAGCCTGCCAGCGCCACCACCAAAGCCCAAGCCCAGCGCCTGGGCGTTTTCGTCCCGTATTGCATTTGCTCCTCCTGTTGTTACCCCAGATCGTTCGTGAGGCGGCGCATTGCGCCTGCACGAACCATCTGGGGTTATGTTGGGGAGCCGATTGTCACAGCAGAGCATATGCAACGAAAGGGAAATTTTTGTTTCAGCCTTATCGAAAACGGTGATGAAAGAGATCCTCAGCTCTGCACCAGCCGCTTGGACTTGGCGATGGAGAACAGCATGCCCGCGCCCAGCATCAGCGTGATGAGCGCCGTGCCGCCGTAGCTGACGAAGGGCAGCGGCACGCCGACCACCGGCAGAATGCCCGACACCATGCCCATGTTGACGAAGGCATAGATGAAAAAGATCAGCGTCACCGACGCCGCCAGCAGGCGCGAAAACAGCGTGGGCGCGTTGGCCGCGATCATCAACCCGCGCAGGATAAAGAAGGTGTAGGCGGCCAGCAGCACCAGATTGCCGGCCAACCCCCATTCCTCGGCCAGCACCGAAAACACGAAGTCGGTGTGCGATTCGGGCACGAAGTTCAGGTGCGCCTGGGTGCCGTGCAGATAGCCCTGGCCGAACACCCCGCCGGAGCCGATGGCGATCATGCTCTGGATGATGTTGAAGCCCTTGCCCAGAGGGTCGCTCTGCGGGTCGAGCAGCATCATCAAGCGCTGGCGCTGATAGTCGTGCATGAAGTGCCACAGCACCGGCGCACTCGCCGCGGCCAGTGCCACCAGCACGCCGATGACCCGCCATGACAGCCCGGCGAAGAAGATGACGAACGCCCCGGTGAACAGCACCAGCAGCGCGGTGCCGAGGTCGGGCTGCTTCATGATGAGCCCCACCGGAATGGCCAGCAGCACGGCCGCGATGAAAAAGTCCTTCACCCGGATCTGCCCCTCGCGCCGCTGGAAGTACCACGCCAGCATCAGCGGCACGGCGATCTTCATGATCTCCGAGGGCTGGACCACGGTCACGCCCAGATCGAGCCAGCGACGCGCGCCCTTGCGCACCAGGCCGAACATCGCCGTGGCCAGCAGCAGCGCCACCCCCACGGTGTAGACAGGCACGGCGATCTGCATGAGGCGCTGCGGTGGCACCTGCGCGGTGACGAACAGCACGACAAAGCCGATGGCGAGGTTGCGCAGATGGTCGTCGAACGGCACGTGGGCATCCTGCAGTGCGGAAAACAGCACGATGCAGCCGATGGCCACCAGCCACAGCAGGCCCGCGGCCAGCGGCGCGTCGAAGCCGGTGAGATACGGGCGCACGCGATGCCACAGCGGCGGACGTCCAAAGCTGGCGCTCATAGTCTCACTCCCTCCGATTCATCTGTGATGTCGGGACGCGCGCCGAAGCGGGTGAACAGCGGCGCACGCAGCCCTCCGGAACAGGCGGTGCGCTGGTAATGGCCTACCGCATCCGCGTCGAACGCGGTGGAGCTTGCCTTACCTGGGGGCGAGGCGGCAGGAACCTGGGGCGCAGAAGCGGCCTTGGTTGCCGCTGTGGACGCCGCGCCCGCCGCTGTGGACGCCGCACCCGCCGGAGCGGACGCCGCTGGCGCGGGCGGCGGTTTGGCGCCGGGCACATGGGGCACGCCCTCGCGCTCGCCGGCATAGACAAACGACACCGGCTGCGGCTTGGCCCCGCTGATCTTCTCGATCTCGTCGTCAGTGGGATAGAGGCCGAGCAGGTGATAGTCGAGCGCCTTGCGCGCGATCGGCGCAGCGGCCATGCCGCCGAAACCCGCGTTTTCCACGATCATGGCCAGGGCGATCACCGGATTCTCGGCGGGGGCATAGACCACATACAGGGCGTGGTCGCGCAGGTGATGCGCCACGTCCTTGGCGTCATAGGTCTGGTTTTGCGCTACGGTGAACACCTGGGCGGTGCCGGTCTTGCCGGCGCTGGTGTACTGCGCCCCCTTGAAGGCCTCCGCCGCCGTGCCGCCGGTCTGGTTCACCCCGATCATGCCGTCATGCACGACCTGCCAGTACGACGGATTCATGTCGATGCGCTCGGCCACCGGCGCCTGCACCGGGGTGAACCGCCTCGTGGCCATATCCTCCACCGCGCGCACCACGCGGGGCGCGTAGCGCGTGCCGCGGTTGGCCATGGTGGACAAGGCCGTGGCCATCTGCAAAGGGGTGAAGGTGTTGTAGCCCTGGCCTATCCCCAGGCTGATGGTGTCGCCCGGGTACCAGCGCTGCTGCGCCGGGCTGCGAAACGCCTTGCGCTTCCACGCCCTGCTCGGCAGCACGCCCTTGGCCTCGCCCAGCAGGTCGATGCCGGTGGCCTGGCCGAAACTGAACTTGCTGGTGTAGCCCGCCATGCCGTCCACGCCCCAATCGTGCGCCACCATGTAGAAATACACGTCGCACGACACCTGAATGGCCTTGCGCATGTCGACGATGCCATGCCCGCCGGGCACGTCGTCGCGGAATCGGTGCCCCGCAAACATGAAATACCCGGGATCGTGGAAACTCCACTGCGCCGTGCGTATGCCCTCGGTCAGCGCGCCCATCGCCAGATAGGGCTTGTAAGTCGAGCCGGGCGGGAAGGTGCCGCGCAGCACGCGGTTGAGCAGCGGACGGTCGGGCGAGGTGTTGAGCGCATCCCAGTTGGCCTGGTCGATGCCGTCGACGAACAGATTGGGATCGAAGGTCGGCATGGAGACGAAGGCCAGCACCTCGCCGTTGCGCGGGTCGATGGCCACGCATGCGCCGCGTCGTTTGCCATACAGGTCTTCGATGAGCTTCTGCAAGCGAATGTCCACCCCCAGCACCAGGTTCTGGCCGGGCGTGGCGGCCACGGTCTTGATCTTGCGCACCGGGCGCCCCATGGCGTTGACCTCGACTTCCTCATAGCCGGTGACGCCGTGCAGTTCTTTTTCGTAAGCCTGCTCCACGCCGAGCTTGCCGATGTGGTCGGTGCCGAGGTAGTTGCTGGCGTCGTCGCTGTCGTCGATGCGCTGCTGCTCGGCCTGGTTGATGCGGCCGATATAGCCCAGCAGATGACAGCCCAGCGCGCCCAGCGGATAGTTGCGGAACAGCCGCGCCCGCACATTCACCCCCGGAAAGCGAAAACGCTGCGCCACGAAGCGCGCCACCTGATCGTCGGTGAGCTTGTTGAGAATGGGCAGCGACTGAAATCGCCGCGACTGCCCCAGCAGATTGTTGAAGCGCCGCTCGTCGAAAGGCGTGATGGGCACGATGGCCTTGAGCGCGTCGATGGTGCCCTGCAGCGTGCCCTTGACCTTCGACGGCGTGATCTCCAGCGTGTAGGCCGCATAGTTGTTGGCCAGGATGATGCCGTTGCGGTCGAGAATCAGCCCGCGCTGCGGCGGAATCGGCACCAGCGCGATGCGGTTGTCCTGCGCCTGGGTGGAAAACTGCCGGTGCCGCAACACCTGCAGCCAGAGCCAGCGCCCGACGAGCAACGCAAAGCTCAGCACCACCACGCCCGCCGCCAGGATCAGGCGACGGCGAAAGCGAAAAAGCTCGCGTTCGATGTTGCGCAGTTCAGTCATTGCAAGGGCGGTTCAAACAGGGTTGGAGCGACCTCGGCGGGCGAGGTTCAGCACGGCATGTCACAACGGACGATTGCGGTCGGAATCCGGCGCGCGGCGTTGCGGTGCTAGCAACACCCACGACAGCGGCACCCACAGCGCGGCCTGCAGGAACGGCGTCAACAGAAACGTCCAGCCGGGAAAACTGCCGCCCGCCCACATGCCCACCGCGAGCAGCAGCACCTGCGTGGCGATGAGCAGCGGCAGCAGATGCAGGGCTTGCTGCAGCGGCGGAAACCACAGCAGGCGCCGATGCAGACTGATGGCGAAATAACTTAGCACGGTGTAGGCCAGCGCATGCTGCCCCAGCACCGAACCCTGCTGCACATCCACCGCCAGCCCCAGCACGAAAGCCACCGCCATGCCCACGCGGCGCGGCTGATGCACATTCCAGAACACCAGGGTGAGCGCCACCAGATCGGGCATCCACGCCACACGCCCGAGGGGGAGAAAGTCGATCAGAAGCGCCGCCAGCAAGCTCAGGGCGATGAACCAGGGCTTGACCGGCAGCAGCAGCACTTCGCGCGCACCGCCGGCGGGCGCCCGCGCTGCGGGCATGGCGGCCTGATCGGACCGGCGACGACGCGGGAGCAGGGTCACTTGCCCCCCACCTCACGCGAGGCCGACGCCGCAGGCATGGCCGAGGCTGCGGCGGCGGGCTTCGCCTGCGACTTGCCTTTGTCGGTCGCGGGTGCGGCCACCAGCGGGGTGAGCGGCTTGAGCACAAGCACATGCCGCCCGCCTTCCACATCGGCAATGGGGGCGCACATCACCCGGGCGAAGGCAGTGTCGCGCTGGCGCGTCACCGACGTGACCCGCGCCACCCGCAGGCCCGCCGGATAGATGCCGTCGACGCCGCTGGTCACCAGCAGATCGCCCACCCGCACGTCCGCGGCGGCGGGCATCCAGCGCAACTCCATGCCGCCCTGGCCCATGCCCGGCTCGCCGTAGAGCACGCCGCGCTCGCCGGTGCGCTGGTTCTGCACCGGCACCACGGCGTCACGGTCGGTGATGAGGGTGACTTCGGCGCTCCACGGATAGTCGCGCGTCACCTGGCCGAGCAGGCCGGTCTCGTCGATCACGGGCGAGCCCAGTTCCACGCCTTGCAGGCTGCCCCGGTTGATCTGCACCGCACGACTGAACGGATCGCTGGCCTGCGCGCTGATCTGCGCCGCCACCGACTGCGGGGGCTGGCTTTGCTGCAATCGAAGCAGGGCGCGCAAGCGGTTGTTTTCCAGACGCAACTGCGCTTCGAGCTGGGCCTGCAGCGACAGGGCCACGTTGGCGCGCTGCAGGCGGCCGATCTCTGCCTGCGCCTTGGCCGGTGCTTCGAGATAGTCGCTCAGTTGCCGCACCCCGTTCACCGGGGTCTGGGCGATGCGCTGCAGGGGATAGATGACCACCGACAGCCCTTGCCGCAGCATGGGCGTGACCTTGAACCGCACGTCCAGCGCCATCAGCAGCACGGCCAGCGCGGCAAACAGCAGCAACCGCGTGAGCGCAGAAGGTCCCTGCCGGAAAAACGGCGGAGGAGAGCGCTCGAGAGTGCCGTAGGCCATGGGGTTGAGAGAAAACGCAGCGCCAGATCGGCTTGCAACAGAGCCCAAAACGGGGCCGCGCCGCAAGGCGTGCCCCGGAAAAGCCGTCGATTACTCCGACGTGAAAATGGTGCCCAGGCGATCCATGCGCTCCAGCGCCATGCCGCTGCCGCGGGCCACGCAGGTCAGCGGGTCTTCGGCCACCAGCACCGGCAGGCCGGTTTCCTCGGCCAGCAGGCGGTCGAGGTCGCGCAGCAGCGCGCCGCCGCCGGTGAGCATCATGCCGCGCTCGGCGATGTCGGCGCCGAGTTCGGGCGGGGTCTGCTCCAGCGCGTTCTTGACGGCCGAGACGATCTGGTTGAGCGGATCGGTCAGGGCTTCGAGAATTTCGTTGCTCGAAATGGTGAAGCTGCGCGGCACGCCTTCGCTGAGGTTGCGGCCCTTGACTTCCATTTCCTTGACTTCCGACCCGGGGAAGGCCGAGCCGATCTGCTTCTTGATCTGCTCGGCGGTGGGTTCGCCGATCAGCATGCCGTAATTGCGGCGGATGTAGTTGATGATGGCCTCGTCGAACTTGTCGCCACCCACGCGCACGCTGCCCTTGTAGACCGTGCCGCCCAGCGAGATGACGCCGACTTCGGTGGTGCCGCCGCCGATGTCCACGATCATCGACCCGGTGGCTTCGCTGACAGGCAGGCCGGCGCCGATGGCTGCGGCCATGGGCTCCTCGATGAGATAGACCTCGCTGGCGCCCGCGCCCAGGGCCGACTCGCGAATGGCGCGGCGCTCGACCTGGGTGGAGCCGCAGGGCACGCAGATGATGATGCGCGGACTCGGCCGAAACATCCGGGTGTCATGCGCCATCTTGATGAACTGCTTGAGCATCTGCTCGGTCACGGTGAAGTCGGCGATCACGCCGTCCTTCATCGGGCGGATGGCCTCGATATTGCCCGGCACCTTGCCGAGCATCTGCTTGGCTTCCTTGCCGACGGCCTGAATGGTCTTCTTGCCGCTGGGGCCACCCTCATGGCGGATGGCCACGACGGACGGCTCATCGAGCACGATGCCCTTGCCCCGCACATAGATCAGGGTGTTGGCAGTGCCGAGGTCGATGGCCAGGTCCGTCGAAAAATACTGACGAAAGGTTCGGAACATGGAATTTATGGACGCCTAGTGCGCGCCAGGCTTTCTGGTGGTGTGTGAATTAAGCAACAAACGGGCTTGATTTTTCTGTCAAATCCCGCGCGCCAAATCGGGGCATCATAACCCATGCATGCGCATAAAATGCCGTTTTCCGCATGCTTTCGCGGGGGAACTCCCCTGTTTTGCCCGCTTGCCGGGTGGCCTGTCATGCGCCCTCCGTGACCGCAGCCCCACCATGTCCCTCACCCTTCCCGATATCGACCGCCTGGCGCAACTCGCCCGGCTGGACCTGTCCGCCAGCGAACGCGAACACATGCTGACCGACCTGAATGCGTTTTTCGCCGTGGTCGAGCAGATGCGCGCCGTCGACACCGCAGGCGTCACCCCGCTGGCCCACCCGCTGTCAGCCGTGCAGGACATGCCCCTGCGCTTGCGCGACGACGTCGTGACCGAGGGCGACATCCGCGAACTGGCGCTGCGCAATGCGCCCGACGCGCAGGACGGCCTGTTTCTCGTGCCGAGGGTGGTCGAATGAGCGCCGCAGATCTCTCCTGCGCCGACCTGCGCACCCAGTCGGCAGCACTGGCCGCCCGCCAGGTCTCCAGCGTCGAACTCACCCGCGCGGCCTTGGCCCGCATCGAAGCCCATGCCGATCTGGGCGCCTTCCTGCACGTCGATGCCGAGGGCGCGCTGCAGGCTGCACAAGCCGCCGACGCCGCCCGCGCCGCGGGCGACACCCGGCCGCTGCTGGGCGTGCCCGTGGCGCACAAAGACGTGTTCGTCACCCGCAACATGCCTTCCACCGCCGGGTCGCGCATGCTCGCCGGTTATGTCAGCCCGTTCGATGCCACCGTGGTGGCGCGGCTGGGCGCAGGGGCCGACGACTTTGCGGGGGCCGACATGGTCACCCTGGGCAAGACCAATATGGACGAATTCGCCATGGGCTCGTCCAACGAGAACTCGGCCTACAAGCCGGTGCGCAACCCCTGGGACTCTGCGGCCATCCCCGGCGGCTCGTCGGGCGGCTCGGCCGCGGCGGTGGCCGCGCGGCTGGTGGCCGCTGCCACCGGCACCGACACCGGTGGCTCGATCCGCCAGCCTGCGGCCATGTGCGGCATCACGGGCATCAAGCCGACCTACGGCCTGTGCTCACGCTTTGGGATGATCGCCTTCGCTTCCAGCCTCGACCAGGCCGGGCCGATGGCGCAGACTGCATGGGACTGCGCCGCCCTGCTCACGGCGATGACCGGCTTCGATCCGCGCGACGCCACCAGCGTGCAGCGCCCCGTGCCCGACTATGTCGCCGCACTGGGTGAACCCCTGCCCGGCGCCACCGCCGCGAAGCCGCTCGCGGGGCTGCGCATCGGCCTGCCGAGCGAGTATTTCGGCGAAGGTCTGGCCGCCGAGGTCGAAGCCACCGTGCGCGCCGCTTTGCGGGAACTCGAACGCCTGGGCGCCAAGCTGGTGGATGTCTCGCTGCCGCTGACCCAGCTTTCCATTCCGGCCTACTACATCATCGCCCCGGCCGAGGCCAGTTCCAACCTGAGCCGCTTCGACGGCGTGCGCTTCGGCCATCGCGCGGCGCAGTACAAAGACCTGGCCGAGATGTACGGCAGGAGCCGCGCCGAGGGCTTCGGCCCCGAGGTCAAGCGCCGCATCATGATCGGCGCCTATGTGCTGTCGCACGGCTATTACGACGCCTACTACCTGCAGGCGCAAAAAATCCGCCGCCTCATCGCCGACGACTTCGCCCGCGCCTTCACCCAGTGCGACGTGATCGCGGGGCCGGTGTCGCCGACCGTGGCGTGGAACCTGGGCGACAAGGCCGACCCGCTGGCCAATTACCTGGCCGACATCTACACCCTCTCTGCAAGTCTGGCCGGCCTCCCCGGCATGAGCGTGCCCGCGGGCTTCGGCGCGGGCATCAACGCGCGCCGCCCCGTCGGCCTGCAACTCATCGGCCCGCATTTCGCCGAAGAGCGCCTGCTGCAGGTGGCGCATCAGTACCAGCAGGTCACCGACTGGCACCAGCGCAGCCCGGTCTGAGCACGGCCATGGATCTGCACACCTGGCTGACCTTCTTCGCGGCGAGCTGGCTCATCAGCCTCTCGCCGGGCGCGGGTGCGATTTCGTGCATGACCGCGGGCCTGCGCTTCGGCTGGCGTCTGGGGGTTTGGAACATCCTCGGCCTGCAGCTGGGCATCGCCGCCATTCTGGTGGTGGTCGCTGCCGGGCTGGGCGCGGTTCTGGCTGCGAGCGAAACCGCGTTCAGCATCATCAAGTGGTTCGGCGTGGCGTATCTGCTGTGGCTGGGCATCCAGCAATGGCGCGCCCCGGCGCACGGAATGGCTGAGGCCGATGGTCATGCCAAGAACACGGAACCGCCCACCCGCACCCAACTCGTGCTGCGCGGCTTTCTCATCAACGCCAGCAACCCCAAGGGGCTGGTGTTCATGCTCGCCGTGCTGCCGCAGTTCATCAACCCGGCCGAGCCGCAGTTGCATCAATACCTGCTGTGCGGGCTGTCGCTGTTCATCACCGATATCGTGGTGATGAACGCCTACACCCTGCTGGCCGCGCGCCTGCTCGTGACGCTGCGCTCGCCGCAGCACCAGCTCTGGCTGCAGCGCAGTTTCGGCACCCTCTTCATCGGCGCCGCGCTACTGCTCTCGGCGTTTCGCCGTTCAACGTAAGGAATCACACCATGTCATGGGAAGTGGTCATCGGGCTGGAAACCCACGTTCAGCTCTCCACCCAGTCCAAGATGTTTTCTAGCGCGTCCACCGCGTTCGGCGCCGCGCCCAACACCCAGGCCTGCGCCGTCGATCTGGCGCTGCCCGGCGTGCTGCCGGTGGCCAACCGCGCCGCGGTTGAGCGCGCCATTCGTCTGGGTCTGGCCTTGGGCGCCACCATCGCGCCGCGCTCGGTCTTCGCCCGCAAGAACTATTTCTACCCTGATCTGCCCAAGGGCTACCAGATCAGCCAGTATGAAATTCCCGTGGTGCAGGGCGGGGTGGTCGAGTTTCTGGTGGACGGCAAGCCGCACCGCCTGCGGCTCACCCGCGCCCACCTCGAAGAAGACGCGGGCAAGTCGCTGCACGAAGCCGGTCTGTTCGACCGCGCAGGCAACGCCGCCAGCGGCATCGACCTCAACCGCGCGGGCACGCCGCTGCTCGAAGTCGTCACCGAGCCCGACATGCGCAGCGCCCGCGAAGCCGCCGAATACGCCCGCGCGCTGCACGCGCTGGTGGTGTGGCTGGACATCTGCGATGGCAACCTGCAGGAAGGCTCGTTCCGCTGCGACGCCAACGTCTCGGTGCGCCGCCCAGGCGAGCCGCTGGGCACGCGCTGCGAGATCAAGAACCTCAACAGCTTTCGCTTTCTCGAAAAGGCCATCGAATTTGAAGTGCGCCGCCAGATCGAGCTCATCGAAGACGGCGGCAAGGTGGTGCAGGAAACCCGGCTGTTCGACCCTGACAAGGGCGAAACCCGCACCATGCGCACCAAGGAAGACGCGCACGACTACCGCTACTTCCCCGACCCCGACCTGCCGCCGCTGGTCATCTCGCCCGAGTGGATCGAGCGGGTGCGCGCCACCATGCCCGAGCTTCCCGGCCAGATGGCTGCGCGCTTCGTCGCGGCGCACGGTCTGAGCCTGGATGCCGCCGCGCAGATGACCCAGACCCGCGCCCACGCCGCTTACTTCGAGGCCTGCGTGGCCGCGTGCGCCGCGCCCAAACTCGCCGCCAACTGGATCATGGGCGAACTCGCCGCCCAGCTCAACCGCGACCAGTGCGACATCGGCGCCAGCCCCGTGAGCGCCGCGCAACTCGCCGCGCTCACCCGCAAGATCGACGACGGCACCCTGTCGAGCAAGACCGCCAAGGAAGTCTTCGGCGCGCTGTGGGCCGGTGAACAAGGCGGCGATGTCGAGGCCATCATCGACGCGCGCGGCCTGGCCCAGGTCAATGACAGCGCAGCCCTCCAGGCCGCGGTGGACGCCGTGCTGGCCGCCAACCCGAAGAACGTCGAGGAATACCGCGCCGGCAAGGACAAGGCGCTCAACGCCCTGGTCGGCCAGGTGATGAAGGCCACGGGCGGCCGCGCCAATCCGCAGCAGGTGGGCGACATGCTGCGACGGGCACTCGGCTGATTGAGGCGGGCCTGCCATGCGTTCGCGCGAGTTGCTCGACCAGCTGATGGCAGCCATCAATGGCGCGCACGATCTGGAATCGCTTGCCCGCCCACTTCTCTCGATGCTGCAACAGCAAAGCGGGGCCGAAAGTGTGTATGTGACGCTGATCGACCAGGAAAGCGGGGTGCAGCGCGTGCTGTTCTCGCACAACGGACGCGACACACTCATCCCCGAAGACATCGAGGTACCGTGGGATCAGACACTGTGCAAACGCGCGCTGGAGGAGGGCTTGAATCGCCCGGTCGAGGTCGACACCCATTGGCCCGATGCCACGCTGGCGCGGTCGATCGGCATCAAGACCTATTTTTCCCAACCCATCTACCGGGGTGACCGCAGCCCCGTGGGCACTCTATGCGCGGCGGACCGGCGCGTGATCGACCTCCCCGAGGCCACGCAGCGACTGATGCGCATGGCGGCTCTGCTGCTCACGCGCGAGTGGGAACACGAGCGGCTGCTGATCCAACTGCAACGCGAAAACGCCCTGCTGCAAAACGCAGCTCTGCTCGACCCGCTCACCCTCATCAGCAACCGCCGCGCCTTGATGGACGACCTGACCCGCGTTCTCGACAACGCCAGGCGCCTGGGTGCCGTGGTGCAACTGGCCTTCATCGACTTGGACGGTTTCAAAGACGTGAATGACCGCCACGGTCATGCCGCCGGCGACGAATTTCTGCGACTGGTCGCGCAGCGGCTTCAGCAGGGTTTGCGCAAGGGAGACGGCGTCGCACGGTATGGCGGCGACGAGTTCGTCGTGTACGGCATGTGCGGCGGCGAACACCAAGACGGCGCACGGCAGGCCTGGCAGCAAAGGCTGGAGCAGCTCACCCGCGGCACCTACGCGCTGGGCGAGGTCAGCATCGACTACCCAGGGGCCAGCGTAGGCGTGTCATGCTCGAAGCCGGACGATACCGCGCTCACCTTGCTCAAGCGCGCCGACGCGCATATGTACTTTGTGAAGACGTCGCGGCGAAACCGATCCGCGGCAGGTTGACTCGAGCCACGAGGCGCTTGCGGTTGCAGATCGCGCCGAACTCCTTCCTGAGTTTGACATCGTGCCGTGCACTCAACTCGATTGCATCTGCGCAGTCGAGTCGAGCCACTGCGCCGCCGCCTGGGTCAGGATGGCATTCACGCCGCCCTCGACGGTTACGGCGCGGTCGCGCAGGCGTTGCGCCAGATCGGCGGGCAACTTGCAGGTGAGTTGCACCAGCTTGGGTACGGCGTCTTTGGGTTTGGCCTCGGCCTTCGCGGCCATGGCTTTGGCGCCCTGGCCGAAGCGCTGCGGGATGCTGCCGGACTTCAGCTTGCCGTCGAGTTTCTTGGCAAGGTGTTTTTCAAGATCGGTCTTTTTCATGCTCATGGGGCGCCCCCGGTGGTCTGGACGCGCATTGTCCACCACCGCAGCCGAGGTGCGCGCTCAATGCAGCTTGATGCGCGGCTCGGTGGTGCGCGAGATCATGCGCGCCAGGGTCAGGAAGGCGGTCTTCCAGAAACCGTGCAGGGCGTGCAGATGCATGCGGTAGAGAAGCCAGTAGATGAAGCGGGCGAAATGTCCTTCGATGAACATGCTGCCCTTCGATAGACCACCCATGAGACTGCCGACAGTGCTGTGCTCGCCCAGCGACACCAACGAGCCGAAGTCGCGGTAGTGAAAGGTCAGCAACGGCTTGCCCTGCAATTGCCGCGCAATCTGGCGGGCGATGAGACTGGCCTGCTGGTGCGCGGCCTGGGCGCGCGGCGGCACATTGCCGTCATGTCCCTCCCAGACGCATGCGGCGCAGTCGCCCAGCGCGTAGATCGAGTCGTCGCGGCTGGTCTGCAGCGTGGGGCGCACGACGAGCTGGTTGATGCGGTTGGTCTCCAGACCGTCGATATCGCGCAGGAAATCCGGCGCCTTCACACCAGCTGCCCAGACCACCAGTTCAGCGGGAAGGAAGTCGCCATCGGCCGTGCGTACGCCCGTTGCGGTGACTTCGGTCACGCGCTTGCCGGTATGCATCTGCACGCCGAGCTTGGCGAGTTCACCCGCTGCCGCGGCCGACAGCCGCTCGGGCAGCGCAGGCAGGATGCGGGGCGCGGCCTCGACCAGGCTCAGGCGCACGTCGCGTTCGGGGTCGATGCGGTCGAGGCCATAGGCGGCCAGCACCCGGGTGGAGTTGTGCAGCTCGGCCACCAGTTCCACCCCGGTCGCCCCGGCGCCGATGGCCACGACCTTGAGCTGCTCCGGCCGCAGCGGGCCGCTCTGGGTGTTGGCGGCGATGCAGGCATTCACCAGGCGGCGGTGAAAGCGCCGGGCGTCTTCGGGCGTGTCGAGGGCAATGGCATGTTCGGCCGCGCCGGGCGTGCCGAAGTCGTTGTTCTGACTGCCCACAGCGATCACCAGCATGTCGTAGCCGATGCGGCGGCGGGGCACGATCTCGCGCCCGTCCTCGTCGAGCGTGGGGGCGACGAGCACTTCGCGGCGCTCGCGGTCGAGACCGTCCATCGCGCCGAGCCGGTACTTGAAATGGTGCCAGGTGGACTGGGCGAGGTAGTTCAGCTCGTTGTCGTCGATGCCCAGCGTGCCTGCGGCCGCCTGGTGCAGCAGCGGCTTCCAGAGATGACTGCGGCCCCTCTCGATCAGAGTGATGTCGGCCTGCCGCTGCCGTCCCAGCGTATCGCCCAGCCGGGTGGCCAGTTCCAATCCACCGGCGCCACCGCCGACGATGACGATGCGTGGCAGAGCAGAATCGGTGGACATCGGGGGCATGGCGATGGATCGTGAGTGCAATGGCCTTATTGGAGACCGCCCGGCGCCCGCGCGCAAGTGCGGACGCGACCACTAACATGCAGCCTCACGCCGCAGCCCGCAAGACCTAGCGCCCGCGCGGCCTCAACCTCCAAGCCTCACGATGAACGAGAAGTATGACGCCAGCGCGGTGGAAGCCGCCGCGCAAGCCCACTGGCAAGCCACCGACGCCTACCGCGTGCGCGAAGACAAACCGGGCGAGAAGTTCTACGCCTGCTCCATGCTGCCCTACCCCTCGGGCAAGCTGCACATGGGCCATGTGCGCAACTACACCATCAACGACATGCTCACCCGCCATCTGCGGATGAAGGGCATGAACGTGCTCATGCCCATGGGCTGGGACGCCTTCGGTCTGCCCGCCGAAAACGCGGCGATGAAAAACAGGGTGCCGCCGGCGAAGTGGACCTACGACAACATCGCTTATATGAAGCGGCAGATGCAGGCCATGGGCCTGGCCATCGACTGGAGCCGCGAGGTGGCGACCTGCTCACCCGACTACTACAAGTGGAACCAGTGGCTGTTTCTCAAGATGCTCGAAAAGGGCATCGCCGAGCGCCGCACCCAGGTGGTGAACTGGGACCCGGTCGATCAGACCGTGCTGGCGAACGAGCAGGTGATCGACGGGCGCGGCTGGCGCAGCGGCGCCGTGGTGGAAAAGCGCGAGATCCCTGGCTACTACCTCAAGATCACCGACTACGCTGAGGAGTTGCTCGCTGCCGTGGCCGATCCCGAGAACAAAAACTATCTCTCCGGCTGGCCCGAGCGGGTGCGGCTGATGCAGGAGAACTGGATCGGCAAGAGCGCCGGTGTGCGCTTCGCCTTCACCCACGACATCCGCGACGCGCAGGGCGCGCCGATCCAGGACGGGCGGATGTATGTGTTCACCACCCGGGCGGACACCATCATGGGCGTGACCTTCTGCGCCGTGGCGCCCGAGCACCCGCTGGCCGAACATGCGGCGCGCGACAACCCTCAGCTTGCCGCGTTCATCGCCTCCTGCAAGGCGGGCGGCACCACCGAGGCCGAGCTGGCGACCAAGGAGAAAGAGGGCATGCCCACGGGCCTGTCCGTCACCCACCCGCTCACCGGCGAGGCGGTGCCGGTGTGGGTGGGCAACTATGTGCTGATGAGCTACGGCGACGGCGCAGTGATGGGCGTGCCCGCGCACGACGAACGCGACTTCGCCTTTGCCAAAAAATATGGCCTGCCGATCAGGCAGGTCATCGCAGTCGAACGCGAGACTTTCTCCACCGCAGCCTGGGCCGACTGGTACGGCGACAAGCAGCGCGCCGTGTGCGTGAACTCGGGTGAGCTCGATGGCCTGCCTCACAAGGACGCGGTGGACGCCGTGGCCGCTCGGCTCGAAGCCCGCGGTCTGGGCGAGAAAAAGACCACCTGGCGCCTGCGCGACTGGGGCATTTCACGCCAGCGCTATTGGGGCACGCCGATTCCCATCATCCACTGCCCCGACTGCGGCACCGTGCCGGTGCCGGAAAAAGACCTGCCGGTCGTGCTGCCCGAAGACCTCATCCCCGACGGCAGCGGCAACCCGCTGCACAAGTGCGCCGCCTTCGTCGATGTGGCCTGTCCGCAGTGCGGCAAACCCGCCAAGCGCGAAACCGACACCATGGACACCTTCGTCGACTCAAGCTGGTACTTCATGCGCTACACCTGCGCCGACAACCACGACGCCATGGTCGACACCCGCACCGACTACTGGATGCCGATGGACCAGTACATCGGCGGCATCGAGCATGCCATTCTTCACCTGCTGTACGCGCGCTTCTGGACCAAGGTGATGCGCGACCTGGGGCTGGCCAAGGCCGACGAGCCGTTCACCCGCCTGCTCACCCAGGGCATGGTGCTCAACCACATCTACTCGCGCAAGACCGCACAGGGCGGCATCGAGTATTTCTGGCCGCACGAGGTCGAGAATGTGTTCGATGCGCAGGGCAAGATCGTCGGTGCCAAGCTCAAGGCCGACGGCTCGGCCGTGGACTACGGCGGCGTCGGCACCATGAGCAAGAGCAAGAACAACGGCGTCGATCCGCAAGACCTGATCGACCGCTTCGGCGCCGACACGGCCCGCCTGTTCACCATGTTCGCCGCCCCGCCCGAGGCCACGCTGGAGTGGAACGACGCCGCGGTGGAAGGCGCGCACCGCTTCCTCAAGCGGGTGTGGGCCTTCGGGCTGAAGCTGCACGGCCTTGCCGCGACGCCTGCGGATGCGAGCGACGCCTCACGCAAGCTGCGCCGCGAGGTGCACCTGACGCTGCAACAGGTGAATTTCGACTACGGCCGCATGCAATACAACACCGTGGTGTCGGGCGCGATGAAGCTGCTCAACGCCCTCGAAGACGCAGACGCTGCCGCCGTCGGCATGGCAGTCGCGCTGCGCGAGGGCTTCGGCATCCTGCTGCGCGTGCTCTATCCCGCCACGCCGCACATCGCCCATGCGCTCTGGGCCGAACTGGGCTTTGCCACCGAACATGGCGACCTGCTCGACGCCCCCTGGCCGCAGGTGGACGAATCCGCCCTCGTGCAGGACACCATCGAGCTGATGCTGCAGGTCAACGGCAAGCTGCGCGGGGCCATTCATGTGCCCGCGAGCGCCGACAAGGCCACGATCGAGGCCGCCGCGCTGGCCAGCGCCGACTTCGCCAAGTTCAGCGAAGGCAAGGCCGCGAAAAAAGTCATCGTGGTGCCCGGCCGACTGGTCAATGTGGTGGTCTGAATGAAGCGCCGCAGCGTCGTTGTTTTCCTTCCCCTGCTGGGCCTCAGCGCCTGCGGCTTTCATCTGCGCGGCTCGACCAATCTGTCGTTCAGCACGATGTATGTCGCTGGCGCCCAGACCTCGGCTTTAGTCATCGCCCTCAAGCGCCAGATCGCCGCGACCACGGCAACGCGCATCGCGCCCGATGCCAAGTCGGCGCAGGTGGTGTTCACCCTGCTCAGCGAAGCGCAGACGCAGACGCCGCAGGCCTACAACGCCGACGGCACGGTGGCGCAATACCTGCTGCGCTACACCGTGCGTTTTCAGCTCACCACGCCGCAGGGCCGGATGCTGATCGCCCCCACCGAGCTGAGCCAGACCAGCAATCTCAGCTACAACTCCAGCGCCACGCTGGCCAAGGCCAACGAATCCGATCTGCTCTACCGCGGCATGCGCGAGGAATTGATCAACCGTCTGATGTACCAGCTGGCCGCAGTGAAGGTGAACTGATGCAGCTTGCCGCAGACCAGCTCGACGCCCATCTCGCAGGCACGCTGCGCCCGCTTTACGCGGTGCATGGCGACGAGACCCTGCTGGTCAACGAAGCGGTGGACGCCATTCGCGCCCGCGCCCGGCAGCAGGGTTTCGACGAGCGCGAGAGCCACACCGTCGAACGTGGTTTCGACTGGAGCCACCTGCTCGCGGGCAGCCGCGAGATCAGCCTGTTCGGCGGACGCCGTCTCATCGAACTGCGCATTCCCGGCGGCAAGCCCGGGCGCGACGGCGGCGAGGCGCTTGCAGCGCTACCCCAACATCTGTCGGCCGACGTCATGGCCGTGGTGGTGCTGCCCAGGCTCGATACCGCCACGCAGAAATCCGCCTGGTTCACCGCGTTGGCGCAGCATGGCGTGGCGGTGCGGGTGGACAGCATCGAGCTGGCGCAACTGCCGCGCTGGATCGCCGCCCGCCTGCAGCGCCACGGCTTCACCCTGCCGCCGGGCGAGGCCGGGCGGGCGCTGACCGACTTTCTGGTGGCGCGCGTGGAAGGCAATCTGCTGGCCGCGCATCAGGAAATCGAAAAACTCGCGCTGCTCTGCCCACCCGGCCCGCTCGACCCCGACACCGTGGAGCAGGCCGTGTTGAACGTGGCGCGCTACAGCGTGTTCAAGCTCGGTGAAGCGGTGCTGGGCGGCGACGTCACCCGCCTGCGGCGCATGCTCGAAGGACTGCAGGCCGAGGGCGTGGCCCCGGTGCTGGTGCACTGGACGCTGGCCGACGACATCCGCGCCTGGCTGCGCATCCGCCAGGGGCTCGACGCCGGGCAGGCGCTGCCCGCGCTGCTGCGCGCCAACCGCATCTGGGGCGTGAAGGAAAAGCTGCTCGAGCGCGCGCTGCCTCGCCTGCGCACACCCGACCTGGAGCGCCTGCTGCAACTCGCGGCGCAATGCGATCTGGCGGTCAAGGGACTGCGCCCCGACTCCCTGCCGCGCGCGCCTTGGGACGCGCTGCAGGTGCTCGCCCTGTCCATGCTCGACGCCCTCTGGCCCTCTCCGCCAGCCGCGAGGCAGGGCCGAAGGCTGGTGCTGCGCCCGGAGTTCTGAACCTAGCCTCATCAGCCCGCGGCGGTGAACTCTGGCGCGCCGGGCGGCTCATAACACGGGCCGCCGGTTTCGCGGGGCGCCTCCATTCAAGTCGTTCAACACCATGCCCGTCTTTTCTTTTCTCCACGCCCAGGCCCGGCGGTCGACCCTGCTGCTCGGCGCCATCGGCCTCTCGGCCGCAGTCCTGTCGTCTGCGGCATTCGCGCAGACCGCACCCAGCTTCACCGCAGGGCCGGACGACTTGATGCGCGTGCTGCCCGCGCGCCTGCTGCCCGCCTTGCAGGCCGACTGTCACGGCATCAGGACCGTTGCGCCAGCCTGGCGCGCGCAGCTCGATGCCTCGGCGGCCCTGCTGGTCAGGCTCAATCAGGCCCAGGTGCCCGAGCAGCAGGCCGTCTTGCCCATGGCCATGCTCTGCCCTGCGCCCAGTCCACTCGCGACTGCGTGGAGCCGGGCTGCGGGACAGGCGAGCAATCTGGTCAAGCTCGACTTTCCCGGCGCGCCCGGAGAAGTCAGCGGTGCCAGCTTCCTCGGGCCGCAAGGCAGCCGGGTGCTGCTGGTCAATCGCAGCATGCAGCCCGTGCGCGTGAAACTGGGCAGCTGGGTGCCCAAGGACGCGCGGCTCGATCAATTCACCCAGGGTGATGCCGCGTCGAATCCACCGAAAATCGAGCACCTGCGCCGCCCTCTGGGCGCTGCTGACGAACAAGGTGTTCTACTGCCGCCGCTGTCGTTGAGCGTGATTGGCTGAAGGCCGAGGCAGCGGGCCAAGGAGCCTGTCGGGCTTGGGGCGCGGATGGCGAAAGAGGGGCCTGCGGATGCCATGTGGCGGCGGATTTGCAGCCCCATAGCGGGACTATGGGGCAAAAAGCCGCTGCCGCAGGGCGCCGCAGGGTCATTTTGCAGCCCGCGATCCTCAAGCCCGACAGGCTCCTAGTTCAGGGCTCATGCCGCCCAGCGACGCAGCTCGTCCAGACCGACCACGCCCGACCACGGCTGGCCGCAGGCACGTCCGGTAGCGGGCGCATCGGCGTCGCCCAGGCCATCGAGCCAGGCCAGGGCGCCGTCGAAGTTTTCGTGGTGGGTATAGGCACCCGTGGTGACCACGGTGCGCAAGCCCGCGCCGTGCGCGGCGCGCAGACCGTTGGTCGAATCCTCGAACGCCAGACATTGCTCGGGGCGCAAGGCCATGCGTTCGAGCACCCAGGTGTAGATGCCGGGATCGGGCTTTTTGCGCGGCACGGCGTCGCCCGCGCCCACGACCTCGAACCAGTCCATGCCACCGGCACCCAGCGTGGCGTGGATCAGGGCTTCGACATTGTCGGGCGTGGTGGTGGTGGCGATCGCCAACCGCACCCCGGCGCCGCGCGCCTGCTCCAGCACACGGCGCACGCCGGGGCGCAGGCCGATGCCGCCTTCGGCCACCAGGCGGACGTAATGCGCGGTCTTGCGGCGATGCAGCTCGGCGATGAGCCCGGCCGCGTCCGGCCCCTGTGCTGCCTGCGGATCGACCTCCTGCCAATAGGCCAGCATGCGCTCCTTGCCGCCCGTGATGGCGAGGAGGCGGCCGTAGGTGGGCACGTCCCAGTTCCAGTCCAGGCCGATGTCGGCGAAGGCCTGGTTGAAGGCAATGCGATGACCGTCGCGCTCGGTTTCGGCCAGGGTGCCATCGACGTCGAAAATCAGCGCGCGCAAATCGGTGGCGCTCATGCCGCTTCCTTCCACTTGATCGAGCAGCCGATGCTGGGGTATTGCTCGTCGGGGCCGATGCTGGTGGCGGCGATCTGCTTCATGGCCTCGAACAGGTCGCGGCGCACGTCGGGCGCGGCGGCCTGCTTGCGCGAGGCGTCGAGCTGGCCGCGGTATTGCAGCTTCAGATCGGTGTTGAAGCCGAAGAAATCGGGCGTGCAGACGGCCCCATAGGCTTTGGCCACATCCTGCGATTCGTCGTACAGGTAAGGAAAGCCAAAGCCGTGCCTGGCGGCGAACAGCTTCATGTTGTCGAACGAGTCCTCAGGGTAGGCGGACACGTCGTTGCTGCTGATCGCCACGGCATGCACGCCCAGGGCGCGCAGTTCGTCGGTATCGCGCTTGATGCGGTCGGCCACGGCCTGCACATAGGGGCAATGATTGCAGATGAACATGACCAGCGTGCCCTTGGGGCCGCGCACGTCGGCCAGGGTGTAGCTGCGCCCGTCGATGCCGGGCAGCGAAAAGTCGGGGGCGGCAAAGCCGCGTTGCAGGGGGTCGGCGGTAGCAGCCATCACGAAACTCCTTGAAGCAAGTGTGCAGACGACAACCCCGGCCGGGGCCGGGGTTGTCGGATGATCGACGCGCGATCGAGGTGCAGAATGGGATTCAGTTGACCTTGGGGTCGAGCTGGCCCTTTTCGTAGCGCTTGTACATCTCTTCCAGATTGATGGGCTTGATCTTGCTGGCCTTGCCCGCGGTGCCGAAGGCTTCGTAGCGCGCCTTGCAGATGTCCTTCATGGCCTTGGTCGAGGCGATGAGGAATTTGCGCGGATCGAATTCCTTGGGATGGTCGTGCAGGAACTTGCGGGTGGCGCCGGTCGAAGCCATGCGCAGATCGGTGTCGATGTTGACCTTGCGCACACCGTGCTTGATGCCTTCGACGATCTCTTCCACGGGAACGCCATAGGTCTCGCCCATGTCGCCGCCGTACTCGTTGATGATCTTGAGCCATTCCTGCGGCACCGAGGAAGAGCCGTGCATCACCAGGTGGGTGTTGGGAATGCGGGCGTGAATTTCCTTGATGCGGCCGATGGCCAGGATGTCGCCAGTGGGCGGGCGGGTGAACTTGTAGGCGCCGTGGCTGGTGCCGATGGCGATCGCCAGCGCGTCGACATGGGTCTTCTTGACGAAGTCGGCAGCCTCCTCGGGGTCGGTCAGCAGTTGGCTGTGATCGAGCGCGCCTTCGGCGCCGATGCCGTCTTCCTCACCGGCCATGCCGGTTTCGAGCGAGCCCAGGCAACCCAGTTCACCTTCGACCGACACACCGCAGGCGTGCGACATTTCCACGGTGCGACGGGTGACATCGACGTTGTACTCATAGGTGGTGGGCGTCTTGCCGTCGGTGCCGAGCGACCCGTCCATCATCACCGAGCTGAAGCCCAGCTGGATGGAGCGCTGGCAGACCGCCGGGCTGGTGCCGTGATCCTGGTGCATGACCACGGGGATATGCGGAAACTCCTCGACCGCCGCCAGGATGAGGTGGCGCAGGAAGGGCGCGCCGGCGTATTTGCGGGCGCCGGCGGAGGCCTGGACGATCACCGGGGAGTCGGTTTCGTCAGCAGCCTCCATGATGGCGCGCATCTGCTCGAGGTTGTTGACGTTGAAAGCGGGAACGCCGTAGGAATGCTCGGCCGCGTGGTCGAGCAGTTGACGCAGGGAAATCAGGGCCATGATGGACTCCTCAAGAAGGAAAGAACAGGGTCAGCGAAGGTCGGGCATGAAACGACGGGCACCATCAGGACAGCGGCTGCTTGGCACGCTGCTGCAGGATCTCGAAGGCCGGCAACTGCTTGCCTTCGAGCACCTCGAGGAAGGCACCGCCGCCGGTAGAGATGTAGCCGATCTTGTCGGCGATACCGTATTTGGCGATGGCCGCCAGGGTGTCGCCGCCACCGGCAATCGAGAACGCCGGGCTGTTGGCGATGGCTTCGGCCAGGGTCTTGGTGCCGTTGGCGAAGGCATCGAACTCGAACACGCCCACCGGGCCATTCCAGACGATGGTGCCTGCGGCCTTGAGCTTCTCGGCCAGCATTTGCGCGGTCTTGGGGCCGATGTCGAGAATCATGTCGTCGGCGCCGACGTCCTTGGCGTCTTTCACGGTGGCCTTGGCATCGGCAGCGAAGCGGTCGGCAACGACCACATCGACGGGAATGGGCACTTCGGCGCCACGCTCCTTCATCTTGGCGATGACCTTTTTCGCCTCGTCGATCAGATCGGGCTCGGCCAGGCTCTTGCCGATGGGCAGACCTTCGGCCAGCATGAAGGTGTTGGCGATGCCGCCGCCCACGATCAGACCGTCGACCTTGTCGGCCAGGCTTTGCAGAATGGTCAGCTTGGTGGACACCTTGGAACCCGCGACGATGGCCACCAGCGGCCGGGCCGGGTTGGCCAGCGCGCGGTTGATGGCATCGATCTCGGCGGCCAGCAGCGGGCCGGCGCAGGCGATGGGCGCATACTTGGCGATGCCGTAGGTGGTGGCCTCGGCGCGGTGCGCGGTGCCGAAAGCGTCGTTCACATAGATGTCGGCGAGCTTGGCGATCTTCTGCGACAGCGCGTCGTCGTTTTTCTTCTCGCCCTTGTTGACGCGGGCGTTTTCCAGCATGACCACGTCGCCGGGCCGCACGTCGAAGCCGCCGTCCACCCAGTTGGCCTGCAGCCGCACGGGCACGCCGAGCAGCTCGCTCAGGCGCTTGGCTACGGGAGCCAGCGAGTCTTCGGGCTTGAACTCGCCCTCGGTCGGGCGCCCCAGGTGCGATGTGATCATCACCCCGGCACCGGCGTCGAGCGCCATCTTCACCGCGGGCACCGAAGCGCGCACGCGGGTGTCTTCGGTGATCTCGCCCTTGTCGTTGAGCGGCACGTTCAGGTCGGCGCGGATGAATACGCGCTTGTCCTGGGCGAAGCCGCGCTTGCACACTTCTTCAAAGGTCAGGATTTGCATCAGTCTCTCCTCGGTTCGGCTGCGGGTGGGCGCGTGAGCAGCCCGCCCGGCTGTGGGCTCACAACCTCTCTTAGTTGCTGGCGACGTGCTTGACGAAGCGCATCATGTTGCAGGTGTAGCCGTATTCGTTGTCGTACCAGGACACCACCTTGACGAAGGTGGTGTCGAGGGCGATGCCGGCCTCGGCGTCGAAGATCGACGGCATGGAGCAGCCGCGATAATCGGTGGAGACGACCTTGTCTTCGGTGTAACCGAGCACGCCCTTGAGCGGGCCTTCGGAAGCCGCTTTCATCGCGGCGCAGATGTCGGCGTAGCTGGCTGACCGGTTGAGCTCGACGGTCAGGTCGACGACCGACACATCGGGCGTAGGCACGCGGAAGGCCATGCCGGTGAGCTTCTTGTTCAGCTCGGGGATGACCTTGCCCACAGCCTTGGCCGCGCCGGTGCTGGAGGGGATGATGTTGTCCATGATGCCCCGGCCACCGCGCCAGTCCTTGCTCGAAGGGCCGTCCACGGTCTTCTGCGTGGCGGTGGCGGCGTGCACCGTGCTCATCAGACCGCGCTTGATGCCGAAGCTGTCGTTGAGCACCTTGGCCACGGGGGCCAGGCAGTTGGTGGTGCAGGAAGCGGCAGAGACGATCTTTTCGCCAGCGTACTTGGCATGGTTGACGCCATAGACGAACATCGGGGTTTCGTCCTTCGAGGGGGCGGACTGCACCACTTTCTTGGCGCCGGCGTCGATGTGCTTCTGGCAGGTGTCGAGGGTGAGGAAGAAGCCGGTGGCCTCGACCACGACGTCGGCGTTCACTTCGTTCCACTTCAGGTTGGCGGGATCACGCTCGGCGGTCAGGCGGATCTTCTTGCCGTTGACCACGAGGTTGTTGCCCTCTACGCCCACGGTGCCGTTGAAGCGGCCATGCACCGAGTCGTACTGCAGCATGTAGGCCAGGTAGTCGGGTTCGAGCAGGTCGTTGATGGCGACGATTTCGAGGTCCTTGAACTCGGCTTCCTGCGCCACGGCACGGAACACCATGCGGCCGATACGGCCGAATCCATTGATGGCAACGCGAATTGTCATGTGAGATCTCCTGAATGAAAAGGGGAAGTGGAAAGTAGGAAGGGGGCCTTGAGGGAAGTCAGGTTCGGCAGCGGGTACGTCGGCAGCGCTCAGGCCGCAGGGTGCAGAGCCGCAGTCTGCACCGCCTCGGCCACCGCGGCAACGGTGGCGATGATGCGGTCGGGTGCGGCCAGGGCGATGGGCTTGCCGTGGTTGTAGCCGTAGGGTACGGCCCAGATGGGCACGCCCGCGGCCCGCGCCGTGGCGACGTCGATTTCGGAGTCGCCGACGAACAGCGCGCGAGCGGCCCGCACCTTGAAGGCGTCGAGGCAGTAACGCACCGGCAGCGGGTCGGGCTTCTTGGCTTCGAGCGTGTCACCGGCCACCACCATGTCGAAGTAGTGGCGGATGCCGTGCACCATCAGCACCGTGGTGGCGAAGCGCTGCTCCTTGTTGGTGACCAGGGCGATGCGAACCTGCGCCGCGCGTAGCGCCTTGAGGGTGTCGAGTACGTCGGGGTAGAGACGGCTGCGCTTTCCGGTGCGCTCGGCATAGAACTCGGCGAAGCGCGGCATGAGGATGTCGAGCGTGCCGGTACGCCGCACCGTCTCTTCTTCGAGGCCGGTGGCGTGCGCGTAGGCATGCAGCAGAAGCTCGCGCGTGCCATGCCCGATCCAGGCGCGGATGAGATGCTCGGACACCTCGGGCAACTGCTGATCGCGCAGCAGGTCGTTGACGGAATCCGCGATTTCAGGCGCGGTTTCCACCAGCGTGCCGTCGAGGTCGAACATCACCAGATCGAACGTCGCGGACATGGCTCGTGCCTCTCCTTGCGCTCAGGCTGCCTGCAGCACGGACTTGGCCACGGCCACAGCGTGCTCGGCGGTCACCTTGAAGTGCTGGTAGAGCTGCGGCGCCGGGGCGGATTCGCCGAAGGTGGAGATTCCGACGATGCCGCCGTTCAGGCCCACATACTTGTGCCAGAAGTCGGGGTGAGCCGCCTCGATGGCCACGCGCGGCACGGCTGCGGGCAGCACCTCGCTGCGATAGGACGCGTCCTGGCGGTCGAAGGCGTTGGTGCAGGGCATGGAGACCACGCGGGCGGCGACGCCCTGCTCGGCCAGCATGCCTTGCGCCTTGAGCGCGATCTCGACTTCGGAGCCGGTGGCGATCAGCACGATCTGCGGCTTGCCGCCCTGCGCTTCCGAGAGCACATAGCCGCCGCGGGAGATGAAGCGCTCGGCATCCGCCGGATGCTGGGTGGAGACCAGATTCTGGCGCGACAGCAGCAGCGCGCTGGGGCCGTGCTTGCGCTCGATGGCGTGCTTCCAGGCCACGGCGGTTTCGAGCACGTCGGCCGGGCGCCAGACGTCCAGATTGGGAATGAGGCGCAGGCTGGACGGCTGCTCGATCGGCTGGTGCGTCGGGCCGTCTTCGCCCAGACCGATGGAGTCGTGCGAGAAGACGTGGATGACGCGCTGCTTCATCAGCGCGCTCATGCGCACGCCGTTGCGCGAGTAGTCGGAGAACATCAGGAAGGTGCCGCCGTAGGGCAGGAAGCCGCCATGCAGCGCCATGCCGTTCATCATGGCCACCATGCCGAACTCGCGCACGCCATACGACAGATAGTTGAACGCCGTGCCCGGCGCGGCCTTCTCGAAGGAATGCGAGGCCTTGACCGCAGTGAGGTTGGAGCCGGTCAGGTCGGCCGAACCGCCGAACAGGCCGGGCAGCGCGGGCACCAGGGTTTCCAGCGCGATCTGCGAGGACTTGCGGGTGGCGGTGGCGGCGGTCACTTCACGCGCCTTGGCGTAAAGCGTCTGCACGGTCTGCCCCCAGTTGGCGGGCAGCTCACCGGCCATGCGGCGCTTGAACTCGGCGGCGAGTTCGGGATGCGCCTTTTCATAGGCGGCAAAGCGCTCGTTCCAGTCGGCTTCGAGCTTGGCACCGTGGAACTTGGCGTCCCAGGCCTGGTAGATGTCGGCGGGAATTTCGAACGGGCCATGGTCCCAGCCCAGCGCGCGGCGCGTAGCGTCGGCCTCGGCCTGGCCAAGCGCGGTGCCGTGCACGTCGTGCGTGCCGGCCTTGTTGGGCGAACCCCAGCCGATGGTGGTGCGGCAGATGATGAGGGTGGGCTTGTCGCTGGTCTTGGCCTCGGCAGTGGCCTTCTCGACGGCGACGGCGTCATGGCCGTCAATGGGGCCGATGACGTTCCAGCCGTAGGCCGCAAAGCGCTGGGCGGTATTGTCGGAGAACCAGTGTTCGACATGACCGTCGATGGAAATGCCGTTGTCGTCGTAATAGGCGATGAGCTTGTTCAGCTTGAGCGTGCCCGCCAGCGAGCAGGCTTCGTGGCTGATGCCTTCCATCAGACAGCCGTCGCCGAGGAACACATAGGTATGGTGATCGACGATGGTGTGGCCGGGCTGGTTGAACTGCGCGGCCAGCACTTTTTCGGCCAGCGCCATGCCCACGCCGTTGGCGATGCCCTGACCCAGCGGGCCGGTGGTGGTTTCCACACCCGGGGTGTAGCCGACTTCGGGGTGGCCCGGCGTCTTGCTGTGCAGTTGGCGGAAACGCTTGAGCTCCTCGATGGGCAGGTCGTAGCCAGTGAGGTGCAGCAGGGCGTAGATCAGCATCGAGCCGTGGCCGTTGGACAGCACGAAGCGGTCGCGGTTGGCCCAATGCGGGTTGGCCGGGTTATGGTGCATGTGATTGCGCCACAGCACTTCGGCGATGTCGGCCATGCCCATCGGGGCGCCGGGGTGGCCGGAGTTGGCGGCCTGCACGGCGTCGATGGCGAGAAAGCGAATGGCGTTGGCCAGACGGCGGCGTTGTTGGGTGTCGAGTTGCACAGTGGTCATGGTGGGTATCCCAGAGATTCAGCCAGCGCGGCGCTTGAGGTCCATCAGGCGCAGGATCATGGGGGTGAAGATGAGTTGCATGGCCAGACCCATCTTGCCGCCGGGCACGACCAGGGTGTTGGGGCGACTCATCCACGAGTCGTGAAGCATGGACAGCAGGTAGGGGAAGTCGATGCCCTTGGGGTTGGCGAAGCGGATGACCACCATGCTCTCGTCGAGCGTGGGAATGTCTTTCGCGATGAAGGGATTGGAGGTGTCGACCGTGGGCACGCGCTGGAAGTTGACGTGGGTGCGCGAGAACTGCGGCGTGATGTGGTGCACGTAGTCGGGCATGCGGCGCAGGATGGTGTCCATCACGGCCTCTTGCGAGTAGCCGCGCTGAATCTGGTCGCGGTGCAGCTTCTGGATCCACTCGAGGTTGATGATGGGCACGACGCCCACGAGCAGGTCGACGTGCTTGGCCACGTCGACGTCGCCCGCGGCATAGCCGCCGTGCAGACCTTCGTAGAACATCAGATCGGAACCGGGCTTGATGTCTTTCCAGTCGGTGAAGTTGCCCGGCTCGACGCCGAATTCGGCGGCCTCGCCCGCGTCGTGGATGTACTTGCGCACCTTGCCGCCGCCGGTCTCACCGTAAGTCTTGAACACGGTTTCCAGCTCGCCGAGCAGGTTGGCGTCGGGGCCGAAGTGGCTGAAGTGGCGGTTGCCCGCGGCTTCCTGCTTTTTCATCTCTTCGCGCATTTCCATGCGGTTGAAGCGATGGAAGGAATCGCCCTCGACGATCTGCGCCTTCAGGTTCTCACGGCGGAAGATGTGCTGGAAGCTGCGCATCACCGTGGTGGTGCCGGCGCCCGACGATCCGGTGATGGCAATGATGGGATGTTTGACAGACATGGTGCGAGCCTCTTTTCAATACAAGGAAATCAATGCATGCGGCGCCCATCTTGCGCGGGCCGCCGCTAAAGTGATCAGACGCGAAGCACAAGCGCTGCCGCTAGACCTGCGCCGCTTCGGCACATGGCCCAGGCGCGTCACACGGCAGCAGCGAACTCAGCTACGGGCTTCGTCGCGGTACAGCGAACGCTCTTTGAACAGCGGGGAATCGAAGGCCTTGTCTTCGCCCCGATCGTATTCGGCGTGGTAGCGCTCCAGGCGGGCAATCTCGTTCTTGGAGCCCAGCATCACCGGCACGCGCTGGTGCAAGGACGTCGGCTGCACCTCAAGAATACGCCCGCGCCCGGTGGAGGCCGCGCCACCCGCCTGCTCGACGATCATGCCGATCGGATTGGCTTCGTACATCAGGCGCAGACGACCCGGCTTGCTGGGGTCTTTGGTGTCCTTGGGATACATGAAAATGCCGCCGCGCATCAGAATGCGGTGCACATCGGCCACCATCGAGGCAATCCAGCGGGTGTTGAAGTCGCGCTCGCGCGGGCCGGTCTTGCCGGCCTTGGCCTCGGCCACGTAACGCTGCACCGGCGGCTCCCAGAAGCGCTCGTTGCTGGTGTTGATGGCGAACTCGCTGGTGTCGGCAGGAATTTTCAGATCGGGATGGGTGAGCACGAAGTTGCCGATCTCGCGATCGAGGGTGAAGCCGTGCGTGCCCTTGCCCACGGTCAGCACCAGCATGGTGGACGGACCGTAGATGGCATAACCGGCAGCCACCTGCTCGACGCCGGGGCGCAGGTAATCGGCCACCGTCGGGTCGCCGATCTTGGTGTGGCGCAGCACCGAGAAAATGGTGCCGACCGAGACATTCACATCGGTGTTGGACGAGCCGTCGAGGGGATCGAAAATGAGCAGGTAAGGCCCGCGCTCGAACTCCTTGGGCAGGGTGTAGGGGTCGTCCATCTCCTCGGAGGCCATGCCGGCCACCAGCCCGCCCCATTCGCACGCCTGGATCATCGCGTCGTTGGAGAGCACGTCGAGCTTTTTCTGCACTTCGCCCTGCACGTTCTGTGTATCGAGCGCGCCGAGGAAGCCGCCGAGCGCGCCCTTGGAGGTCATGGCGGAGATGGCCTTGACCGCAGCGGTCACGTCCACCAGCAAGGCGGCCAGATCGGCCTGATCATCGGTGCCGTGCAACTGCTCGATGAGAAATTTTGAGACGGTGGTGCGACCGGACTGCATGGTGTGGGCTCCCAATGGTGAAGGGCCTCGGACAACAGGATCACCCTGCACGAGAAAGTGCAGAGACATCCGCTGGCGCGTGGCTAGAAGACTTTTTGAAGCAACCTGCCAACCCTGGGCAGATGCCAAGTCACTTCAAAAAGCCCGCAGCCCCAAAACGGAGACTCGCATGAACAGACTTCATCGGCTGCGGTAAAAGCTCCTGAAGCGAACTTCGGAGCCCGTTCACAAACGGTGCGAGATGTGACAAGGACGGAAAGGAGAATTTCGAAATCCGACTCTAATCTTTATCGCTTGCTGCGAATATAAGCGGCAGGCCGAATTAAGGTAAATTCACGATTTATTGACGTTTAGATCAGCAATCCTGATGAAAAACACGACCATCCGGCAGCTCCGGGTCTTCAGCGCCGCTGCACGCCACCTGCATTTTGGCAAGGCGGCCGAGGAAATGCATCTCACGCCACCCGCCGTTTCGATGCAGATCAAAGAGCTGGAGGCACAGGTGGGGCTCCCCCTGTTTGAGCGTCAGGGCAAGTCGGTCAGCCTGACCCTGACGGGCGAGTATCTGGTGGTGTATGCGCGCAAGGTGCTGGCCACGCTGAAAGATGCCGAGGACGCCATGGCGCGTCTACGCGGCATCAAGGCCGGGCGGCTGACCATCGGCATGGTGAGCACGGCGCAGTATTTCGTGCCGCGCCTGCTCGCCCGGTTTCATGCCGAGTACCCGCATGTCGAAGTGCGGCTTTCGGTGGGCAACCGCGAGCAACTGGTCAACCAACTGCAGAACAGCGAACTCGATCTGGCCATCATGGGCCGACCGCCGCGCGACGTGGCTACCCGTGCAGAGCCCTTCGCCGCGCACCCCATGGGCATCATCGCACCGCCCAACCACCCGCTGTCCACGGGCGGGCCTCACTCGGCCTCCTTGCTGACGCAGTTCAACTTCATCATCCGCGAACCCGGGTCGGGCACGCGGGCGACCTTCGAGGAATACCTGAACCAGCATCAGATGGAACTGCCAATGTTCACCGAGATGCAGAGCAACGAGACTATCAAGCAGGCGGTGATGGCCAATATGGGCATCAGTTTTCTGTCACTGCACACCATCGATCTGGAACTGCGCAACAATCTGCTGACCATCCCCTCGATCGAGGGCATGCCCTTGCTTCGGCGCTGGTATGCGGTGAACAGCCTGGCCAAGCTGCTCTCGCCGGGCGCGGAGACGTTTCGCTATTTCATTCTGGAACACGGCGAATCGTTTCTCGCCGAGACCTTCGGCAGCGCCATCTGGCCACCAGGCCACGAACTGGCCCGCACCGCAACGGCGAATTGACCCGGTCAGCAGCCTGCTAAAGCGCGTATCAGCGCGGCCAGGGGTGCCGTATCCGCGCGCAGCACCCGCGGCCCCAGACTTACCGGGCGAAATCCGGCCTGCTGCAGCAGCGTGGTTTCGTCGTCGTCCAGGCCGCCTTCCGGGCCGGAGACCATCCATCCGGTGTCGCCGGGGGCCCAGGGCAGCAGCGGCTCGGTGCTGACCGGACTCAGCAGGCAGCGATGGACGTCGGCGCTGGCTGGGCCGAGTTGTCCCAGCCAGTCGGAGAGAGACGCGACCGGCGCCACCTCGGGAACACGATTGCGTCCGCACTGCTCGCAGGCCGCAATGGCCACGCCCTGCCAGTGTGCCACCCGGCGCTGGGCGCGCTCGCCCTGCAGACGCAGCACGCTGCGCCGCGTCAGCAGCGGCTGGATGCGGGCCACGCCCAGTTCCACCGCCTTTTCCACCAAAGCATCCATGCGTTCATTCGCCGGCATGCCGACCGCGAGCATGACGCGCGCCTGGGCTTCGCGCTCCACCGCCTGGTGCCGATGAAGCTGCATGGTTCGGCTGTCGATGAGCTCGCCCGTCCATTCGCCGCCGGTGCCGTCGAATACAGTGACCTCCTCGCCTGCCGTCAGCCGCAACACTTTGACATGTCGAGCGGTTGCGTCAGGCATGACCAGGGGGCCGGGCGCCAGCGCGGCTTCCTGGGGCGGGATGTAGAAGCGCAACGCCACGAATGAAGATGGGCAGGTCAGGTCGCTTCAGGCTGCAGCCAGTTGCGACAACACCGCTTCGGTGTCGGCGCTGAACAGGCGCACGCCTTCGTGCAGCTTTTCGGATGCCATGCGGTCTTGGCGCATCCCTTCAGCGAAATCCGCCTGGCTCAGCGCGGGCGGCGGGGCGTCGGTCGCCGGCCCGAGGCTGGCCGCATCGAGCTGGCGGGGCATGGCCCGGTCGCTCGCCGCGAGCGCATCGAGCAGGGTCGGCGGAATGGTGAGCAGGTCGCAGCCGGCCAGCGCCGCGATCTGGTCGAGGTCGCGAAAGCTCGCGCCCATCACCTCGGTGGCCACCCCATGCTGCTTGTAATGCCGCCAGATGCGCACCACGGCCTGCACACCGGGATCGGCCGCCCCTCGATGCGCGTCGGCGTTCCAGGCCGCACCCGCCTGCTGGCGGTGCCAGTCGGTGATGCGCCCCACGAACGGCGAAATCAGCTTCACCCCCGCCACGGCACAGGCCTTCGCCTGGGTGAAGCTGAACAACAGCGTCAGATTGCAGTGGATGCCCTCGGCTTCGAGCTGACGGGCCGCCTGGATGCCTTCCCAGGTGGCGGCGATCTTGATGAGCACGCGATCGCGCGGCACGCCTGCCGCGGCGTAACGCGCCATCAGCGCGCGGGCTCGCTGCAAGGTGGCTTCGGTATCGAAAGACAGCCGCGCATCGACCTCGGTGGACACCCGCCCGGGCAGGCGCTGCAGAATCTCTAGCCCAAAGGCCACGAGCAGGGCGTCGAGGCGGTCGTGCGCTTTGGCACTGCCGCGCACGGCGGACGCCACGAGACCTTCGTAGCGCGGATCGGCCGCCGCCCTGCGGATCAGGCTGGGATTGGTCGTGGCATCCCGCGCACTCCATCGCGACAGGAGGTCCAGATCGGCCGTATCGACCACGACGACGGTGGACGCGGCCAGCGAATCGAGTGCAGACATGAAGGACGTGGAAACGACGGTGATGACAGGCGCATGTTACGGGCGCAGCCGCTTGCCGAATCAGTCGTCGTCGTCGAGTTCGGCGTTCCAGCCCTTGTCTTGCGCGCGCTTCATGGCGCGCTCGTACATGGCGCGATGACGCTCAGCGAGCTCCGGCGGCAGGCGGCTGGGCAGATTGCCGTATTGGTCCCACTCGGCCTCGACCCTCTGCATCAGGCCCTGCATGCGCTGCAGATCCCAGCCCTTGCAGTCTTCGGTTTCGGGCAGCAGGCCGAAAACCCAAGCGTCGAGCACCACGCGGCCGAGCTGGGTGATGCCGTGCGTGTCGGCGTGATAGCCGGGATAGGTTGGTTTGTCTTGCATGGTGAAAGTCGTGTCTATCGACCGAGCTCCCGGACATGGCGCCCGGCTGCAGGGCCGGTCACCCCGCCCAGCGCTGCAGGTACGAGTGGATCAATTCGGAGACTTTATCGGATTTGATGATCAGCCCCAGGTCGATCATCTCCGAACCCAGCGCCATGCCCCGGTTGTTGGCCGGCACCGGAGCGGGCACGATGTGGTGCGCCTCCTCGCGGAAGAACACCGCCGCCACCACGCCGGCAAACAGCAGATCGCGCGTGGCCTCGCGCCGGGGCATCTGCCCTCCACGGCGCTCGATGAACACCGGGCTGCCGCTGGAGCCGGGATAGACCGCGGCGTCGATGAGAAACTGGCGGTGTCCCTCGAAGTCCAGTGCGGCCGGGGTGGCCGTGGTGCCGCGCCGCAGGATAGGCATGAGGTTGACCTGGTCCCAAACTCCGCTGGGATAGCCGACGAACAATACATCTTCGAGGGCGTCGAACTGCTGCCAGGTGGCCGCGTCGGGAATGAGACGACTGTCGATCGGCTCGACATACAGCTCCACGCCCTGCTGCTGCGCGGCCTGCTGCAAGGGCGCGAGCGGCACCAGCGCCAGATCGACCTCGGCGTCGGGGTGGAGATGCCAGGCGGCGGGAAACTCGTCGATGTTGAGCTGAAAACGCTGGCCGAACGCAGGCCGACCCTGGCGCTTCTGCGTGAACACCAACCCGCCCCGCCGCACGCCTTCGACCAGATGCCGGTTGGTGACGACGAAGTCGGTCACGCCGCGCGCATGAGCGTGGCGGATGACGAAAGCGGTACCCGAGCCCTCGCTGCCGTCGTCGAGCACGGTGTCGACACGGACGGTGGAAAACAGCAGCCGCTTGGCGGTGGAGTCGATGTCCATGAGGTGGCGCCTGGAATCAGTGATGCGTCGCGGATTGGTTGAGGCGCTCAATGGCCGCGATCGCCGCGCGCTGCGCCTCGGCGGCCTCGGCTTCGTTGCCCATCATGGTCAGGCGGCCGAAGGTGCCGAAAGGGCGCACATCGACCAGCGTGACCTGCGCCGCCTTCTCGGCCTCGTTGGCGGCATAGACGATGTAGCCCGCGGGCTCGACTTCGAGAATGAACATGCTCTTGCCCGGCAGCAGCATCGAGCCCTTGCGGAACTGGCGGTTGATGAGGGTGGCATGGTCGGGCGTGATGGCGCGGATGATCTCGTTCCAGGCCACCTTGCAGCGCAGGCGCGCATCTTCACCGGTGCCAAGCTGGGCGAGGATGGCATCTCCCGCAGCCACCACCTCGCTCTGGTTGCGGTAGTGCAGTTCCATCGAACCGAACGAGCGCTCCACCACCTGTTCGCCCATGCGCACGCTGGTCTTTTTCAGCGCGGTGTCGGACAGGCTGTGCACCGCCATGCCGGGCGCCACTTCGACCCACAGGCAGGCGTCGCCCGGCACCGGCAGAAAGCCTTGCGAGGACGTAGCCAGGTACGACGCCAACTGCGGCTGCAGAGCGTCAATGAACACGAAGGTGCGCAGGGAGATTTTCATGCCATGCGCGCCTTCAGCGGGTGAGACTCATGTAGAGCATGGGGAGTTTTTCGGGCAGGCGCTCGACCTTGTCGATCACCGTGAAATTCTTGACGCCGAAGATGCGCGAGACGTACAGATCGGCGTGCGGATCGAGCGAAAGCGCATACACCGTGACGCCTTGCTGCAGCAGTTGCTCGACCGCGCGCTTGGTGTCGTGCCGCAGGTATTGCGGGTCGCGCACATCGTTGTCGGCTGGCTCGCCGTCGGTGACGACGAAACAGATTTTCTTGCGCTTGGGCTGCTGCGCCAGATAGTGCCCGGCATGTCGCAGCGCCGCGCCCATGCGGGTGGAGTAGCTGCCCTTCATGCCGGCCAGCCGCGCTTTGGCCAGGTCGCCGTAGGGCTGGTCGAAGTCCTTGAAGCGGTAGTAGTGCACATCGTGCCGCCCGTCGGAGCAGAAGCCGTGGATGGCGAACGGATCGCCGATGCGTTGCAGCGCCTCGGCCAGCAGCACCGTGGCCGAGCGGGTCAGGTCGAGCACCGAGTAGTCGTAGCCACGCACCTTGTCGTTGGACGACTCGGACATGTCGAGCAGCACCATCACCGCCAGATCGCGTTGCGCGCGCTTGAGGCGCACCATGATGCGCGGGTCGGGCTGCACGCCCATGCGCACATCGGTCATGGCGCGCACCGCCGCATCGATGTCGATGTCGTCGCCGTCCTCCTGGTGCCGGATGCGCTGCAGACCCTGCGGAATCATCGACTCGATGAGAAACTTCAGCCGCGACACCACCGGCTTGTGCTCGGCCAGGATGGCATCGATCACCGCGAGATCGCCCACCGGCGGGTGGCGCTCCAGCACGGTCGCCCAACTCGGGCGGTCGAGCTGAATCTGATAGTCCCACTCGGGATAGTGAAACGGCTCGGAGATCGGCGGGCGGCCTTCGAGCGAATTGATGGTCACGCCTTCCTGGTCGAGGTAGAACTCGGTGGGCAGAATCCACACCTCCTGCGCATCGTCACCGGCGAACTCGTTGTCCACCTCGTTGACCATTTCCATGACGGAGACCTTCTTGCGCACCTGCTGTTGCGTCTCCCAGGTGGCGGCCAGCGCCTGCGCTTCGTCGTACTCTTCCAGCTCCCAGATGGCGCGGTTGTCGTCGCGGTAGAGCGCGCGCAGGCCATCGGTGCGGCGGTTGAATTCGGGCAGATCGAGTTCGAGCAGACTGTGCGACAGATCGACGCCGACGTTCCAGCTGAACTTGGCGTCGTGCAGATCGGGCTGGGCGCGAAAATGCGCCACCGCCTGCTGCACCCAGGGATGCGGGTCGGCGCTTTGTTCCTCGAGCAGCGCACGCGCCAGACGGTTGAGCAGGTCGCCCACGGTCTTGGGCTCGGTGTAGTCGGGCGGCGGTTGTAGCGCCAGCCAGGCCTCGCGCATATTCGGGAATTGCTGGATGGCCAGCGTCTCGACCCGGGCATCCTCGATGGCCTCGATCAAACCGATCTGCAGTGGCGACAAGGCCTGCATGGACAGAGGCGCCACGGTGAACACCAGATGCGCGGCGCAATGGTTGGCCGCGGCGCGGTAAACGTCCAGCGCGGAGACGATCTGCTCGGCGGGCGTCTCAAGCCCCAGCGGCCGATAGTCGTCATAAGCGTCGGCGATGTGAATGACGTAGCGCTCGATATAGGGCTTGAGGCCTTCGCGGTTTTCGAAATCGCCGGCGGTGGGGCGCAGGAAAAAATCGCGCCCCCACATCGCCCGCAGATAGATGTTGAGCCGGCGCTGCACATCGACGAACAGCGTGCCCTTGCGCTCCTGCTGCAGCACCGACAGGGCGTCCGGGCTTTGCAGCGAGAAGTAGGCGACCTGGCCGTCGAAGTCGGCCTTGTAGGCCTGCGCGCCCCATTGTGCCCAGCGGCGCAAGCCGCCGAGGGTGAGTTGCGACAGCAGGCGTTCCAGGTTTTCCAGCATGGGTCGCAGGCCGCGCGGCGCCTGCACCAGCATGATCGACAGCACGCTCAGAAACTGGCGAAACAGATCCTCGTCACCCAGCCGCTGGCCCGCCATCGGCGCCGTGCCGACGATCAGCGCCAACACCTGCCCGGAGGTCTTCGACGCCATGGCCAAGAGGAAGTTGACCACGTCGGGCAGCACGTCCTCGCCGATGGCACGCGCCAGTTCGGGCATGGACTGCAGGTAAGTGACCACCAGCTCTTCGCCGCGACCGAGCTGATGCAGCGCCACCGCGCCCTTGAGGAAGTTGTCCAGCCCGCGCGAGGAAAACGCGCGCGCCGCTTCGTTCCAGGACGCGCGCAGGATGTCCTGCGCGTTGCCCGGCAACTCGTCGACGAGTTCCTGGAATTCTTCGAGGTGGATGGCCATGATGGACTCGCTGCGCGCTGCCCACCGCACGCGGCGGCTTGAGGGGGCAAACGCCGGGCGATGCTCAGAAGTAGGTGGTCACCGCGGCGTCGAGCGCATCGCGCATGTCCGGGTCGTCGGTGATGGGTCGCACCAGCGCCATGCGGCAGGCACCCAGAGGCGCCACGCCCTGCGCGATGAGCGAGCCCGCGTAAATCAGCATGCGGGTGGACAGGCCTTCGTCCAGGCCGTGGCCCTTGAGGTTGCGTGAACGCTCGGCGATGTGCACCAGGTTCTTCGCCACGTCCAGCCCGGCGCCCGATTCATGCGCCACGATCTCGGCCTCGATCTCGTGCTCGGGATAGTGGAAGTCGAGCGCGGCGAAACGCTGCTTGGTCGATTGCTTCAGATCCTTCATCAGGCTCTGGTAGCCGGGGTTGTAGGAGATGACGAGCTGAAAATCGGGATGCGCCTGGATGATCTCGCCCTTCTTCTCCAGCGGCAGGATGCGCCGGGCGTCGGTCAGCGGGTGGATGGCCACCGTCGTGTCCTGCCGCGCCTCGACCACTTCGTCGAGGTAGCAGATCGCGCCGAGCCGCGCGGCCATGGCCAGCGGGCCGTCCTGCCAGCGGGTGCCGCTGGCGTCGAGCAGGTAGCGGCCCACCAGATCGGAGGCGGTCATGTCCTCGTTGCACGCCACGGTGATGAGAGGGCGGCCGAGCTTCCACGCCATGTATTCGACGAAGCGGGTCTTGCCGCAGCCGGTGGGGCCTTTGAGCATCACCGGCAGGCGCACGGAGTAGGCGGCCTCGTAGAGGTCGACCTCGTCGCCGACCGCGCGGTAATAAGGCTCGGCTGGCACCCGATAGGCGTCCAGGCCAGCGACCGGCGCGGCGGACAGGTCGGCCGCGGGGCGTGAAGTGGCCGGCATGACGGAACCGGCTCGCGCCGGGCGTACATCCTGGCGCGGCGCATAAGTGCGAACATAGTCGTCGTGACGCATGGCAATCTTTCTCTTTGATGCGCTACCCGGCCCCATGGCCGGAACACACAGCGCGAACTCGGTGTAGTCTCAGTTCGAGCAGCCGTTCGAGCGGGCGATCAATCGGGCTTTCAATCAGGCCAGACGCGCTGGGGAAACAGCGTGGAAGCCGACGAAGCAGGCTCGGCCGCCAGAGCTGAAACTGCAGCCTTGGGCGTGGCCCGCGTGGCGGCTTTGGACGCCGGTGCAGACTTGACGGGCGCCACGTGCTTGACAGCGGGCGCCGCGGATTTTGCGGCGGCCTTGCGCGCTGGCGCCGCAGTGGCGGCCTGGGCGGGCTGCGAGGTGCGGGCCTGACGCACGCTCTGGGTCAACTTGTCCTTGATGCTGCTCATGATGGGTAAACCTCCTTGAGTATGGCTTCGATCTCGTCTGCGGCACCCTGACCGCGAGCGCCCATCTGATAGACCGACAGACCGTCGAGCGCGGCGGCGCGGTAGATGGCCCGGCGGCGCATGGCCGCGCGCAGCACGGGCAGGCCGAACTCGGCAAGCGCGTCCTGCATCGCCGCCGACAGCGCGCTGCGCTGCTCGATCTGGTTGAGCACCAGAAAGGCGCGCAGGTTCGGGTTTTGGCTGCGTGCCGCTTCGACTTCCTGCGGCAGGCGCAGGCTGGCCCACAGATCGACCGGCGACGGCAGAACGGGAATGAGCGCCACGTCACTCGAACGCAGCGCCTGGCTGGAAGCATGGCTGTCGAGTGAAGGCGGACAGTCGAGCACGATGTGTTGATAGGTCTTGTAGGTCTGGCGCAGCCCGGCGCCGTCCCAGCGCCCGGAGATCTGTTTGACCGTGGCCGGATAGGGATGCGCGCCCGCGCCACCCCACTGCAGGGCGGAGCCTTGCGGGTCCAGGTCGACGACCACCGTCGAGCCGCGCCTGGCCAGGCCCGCGGCGAGATTCATGGCCAGCGTGGTCTTGCCTGCGCCGCCTTTCTGGTTGATGACGGCCAGTACCTTGGCGGCAGCCATGGCTCAGCCCGGCCCTGCCGCCAGGGCGTCGATGCGCGCAGCAAACGCCCTCTCGGCCTCGCCCATCGTCTTGCCATCCTCTGCATCGAGGGTGATGTTGACGTAGGTGGTACCGAAGTTGATGTTCTGCGGGTGCTGTCCAGTTTCCTCGGCCAGCGCGGCCAGGGCGTCGAGAAAATCGCGCGTCTGTCCATAGTTGCCGAAGGCAAAGCGCTTGAACAGCGTCGGCGGTTTGCCTTGCTCGCGCCAGCCGGTCTGGTTGTCATCCATGCGTGGCTCCTTCGCTTTGCTGCACCCGCTGCAGATGCCGAGACTCTTCTTCGAGCAGGCGCGCGAAAAGCGCGGCCGACTCGCCGTCGCGAACCCGCTGCGCATGGCGCAGGGCGTCAGCGTAGAGATGCACCGCCGAGGCCTCGAGCTGCGCGTCGTGAGCCTGCAGTTCGGCCGGGCCCCGTCCGAGACGCGCGGGTGCCAGGCTGCCTGCCGAAGGCGCAACGCCGTGCAGGATGAGTTGCTCCATCAGCAGGGCGGCATGGTCGAGCTCTTCCAGCGCCTCGTGGCGCAGTTCTGCGGCCAGGGCCGCGTCACCCCACAGCCGGGCCAGCACGCTCTGGGCGAGATACTGCTGCACCGCGGTCATTTCATGACCGAGCGCGCGCGTCATCCAGCCCAGGGTGCGGGAGTCGACTGCCATGCGGAGCCTCGTGATCAGCTGCGGGTCGAGGTGATCTCGGCGTCGCGGCCGCCGCCGTCGGCATCGGGCTGGGTCGGCAGGATACCTTCGACCTCGCTGTGCACGCGGGCGATGATGTGCGCGGCCACCAGGCCGTCACCCACACGCTCGCAGGCGTCGGCGCCAGC
>NZ_LIPV01000001.1:415231-542382 GCF_001418255.1 Thiomonas bhubaneswarensis
ACGTAGCCGCCACCCACGAACTGGCGACCGATGAGTCGCACTTCCGCGGCCTTGCACATCGCGTCGGCCGCTTCGATTGCGGGCACCAGGCCGCGAGTCTCGATCATGCCCAGGGCAATGCCCATACGTTCAGCCATTTGTCACTCCTTGTCTAAAAGTCGACTGCTCACCAAATTGCACCGAGCCGGCGCCCGACGTGCTCCCTTGCTCACGACTGCGTGGAACACCCGCTGACGGGTTCATTCCTCCCAGCCCTCGATGATTCCGCAGATGGTCAGATCCGTGGTCACGGTCGGATCGGGCATCGCCAGCCGCGCTGCGCTGCCCAGGGTGGTAAACACCCATTTCCCGACCGGCACGCCCACCGGATCGGTGGCCACCTCGATATTGCCCTTCAAACCCTGCAACACGCGCAAGGACGCCGACTTCAGCCCCGGCACACGCCGGGTACAGACCAGTTCGTCCTTGACGCGCCAGATTTCCATCAGCCCTCCGGGTTCCAGCTGTCGATGATGCCGACGATGGTGAGATCGGAGGGAAAGTCCTTGCTGCCCGCGGCCTCGCGCGCCGCCGACGAACCAACGCAGATCACCCAGTCTCCGGGCACGCAGCCCACGGCGTCGACCGCCACGCTGCGCGTGCCGCCCGGCTTGTCCTGGACGACGAGCAGCGGACGGTGGCCGAACGAATCGATCCGATTCGTCGAAACCAGCGTCTTTTCCACTCGCATGATGCGCATCTGTCTGTCCTCAATGTCCTGCGTCCGCCACCGCTTCGTCGACGAACACACAGCGTTCGGTGTCGAAACGGTCGGACAACGCCATGCGGCAGGTCAACAGGTTGCGCGCCACCAGCGCCGGATACCTGGACTCGATCGCCGCCTTGACCCGTTTGGCGCGCTTGAGCGCGCGGTCGCGCGAGCCGGGCACGCGCGACGAGTAATAGAAGTGCACCAGCACCGGAACCGGCAACCCATGGCGCACGTTCAGACCGGTGAAAATCTTGATGCCGACATCCATGTCGGCCGCACCTTCCTCGACCGTGTCGAGATGGGCGAAGTAATACTTGTTGCGCATCTGCACGTAATGCGTGGCTTCACCGGCGCAGATGAATTCCTCGTCGTGGCCCAGCACCGAGTAACGGCCCTGATGGTGGTGAATGACGAACTCGATCTGAGACAGATTGGCCTCGGCCAGCGCCAGCACCAGGCTGCGCATGCCGGCATCCATGTTGCCCCGGCCCTGGGCCCAGCCGTCCATGTGCTGGGCTTCGTCCACCCTCTGGGCAATGTGTGCGCGCGCAGCTTGCGCCGACAGGGCGACGGTCTCGCGGTACAGCTCGGCGGTATCGACGTAGCGATAAGGATTCACGTCGCCATCGGCGTCGGGCAGATGGATGCGCAGCGAATCGTGATCGGTGTCCAGACCGACCAGCAACACGGCGGGCGCCGCCCCCACGCCGTAGGTGCGCTCGATGGCCACGCGCAGCTCGTCGAGACGCTGCTTGGCCGACTCGACGGCCTGCTTGTCGTTGCTGGCATGGAAGGCACAGCCCTGATCGTGCGAGTGCGAACTGCTGAAGTGATAGACGGCGATCTTCAGATAGTTCTGCGATTCGCCCCCGGGGATGCCGCCGGTCAGGCGCTCGAGTTCGCGATGCGCCCAGTCGATCATGTCGGCTTCGACGTCGAACATCGCTCCAGCGTAGGCCTTGAGGTAGACGTTGCGGTTGGGCGCCATGCGGAACACGAAGGGCACCAGACCTTGCAGTCGGCCATCGGCGCAGGGGGTGATGTCGACGGTGTGATAGCCGCAGGCGGCGAGAAACTCGGGCGTGATCGCCATGCGGTCCAGCCACGGCGCCTGGTCGGCGTCGGTGTGGTCGACGGAGTTCTTGAAGCTCTGAAAAATGCAATGGGTATGCAGCGCCCTCATGTCCAGACCGGACACCCAGGCATCGTCGAGCAGTTCCTGCGGCAAGGCGTAGCCGAGGCGATCCTGGGCCAGGCGCTGCGCGCGTTCGGCGAAATCGGACTCGTGCTGCACTGCCGAGATGGCCTTGAGCGTATCGACGATGCCGCGAAAACGCCCGCGCACCGTGCGCTCATAGTCGTACAGGCGCTGGTTGAGCTCGGCATCGACCAGGGCGTGCTCGCAACGCTGACCCGCGCCGATGTTGCACGCGGGATTGCCGCCATCGGCCTGGGCATGAAACGCAGGACGAAATGCCGGGCGCATGATGTGCTGATGCGCTTGCGACGCATCCTGCCCACCGAGGTAGGCACCACTGGCCCGCAAGGCCGCCATGCGCTTTTGGGTATTCATCTCGCGATGCTCCGCCTCAGCCGCGTGCGCCGCCAGAGACGGTCACGGCAGCGCCGCGCTCGGTGTTGCCGGACGAGCCGGTCACGCGAGACGACGGAATCTCGGGACGCTCCACTTCACGGAACGTGGCAGCATTCGACCCCATGCCGCGCGGCTGGCCGCGCATCGACGGGTTGCGGGCGAGACTGGAAGCACCTTCGGTGCCCGTCACGCGCGACTTCTCCAGCCAGACGTCGCCGGAAATGCGCGGGCCTTGCTGGCTGCCCTCGCCGCTCAGACGTTGGGCGGCGCGTTGCACGAGTTCCTGCTGCTCCTGCTGCTGCGCCTGGAAACGCTGGATGTCCTGCTTGCGGAATTCGGGCGTGCCGGTGATCAGGCCTTCGGCCTTGTTGATCGAGCCGGTGATGCGCTCGGTACCCATGCCGTTGCCGGTCACATCGTTGCCGCGCTCGCGGCCGAGCGAGGCATGGCCCGGGGTCACGATGCTGAACTGCACGGGCGCGGGATCGCGGCTCGGCGTCTCGGCCGGGCGGGCGCGCGGCACGAAACGTCCGCTGGTGGCGCAATGGCCGGGCATGGTGTCCGCACCCAGGTAGGGCGTGCCGGTGACCGGACCGCAGGCGCCGCGCTCGTCGCCGGTCATCACCGAACCGCCGGCACCAGGCCGGTCGCCGGTGAGGGCACGCAGCGACACCGTGGCGCTGTCGCGCTGCACGTTGCGCTGCTGTTGCAGCGCGGGCGCTTCGCAAAACGCCTGGAACTGGCCTTGACCGATGTAGCTGTTGCCGCTGATGGGCGCGCAGGCCCCGGCTTCATTGCCGGTGACGCGGGCGGAGCGTCCGGGATAGCTCCCGGTGACGGTCTGGCCATTCCAGGTTTGATCGACCACCACCTTGGAGACGGGGGCGATCACTTCAGGTGCTTCACATACGGCGCCGAGCTGCTGCGCGCCGATGTAATCGATACCGGTGACGGGTTTGCACCCGAACGACTCGTCACCGGACAATTTTGGGCTGGGAGCGACCTCGGAGCCGGTCACGGAACGCCCGCCCAGCGTCTGCATAACGCTGACCTTGGCCGGAGCGGCCGTGGCGACCCCGCCAAAATCCTTGGCGTTGAAATACTGGTTGCCCGAGATGGCGCGGGAGGACCCGGCCTCGTTGCCGGTGACATGGACGCTACGGCCCACATCGGTGCCGGTCACGCTCTGGCCAGCGCGGCTGGACATGACGCTGACCTTGCGCGGCTGCGCCGGTGCGCCGGTCTGGCAGAACTGGCTGAACTGCTCGGACGAGAGATACTGGGTGCCGGTCACGGGGCGGCAGGCACCGGCCTCGTCGCCGGTCATGCTTTTGCGCGCACCGACGCCGGTGCCGGTCACGGTCTTGCCGCCAGCCGTCGTGGTGACCTCGACCTTGTTCGGCGCGGTGTCAGCACTGGCAGTGCTGTAACGGGTGCCGGTGAGGGCGCGGTCGGCGCCCTGTTCGCCGCCGGTCACCTTGACCTGGCGGTCGACCAGCGTGCCGGTGAAGCGCTGGCCCATCTCGGTGGTGCCACGGCCGACTTTCTCGACCGTGGGCTGGGGACGGGTTTCGCAGAATTCCTGATAGCGCTCGGCGCTGAGGTAGTCGGTGCCGGTAATGGCGCGGCAGGAGCCGGGCTCATCGCCGGTGACCTTGGTGGATCGACCGACTTCGGTGCCCGTCACGCGCTGCTCGCGCAGGGTGGTGCTCACCCCGACCTTGGGCGGGTTGGGCGCCGGGCGGGTCTTGCACAGCCCATCGAACTGCTCGGTGCCGATGTACTCGGTGCCGGTGATGGCGCGGCAGGAGCCGGGCTCGTTGCCACTGACCCGCTGGCTGCGCTCGACCTGGGTGCCGGTCACGCGCTGGCCGGAAAGGGTATGCCCTTCCTCGACCTTCACGGGCACGGTGGCACGGGTGTCGCGGGCCTTCATGCGCCCGCTGGGCCGCGAGGCTTCTGCGGCGGCGCCTGCGCGACCGACCAGGGACTGCACATGACGGCGCTGCATCGCCACCTGACGCGCCGTGGCGCCTTTGCTCATGGCGGCCTGCCAGTCCTGGCCCGGCAGCGTGGCGGCGATCTTGGTGGCCTGGGCCACACGGCGCAGACCGGCCTTGCCATCCTGCGCCAGCGCAGCGCGGCGGGCCTGGGCCAGAGCGCGGCCACCGGCCATCGGCACGGCGCGAACGGCAGCCGCCACATCAGCAGCCGGGGCTGACATCGCACCCTGGGTGGACAGCGCCGGGGTGGACGCGGTGTCGGCGCAACCGCAGCCGCAGGACGTCTTCGTGTCGCAGCCACACGAAGCCGACGCCTCACGAACGGCCGCAACCGACGTGGAAGCCGTGGGACGCAGATGCGCACTCGGTCGGCTCGGGCCGCCGTTGCCAGCCTGCTTCACGGCCGACTTGCCTTGCTGCGACATCGCCTGACGGCGCGCACGGGCAGGGCTGAGCTGCACCTGCGGCGGATTCAAGGGCGCGACGGCCGACGCAGCCATCGAGGACGCGTGCACCACGGGCGCTGCCGATGTCGCGGAGGCCGGACGCGACTGCGAAGAAGCGGCAGTCAGCGACGCGGCCATCTCCGGCCTTTGACGCGCAGAGGCGCCGGCTGGCTTGGCCGAACCGGCCTTGCCATGCAGCGCCATGGCCTGGCGCCGCTTGAGTGCCAGCTCGCGACCCGAGAGGGTCGCCTGCGCATGGCGATCGGCAGGGTATGTCATGGTGGACCTCGATGCAGAGAAGTCGTGAATTCAGAAAACTCGGTGTCTGGCGCCGGGGCACTCGGCCCCGGACATCCGGCGCGGCGGCAAACAGACCGTCACGCCCAGGCTGCCATTCGCGTTGAATCAGCGATAGACGACGAACGCGAGACCCTGGCTCTGGGCGTAGTTGTCGTAAGCGACGAAACGCACCATGTGATCAGGAAACTCGCGGTGGCAGGCTTCAAGTTCGGCCAGCACCACATCGACGGACTGCTCGCCGAACATCGGCAGCTTCCACATGTACCAGAAGCTCACCTTGGCGGGCGTGCCGCGCTCGGTGTGCTCGACGGCGGGGTTCCAGCCCTGCGCGATGGCGTAGGCGATCTGGCGACGCACCTGCTCGGGGGTCATTTGCGGCAGGTAGGAGAAGGTTTCGAACTTCTTGGTGGCTTTGTAGGCTTGCACGGTGGCCATGATGAATTCCTTTGAGAGCAAACGGTGTCAGGCAGCGGCGGTGCGCATCGCGCCCGCCGCACCGGGAACGATCACTTGTTGGCGACGTCCAGCTTGTCGACGGTGTCGAACTCGAACTTGATCTCTTTCCAGGTCTCCATGGCGATCTTCAGTTCGGGCGAATGCTGGGCGGCGGCGGTGAGAATCTCGCGACCTTCCTTTTCAACCTGACGGCCTTCGTTGCGAGCCTGCACGCAGGCCTCGAGCGCGACGCGGTTGGCCGCGGCACCGGCCGCGTTGCCCCAGGGGTGGCCCAGGGTGCCGCCGCCGAACTGCAGCACCGAGTCGTCACCGAAGATGGTGACCAGCGCGGGCATGTGCCAGACGTGAATGCCGCCGGAGGCCACGGCGAAGGCGCCGGGCATGGAGCCCCAGTCCTGATCGAAGAACAGGCCGCGCGAACGGTCTTCCGGCACATACGACTCACGCAGCAGGTCAATCCAGCCCAGGGTCGAGGCGCGGTCGCCTTCGAGCTTGCCCACCACGGTACCGGTGTGCAGGTGGTCGCCACCCGACAGACGCAGAATCTTGGTCAGCACGCGGAAGTGGATGCCGTGGTGCGGGTTGCGGTCGAGCACGGCGTGCATGGCGCGGTGGATGTGCAGCAGCATGCCGTTGTCCTGACACCATTGGGCCAGACCGGTGTTGGCGCAGAAGCCGCCGGTGATGTAGTCGTGCATGATGATGGGAGCGCCGATTTCCTTGGCGTACTCCGCACGCTTGAACATTTCGTCCGGGGTCGGCGCGGTCACGTTCAGGTAGTGGCCCTTGCGCTCACCGGTCTCGGCTTCGGCCTTGAGCGTGGCTTCCTGCACGAAGTCGAAACGCTGCTTCCAGCGCATGAAGGGCTGGGAGTTGATGTTTTCGTCGTCCTTGGTGAAGTCGAGGCCGCCGCGCAGGCACTCGTACACGGCGCGGCCGTAGTTCTTGCCCGACAGACCCAGCTTGGGCTTGATGGTGCAACCCAGCAGAGGACGGCCGTACTTGTTCATCACGTCGCGCTCGACCTGGATGCCGTTGGGCGGGCCGTTGCAGGTCTTGACGTAGGCCAGCGGGAAGCGGATGTCTTCCAGGCGCAGGGCGCGAATGGCCTTGAAGCCGAACACGTTGCCCACCAGCGAGGTGAACACGTTGACCACGGAGCCTTCTTCGAACAGGTCGATGGGGTAGGCGATGAAGGCGTAGAAGCAGGTGTCGTCGCCCGGCACGTCTTCGATGCGATAGGCACGGCCTTTGTAGTAGTCCATGTCGGTCAGCAGATCGGTCCAGACGGTCGTCCAGGTACCGGTCGAAGACTCGGCGGCCACGGCGGCAGCCGCTTCTTCACGATCGACGCCCGCCTGCGGGGTGATCTTGAAGCAGGCCAGAAGATCGGTGTCCAGAGGGGTGTACTCCGGCATCCAATAGGTTTGCCGGTACTCCTTAACGCCGGCCTGATAGGTCTTAACTGCCATATCGATCACTCCTTAGCGATGAACGCGACAAAAAAATGCGACAAAAATTCAATGTTCTGGCCAACAGGCTTGTGCGGCCAACCAATCACTGCCAAACCGCAACTCCGTACGAGCCGCCGTGGCGGTCTGACTTGCTGCGCTGCCTGGGATTTCACGCGGCCGAGCAGGCCAGAAAGCCCGGACACAAGCCACATATCCTTGAAAGCGGGTTAAAGAATACCGCCCCGCCATCATAAGAATCAATTTATATCGACAACACTTTCGTTCAATTTATCTGAACGAATGACAGCCTCTCAATTCCTGAACTTGACCGGCCGCCCCACCTGAATGTCGGAGACGAAGACCACGCCCGAATGCGCTTCGAAGAAGGGCTGGAAGCCATCGAGCAGCGGGCCGACCAATTCTTCGGGAACGGCAGCGATGATCATAATCAGCGCATCGTCCTCGTTGAACATGAGGTGGCCTTCGTACATGCCGTGGCTGCCCTTGCCCGACAGGTTGCCGACGATGGTGTAGCCCTTCACGCCCGCGCGGTCGAGCAGGTCGGTGGCGAATTCCTTGTGCGCCCCTTCGAGAATGATTTCCAGCTTTTTCAGCGGATGCAGCTTGATGGTGTTCATGCGACGAGATCCTCCTGAGTCTGGGGCACGAGCGGCGCGCGCTCTTCCCATTGCCCGTTGTTGTAGACGAAAGGCTTGTAGCCCTGGGTGGGGTCGATGACGATGGCGCGTATCCAGCCGCCGAGCACCAGGTTCTTCACCTTGACCACGCTTTGCAGCGCCCGCCCGGCAAAGTCGAGCGGCGCCTCGATGAGGGCGATCAGCCGCATCGGCTCGTGGTAGGGCTGGCCTTCGCGCATCACGGTCTGCATCGGCAGGCCGGTGCGCAGATCGCTCAAGTTTCCGGTCATCACGCCGAAGCGCCCGGCGACGTTGTGATAGGCCTTGCTGCCACTGCCCAGATGGGCATTGTCCACGGTGGAGAAGAAATGCTCGAGGTTGATCCACTCCCCAACCACCACGGGTGCGGCCAGCAGGTTTTCGAGCAGACGGCCCTTGGGGTCGCAGCGCCAGTCGTATGACAACAGGAAGGGGCGCCCTTCCAGGTCTGCCGCCTGGGACAGGCTGCGACGGCCGATGATGCCGTAGACGTTCTTCGACAGCCCCCATTCGGGCCGGGTCTGCGCCCAGTCGACCGCCAGCCGCTGCGCCGCGCGATAGGCCTGCGCGGGATCGAGTTCGCGCGCGTGCGGCAGCAGCCTGGGCATACGCTCGGCCGCAGCCAGCTTGGATGCGGCCCGCAGCCCGTTGCGCAGGCGATCCAGATACACCAGATGACGCGGCGGCAGGAGGTCGAGGTCGAGCAACTCGATGGCGTCGGTCGTGGTGATGTGCAGCGCCGGCAGGAACCAGGTGTCCTCGGGAATGGTGATGCCCATGGTGGCCAGACGCTCACGCACCGCGGACTTGTTGGCCATCTGCGCCAGCACGCGGGCGTTGACCAGGCCGCTGCCACCGCCGCAGGCGCCGCAGTCGAGGGCCGACTCATAAGGGTTGTTCTCGGTCTGACCGTTGTGGCCGACGATGAGCACGAAGCGCGAGAAGTTGCGCGTCAGCCCGATCATGGTCAGCGCCGTGTGCACATAGTTGACCTGCTCGTCGAGCGAATAGCCGATGCGGCCCAGGCGCACGAGCTGGTAGTTGGCGTAGTCGGCATCGATGCGGTAGTCCTCACGCAGCTTCGCGATGAAATCGGCCTCCTGCTTGTCGGCCACACCGAAGGCAGTGCGCAGCCGCGTCGGGCCTTCGCGGTGGCGCAGCGCCGTCTCGCGCAGCTCGCGGATCATGTCGTCGTCCACGCGCTCGCGCTCGATGTGCAGCTCGGCATGCAAGGCCTTGACGATCATCGCGCGCTGCAGGGTGCGGATGATGGAGTCGGCCTGTTCGCGGGTGAGCTTGTCGACCAGCAGGCGGGTAACCGGCTTTTCGGCGTCGATGCGGCTGCGCCAGCGGCTGTAGCCCAGCGGCGCGAGGGTCTTGCCGAACAGATCCAGCCCGAACAGCATGCCCACCGCCTCGACGGTGACGTAGGGCGAGAGCACCGAACTCTTGAGATCGTGCAGCACATGCCCCAGCGTGCTGACGAAGTCTTCGTCGTTGGGGTCGAGCGCGGCGGGAAGCTCCAGCACCAGGTTCTTCGGCGTCACCACCGCCGGGCAGAAATGGCTTTCGCTGCCCTTGCCGTAGCCGAGAAAACCCACGGGCACGCCGAAGAATCCGGCAATGCCGAAGGTCTGGTAGTCGCCCACGCGCTCGAGGTGACGACGGATGGGCTCGGAGCGCACGTCGATGCAGAACATGGCCTGGGCAAACGGCCGCTTGCCCGCGGGCAGGTCCTGCGGCACCTGCACGTTCGCCAGCAGATGGTCGATGGCCTGCGCCTCCATGGCGAGGGTCCAGACCATGCCTTCCTGCGGCACAAACTCTTGCAGCCCCTGCAGCAGCCCTGCCACGCCCTCCGGCGACAACGCGTCAAGCGCCGCGATGGCGTCGGCAGAAGCAGCCAGTTCGCGCAGTTCGCCAGCCTGTTCGCGCCCGAGCTGGGCCTGCCAGAGCGGCCAGTACTGCTTCAACAGGTCATCGCAGCGGGCACAGTCACCGCGCGACAGCACGTCGTCGATGCGCTGCGCCCAGCCTGGCAGCACCTGGCCGGTGTGCAGTGCCTCGCGCAGCAGACATTCGGCGCCGCGCTCTTGCAGCAAGGCGTCGAGCTGGTCGCGCCTCACCGGCGTGCGGCGCTGGCGCGCGCTTTCCTGCAACAGCGCCAGGCCGACGACCAGGCGAATGGCCAGCAGATCGACCACGTCGGCGGGGTAGCGTTGCGCCCAGTAGTAATGCTTGGCGGACGAACGCCAGCGCACGAAGCCTGTCCAGCCGTGCAGCCGGGTGAGTTCGTGGGTGAAATAGGCCGGCCAGTCGTCGGGGTCGATGCCCATCTCGTCCATGACGTGCACCACGGCGTTTTCCGCGTCCTGCACCTGATCGAGAATGCGCCGCACATGCAAGCCCCGCAGGAACAGACGCGCGTTGCGCCGGGCGATGTCACTCCAGGCGGCAAACAGCCCGCGCTCGCGCCCGGGCATGCGCCAGGACGACTGGTCTTCGTCGAAGAAGTCCAGGCAGCTCTTGATCACCAGTTCGTCGAGCTCGTCGGCCATGCGGGTGCCCCACAGCGCATCCACCGCGGCAGGCAGGGTGCGATGGTGCAGGCGTTGCTGCAGACCGGGGAGCAGGCCGGATACATCCACCGCCTGCGAAGACGGCGGCTGACCATGCAGCGCGGCGTGAACGTCCTGCGCCTTCGCTCCGGTCACCACCACATCGCGGTCATGGGGCAGTTGCATCAGGCTCATCAGCCAGCGGGGCCAGTCGATGCCCGGCACCGCAGGCAGGGCCTGCGAACGCCGCGCGATTTCGTCCACCAGCGTGTCGCGCCGCACCTTGCCTTCGCTCTGCCAGTGCTGATAGTTGCTGCGCGGCAAGAACATGCGCGCATGAAAAAGCTCCGCGCCACGGCGCACCGCCTGCTCGAACGGCATGTCCTCCAGGCCGTAGAGCGGGTTGTGGTGAATGAAGGTGCGCATCGGCCAGAAAAACGGAACCGGCTCCCCCGCCACGTAGGCGGTCGATCGCACCCGCAGGCGCTTGCCCAGATTCAGCGCATCCACCATGCCCAACTCCCGATGAGACCCAGAGACACCGCGATCAGCGCCAGCAGCACCCAGACCGCGCCCGCAGAAACCGATAGATCCGACGTCCCCACAGGCCGCGGCCAGGGGTCACCGAACAGACCGTGCTGCCACAGCAAGGCCGCAGCCCAGCTCCAGAGAATCCAGACGGCCAGCACGGTGAACACGCAGACCGCGGGCATTTGCAGCAGCACCGCCATCATGGAGAAGAAGCCCGGAAACGGCGGCGCCGCCAGGGCCGCCACCAGCGCCACCACCACCGCGCCGGTCAGCCGCGGATAGGCCGGACCCAGACGCCCGCGCAGCCCCAGATAGGCGCCCCCTAGACGACGGCGCAGCGCGCAGGCCAGGAGGGTGAGCACGGCAGCCGGCAGGCTCAGCGCCAGCGCCACGGCGATGAGACGGTCGTCCGGCATGCCGAACAGCCAGGCCAGCCAGATCAGAGGCCAGGCCGAGCTGGCCTGCAGCCGCGCCCAGATGAAGAGCTCGCGCACCGCCAACAGTCGCCAGGCGTAGAGCAGGGCGGTGACTGCGGCCAGCACCTGGATGACCCGGGCCAGCGGCCCCACGGGCACCGCCACGCCCCCCAGCACATAAGCCCCGGCCACCGGAAGCGCGACCAGCAACAGCGCGCGCAGCCAGGCGGGCACGGCCTGCAACACGGCATTGACGCCCAGACTGAACGGCAGCAGGGGCAGCAGCACGACGGCACAAACGAGCAGTTCGATCATCATGAGCTCCTCAGACCCACCGCAGCCACACGTTCACCCGCTTGGCCGCCGCAACCGCGCCACGCGACAACTGGGTGTAGACATCCGACACGTAAAACTCGCGCGAGAACAGGGTGTAGAGATTGAGATAGATGGCGTTCCACAGCGTGCCCGGCCGCCCTTCGAGGTCGAGCGACTGGGCATAGAACGTCACCAGCCAGGCCCCCACCAGCACCACGGTGAGGAAAATGATCATCAGGTCGAAGGCCAGCAGGTTGATGCCCGCCGCCGCGTAGGTGGCATCGCGCAGCACCGGGTCGGGGTAGAGGAAGGCCTCGAACACATGCGCGATCAGCGTGTAGCCCACCACCACGATCAGGAAGGACAGGAAGATCATGGTGAGCGAGCGCCACGGATTCTCGCTCGGCAGCTTGTGGATGGAGAAGAACACCTGCGCCCCGGTCACCCAGCCGAAGAACAGCAGCACGACCGCGCCTTGCTTGTGGAAGAAGTCCGCCGCAACCAACCAGTGCGACAGCCCCAGCACCACCGCGGGCACCAGCACCGTGATGAGCGCCGCGATCAGCCAGGGCACCTTCACCGCGCGCAGCGGCCGACGCTCGACCACGAAGGTGTAGATGTCGTCGGCGGGCACGCCGTCGTCGCGCCGGGTATCGCCGATCACATTGCCCGAGCTGAGGAACAGCGTGGCCTTGAACAGCCCGTGTGCGATGAGGTGATAGACCGCCAGCGAGAACGCCCCCAGCCCGCATTCCATGATCATGAAGCCCATCTGCCCCATAGTCGAATAGCCGAGTGATTTCTTGATGTCGTTCTGTGTGAGCATCAGCGCCGAACCGAGCAGCGCCGTCGCCAGCCCCACCACGAAGGCTAGGTGCAGCACGTCCGGCGCGTGAATGAGCAGCGGCGCGAAACGGTTGAACAAAAAGCCCCCGGCATTGACGATGCCCGCGTGCATCAGCGCCGACACCGGCGTAGGGCCGTCCATGGTGTAGGGCAGCCAGATGTGCAGCGGAAACTGGGCCGAGCGCGCAAACGCAGCCAGCGCCACCAGCAGCCCGGCCAGCGGCACCACGGCCACGCCGCCGAGCTGCACATGCGGATCGGCCGCGATGCGGGCGAACAGGCCGGGCAGATCCCACACGCCGTAGGCCTTGACCAGCAACAGCGCCGCCCCGACCAGGGGCAGATCGCCCAGGCGATAAGTGATGAAGGTCCAGAAGGCGTAGCGACCGGTCGCCTGGCGTTCGGTGTTGTGACCCAAGAGGAAATACAGCAGTTGTCCCACCGCAAACCAGGCGGCCAGCAGGGTGAGCAGATCACCGGCGCTGACCATCACCAGGATGGACGCCGTCATCAGATCGAGCAGGGAGAAGAAGCGCACATAGCCCGGCTCATCGGCCATGTAGTTCAGCGAGTACACGTGCACGATCAGACTGATGCCCGCGACCAGAACCGACATGGCCAGACTGAGCGGGTCGAGCAAGAGGCCGATCTGGGTCACGCCGACGAACATGGGCGCGCTCTGGGCGCTGTGCAAGTAGTGAACCAGAAGCACCAGCGCCAGCAGCACGGTCAGCGCGGTGAAACCAATGCTCCAGCGGGCGGCTCGCCTGCGGTTCTGCCCGCACAACAGGGGCAGCAGCGCGGCGGACAACAGTGGCAAGGCCGGCAGGGCCAGCACAGCGACATCGATCCAGTTCATCGGGCTTGAGACTCAGTGAGCGAACGGAGCTGGCGACTCAAGACCGATCGAGCCGCCCCGGCGTAAGGGCCATCAGACCCAGGGCCGATGACGGGTACCTATGCTATTGGCCGTCTTAGGTAAGGAAAATTGATAAATTCTGTTCTTCAGTTCATCAAATCTAAACTTATGGATCGAGTGCTGCCACGTGCGGCGCCTGCGCGCAGGCTGCAGCGCGCTCAAACGTCAGCTTGCTGGGCTTGTTCGGCCGCACCGACCTGCTCGGCCTCCGCGCCGAACACGGCCAGAGTGAGCGCACGCACCGCGGCGCGTTCGGGCTGCAGACTGTCGGGCGGCACGCGGGCGGCCTCGGCGCCGGCCAGCCGTTCCCGGTGCTGGATGCGTCGCAGCTCGCGATAGGCATCGGCTGCAGGTCGGCCCACGCCCGCGGGCAGCAGGCCCAGGGCTTCGGCCATGCCGAGCAGGGCGATGTTGCCCAGATCGGCGGTGAGCTGCGGGTAGTCGGCGGCGTGGGCCAGCACCAGAAACTGCACCGCGAACTCCACGTCGACCATGCCGCCTGGGTCGTGTTTGACGTCGAACAGCCCGCTGCGGTTGGGGTGGCCGTCGGCCACTTTCTGTCGCATGGCGAGGATTTCGGTGCGCAGCGCGTCCCCATCGCGCCGGGTGGTCAGCACGGCGGTACGGATGGCCTCGAAACGCGCGCCGATGGCCAGATCGCCCGCGCAGCAGCGCGCCCGGGTGAGCGCCTGATGCTCCCAGGTCCAGGCGGTGTTGCTGCCCCGGCCGCGCTGGTAGGCCTCGAAGGCCTCCAGGCTGGTGACCAGCAGCCCGGCGTTGCCGTTGGGCCGCAGCCGGGTGTCGATCTCGAACAGGCGACCGGCGGCGGTGTGCGCGGTCAGCCACCACACCAGCTTGCGGGCGAAGGTGGCGTAGATGTCCTGGGCATCGTCGGCCTTGTCGTCGTAAAGAAAGACGATGTCGAGATCGCTGCCGTAGCCCAACTCCTTGCCGCCGAGCTTTCCGTAGGCGATGACGGCAAATGCCGGCTGTTCGCGGTGTTTTTGCGGCAGTTCCCGCCAGCACCACTCCAGCGCGAGCTGCACGGTGGCATCGGCCAGGGCGGAGAGTTCATCGGCCACCTGCTCGACCTTGATGAGCCCGGCCAGATCGCGCGACAGGGTGCGGAACATCTCGGCGTGAAAACCGTGCCGCAGCAGGTCCATGCCTTCGCCGGCATCCCAGCGGCCCGCGTCGAGCGCGCGCTGGTGCTGTTGCAGAAGACCCTGCCGGTAGTCCTCGGCGTTGAAGCGCTCGCTGGGCGGCGTGATCAGCTCATCGACGACGGCCGGATGGCGCTTGATGTAGTCGGCGGCCCAGGCCGAAGATTCCAGCACCGTGCACAGCCGGGAGAGGGCCGCGGGCTGTTCGGCAAAAAAGGCCAGATAGGTTTCGCGGCGGCCGATGGCTTCGAGCAGGTCGATGACCCGGCTCAGGCAGATCTCCGCCGTGGGTCGTTCGGCCGCCATGCCGATGGTGCGGTCGAGCACGCGCAACAGCCGCAGCCGACCCACATCGCTCAGCGCGGTGTAGCGCGGCGAGGTTTCGAGCGCCTTGAGCCGCGCGACGATGGCATCGTGCGCCAAGCCCGCCTTGGCCAGCCGGTGCCGCACCGCGTCCAGGTTTTCCGGCGGCTTGCTGCAGCCGGTGCACTGCGGGCCGTTGTGCAGCAGCGCATCGAACTCGCTGGCGACGAACTCGCGCACGCTGTCGAGCTCGCGCAGCAGCTTGCAGCCCTTGGGGCAGGCGCCACGCCGCTGTGCGTCGTCATCGACGAAGCCCATGGCCCAGGCCAGGGCGTGCAGGTCGGCGTCATCGGCGGGCAGGCTGTGAGTCTGGGCGTCGTCGAGATACTGGATGCGGTGCTCCAGGCGTCGCAGAAACCGGTAGCTCGATGCCAGCCTTTCTGCCGCGTCGGCCTGCAACAGCCCCTGCGCCACGAGCAGTTTCAGCGCAGGCAACGTGGCGCGCTCGCGGATCTGCGGCATGCGCCCGCCACGCACCACCTGCAGGAGCTGCACGGTGAACTCGATTTCGCGGATGCCGCCGCGCCCCAGCTTGACGTCGTTGGCCTTGTCGGGCCGGGCGGCGGCGCGCTTGGTCGCCTCCGCCCGGATCTGCCGGTGCAGGGCGCGCAGGGCTTCGAGCATGCCGAAGTCGAGATAGCGGCGCCAGACGAAAGGCTCGACCACCGCCGCCAGACTCTGTTCTGCCCGCTGCGCCTGCGGCGTCTGCAGCGGCGACACCACGCGCGACTTGAGCCAGGCAAACCGCTCCCACTCGCGGCCCTGCACCAGAAAATACTCTTCGAGCATCGCCAGGCTGACCACCGGGGGGCCGCTGTCGCCGTTGGGGCGCAGCCGCGTGTCCACCCGGAACACGAAGCCGTCGCCGGTGACGTCGGACAGCAGCGGCACGAAGGCGCGCACCACGCGGCCGAAATACTCCCGATTGCTCAGACCGACGGCACCGTCGGTCTTGCCATCGTCGTCGTAGACGAAGACCAGGTCGATGTCGGACGAGACGTTGAGTTCGCGGCCGCCGAGCTTGCCCATGCCCACCACCAGAAACTGCGCCTCGTCGCCGCTGGCGGTGCGTGGCACGCCGAAACGCGCCTGCATCTCGGTCTGCACCGCGCGCAGACCGAAGGCCACCGCGCTCTCGGCGAGGTCGCTGATGCCGGTGCAGACCGCCTCCAGCGGCGATCCGGACAGATCGGCCTCGATCAGCCGCAGCATCAGCGCGTTGCGCACCCGGCGCAGCGCGGTGGGCAGCGCCGCGCCCTGCCGCGTCAGCGTGGCGACGGCGGCATCGAGTTCATCCCGGGTTGGAATGCCGGGCGACCAGCAGGCCAGCACATCGTCGAAACGACCGACATGGCGACGATAAAAACGGGAAAACTGCGGCAACTCCATCGGATGCGTCCGGCAACTGCGTTGGGGGCGGAGCATATTCCAGCCTCCACGAAGCTGCACCGAGGCTGACGAGTGTCCGAGGGCCAGACGCAGGATTGCACGACGCGCTTCAGCCTGGGCTTGCGCCAGCGCCCGTGCAGGGCAAAGCGGCGCCTCATGGACCATCTGGGTTGACTACCATCGCCCCGTCGATTGGTCCGCCTGAGCCGCATCCCTTGTCTCTGCTCCATCTTTCGCTGCGCGCCGCCACCCGCATCTGGGAGGCGGCTGTCATCCTCGTGCTCACGGTGTATTTCGTGCTCGGCGCGGGTCTGCTGACGCTGCGTTATGCCGTGCTGCCCAACGCGCAGGAGTTCAGGCCCTGGGTTGAGCAGGCCAGCAGCCAGGCGTTGGGGCTGCCGGTGCATATCGGGAAAATCAAGACCGAGTGGCACGGCCTGATGCCGCAATTCGCGCTGCACGATGTGCGCATCGACGGCCCGCAGGGACAGCCGGCCCTGCAGTTCGCCGAGGTCAGCGCGGCGCCTTCGTGGAAAAGCCTCACCCGGCTCACCCTCACCTTCGAGCAGTTGGTGATCCGCGGCGCCGATCTGACGGTGACGCGCCCGGACGCCAGCCATCTGGAGGTGGGCGGCATTCGCTTTGCTCTGTCAGGGTCGGGCAAGAACGACGCCGCGCAGCAGTTCGCCGACTGGCTGTTCAGCCAGGACGAGATCCTGATTCTCGACAGCCGCCTGACCTGGGTGAACGCCGCACGGCACGCGCAGCCCTTGCCGCTCACCCAGGTCAACCTCTTGCTGCGGAACTCACTGGTGACGCACCGCGCCGCGCTCACCGCCGAGCCGCCAGCGGGTTTCGGCGGTCGCATCGATCTGCGCGCCAGTTTCACTCAGCCGCTTTTTCTGCGCCACACCGCCGACTTCGCGCGCTGGAAGGGCACGCTTTACGGCGAAGTGACCGGCGTCGATCTGGCCGCGCTGCAACCGCAGCTTCCCCTGACCCTGCCCGCCCAGACGCAGACGGGGCGCGGCTCGGTGCGGGCCTGGGCGCAGTTCGACCAGGGCGCGCCGACCGCCTTCACCGCCGATCTGGCGCTGCGAGACATCGCGGTTCAACTCGCCCCGCAGCAAACCGCCGAGGCCCTGCGCCCGGTGGCGCTGCTGCCCCCCATCGCGCTCGACACCCTCTCCACCCGCATGACTTGGGCGCCGCTGCCCGGAGGGGAGAAGGCCAGCTTGCAGCATCTGCAGTTCCGCAACGTCCAGGGCCAGTCACTTGCTCCTGTCAGCGTGGACTGGCAATGGCAGCACCCGCCGGGGCAGGCCGCGCAGGGCCGTCTGCAGACAGGCGCGCTCGATCTCGGCGCCCTCGCCGCAGTGGCGCAGCGTCTGCCGCTGCCTGCGCTGTGGCAGGCCCGGCTGACCGCGCTGCAGCCGCAGGGCCGCATCGATCGATTCGAGGCTCAAGCCAGTTGGCCCAAGGGCGTGGCGCCTGCTGGAATGCCGCCGACCTTCAGCGTGCAGGCGCAGTTTGCCGACCTACGCTGGAACAGCCCCGCGGGCGCAGGCGAGAGCATTCCCCCCGCCGATCCCCATCACCTGATCGAGCGCGGCAAGGCCGCCGCGAAAGCGCTGCAACTTCCAGCCGATCTGCCGGGCGTGGGCGGTCTGTCGGGCACGCTCAGCGCAACCCAAGCGGGCGGCCAGGCACAGATTCACCTCACCAGCCTCGATCTGCCGCTGGTCTATGCCCCGGCCAGACTGGGGTTCGACACCTTGTCAGCCGATCTCGCCTGGAAGCGCGACAGAGCCGGGCAGTGGCAGGTCAGCACCCGGCGCTTCGATTTCGCCAATGCCGACGCGGCCGGAAGCGCCATCCTGACCTGGCGCAGCGCGCCCCGCGGCCTGGGCAGCATCGATCTGAAGGGCCAGCTCACCCGGGCCGACGCCCGCGCGGTGTGGCGCTACCTGCCCATCGACATTCCGCTGCACACCCGCGACTATCTGCGCAGCGCGATTGCCGCGGGCAATGCGCGCAAGGTCGATTTCTCGGTTCAGGGTCGGCTCGAAAACTTCCCCTTTGACACACCGGCCAAGGGGGGCACCTTCGAGGTGAACGCCCAAATCGAAAACGGGGTGTTCAATTACGCGCCCCGCGGCCTGTTGCCGCCGGGACAGACCGCCAGCGCCGAGAGCGTGCACGCCAACGCCGAGTGGCCCGAGTTCACCCAGATCAGCGGCGATCTGCGGGTGACCTCGCACAGCCTGGAAGTGCGCAATGCTTCGGCGCGAGCTTTCGGTGCGCGCATCAGCGGGGTCAACGGCAGCCTGCCGAGCTTCCACGACGGCGTGCTCAGCATCAGCGGCAAGGCTCAGGCACCGGCAACCGATGCCCTGCGCTACCTGGTCGAGAGTCCGATCAACCGACGGCTCGGCGGCGTGTTCGATGGCGTTCAGGCGCAGGGGCCGGTGGCGCTGGACATCGCCCTCGCCCTGCCCCTCGACCATCTCGACGACACCACCCTCAAAGGGCTGGCGACCCTGCAGGGGGTGGATGTGACATGGAGCCGCGATCTGCCGCAGTTCAACAAGGTGCGCGGCACGGTGGCGTTCGACCACCAAGGGTTCGACCTGGCGCTGAACGCACCCAACGTGCTCGGCGGCCCCGTCACCCTGCGCGGCGGCCAGAAGACGGGAGAGCCCTTGCAGTTGCAGGCCAGCGGCAGCTTCAGCAGCACCGGGCTGCGCGGCACCCGGGCCGACTGGATGCAGACCCTCGGCAAGGTGCTGCGAGGTCAGGCGCCCTACTCCCTGACCATCATCCAGCCTCGTGGCGCACCGGAGGCGACGCTGGAACTGCGCAGCAATCTGGTGGGCGCCGCCATCGATCTACCGCCGCCGCTGGGCAAGCCCGCCAGTGCCCCCGAGTCGCTGCTCTACACCCGCACGCCGCTGCCCCAGACCGCGGGCAGCGCAGGTCGGCGCCAGGTGGTGCAGATCGACCTAGGCGGACTGGCCCGTGCGCGCTACGTGCTCGAAGAACCGCAGGCTGCGGCAACCCCCGGCGCGAGCGCCGATTTCCGCGTCATCAGCGGCGGGCTGGCCATCGGCCCTCAGGCCGCGCTGCCGCAGCCCACGCAATCGGTGCAGGCCAATGTCAAGCTGCCGGTGCTCGATGTCGATGCCTGGGATGCCGCCCTCAAGCCCCTGCTCGACAGCGGCAACTCGGCCGCCCCGTCGCCCCCCCTGCTCGCCGCCTCGGCGGATGGCCGCGGGCTCACCGGTCTGCTGCCCACCACGGCGGCGCTCGACATCGGCCGCCTGACGCTGATGGGCCGGGTGATCGAGCAGGTGGTGGTCGGCGGTCATCGCAGCGGCGATCTGCTGCAGGCCAACGTGAACTCGCGCCAACTCTCGGGCTACATCGGCTGGCAGATCGGCCAGGGCAACAGCCCCGGCACGCTCAGCGCGAGGCTGGCCCGACTGGAGTTGCCCAAGTCGAGCGACTCGGATGTCGAGCACCTGCTCAGCCAGCAGCCCAGCAGCATCCCGGCGCTGGACATCGTGGCCGACGACGTCGATCTGCACGGCCACCGCTTCTCGCATCTTGAGGTGCAGGCAGTCAACCGCGGGCGGGTGGATGGCAGCAAGCAGTGGCAGCTCACCCATTTCGAGCTCGCCACCCCGGACAATGTGCTCACCGGCAGCGGCACCTGGTCCACCGTGGGCTCGCAGTTGACCGAGCCCGGCAGCGCCGAAGCCGCCTCGCCCGCGCGACGCACGAGCATGCAGTTCAAGCTCGCCATCGGCGACGCCGGCAACCTGCTGGCCACGCTGGGCAAACCCGGCCTGCTCAAAGGGGGCAAAGGCGAGATCACCGGCAATCTGGCTTGGCTGGGCTCGCCTTTGAGCCTCGATTTCCCGAGCATGATCGGGCAGTTCAAGCTGCAGCTCGGCAGCGGCCAGTTCCTCAAGGCCGATCCCGGCATCGCCAAGCTGCTGGGCGTGCTCAGCCTGCAAAGCCTGCCGCGCCGCTTCACCCTCGATTTCCGCGATCTGTTCGCGTCGGGCTTCGCCTTCGACAAGGTCGATGCCGACGTCGGCGTGGACAGCGGCATTGCCAGCACGCGCGATTTCCGCATGAGCGGGGTCTCGGCCACGGTGCGCATCGAGGGCCAGACCAACCTCGCGACCGAAACCCAGAACCTGCGCGTGGTCGTGGTGCCCAATATCAATGCGGGCGCCGCCTCGCTCGCCTACGCGCTGGTGAACCCCGTCGTCGGCCTGGGCACCTTCCTGGCGCAATACATCGCCCGCGAGCCCCTGGCGCGGGCCTTCACCCATGTGTACGACATCACCGGCACCTGGGTCACCCCCATCGTCAGCGAGGTTTCGCTCGACAGTCCCAAGCCTGCAGCACCCTGACGTAAGCTGAAAGGATTGATAGCCTCACCGCACCGCACCATGAAAATCGCCGCCCTCCAGATGGTCTCCGGCACGTCCGTCGCCGCCAACCTGCAACGCGCCGAAGGCCTGCTGGCCCAGGCTGCAGCGCAAGGTGCGCGCCTGGCCGTGCTGCCCGAATATTTCTGCCTCATGGGCCAGAGCGACGCTGACAAGGTGCGGGTGCGCGAAAAACCTGGCAGCGGCCCGATCCAGGACTTTCTCGCCGACGCCGCCCGCCGCCACGGACTGTGGGTGGTCGGCGGCACCCTGCCGCTGGAAAGCCCCGACCCGAATCGCGTGCTCAACTCCACGCTGGTGTTCAACCCCGCAGGGGAACTGGCCGCCCGCTACGACAAGATGCACCTGTTCGCCTTCCAGCGCGGCACCGAGCGCTATGCCGAGGCCGACAGCATCACCCCCGGCACCCAGGCCGTGGCCTTCGACTGCGAAGGTCTGCGCATCGGCCTGACCATCTGCTACGACCTGCGCTTTCCCGAGCTGTTCCGGGCGCTGTCCAACCCCGCGCCCTGCGACCTCTATCTCCTGCCCGCCGCCTTCACCCACACCACTGGCGAGAAACATTGGGAAGTGCTGCTGCGCGCCCGCGCCATCGAGAACCTGGCCTATGTGCTCGGCAGCGCGCAGGGCGGCGTACACGAAAACGGCCGCCGCACCTGGGGCCACAGCATGATCGTCGACCCCTGGGGCGAGGTGCTGGCGATGCAGGCCGAGGGCGAAGCCGTGGTCACCGCGACACTGGATCGCGACCGCATCGCCAGACACCGCGAAAGCCTGCCCGCGCTGGGGCATCGGGTGGTGTGAACGGAATGTCCGTATCCCTCCAGGAGCACTGACTCGGCAGCGCCGATTTCACTCGCGGGTTTTGTGTTCGATGCGCCGCGGGCCGTTGCGTGTGGCCAGGCCGATTTCAAGGGCGGTTTCCAGGCGGATGACGCGCTCGGTGAGCTGTTCGATCTTCTGCTGCTGGGTGACCACGGTGCCGGCGAGGCGTTCGATCTTGTCGTTCATCTTGATCACGGTGGTGAGCGCGTCCCACAGTTTCTCGGTCACGCCCATGTCAGTTCCGCCCGGCCGTTCCGAAGGTACTGACGCCCCCCTCGGGGGGTAACGCGCGCAGCAAGTGAGGGGGCTGTTTCATCTCAGGCTCCTGCGGTGCGGCGCTTGCGCGCGGAGGCCGCCGCCGGATGCGACGGGTCAAGCCGGGCCAGACGCTGCTCGGAGGCGGCAACGGCCTGCAGCGCGGCGTCGAGGGCGCGGTTGGCGCGTTCGGCGCTGAGCCGGATCTGCTCGGCCACCGCGTCGAACGCCCCAGCGTCCTGCGTGGGATCGTAGGCTGCTGCGGCGCGGCGAAGATACTCGCCCATGGACAGGCCCGCAGCTTCGGCCGCGCGGGCAATGCGCGCCTTTTGCTCGGCGGTCACGAGGATGGGAATGCGTTCGGTGACGACGGCCATGAAGTTCCTCCTGCCGCCCGTCGCGGGCGGTCTGGGCATCATAGGCCGCCTCAGCGCATCACCGCTTCGATGTCGGCCACGGTCTTGGGGGCCGCGGCGGTGAGCACCTCGCAGGGCTGACCACCGCCGCGCACGGCGATGTCGTCTTCGATGCGGATGCCGATGCTGTGGAAAGCGGCGGGCAGGTCGTCGGCCGCGCGCACGTACAGCCCCGGCTCGATGGTGAGCACCATGGACTCGCGCAGGATGCGCGCCGGGCGCTTGCGGGTGCCGTCGGGCTGGATTTCGAGCGCCGCATCGGGTTCGGCGTAGTCGCCGCAATCGTGCACGTCCATGCCCATCCAGTGGCTAGTACGGTGCATGTAAAAGCGCTTGTAGGCGCCGGTGGCGATGACGGCATCCACATCCGGCGCCGTGTCGCGCGGGATCAGGCCATGATCGAGCAGGCCCTGCGCCAGCACGCGCAAGGCGGCATCGTGCGGATCGGTGAAACGGGCGCCTTCGACGCTGGCGTCGAGCGCCGCCGCTTGCGCGGCCAGCACCACGTCGTAGAGCGCACGTTGCGCTCCGGTGAAGCGGCCGTCGGCCGGGAAGGTGCGGGTGATGTCGCTGGCGTAGCCGTCGAGTTCGCAGGCTGCGTCGATCAGCACCAGGTCGCCACCCCGCACGGGGGCATCGCTGGCGCGATAGTGCAGCACGCAGGCATTGGCGCCGGCAGCCACGATGGAGCCGTAGGCGGGTGCTTGCGACCCGCCCTGGCGGAAGGCGTGCAGCAGCTCGGCCTCGAGGTGATACTCGCGCAGCCCCTGCTGAGGCGGCTGCCGCAGACCGCGGCTGCTGGCCTGCATGGCGCGAATGTGCGCCTGCGCGGAAATGGCCGAGGCGCGACGGATCACGTCGAGCTCGTAGGCGTCCTTGAACAGCCGCATTTCGTCGAGGATGGCGCACAGATCGTGCTGCGAGCGCGGCGCAGTCACGCCGGTTCTGGCCTGGGCCCGTACCGCAGCGAGCCAGCGCTCCACCTGCGTCTCCAGCCCGGCATGCACGGCAAAGGGCCACCACACGGCGGGCTGGTCGGCCAGCAGCCTGGGCATTTCGGCGTCGAGGCTGTTGATGGACAGGGCGGCGTCGAAGCCGAACGCTTCGCGCGCGGCCTCTGGGCCCCAGCGGAAACCGTCCCAGATTTCGCGTTCCACGTCCTTGTCGCGGCAGAACAGCACGCTGCGGCTGCTGCCGTCGGCCCCTACCTGCAGCGCCAGCAGGCTGTGCGGTTCGGTGAAGCCGGTGAGGTAGTAGAAATAGCTGTCGTGGCGGTAGGGATAGTCGGCGTCGCGGTTGCGCATGGCCTCCGGCGCGGTGGGCAGCAGGGCCACGCCGCCGCCTGCGGCAGCGAGTTGGCGCACGACTTCCGCGCGGCGCGTGGCGCAGCGGACGAGCAAGGTGGAATCGGGCATGGGAAGGCGATTGAGGATCAATAGGCTAGGGCCTGTTAACGCTACGGGTGCACCCATAGCGTTAACAGGCCCTAAAGCCTAGTCCACCGCACGCAATTGCGCATCCAGCGCGGCCAGTTGCTCGGGGGTGCCGACGTTGTGCCAGATGCCGCTGAAGACCTCGCCGCTCACCCGCCCGGCATCGACCGCGCAGTAGAGCCAGGGAAAGAGCTTCCACGCCTGCGCCCGGGGCTGGCCGGCGAACAGCGCGGGGTGGAACACGCCGATATTGCCGTAGTTCAGCCGCTCGCCCTCGCGCCTGATGCGGCCTTGGGCGTCCAGCGCCATATCGCCGTCCGGGTTGTGCTCGGGGTTGGGCGTGAGGACGAGATGCGCCACGGTGCGCTGCGGATCGGCGGCGATGGCCCGCGCCACGGGCTGCAGCCGGGCGCAGTCGAAAGAGGTGTAGATGTCGCCGCTGACCACTAGAAAAGGTGCGTCGCCGAGCAAGGAAAGCGCGGTGGCGATGCCGCCGCCGGTCTCATACGCATCGGCGGGCTCGGGCGAGTAGCGCAGGCGCACGCCCCAGGTGCCGCCATCGCCTAAAGCGGCGGGAATCTGCTCGCCCAGCCAGCCGGTGTTGATGACAATGTCACGCCAGCCGCCTGCGGCCAGGCGTTCGATCTGCCAGACGATGAGCGGCTTGCCACCCACGGCGAGCAAGGGCTTGGGCGTGGCGTCGGTCAAGGGCCGCATGCGCTGGCCGCGCCCGGCGGCGAGAATCATGGCGCGCATCGGGAGGTTCAGATGCGTGCCGCTTCAGAAGGTGTAGCCCACTAGCGGACTGCGCTGCTCGATCTGGTCGAGCAGTTGCAGCAGCGGCTTGAAGGCGCCGTAGCGCGCTGCCACCAGCCGGGTGTGGGCAAGCACCACGGGCAGGTCGCCCAGGTATTGCGCCTTGCCGTCGCGGTGGTGCAACCTGGCGAAGATGCCCAGCACCTTGAGCGCGCGCTGCAGCCCCATCCAGTCGAGGTCACGGTAGAAGTCGGCGGCGTCGGGCGCCACCGGCAGCCCAGCCTTGCGGGCGCGCTCCCAGTAGCGGATGGCCCAGTCGAGCTGCTGCTCCTCGGGCCAGGCGATGTAGGCGTCGCGCAGCAGCGAGACCAGGTCGTAGGTGATGGGGCCGATCACCGCGTCCTGAAAATCGAGCACGCCAGGGTTGCGCTCGGGGGTGAGCATGAGGTTGCGGCTGTGCCAGTCGCGGTGCACCAGCACCTGCGGCTGCGCCAGGTTGTTGGCGACGAGCAGGGCGAAGATGCGCTGCAGCGAGGCCTGCTGCGCCTCGGTCAGGACATGGCCGTGATGCTGGCGCACGAACCACTCCGGGAACAGATCGAGCTCGCGTTGCAGCAGCGCCGCGTCATAGGCGGGCACCACGCCCGCGCCGGTTATGCCCTGGAGGGTGACCAGCGCGCCGAGCGCGTCGCGCATCAGGCCGTCGGCACGCTCGGGCTCGGCGGTGATCGCCTGCAGATAGGTGGTCTGACCCAGATCGGTGAGCAGCAGAAAACCTTGCTCCACGTCCTGCTCCAGCACCTGTGGCACATGCACGCCACCCGCGGCCAGCAGGCCTGCGATGGTGACGAAGGGACGCACGTTTTCCTTCGGCGGCGGCGCGTCCATGACGATCAGCGCGCCCTGACCTGCCTGGACGCGAAAGTAGCGGCGGAAGCTGGCATCGCTCGACGCGGGCTGCAGGCTCTCTGGCTGAAGATGATGCGTCGGCGCGACGCTCTGCAGCCAATGCTGCAAGGCCTGCATGCGGGCGGTGGGATCGGGTTTGAGCATGGCTAGGGCAACGGCGGGGCAGGGAAGATGCCCTACCTATAATCCGCGAACATTTTAGGCATCGCTGCGCGCGGCCTGCCGCCGGCTCCGGTGCTGCGGTCGTGCGGCGCCGAACCGCCCGCATGCGCCCGCCCCCGATCCGAGTCCCGTGCCTTTGTCCCCATCGCTTCGCCATTCGCCTCGCTTGAGCCCGCTCGCATGGGCGCTGGCGCTCGCGCTGGGGTGGACGGCACCGGCGCAGGCGCAAACGCCCGATGCCACCGTGTCTGCCCCGCTGCAGCTCACCCCCAGCCTGGACTTGCTGCAGCACCTGCCCGAAGAGGCGCAGGCATTCGAACCGGTCTTCGTCATCGCCGACAGGATCACGGGCCAGAACAACATTTACGTCCACGCCAGCGGCGATGTGCAACTGCGCAAGCACAGCGTGGTGATCAAGGCCGATCGGCTGCGGTACTACTTTGTCGAAAACGAGGCGGTGGCCAACGGCGATGTGCGGGTGCTGCGCGATGGCAACCTGTTCACCGGCCCGGCGCTGCGCATGCAGCTCGACACCTACCGCGGCCAGATGCCCGACGCCGACTACTACTTTCGCGTCACCCAGGGCCACGGCCACGCCGACAACATCGACTTTCTCGGCCGCGAACACCTCCAAGCCGACAACGCCACCTACACCACCTGCACCGCCAGCCCGGTCGACTGGTTCGTGCAGGCCACGCATCTCGACCTGAACCTGGCCGACAACACCGGCGTCGCACGCGATGCCCGCGTGGTGTTCAAGGGCGCCACCATCCTGCCGCTGCCCTACGCCAGCTTTCCGCTGAGCGATGCGCGCAAGTCCGGCTGGTTGCCGCCCACGCTGGGCATGGACAGCCGCAACGGCATCGACCTGGCGGTGCCGTACTACTGGAACATCGCGCCGAATTACGACGCCACCCTCACGCCTCGAATCATTCAGCGTCGCGGCTTCATGGGCAGCGTCGCCACGCGCTGGCTGGAACCGTCGTTCTCGGGCCGCAGCCAGTTCGACCTGTTGCCCTCCGACAGCAGCGACAACGGCAACAGCCGCTGGGCCGGCTATGTGCAGCAGAACGGCGGCCTGGGCCACGGCCTGAGCTATGCGCTGAACTACCAGCAGGTCTCCGACGACAACTGGTGGCAGGACTTCGGCGGCGTCAACCCGGTCATCGGCTCCAACCGCACCTTGCCGCAGCAGGGCAGCCTCACCTACAGCCTGCCTCTGGGTTACATGCAGCTCAGCGTGAACCGCTGGCAGACGCTACAGAACGTCGCTGCACCGATCGGCGTGCCGTACAACCAGCAACCGCAGCTCTACACCCATCTGCAGAGTGCGAATTACAGCGGTCTGAGCTGGCAGTTCGACGCGGCGGCGACCCGCTTCACCAACCCCACGGCCATCTCGGGCGACCGGCTCTACCTCAACCCGCAGCTCAGCTATCCGGTCGTGCGGCCGGGCGGATTTGTGACGCCCAAGCTGTCGTTCAACTTCACCCGCTACGTCACCGACACGCCGATGACCGGCGGCGCCACCACCGCCGACCGCACCGTGCCCACCTTCAGCCTCGACAGCGGCCTGGTGTTCGAGCGCTCGACCCAACTGTTCGGCCGCGCCTTGACGCAAACGCTGGAGCCGCGCCTCTACTACGTCTACACGCCTTATCGCAACCAGCAGAACCTGCCGAACTTCGACAGCGCCGACCTCGACCTGAACCTGTCGACCATCTACACCGACAATGTGTTCTCGGGCAATGACCGCATCGCCGACGCCAACAACCTCACCGGCGGCGTCACCTCGCGCCTGCTCGATCCTCAGACCGGCGTCGAGCTCGGGCGGCTCACGCTGGCGCAGCGCGTGCTCTTCAGCCCGCAGCGCGTCACCTTGAGCGGCAGCCCCATTCCCGCCGGGCTGAACGACACCTTCGCGCTGGCCAGCGCCAACCTCTCCGACCACTGGAGCGCGCAGGCCGCGTTGCAATACAACATGCGCCTTCGGCAAAGCCAGCAGATCGCCGCCGGTGCGCGCTGGTCACCCGCGCCCTACAAGACCATCAGCACGAGCTATGTGTATCAGAGCGCGGCGTCGGGCCAGATTCCGCTGCGCTATATCAACACCGCGTGGCAATGGCAGCTCAGCCCACGCTGGTATTCGGTGGGCCAGGCGAACTACAGCATTCTCGACAAACGCCTCAACGACGGCCTGCTGGGTTTCGAGTACGACGGCGGGTGCTGGATCGGCCGCATCGTGCTGCAACGCAATTCGCTCACCCAGGCCACGGCCTACACCCGCATCCTGTTCCAGCTCGAACTCGTCGGCTTTTCCAGGCTGGGCAACAATCCGATTTCGGCGCTCAAGCAGAATATCCCCGGCTACCAGATCCTCAGGCAATCGAACGTGCCGCCAAGCCGCTTCTCGAACTATGAATAAATCCCCTCTGCACCGCACTATCCTGGTCGGCCTTCTGGCCGTCATGGGCGCAAGCGCACAAGCCCAGGGCCTGCGGTCGTCGGGCGGCGGCTCCGGTCTGTCGGCCGCGGCCCCGGCCCTCGGCACGGCACCGCCGATGGCCCCGCCGCCCGCGCTGCCCTCCACCTTCGGCAGTGCCCGCACCAGCGACGGCATCGCCGCGATCGTCGGCAATCAGGTCATCACCGACTACGACCTGCAACTGCGGGTCGAGGCCACGCGGCAGCAGGCCCAGGCGGCAGGCGCCACGCTGCCACCGCCTGCGCAGCTTCGCAACCAGGTGCTCAACCAAATGATCGACGAGCTGGCGCTGGCGCAATACGCCGAGCAGATGGGCATGGGGGTGAGCGCCGACACGCTCGACCGCGCCGTGGCGCAGGTGGCGAGCAACAACAAGATGACCGTGCCCGAGCTGCGCCGCGCCGTCGAGAAAGAGGGCATGGGCTGGACCACTTACCGCGATCAGCTCAAGCGCGAAATTCTCATCAGCCGGGTGCGCGAACGCTCGATGGCGCAGCTGCCCACGATTTCCGAAAGCGAGATCGACGAATTCCTCTCCAAGCAGGATGCGGCGTCGGCCAGCCCGCAGGCTGCCTACGAGATCGCGCAGATCTTCCTGCCCGTGGCCCAGAATGCGAGCCCCGAGCAGGTCGCGGCGGTCAAGCAGAAAATGGACGCCATCGAGGCCCAGCTCAAGGCCGGGGCCGATTTCGCCAAGCTGGCCACCGAGGATTCGCAGGGTGAAGGCGCCAAACAGGGCGGCAACCTGGGCATGCGCCCTGTCGATCGTCTGCCCACGCTGTTCGTCAACACGGTGCGCGACATGCAGCCCGGACAGATCAGCCCGGTCATCCGCAGCGCTGCGGGCTTTCACATCCTCAAGTTGCTTCAGGTCGGCGGCGAGCAGGGCGCGCCGACCACGGCGATGCAAAGCCATGTGCGCGAGATCATGTTGAGCGCATCCACCGAGGCGCAGCGCCTGCGCGCCAAGGCCGAGCTGGGCCAGATCGCGCAGGCCGTGCAGGCGGGCAAGGTGAAATTCAGCGAAAAGGCGAAAGAGCTGTCGCAAGACCCGGCCACCGCCTCCAAGGGCGGCGACCTGGGCTGGGTGCTGGCCGGTCAGCTCGACCCGGTGCTCGACGCCGCGCTTGAGCACCTCAACCCTGGCGACGTGTCCGAACCCATCGTCATGGGCAACAAGGTGGTACTGCTGCAGTTGGTTGACCGCGCCGTGCGTCCGCTCGAGGCGTCGCAAAAACGCGCGCTGGCGCGGGAAATCCTGCAACGCCAGAAGGCGGCCCAGGATTTCGACGAACTGGTGCGCGACGTTCGTGCCCGCACCTATGTGCACATTCCCGAGAATGACTGAAGACGCGGCCTCGCCGGGCGGGTCGGCATGAAACGGCCGTCAGCCCGGCCACGTGGCGCGGCCCAGACCACCCACGTCGCACGCAAGCGCTTCGGTCAGCATTTTCTGATCGACGCGCAGATCATCCACGGCATCGTTGACTGCATCGCCCCAGAGCCTGGTGACCGGCTGGTGGAAATCGGCCCAGGACTGGGCGCCCTGACCTGGGCGCTGCTGGAGCGCGTGCCCCGACTGGCCGCCGTGGAGATCGACCGCGACCTCGCCGCGCGCTGGCGCCAGCAGTCACCCGATCGCGTGGAGCTGATCGAGGCGGATGCGCTCACCTTCGACTTTGCCAGCTTGGGCGCTGACCTGCGCCTGGTCGGCAACCTGCCCTACAACATCTCCACGCCGCTGCTGTTTCACCTGATGGACGTGGCCGACCGGGTGCGCGACCAGCACTTCATGCTGCAAAAGGAAGTGATCGACCGCATGGTGGCAACGCCCGGCGGGCGTGATTTCGGACGTCTGTCGGTGATGCTGCAGTGGCGCTATCACATGGTCAATCTGCTGGACGTGCCGCCGGACTCGTTCGACCCGCCGCCCAAAGTCGATTCAGCCGTCGTGCGCATGACGCCGCTGTCGGGTTCAGCCCTGCAGTGCGTCGATCGCGCCCTGCTCTCCGCGCTGGTGACCGCCGCGTTTTCCCAGCGCCGCAAACTCCTGCGGCATAGCCTGGGCCCCTGGCTGGACCAGCACGGCTACGGCGGTCATTTCGATCTGCAGCGCCGCGCCGAGGAAGTGAGCACTGCCGAATATGTCGCACTGGCGCAGGCCATCCCTGCCGGGCGACCATGAAAAATGGCGCAGAGCCGCGAGGCCATGCGCCATGTTCAACCCATCGAGAGCCTGGATTACGCCACCGGCCACGCAACCGATCACGCCACCAATTGCGCCCAGGCGCCCTCCCAGGGTGTGCAGACCTTCACGGTCTTGACTTTGGGTTCCGGTACCGCTTCGCCCCGCATCTCCTCCCGGCCAGGAGTGCGGGTTACAGAAAAGAATAGAAGACCCTGAAAGCCACACCTCGCTCCGCCCAAAAATCGGCGGCGTCGCGGAACACATCGAGCAAGGTTTCACGCGCCTCCTTGTCGAAGCGCTGGGTTGCGGGCAGTTGCTCCAGCACGACGACGAAACCCGGTTGCGGCCCGCCGCCGTGAACCACGTCGGTCAGGCAGTCGTGCAGCGCATCGAGGTTCTTGCCGAAATGCTTCGGAAACAGAAAGGAGCGTGCAATGGTCTCGAGCACTTCCTGCTTGGTCGTGGCTTCGGAGAGATTGGCGTATAGAAAATGCTGGCCGGTCGTCTCGGCTGCTTCTTGCAGCTGCTCGACTCGGTAAGCCCGGATCGACTGCACGATGTTCGGCCGTACCGATTTGAGCAGCACGGCGGGATCGGCATCAAGGGACGATGCGTCGGAAACTGGCATAGTGATCATGGGTGTAGTAACAGACTTCAGGTTGGCGCTTGGGCCCGCCACAGACGATGCGACGAGCGCCGCGATTTCTGGCGCCCGGTGTCGGAACGGTGTATTCGCGATAAAAACCACGGCGTTTTGAGGGCAAAAGCCGCTCATAGTTTCCAAAAATGACTCCGTCCTTCTCGTATTCAAACGGGCCGCCCCGCTCGATTCGCCGCAGTACATCGCGAGCCTGAACCGGCAGATCGGCTTCCGCAACGACGGGCAACGCCGAGACTCCGGCGGCTTGCCCTGGGGTCTCACGGGCTTGCGCAATGGGCCACGCCGTCATTTCGCCCAGCGCCACGAACGACCCCAGGAGGAGCAGGAGTCCCGTCAGGATGAGGGAGCGCAGCGTGGAGTGAATGCACCGGCGATTCATGCTGCAGCGCGGTTTACGCGCAAAAGGGAACAAATGGACGCAAATGCGTTAAAAATGCAAGCAGACAACCAGGCCAAGACGATGAGACTGGTGCCTTGAAAGTTTGCTGCCGCCTTATTCAATAAGGCAGCAATCGTAGCGAAAGCGCCACGAAAACACAAGGATTCGCCCAATTTTTAAGCAGGTTTTACCGCGCCTGGGAGCCTGTCGGGCTTGGGGCGCGGATAGCGAAAAATGGGCATGCGGATGCCATGTGGCAACGGATTTGCAGCCCCATAGCCCGAGCTATGGGGCAAAAAGCCGCTGCCGCAGGGCGCCTCAGGGCCATTTTGCAGCCCGCGATCCTCAAGCCCGGCAGGCTCCTGTGAGCCTGTCGGGCAGGCAGCCGATCATAGGTTGGCTTCGGCCACAGTCAGCGCGGTCATGTTGACGATGCGGCGCACCGTGCTGGACGCGGTGAGGATGTGCACCGGCTTGGCCGCTCCCAGCAGAATAGGCCCGATGGCGATGTTGTTCCCCGCGGTGGCCTTGAGCAGGTTGTAGGCGATATTGGCTGCATCCAGATCCGGGAAGACCAGCAGATTAGCCTCGCCGCTCAGGGTCGAATCGGCCAGCAGGCTGGCGCGCAGCGCGGGATCGACCGCGGTATCGCCCTGCATTTCTCCGTCGACTTCGAGCTCGGGCTCGCGCTGGCGCAGCAGTGCGAGCGCCTCGCGCATCTTCAGCGCCGAGGGTGCCGTGGACGACCCGAAATTGGAGTGCGACAGCAAGGCCACCTTGGGCGCGATGCCGAAGCGGCGCAGCTCCTGCGCGGCCATGCTGGTGATCTCGGCGATTTCAGCCGCGGTCGGGTCGATGTTCACATGGGTATCGACCAGGGCCACCTGGCGTCCGGGCAGCACCAGCACATTCATCGCCGCATAGACGTTGGCGCCGGGCCGACGGCCGATGACCTGATCGATGTAATGCAGATGAATGTGCGTCTGACCCCAGGTACCGCAGAGCATGCCGTCGGCTTCGCCCTTGTGCAGCATCATCGAACTGATGAGGGTCAGGCGACGGCGCATCTCGATCTTGGCCATGGCCGGCGTGACGCCTTTTCGCCCGGCGAGCTGGTGGTAGCTCTGCCAGAAGTCGCGATAGCGTTCGTCGTGATCGGTGTTGACCACGTCGAAATCTCGCCCTTGCTCCAGCCGCAGGCCGAAGCGCTCGATGCGCTGGGCGATGACCGCCGGGCGCCCCACCAGAATGGGCCGCGCCAGATGCTCATCGACCACCACGCGCACCGCGCGCAGCACCCGTTCGTCCTCGCCCTCGGCATAGACGATGCGCTTCTTGGCTGCCTTCTTGGCCACGCTGAACATCGGCCGCATCAGCGCACCAGACTGATAGACGAACTGCTGCAGGCTGTCGCGGTAGGCGTCCATGTCGGCAATGGGACGCCGCGCCACGCCGCTCCTCGCCGCGGCCTCGGCGACCGCCGGCGCGATCTTGATCATCAGGCGCGGATCGAAGGGCTTGGGAATGAGGTAGTCGGGGCCGAAACGCAGCGGCTCGCCCACATAAGCAGCCGCCACCACGTCGCTTTGCTCGGCCTGGGCCAGTTCGGCAATGGCGTGCACCGCGGCCACTTCCATCTCCGCAGTGATGGTGGTGGCGCCACTGTCGAGCGCCCCCCGGAAAATGTAGGGAAAGCACAGGACGTTGTTGACCTGATTGGGATAGTCGGATCGGCCCGTGGCAATGATGGCATCCGGGCGCACGGCCTTCGCGTCTTCGGGCAGGATTTCGGGATGCGGATTGGCCAGCGCCAGGATGATGGGTTTGTCCGCCATCCGCTGGGCATATTCCGGCTTGAGCACGCCGCCGGCCGAAAGGCCGAGGAACACGTCGGCCCCGTCGATGATCTCGGCCAGGGTGCGGGCCGTCGTCTCCTGGGCGAAGCGGCGCTTGTCGTCGTCCATCAGCTCGGTGCGACCTGCGTACACCACCCCGGCCAGATCGCTGACCCAGATGTTTTCGCGCTTCATGCCCAGATCGACCAGCAGGCTCAGGCAGGCCAGCGCCGCCGCGCCTGCGCCCGAGCACACCAGCTTGACCTGGGCGATGTCCTTGCCCACCACCTTCAGCCCATTGAGAACGGCCGCGCCGACGATGATGGCCGTGCCATGCTGATCGTCGTGAAACACCGGTATGTTCATGCGGGTGCGCAGCTTGCGCTCGACCTCGAAACACTCCGGCGCCTTGATGTCCTCGAGGTTGATTCCGCCGAACGTGGGCTCCAGCGCGGCGATGACCTCGACCAGTTTCGCAGGGTCTTTTTCATTCACCTCGATGTCGAACACATCAATGCCCGCGAACTTCTTGAACAGAACCGCCTTGCCCTCCATCACCGGCTTGGCCGCCAGCGGGCCGATGTCGCCCAGGCCCAGCACCGCCGTGCCGTTGGAAATCACCGCCACGAGGTTGCCGCGCGCGGTGTAGCGAAACACGTCGTCAGGGTTGGCGTGGATCTCCTCGCAGGCCGACGCCACCCCCGGCGAATACGCCAGCGCCAGGTCGCGCTGGTTGGACAACTGCTTGGTGGCGACAACGGCCAGTTTGCCGGGACGTGGAAACTCGTGATACTCGAGCGCGGCCAAGCGCAGCTTGGCCTTGGTGTCTTCTGAGCTGGACATGACTGTCTCCGCCTCGCACGGCCGTTGTGAACGTTTCGCATCTTGTCGCCGCGGGGTATCGATCGATTGTAGGAGCCTGTCGGCACGCCGATATGCGAACATTGCGCGCCCCTTCCACGCCACATCATGACCAAACCTCTTGGCGAATTCGACCTCATCGCCCGCTTTTTCACCCGCCCACCGCGCCGCGCCGTGCTCGGCGTGGGCGACGACTGCGCCCTGCTGGCCGCGCCGCCGGCGGATGAACGGCTGGCCATCTCCAGCGACATGCTGGTCGAGGGGCGACATTTCTTCGCCGACGCCGACCCCGAAGCGCTGGGGCACAAAACGCTAGCGGTCAACCTCTCCGATCTGGCCGCCATCGGCGCGAAGCCGCTGGCCTTCACCCTGGCCATGGCCTTGCCCGAAGCCGATGCCGGGTGGCTGGCGGGGTTCTCGCGCGGACTCTTGAATCTGGCCGACCGCTACGACATCGAGCTGATCGGCGGCGACACCACCCGCGGCCCGCGCAACCTCTGCGTCACCGTGCTGGGCACCGTGCCACAGCGCGCGGCGCTGCTGCGCAGTGGCGCAAAGCCCGGTGACGACCTCTGGGTCTCGGGCACCGTCGGTGACGCCCGGCTCGCCCTCGGTCACCGCCTCGGCGAATGGACGCTGGATGCGCCCGAGCAGACCGCGACCATGCTGCGCATGGATCGCCCCGAGCCCCGCATCGCCCTCAGCCTCGCACTGCGCGGCGTGGCCCATGCCGCACTCGACATGTCCGACGGTCTGCTCGCCGACCTCGGCCACATCCTGCGCGCCAGCGGCGTGGGTGCCACGGTCGAGGCCGACGCCTGCCCGGCCAGCGCGGCGCTGCGCACGCAGGAGTTGCCGCGCCGACGCCTGTGCCAGCTCGCCGGTGGCGACGATTACGAGCTTCTGTTCACCGCACCGCAGGCCGCACGCCGCGCCGTGGAAGAAGCCGCCGAGCAAGCGGCCACGCCGGTCACCCGCATCGGCCGCATCGATGCCGAGCCGGGGCTGCGGCTCATCGACGCCTTGGGACGGGTGTTGGACAATGCGTATGCGGGATTCGATCATTTCCGCCCCTCATCCTCGCCTCCATGACCGCATCCACCCCCATTCCGGCCTCGGCGCAAGGCGCGTCCTGGCGTTTCATGTGGCGCAACCCCCTGCATGTGTTGGCGCTGGGCTTTGGCAGTGGCCTCGCACCGATTGCGCCCGGCACTGCGGGCACCCTGTTCGCCTGGGCCAGCTACGACCTGCTCGCGCTCTGGCTGGGACCGCTGCAATGGGCGGTGATCATCGGCGCGGGCGCCCTCATCGGCGTCTGGGCCTGCGGCCACACCGCACGCGCCCTCGGCCTGGAAGACCCGTCTCCCGTGGTGTGGGACGAAATCATTGCCTTCTGGCTCGTCCTGCTACTGGTGACGCCCGCCGGATGGGCCGAACAGCTCGCGGCCTTTCTGCTGTTTCGCGCCTTCGATGCCGGCAAGTGGCTGGCGGTCGGCTGGGCCGATCGGCATGTGAAGGGCGGCTTGGGCATCATGCTCGACGACCTGATCGCAGCCGCCTTCACACTGCTGGTCATGGCCCTGGGCATCCGCCTTTACGCCTGGATCTGAACCGTGCCGACCCCCGATTTCTCAGACCTGTGCGCCCTGGCAGCCGATGTGGGCGCGGTGCTGCAGGGGCGGCGGCTGCATCTGGCGACGGCCGAATCCTGCACCGGGGGGCTGATCGCCGCGGCGATCACCAGCGTGGCCGGTTCGAGCGCCTGGTTCGAGCGCGGTGTGGTCACCTACGCCAACAGCGCCAAGACCGATCTGCTCGGGGTCGAGGCCAGCCTGTTCGAGAAGGTCGGCGCCGTCAGCCCTGAAGTCGCGCGAGCCATGGCCCTGGGCGCACGGCTGAGGGCCGAAGCCGATCTGGCCGTGGCCGTCACCGGCATTGCCGGGCCGAGCGGCGGCAGCGCGGAAAAACCGGTGGGCACGGTCTGGTTCGGTCTTGCCACGGGGCAGGGACTTGCGCAGAGCCTGGAAGCGCGCCACGCCCTGTTCGCCGGAGACCGCGGCGCGGTGCGCATGCAGGCGGCGCACTTCGCCCTGCAATGGGTGCTTGAGGCCGCGCAGCGCCGCTGATCAGCCTTGCGGCGGTGCGGTGTCGCGAAACGACGGGCGCTGCATCAGCTTGTCGTAAAGCTTGGCGAGATTGGGATATTGCTGCTGCCAGGCCAGATCGGGGAAGCGAAACACCACATAACCCAGCGCCGCGCCCACGGCGATGTCGGCCAGGGTGAGGTGGTTGCCGCAGCAGAACGGCTTGTCGCCCAGACCGTGCGACATGGCCTTCAACCCTGCGCCCACCTTGCCCATCTGCCGCTCGATCCAGGCCGGGCTGCGCTGGGCCTCGGTGCGCCCAGGCCAGGTCTGCTCCAGTCGGGCGGTGGCTGCGGCGTCCATCACGCCATCGGCCAGGGCCTCCCAGGTGCGCACTTCGGCGCGTTCGCGCCCGCCTGCGGGAATGAGTTTGCCCACGGGGGTCAGCGTGTCGAGGTATTCGACGATCACCCGAGAGTCGAAGATCGCCTCGCCGTCATCGAGCACCAGGCATGGCACCTTGCCCAGCGGGTTGGAGCGGGCGATCTGGGTGGCCTCCGACCAGACGTTCTCCTCCTCCCACTTGGCGTCGATTTTCTTTTCGGCCAGTGTGATGCGCACTTTGCGCACATAGGGACTGGTCAGGGAGCCGATGAGTTTCATGTTCCTGGGGAGCAGCAAAAACGGTGGTTCAGTATATCAATCGACCCTGCCGGGGCGTTGCGGCTTCCTACAATGGCAGCATGAGTACAAACTCCTCCCCCACCTCCGCCGCGCTGTCCACGCTGGACGCGCTTTCGCCCCTGGACGGGCGCTACGCACCCAAGGTCGATGCCCTGCGCACTCATCTGTCCGAAGCCGGGCTGATGCGTTGCCGCGTCCAGGTCGAAGTGGCCTGGTTCATCGGCCTGTCCGACCTGGGCTTGCCCGAGTTTGCGCCGCTGTCGTCTTCGGCGCGCGAGGCATTGAACGCTTTGGTCGCGGGCTTTGGCAGCGCGCAGGCCGCCGAGATCAAGGCCATCGAGCGCACCACCAATCACGACGTCAAGGCGGTGGAATACTGGCTCAAGGCGCAGACGGCGGACATCGCCGAGGTGCATCGCCACACCGAGTTCTTCCACTTCGCCTGCACCTCGGAAGACATCAACAACACCGCGCATGGTCTGATGCTCGCAGGCGCCCGGCGCGAGGCCTTGATGCCGCTGTTGCGGCGGGTGCTGCGCCGTTTGCTTGACCTTACCGACGAGCTGGCCGACCAGCCCATGCTGTCTCGCACCCATGGCCAGACCGCCAGTCCCACCACCCTGGGCAAGGAATTTGCCAATGTGGCGCATCGGCTGCAAAAGGCCATCGCCGCCATCGAGGCGGTGCAGCTCACGGCCAAGATGAACGGCGCGGTCGGCAACTACAACGCGCATCTGGCCGCCTACCCCGAGGTGGACTGGGAAGTCTTCTCGCGCAAGGTGGTCGAGTCGCTCGGGCTGACGTTCAACCCCTACACCATCCAGATCGAGCCGCACGACGCCATGGCCGAGCTGTTCGACGCCGTGGCGCGCACCAACACCATCCTCATCGACCTCAGCCGCGACATCTGGGGCTACATCTCCTGGGGCTATTTCAAGCAGAAGACCAAGGCGGGCGAGATCGGCTCGTCCACCATGCCGCACAAGGTCAACCCCATCGACTTCGAGAACGCCGAGGGCAATCTGGGCATCGCCAACGCCCTGCTGCGTCACCTCAGCGACAAGCTGCCCATTTCGCGCTTCCAGCGCGACCTGACCGATTCGACCGTGCTGCGCAATATGGGCGTGGCGCTGGGCCACAGTGTGCTGGCGTGGGATTCGCTGCTGCGCGGGCTCGACAAGCTGCTGGTCCATCCTCAACGCCTGGATGAAGACCTCGACAACGCCTGGGAAGTGCTGGCCGAGCCGGTGCAGACCGTCATGCGCCGCCATGGCCTGCCCAACCCCTACGAGCAGCTCAAGGAGCTGACCCGCGGCAAGGCCATCACCGAAGAGTCGATGCGCGCCTTCATCGCCGGGCTGAACCTGCCCGAAGCCGATCGGCAGCGTCTGCTGGCCATGACCCCGGCGAGCTACACCGGGCTGGCCGCCGAACTGGCCCGGCGCCTTGCTGCGGGCCGCTGACCCTCGAGGAGCCCATCATGCTGCTCAAGTTGTTGCTGAAGTGGCTGCTGTCGGCCTGTGCCCTGCTGGCCGTGGCCTATCTCTACAGCGGCGTGCAGGTCGCGGGCTTCGGCGCCGCCATGTGGGCCGCGCTGTTCATCGGCCTGCTCAACACGCTGGTGCGGCCCATTCTGTTCATCCTCACCCTGCCGATCACCATCCTGACGCTCGGGCTGTTTTTCTTCGTGCTCAACGCGGCGATGTTCTACGCCGCGTCCGGGGTCATCGAAGGTTTCGCCGTGCGCAGCTTCGGCGCGGCGATTCTCGGATCGATTCTCTACAGCATCGCCGGGGTCATCATCGACAGCGCCCTCGAAGGCGTGCAGTTCGGACGGCGGAGATAGTCACGCAACTCACCCCTGCCAGGCTCGCGCCGACCCGGACTGCGCCATCTGCATCAACCGGGCCACGCGCTCTTCGGTGGCCGGGTGCGTGCTGAACAGCTTGGCGATGCCGCCGCCGTGCAGCGGGTTGAGAATCATCATCTGCGCCGTGGCCGGATGCGCCTCGGCGGCCGCAAACGGCACGCCGCGCGCGTAGGCCTCGATTTTCTGCAGAGCCGAGGCCAGCGCCGCCGGATCGCCCGAAATCTCGGCGCCACCCCGATCGGCCTCGAATTCGCGCGCACGGGAAATCGCCATCTGGATCAGGCTCGCGGCCAGGGGCGCGAGGATGGCCACGGCGATGCCGGCAATCGGGTTGACCGGACGACCTTCGGAGTCGCGTCCGCCGAAGAACATGGCGAAGTTCGCCAAGGCCGAAATGGCACCGGCCATGGTCGCCGAGATGGTGGAGATCAGAATGTCGCGGTGCTTGACGTGCGCCAGTTCATGCGCCATCACGCCGCGCAGTTCGCGGGCGCTGAGCACGCGCAGGATGCCCGTGGTGGCCGCCACCGCCGCATGCTCCGGGTTGCGCCCGGTGGCGAAGGCGTTGGGCGCGTCTTCCTGGATCAGATAGACCCGCGGCATCGGCAGCCCGGCGCGCTGGGCGAGTTCCTGCACCATGGCATAGAACTGGGGCGCGCTGCTGGCATCGACCTCCTGCGCGTTGTACATCTTCAGCACCATCTTGTCGCTGAACCAGTAGCTGAAGAAGTTCATCCCCAGCGCGAACAGCAACGCCAGCATCATGCCCTGCCTGCCGCCCAGCAGCGAGCCGATCACCACGAAAAGCGCGGTGATCGCAGCCATCAGGATGGCGGTTTTCATGAGGTTGAACATGCTTATGCTCCGATACGTTTGGATACAACAACGCTAGATTGTGCAGCGAAAACAAAGTTCAAGCCCATCGTGGGGGCAAGGCATCAGGTAAGCATCTTCCCAGTCAGGTCGGGAGCCGACTGCCGCCATTGCGCCACGGGCTGCATGGTGCCACCGGGTTTTTGCAGCTTGGTGATACGCAGCACGCCCTCGCCGCAGCACACATCCAGTCCTTCGGGGCCCGAGCGCAGCACTTGCCCAGGCGAACCGGATTGCGGGTGCTCCTGCAAGGCCTCGGCGGCACCCACTTTGACCACGGTGCCGTCGGGCAGACTGAACTGCGTCCCCGGCCAGGGGGTGAACGCACGCACTTGTCGCTCCAGCCGTTGCGCGGGCTGCGTCCATTGCAGGCGCGCTTCGTCCTTGGCGATCTTGGCGGCATACGTCACCCCCGCTTCGGGCTGCGGGCGGGGCTGCAGTTCGCCCCGCTCGAGGGCATCGAGGCCCTTCACCACCAGTGCCGCCCCGAGGTCGGCCAGTTTGTCGTGCAGCGTGACCGCCGTATCGGCTGGGCCGATGGCCATCGCTTGCGCCATGAGCATGTCGCCGGTGTCGAGTCCGGCATCCATCTGCATCAGGGTGATGCCCGTCTGCGCATCACCCGCCTCGATGGCGCGCTGAATCGGCGCGGCTCCGCGCCAGCGCGGCAGCAAGGACGCATGGATGTTCACGCATCCGAGCCTCGGCAGAGTCAGCACCGACGGCGGCAGAATCAGTCCGTAGGCGGCCACAACCAGCACCTCCGCCTCGGCATCGCGCAGCGCTTCGTGGGCTAGTGCGGCCTGGTCACCGTAGCGACCCTCCAGCCGCAGGCCTTGGGGCTGCAGGACGGAAAGCTGCGAACGCAGCGCAAGCTGCTTGACCGGACTGGCCTGAAGTTTCATGCCCCGACCGGCCGGACGGTCGGGCTGGGTCAGCACCAGAGGAACGGGGTAGCCTGCCTCGAGGATGGCGCCCAGAGCCCGGGCGGCAAACTCAGGCGTACCTGCAAACGCGACTCTCAGGCGCCGCGCAGCCTCTGGCGTGGAAGGCGCCCGATTCAAGCGGCCTGCCTCTGACGCTTGATCATCTTGGTCTTGATGCGGCTGCGCTTGAGCGGCGAGAGGTAATCGACGAACACCTTGCCCTGCAGATGGTCCATCTCGTGCTGGATGCAGACCGCGGTCAATCCGTCGGCGTCCATTTCGAAGACTTGGCCTTGCGCGTCGAGCGCGCGCACGCGCACCGTGGCCGGTCGAGTGACCTTGTCGTACACCCCGGGAACGGACAGACAACCCTCTTCCCATTCCTTCTCCTCGTCGCTGTGGCGGACGATTTCCGGGTTGATCAACACCACCGGGCGGTTGCGCTCTTCCGAGGTGTCCATCACGATGATGCGCTCATGCACATCGACCTGGGTCGCCGCCAGCCCGACGCCATTGGAGGCGTACATGGTTTCCAGCATGGCCGCGGTCAATGCGCGCACCCTGTCGTCGACGGCCTGCACCGGCTTGGCCACGGTGTAGAGACGCGGGTCGGGATATTGGAGAATGGTCAAAGTATCCATGGTGCTCATTTTAGTTATTTCCGATGACATCGGCCTTTTCCATTGCCAAAATGGGGTGGGACGCCCTCACACGCGCCGCCAGGCGACGCAGGCCGCGCAACATTCTTGCAACTGCAAGCCCGCCCAAACCGCGCCACAGCCGTGATTTGATTGCCGCATCAAGGTGTTGCATGCACAATGTGCTCAACAATTTTGAGATATGGGCCCTGGAATCGCAAAGTTCCACGGGGGGCAGATGCACAAAAAGCCACACCGCACAGGATGTGGTCATCGTTTGATCTGGGGACTAGCGCCATGCTGAAGTCGGCTTTCCACCACCCTTTGTCGAGCCAGGGCTTGCGTCACCACGCGCTAACGGCCGTTTTCTTGCTGATGAGTGCAGCGCCGTGGGCCGCCCACGCGGCCGACACCCCTTCCGCTGCGCCCTCGCTGCACGGTCTGCCCAACTACCCGGTCGCCCCGGCGCAGCGCGCCCAGGCCGAGCTCACGGCGCAGACCGGCGTGCCGGTATCCGAACTCGCGCCCAATGCGCCGTCGCGCTACACCGTCAAGCGCGGCGACACGCTGTGGGCGATTTCCGGCATGTACCTGCGCAAACCGTGGAACTGGCCGCAGCTGTGGGGCATGAATCTGCAGCAGATCCGCAATCCGCACTGGATCTTCCCCGGGCAGGTGCTCTACCTCAACATCGCCAACGGCCGCGCCAGCCTCAGCATGGGCAGGGGCGATCAGGGCATCCCCACGGTCAAGCTCAACCCGCAGGTCGAGTCGTCGGCATTGCCGCCCGAGGGCATTCCCACCATTTCGCCCGAACTGATCGCGCCCTTCCTCACCCAGCCGCTCATCGTCGAGCCCGACACCCTCGAAGCCTCGCCCCGCATCGTCGCTCTGCCCAAGGGGCATACCATGGCCTCGCCCGGCACGCAGGTCTATGTGCGAGGCGACGTGAGCAAGGCCACGCGCTACCAGATCTACCGCCCGGCCAAACCGCTGGTCGACCCCGAAACGAAAAAGATCATCGCCTATCAGGCCGAATACCTCGGCACCACGAGTCTGGCCGAGCCCCCGTCCGGCCCGGATGCGGTGTCCGTGTTCCGCATCGATGGCATCGAGCGTGAGGTCGGGGTGGGCGACCGCCTGGTCATCGCCCCGCCGCGCGAATACCTGAACTACACCCCGCATGCCCCGGCCAAGCCGATCAGGGGCGATGTCGTCTCCATCTACGGCGACCTGAGCATGGCGGCCAAAAACAGTGTGGTCGCGCTCAACCGCGGCGCCGACGACGGTCTGGAGCGCGGCGACGTGCTCGCGCTGTGGCACAACAGCCGCATGGTCAAAGACGTCACGGCCCCCGGCAAGCCCGAAATCGAGCTGCCCGACCGCCGCATCGGCCTGATGATGGTCTTCCGCACCTTCAGGCATGTGGCCTATGCGCTCATCCTGTCGGCCGACGAGCCGGTCGAGGTCGCCGACCGTTTCACCCAGCCCTGATTCAAGCCCAGGTATTCGGTTCGGCTTGGCATGACGGCCCCCGAAGACCTCGCCGACTGGGTGCGGCTGATGCAGACGCCGGGCGTCGGCCCACTCACTGCGCGGCAACTGCTGTCGGCTTTCGGCCCGCCGCGACAGGTTTTCCAGGCTTCTCACGCGGCGCTCGCGCGGGTGGTGAGCAGCACGGTGGCGGCTGCGCTGCTGAATGAGCCCGATGGCCCGACGCGCGATCTGATCGACCGCACCCTGCACTGGGCCGCACAACCTGGACAGACTTGCCTGACCCTCGACGACCCCGCCTACCCACAGAGCCTGCTCGACACCATCGATCCGCCGCCCTTGCTCTACGCCCTGGGCGACGCCACCCTGCTCAACGCGCCGCGGCGGCTGGCGATGGTCGGCGCCCGCACCCCCACCGCACAGGGCGAGCGCGACGCCCAGGCTTTCGCGCGGGCCTTCAGCGAAGCCGGGGTCACCATCGTGTCGGGCTTCGCTCTGGGCATCGACGCTGCGGCGCATCGCGGCGCGCTGGAGGCAACTGGCGAGCTCGCGGGCTCGACCATCGCCGTCCTCGGCACCGGGTGTGACCGCGTCTATCCGCCGCGTCACAAGGAACTGGCGCATCTCGTGGCCGAGCGCGGTTTGCTGCTGTCCGAGTTTGCCCTGGGCACCTCGCCGACGAAGGGCAATTTTCCGCGGCGCAACCGTCTCATCAGCGGACTGTCGCGCGGTGTGCTGGTCGTGGAAGCCGCCACGCACTCCGGCTCCCTCATCACCGCCCGTCTGGCAGGCGAGCAGGGCCGGGAGGTCTTTGCCATGCCCGGTTCGATTCACAACCCTCTGGCGCACGGCTGCCACCGGCTGATCCGTGAAGGCGCCAAGCTCGTCGAAACCGCCCAGGACGTGCTCGAGGAATTCGGCTGGGACTCACCGTTGCCCACGCTCCCCACCACGCCGCAAGCCACGAACGACATCGACGCCTCAGATGACGACCCGCCGGAACGCGACACCGAATGCGACATCCTGCGCGCCCTCGGCTATGAGATCCGCGACTTCGACGACCTGTCGGCCCGCACCGGCTGGCCCCCCGACCGGCTGGCCGCGCGCCTGCTCGACCTCGAACTTCAGGGCCGGATCGCGCGTCTGCCCGGCGGGCGTTTCCAGCGCATCGCGCACGCTTAAAGTCCGGGAAACAACCCGTCATCGCGCCATGCATAGAATGGACTCATGTTTGACATCCTCATGTATCTCTACGAGTCCTACTGGCACCCGGAGGCCTGCCCCGAGTTCGGTCAGCTCACGCGCAAACTCAGTGCCGCCGGATTCGAGAACGACGACATCCACGAGGCCCTCGACTGGCTTCGTGGGCTCGACAGTGCCGTCGGCGGCCTCGGCACGCAGCAGCAGCAGAGCCCGCATGCCATCCGCCTCTATGCCCAGCAGGAGCTCGACTGCCTTGGGCTCGAGGCTATCGGCTACCTCAACTTCCTCGAAACCGCGGGCGTGCTCAAGCCGCACTTGCGCGAGCTCACCATCGAGCGCGCGCTGGCCACGGGCATGCAGCCACTGCCGCTGGAGCACCTCAAGACCATCGTGCTGATGATCTTCTGGCGCCTCGACGAAGAGCCCGACGCCCTCATCCTCGACGAGCTTTTCGTCGAAGCCGACGACCGCGTGGTGCATTGACCCGTTTTCTGCCCAACTGCAGCGCTTAGGTGCGACCTGCATAGCGACTCAACCCTATCCCTGAAAGCATTCCGATGCCACTCTCCCGACTCCGCATCAGCCTGGGCACCGTCCTGCTCGGCAGCCTGGCCCTCGCCGGCTGCGGCGGCGGTTCGACGAACACCAACTACTCCGGCTCGACCGTCGTCGGGCAGGTGCTCATGGGCGCCAACAGCCCGGTCAACGGCAACGGCACGCAGAACGTGTGCGCCTATGCCGTCGTCAACGGACAGGGCAATCCGCTCATCACCACCGTGCTCCCCTACACCAACACCGGCACCTTGCTCAGCTGCGTGCCGTCGGGCGCGGATGGCAGCTTCAGCATGAACCTCACCAGTTTCTACGGCCCGGTCTTGCTGCAGGTCGTGGGGGGTACCTACAGCTATAAAGGCGCATCGCAGAATCTCAACAGCCTGACTTCAACGGCGCTGAATCTGGCCGCAAGCGATGCCAATGCGGCTCTTGCGACCAATGCCAGTCTGCAGGCCATGGTCAATGTGGGCGGTGGCAACACCGTCACCGCCAATATCACGCCTCTGACCACCTTCGCCGTGGCGCGCATCACCCCTAACAGTGGTCTGACGATCGCGAATTACACGGCATCGCTGCAGAACATTGCGGGGCTGTTCGGCCTTGGCAGCCTGGCGCTGGCGACGGCGGTTCCTGCGAGTGGAGACGCTTACGACAAAGCGCTGATGGGCGTGGAACAGTATTTGGCGACCATGACGCCCAATGGCAGCAACACGGACGACCCCTACGCGGCCCATTTCCTGAACTGGACCAACCTCGCCACGGTGTCGGCCGATTACTCGACTGCTTACAACACCGCCAACGGCACGAGCGGGGTCAGCTTCAATTTCAACTGACGCCGCCATTGCGCTCACAAAAAAAGCCAGCTCACGCTGGCTTTTTTGGCCTTCACCGTACCTTCACACCACGGCGCCGGCGTTCGGGTCGTTGCTGTTGCTGGGCTTGTTGCCGCCGGGCTTGATCAGGTCTTCGCGCTTCACGCCGAACCACATCGCCAGGGCCGCGGCGACGAAGACCGAGCTGTAGATGCTCATGGAGATGCCGATGATCAGCGCCAGCGCGAAGTAATGCAGCGCCGGGCCGCCGAAGAAGAACATGGAAAACGCCATGGCCAGCGTGGAACCGTGGGTGATGACGGTGCGGCTGATGGTGTTGGTGATGGCGCTGTCGATCACCTGCACGGTGCTGTACTTGCGGTAGCGGCGAAAGTTCTCGCGCACCCGGTCGAAGATCACCACCGACTCGTTCACCGAATAGCCCAGCACCGCCAGCACGGCCGCCAGCACCGGCAGCGAGAATTCCCACTGGAACAGGGCAAAGAAGCCGAGCACGATGATGACGTCGTGCAGGTTGGCGAGAATGGCGGCCACCGAGAACTTCCACTCGAAGCGCACCGCCAGATAGGCGACGATGCCGAAGATCACCAGCGCCAGCGCCTTGAGGCCATCGGTGGCCAGCTCGGAGCCGACCTGCGGGCCGACGAATTCGGTGCGCCGCTGCTGCGCCTGTGGGTCGGCGGCAAGCAGGCCAGCCATGACCTTGGCGCTCTGCTCGGAGCTGGTCTCGCCCTTGTGCAGCGGCAGGCGGATGACCACATCGTTGGCATTGCCATAGGCCTGCACCTGGGCATCGGCATAGCCGAGCTTGTTCAGCGTGGCGCGGATGCCGTCGATATTGGCGCCCTGGCTATAGCCGACTTCCATCACCGTGCCGCCGGTGAACTCGATCGAGAGATTGAGCCCGCGGGTGAAGAGGAAGAACACCGCGGCGACGAACAGCAGCACCGAGATGACGTTGAAGGTCAGCGCCGACCGCATGAACGGAATGTCGCGCTTGATTCTGAAAAATTCCATGGTCTTGCCTTGAAGGAAAGAAAGGACGCCGTCGCCCGATCAATGCACCTTGCGGCGCGGCTTGGTGGCGCGCGGCGTGGGCGCGTCCAGCGACTTGCCCGCCTTGACGGCCTGACTGGCGGTCTCGGATGACAGCGCCCTGGCCTTGGCCTGCGCCGCCTCGGGCTTCCAGATCTGGCCGATCGAAATGCTCTGTAGACGGCGCTTGCGGCCGTACCAGAGGTTGATCAGCCCGCGCGAGAAGAACACCGCCGAGAACATCGACGTGAGAATGCCCAACACATGCACCACGGCGAACCCGCGCACCGCGCCGGAGCCGAAGATGAGCAGCGCCACACCGGCAATCAAGGTGGTGACGTTGGAATCGAAAATCGTGGCCCAGGCGCGCTCATAGCCGTGGAAGATGGCGTTTTGCGGACTGGCGCCGTTGCGCAATTCTTCACGCACGCGCTCGTTGATCAGCACGTTGGAGTCGATCGCCATGCCCAGCGCCAGCGCCATGGCGGCGATGCCGGGCAGGGTGAGCGTGGCCTGCAGCATGGACAGCACGGCGACCAGCAGCAACAGGTTCACGGCCAGCGCAATCGACGACACCACGCCGAAGAACATGTAGTAGATCGACATGAAGATGACGATGGCGACGAAGCCCCAGGTCACCGAATGGAAGCCCTGCGAAATGTTCTGCTGACCCAGGCTGGGGCCGACGGTGCGCTCCTCGATGATGGTCATCGGCGCGGCCAGGGCTCCGGCGCGCAGCAGCAGCGCGGTGTCGTTGGCTTCCTGCACCGTCATATTGCCCGAGATCTGCACCCGGCCCCCGGCGATCTCGCTGCGGATGACCGGCGCGGTGATGATCTCGCCACGGCCACGGTCGAACAGGATCATGGCGGTACGCTTGCCGACGTTCTCGCGGGTCACGTCCTGGAAGATGCGCGCGCCCTTGGAATCGAGGGTGAGGAACACCGCGGGTTCGTTGGTCTGCTGATCGAAGCCGGGCTGAGCGTCGGTGAGGTTGTCGCCGGTGAGCAGGACGTCGCGCTTGACCACCAGCTTGCCGCCGCTGCGGTCGGGGAAGATCTGGTCGCCAGGCGGCAGCGGGCCTTGCCCGGCGAGCGCGGTCTGGGCAGCGGCGCTATCGTCCACCATGCGCACTTCCAGGCTGGCGGTGCGGCCCAGAATGTCCTTGGCGCGGGCCACGTCCTGAATGCCGGGCAGCTCGACCACCACGCGGTCGCGTCCCTGCTGCTGGATGATGGGCTCGGCCACGCCGAGTTCGTTGATGCGGTTGTGCAGCGTCTGGATGTTCTGCTTGATCGCGTAGTCTTCTTCCTGCGTCACCGCGACAGGCGTGAGGCTGGCGCTGAAGCTGTTGGGCCCGGCGGGCGGCTGGGCCGCGAGCTGCAGATCGGGATGCTGGCGGGTGATGAGTTGCTTGGCCTGATCGAAGGCCGCGGCATCGACGAACACGCCCTGGATGGTGTCGCCTACGCGCTCGAGCTTGGTGTAGCGCGCGTCCTTGTCGCGCAGGCCGCTGCGCAGCTCGCCGGCGATGGAGTCCAGCTTCTTGTGCACCGCCGCCTGCATGTCCACCTGCAGCAGGAAATGCACGCCGCCGCGCAGATCGAGGCCGAGGTACATGGGGTTGGCGCCCAGCGCCGTCAGCCATGAGGGCGAGCGCGGCAGCAGGTTCACCGCAACGACGAAATGCGGATTCTCGGGGTCGGGGTTGAGCGCCTTGGCCAGCACGTCGCGCGCCTTGAGCTGCACGCTGGTGTTGCTGAAGCGGTAGTTCACCGTGGTGCCGTTGAAGTCGGCCGAGTCGGGCCTGAGGGCTGCGGCGTCGAGGATCTGCTCGCCCCTGGCCAGCAAGGCGTTGTCCACCTTGCCACCGTTGGTGCTGGAAATCTGCACGGAAGGCGATTCGCCGTACAGATTGGGCAGCGCATACACCGCGCCCACCACCAGCACGACGACCATGATGAGATATTTCCACCAGGGGTAACGATTCATGACCACAACCTCGATTCACCCGCGCATGCACACGGGTTCAAACAAAAACGCCGCGCAAGTTGAACTGCGCGGCTGGTCCCGCGATACCGCGGGCGGAAAGCGCGCGATCAGACGCCGCTCTTAATGGTTCCCTTGGGCAGCACCATGGTGACGGCGTTGCGCTGCACCTGCACTTCGGTGTTGGCGGCGATTTCCAGACCGATGTAGTTCTCGCTGACCTTGGTGATCTTGCCCACGACACCGCCCGATGTCACGACTTCATCACCCTTGGCCAGGGCCGCGAGCATGGCGCGCAACTCTTTTTGCTTCTTCATCTGCGGACGCAGCATGACGAAGTAAAGAATGACGAACATCACGATGATGGGTAGCAGGCTCATCAGGGTGGAACCAGCGCTGGGCGCGGGAGCGGCGGCTTGAGCGTGGGCGACGGAAATGAAGTTCATGAGGGGTTCAAACGGTGGAAATCATCGGCATCCTGGCAAGCGGCCAGGGTCGGTCAACCGCGTATTGTCGCAAAGCTGCGCGCATCTGGCGAAAATTCCGGCAATACTTGCTCGAAGCAGCTCGATCCAGCGTCGCACAAAGCCCATAAGATGGCAGTTTTATCGAGGGTTTCCATGAAACGTCTGCGCATCGGCATCGTTGGCGGCACCGGCTACACCGGGGTGGAATTGTTGCGTCTGCTGGCTCGCCACCCGCAGGCGGAACTGGCGGCCATCACCTCGCGCAAGGAGGCGGGCACGGCGGTGTCGGACATGTTCACCAGCCTGCGCGGTCATGTGGATCTGGCCTTCTCCACACCCGAAGACGCACCGCTGCACACCTGCGACATTGTGTTCTTCGCCACACCGCACGGCGTGGCGATGGCTCAGGCGCGGCGGCTTTTGGAGGCCGGGGTGCGGATCATCGACCTGGCCGCCGACTTCCGGCTGCAGAACCTGGCCGAATTCACCCAGTGGTACGGCATGGAGCACGCCTGCCCCGATCTGCTGCAGGAGGCGGTGTACGGCCTGCCCGAACTGCATCGCGCAGCCATCGCCAAGGCGCGCATCGTCGCCAATCCGGGCTGCTATCCCACCACGGTGCAACTGGGTTTCGCGCCGCTGTTGCGCACCCCCGGCCTGGTCGATGCCAGCCACCTCGTGGCCAACTGCGCCTCGGGCGTCTCGGGCGCGGGGCGCAAGGCGGAAATCGGCCTGCTGTTCAGCGAGGCCTCCGACAACTTCAAGGCCTACGGCGTCAAAGGCCATCGGCACGGGCCTGAAATCAACGAGCAACTTCGGCGCATCGCGGGTGTCGCCCCCGGCAGCGACGCGGTCGACTGTCTGTTCGTGCCTCACCTCACGCCGATGATCCGCGGCATGCACGCCACGCTCCACGCCCGCCTCACACCCGCCGGGCAGGCGCTCGACCTGCAACGCCTCTTCGAGGACTTCTACGCCCAGGAGCCTTTTGTCGATGTGCTGCCCGCAGGCAGCACGCCCGAGACCCGCTCGGTGCGCGGCGCCAACACCCTGCGCCTGGCCGTGCACAAGCCGCGCCCTGACACCGCGCTGATCCTGGTGGTGCAGGACAACCTGACCAAGGGCGCCTCCGGCCAGGCGGTGCAGAACATGAACGTCATGTTCGGCCTGCCCGAAGCCATGGGGCTCGACGGACTGGCAGTGTTGCCCTGAATGAGCTTGGCAATGCCGCTGCGCGCCGAAGGGTCTTGTGCGGCACTAAAATTGAGGTCCTTTTCAGGAGAAGTCCATGAGCGCCATGCTTGACACCGCCCCCGCCGCCGAAATGGCCGTCCCGCCCGCGCCGCTGCTGTTCACCGACAGCGCGGCAGCCAAGGTCAAGGAACTGATCGACGAGGAGGGCAACACCGATCTGAAACTGCGCGTGTTCGTGCAGGGCGGCGGCTGCTCCGGCTTTCAGTACGGCTTCACCTTCGACGAAGCGGTGAACGAAGACGACACCCAGATGGTGAAAAACGGCGTCACCCTTCTGATCGACGCCATGAGCCTGCAATACCTGGTCGGCGCCGAGATCGACTACAAGGAAGGGCTGGAAGGCGCCCAGTTCGTCATCAAGAACCCGAACGCCACAACGACCTGCGGCTGCGGCTCGTCGTTTTCGGTCTGACAGTCCTTCAGCACTCCCCCTGAAAGCAGCAACCGCCCTCTCTGGGCGGTTGCTGCTTTCAGCTTCAGGCCCACTGCCCGTCTGCCTTGCGTCGGTGCGTGTCGCCCGAGGCATCGATCTGCAGGATGTGTAGCCAGCCGCCATCGACCAGTTCACGCACCAGTTGGTGCCTGGCGATGACGGCATCGATTGCCTGCTGCGGCGCCTCAAGGAACACCGACAGCCGCACCGGCTCGTGCATCCACCGCTGACCGTCATGCACCGACTGCAGCGGCAGGCCCACGCGCAAATCGCCGCCGTTGCCCTCGAGCACACCGATGGCGCCGCCGACGATGTTGTGCAGCACCTTGTTGCCACTGCCCAGGCGCGCGGCATCGATCACTGAGCCGTAGTACTGCAGGTTGATCCAGTTGGCCACGACCATCGGCGCGGTCATGATGAGCTCCAGAATCTTGAAGCCCTCATCGTTCTGCCAGACATAGTCGTGCAGAAAGGCGCGGCCCTGCAGATCGATCGCGGCGGTGCGCTGGCGCGGCGCGGCGATGAACGCGGCGTTGTTGGCCAGAGCCCATTCCGGCCGTACCTGCGCCCAGTCGCGGCTGCGCTTTTGCACCTCGACATGCACCTTGTGGTCGGGCAAGTGGGCCAGCCCGAGCAAGGCGGCGCGCTCCATGCGGGCGAGGTCGCCTGCCTGCTCCAGCCACTGCCGGGTCTGTGCCAGATCGTCGTTGAATTCCACCGGGAGGTCGTCGGTATCGAACACCCGCATCGCATCGGTGGTGGTGTCGTGCAGCGCGGGCAGGAACCAGGTGTCCTGCGGGATGATGATGCCGCGCGCCCGCAGTCCCTCACGTACAGCAGGCTGGTTGAGCAGCGCAGCGACCACCCGTGCGCTGGCCTCGCCGGTCTGCCCGGCGCAGGCCCCACAGTCCAGGCTGGTTGCGTGCGGGTTGTTCACCGTGGTGCTTCCATGCCCGACCAGCAGCACCAGGCGGGCGAACTGCTCGGTCAGCGCCATGCTGCGCAGAATGCGCTCGGCGTTGTCCACCCGGTCGGCCTCGGGAATGCCAACAGGCAACACCCGCGTCGGATGCGCATGGCCGCAGCTGGCCGCAGCAGCCGAGGAAATGACCGGGCGCAGCCGGGCGAAGGTGCCAGCGTCCAGCCCCTGCGAGGCGGGATCGGGCACAGGGCGCGACCAGCCCAGGCTGTTGGCCAGTAGCTTGGGCGCGTACATCAGGCCGGCGGCTTCGACGAAAGAAAAACAGGACGCGGCCGACAGCTTGAACCCCTTCCACGCCTTGGCCAAGCCCAGACGCTGGCGGCGCTGCTGCGCGAGATGCGGTGCGCTGCCGCCCTCGATCTGCTCGGGAATGCAATAGCTCGGGTTGAAAATCACCGGCACATGCGTGCGCCCTTGGTCGGCGCCCAGCGGCAGGACTTCGATGAACATGCCGAAGAACCCGGCGAAACCCAGGGTCTGAGCCTTCGGAGCCACGGTTTCCAGACTGCGGCGAAACACTTCCGAGCGTACATCGATGCAGAACGCCGCCTGCACTGCAGGCCGGGGCGTCTGGGCAGCGACGGCGCGCTTGAGCCCGTGGGTGATAGGGCGCTGCACCCCGACTTCCATCGCCAGCAGCAGCACACGGTCGATTTCCGCAGCGGCCTGACGCTTGGCTGAAGGCGCACGCATGCTCTCGGCCAGCATCTCGTGCCAGCGCGCCACCAGCGCCGAGCTGCGCTTTTCCTGGTAGAGCAGCACATCCCACATCAGCCGGATCGCCAGCAGATCGACCACCGAGTCGTTCTGCTCACCCTGCAACTCGGCCTGCCAGCTCAGGTAGCGGGTCCACGAGGCCCAGCCGTTGATGCTCAGCAGTGCGGCATGCAGGTAGCGCTCGACCGCGGCGTCGGGAATCTCCAATTGCGCCAGCGCCCAGGCGATCGCCTCGCGCGGCCTCTCGGGCAGGCGAGCGACGGCGGCGCGAAAGTCGCCCAGGCCCATCATCGCCGGACTGCGGTCGATCATCGCTGCGGCTTTCCAGCTGGCGTAGAGCCCCTGCCCACGCCAGGGCATGGCCACCATCGCCTGACCGAGATCGAAATACGCCGCGCAGTTCAGGCTGATGCGTTCGGTGACGAAGCTGGACCACAGCCCGCCCTCGACCCGCTCCAGGATCACGCTGACCGGTGCCATTCCCAGCCGCGGCTTGGGCGCGCGCGTGGACAGGGTTTGCAGCACGTCCTGCACCTCAAGCGCGCTGCCCAGTCGGGTGAGTGCCTCGTCGATGTCGTCAGGCGTTAGGCGGCCGCTGTCGATCTGCTCGCGCCAATAGTCCCATGGCATGTACAGGCTGCTGCCGACCACCCGCGCGAGCAGATCCGAGGCATCCTGGAAACGCAGGTCACGCAACCCGAAATACGGATTGACCGCAACGAAATGCTTGAGCGGCCACAGCGGGGCGATGCGCGCGCAGGCGGCATCGATGCGGGCGTCGAGCTGTGCCGCGGAGGTGATGGCTTGGGAGGCGTCGTTGAGGTTCATGTCAGGCTCCAGTCGAAAGGTGGGAAGCGGTTTGCGGCGTGGCCTGCGTCGGCGAGGGCCACGCCCGCTGCAGCAGGCGGGTGATCGCCACGTCGATGTACAGGCCGTTGTAGAGGTGCACCCACAGGCGCCGACGCAGCGCTGAGGAGCTGCTGGCGATGAAGCGCTGCGCACCGAGAAGCAGAAGGAACAGCGCGATGACCAGCGGCACCAGCCACGCCTGCGCTGCCGCAGCGCCGGGCTGCAGAGGCAGCACGCTGCCGCGCAACATCATGTCGAATGCGGCATGTAGCAGGTAGTAAGCCGAGCACACCACGGCGGCCAGTCCCACCGCGCGCAGCCACTGCGCCGCGCCAAGCACCGCCGTGGTCTGCAACAACAGCTGGGCGGTGGCCACTGACACGATGGCCGCAGCGGCGATCAGCGCCGGCTCTTGGCGCCAATCCAACCCGAACGTGGCCGCCAGACTGACGGACACCGCCGCGGCAACGGCCAGGATGCCCACCGTCCGCATCGCGCCGCCGCGGGAACTGGAATAGCGCACCACCGGGGCGCGAAAGCCGTCCACCCCGCTGCCGGAGGCCAGAAACGCATGCGCCTTGTACAGCGAATGCGCCACCAGATGCAGCATCGCCAGGCTATAGAGGCCCAGGCCGCATTCGAGCAGCATGAACCCCATCTGCGCGGTGGTGGACCAGGCCAGCGACACCTTGATGCTGGTCTGGGTGAGCATGACCAGCGAGGCCAGCGCTAGCGTCGTCAGACCGATCAGCGCGAGCACCGCCAGCGCCAGACCGGACTGCGACATCAGCGGACTCATGCGCAGCACCAGGAACGCCCCGGCATTGACGATGCCCGCGTGCAGCAGCGCCGAAACCGGCGTGGGCGCCTCCATCACCTGGATCAGCCAGCCGTGCAGCGGAAACTGCGCCGACTTCAGCGCCGCGCTGACCACGACCAAAAGAGCCGCCGCCTGCAGGCCGAGCGGCAGCGGCTGCAGCGGCGCCGCCAGCCGTGCGTACAGCTCGGGCAGCTCCAGGGTGTGCAGGTTGCTGCCGATCAGCAGCACCGCCAGCAGCAGTGCGGCATCGCCGATGCGGCTGGCGACGAACTTCTTGTGCGCCGCGAGCATCGCCGCCGGACGCTCGCGGTAGAACGTGAGCAACTGATGCAGGCACAGGCTGGTGGACATCCACGCCAGCGCGAACAGCAGCAGATTGCCGCTGACGATCAGCGTCAGGATGGACGCCAGGGTCCACATCAGCCACAGGTGAAACCGCCCCTGCCCGACTTCGCGATCGAGGTAGGTGCGGGCATAGCGCGAGACGATCACGCCAACGAAGGAAACCAGCAGCAGCATCACCAGGGTGACCGCGTTCAGGTAGACGCTCAGCGAAAACGCGCCCACATCGCCCGGCAGGGCAATGGAAAACGCAGTCCACGCCACAGGCGGCTTCAGCGCGAAGATGGCGGCGATGCCTGTCGCTGCGGCGAAAGCGGCCCAGGCAGCCGCCGTATTGAGCCTGGCGACAGCGGAAGGCCGTGCCGCAGCCCAGCGGCTGCCGACCAGTCCGGCCAGCCAGAGCACCGCAGGGGGCACCAGGCCGATGGCGGGAGAAATAGCAGGTGTGATGTCCGTCATGGGGCTCTCCTTGGATTGATCGCAGCGCCGCCGGAATGGGCACGCTTTGGATGGGGAGGCAGTCTAGGGAGAGCTCCAACAAAACTCTAATGAATTGTTATCATAAAAACCATTGCCTTAAAGCTATACATTGCCGGAGCGACCCGATGCTGCATGTCACCCTGCGTCAATTGCGCACCTTTGAGGCCGTAGCGCGGCTGCGCAGCTTTTCGCGCGCGGCCGACGAGCAGCACGTCACCCAGCCCACGGTGTCCAAGCAGATTCGCTTGCTTCAAGAGACCGTGGGGCTGCCTCTTCTCGAGCAGATCGGCAAGCGCATCTATCTCACCCAGGCAGGCGAAGCGCTGTATGCCACCTGCGGTGGATGGCTGGAGACCTGGGGCCGGTTCGAGCAGACCATCGCCGACCTGAAAGGCATCAAGCAGGGGAGGCTGCGCATCGCCACGGTGACCACCACCAAATACTTCATGCCGCGTTTGCTCGGTCCGTTCTGCAATACCTATCCCGGCATCGACATCGCGCTGGAAGTAGTCAACCGCGACCGCGTACTCGAACGCATGGCGCGCAATCAGGACGATCTGTATGTGATGGGCGTACCGCCGGACGATCTGGACATCGTGCGCGAGCCCTTTCTGGAAAACACCCTGGTCGTGCTGGCCGCGGCGACGCATCCACTGGCCGGGCGCAGCGATATCACCCTGGACGAAGTCGCCAAGGAGCCTTTCATCCTGCGCGAGCACGGCTCGGGCACGCGGCTGACCGTGGAGCGGGTGTTTCGCGAACGCGGTCTTAGCTTGAGTGTGCGCATGGAACTCGGTAGCAACGAGGCGATCAAGCAGGCAGTCGCTGGCGGGCTGGGGCTGGGCATCCTGTCTCTCAGTACCCTGCATGCCGACCCGCGTCTCGACGAGGTTGCGGTGCTCGACGTGGAGAACTTCCCCATCCGACGCCACTGGTATGTGGTTTGGCCACGCGACAAGGAACTGTCTGTGGTCGCCAAGGCCTTTCTGGACTTTTTGCGCGGCCATGTGGATCTGCTCACGCACCGCGAGCCAGTGCCGACTTCGGCATGACATGCCGACAGGAGTCTGTCGGCGTCCGGTTGTCACGCCGGGTAGATCGCCCCGAGGATGCGCGGCCCGGCCGCGCCGGTGACCGCGGGCAGGTTGCCGGGCAGGCCGAGCAAGGTTTGCCGTGCCAGCCAGGCGAAGGCAGCGGCCTCGACCTGATCGGCGGGAATGCCGAGCGCATCGCTGGTTTGGCAAGCCACGCCGGGCAATGTGGCCTGAAGGCGGCGCAGAGAATCGGCGTTGCGCGCGCCGCCGCCGCAGATCACGAGCTGCGCGACCTGCGGCATGGCGCGCAGCAGCGCCTGCGCGACGCTGCTCGCGGTCAGTGCCGACAGCGTGGCCTGCACGTCCTGCGGCGCGGGGGGCTCAGGCAGTCGCGCCAGGTGGCGTTCGAGCCAGGCGGGATGGAAGTCGTCGCGCCCGGTGCTCTTGGGCGCGACGCGGGCAAAGAACGGATCGGCCAGCAAGGCGCGCAGCAGTTCCGGCAACACCACTCCGCCTGCCGCCCATGCGCCGCCTTCGTCGAACGCCTGGCCGATGTGGCGCTGCGCCCAATGGTCGAGCAAGGCGTTGCCCGGGCCGGTGTCGAAACCGAGGGTGCGGCCATCGGCGAACAGCAGGGAGAGATTGGCAAACCCGCCCAGATTCAGCACCGCGACATCGGCTCCGGGCTGGGCGAACACGGCGCGGTGAAAGGCGGGCACCAGCGGCGCGCCCTGGCCACCAGCCGCCACGTCGCGGCTGCGGAAATCGGCCACCACGGCGATGCCGCAACGCTCGGCGAGAAGGGCGGGCGCGCCCAACTGCACGGTGTAGCCGAGGTCGGGGCGATGACGCACCGTCTGCCCGTGCGCACCGATGGCGCGCACTGCGGAGGCTTTCAGCCCCGTGGACTGCAGCAAGTCCGCGACCACGGCTGAGTAGAGCTCCACGAGTTGGAGCGACGCGAGGGCGCCGCGATGCAACTCGTCTGCCCCGGCAGTATTGAGCGCGAGGAACTCGGCGCGCAATCCCTCAGGAAAAGGGCGCGCGGCATGCGCCCGCACCTGGGGTGTTCCGCCAGCAAGCGGACTGTCGAGCAGTACGCCGTCGACCCCGTCGAGCGAGGTGCCCGACATCAGGCCGATGTAGAGCGAGGCGGGATCAGAGGGTGTGAATGAATCCGGCGTGGCCGAGCAGCGCATCCCAGGGGCTCCAATCAAGGCGCAAAGCACAGCCGTGCCCGCCAGCACGGCGAGCATTTGCAACGCCGAGTGGGGCCCCTGGGGTGCGATGAGCGGCCATGGCGGATTTGTTCACACCCTCTCTCTCAATCAACACGCGCCAGCCGGACTGCGTCGTCGCTGCCCGCGGCCTGCGCGAGCTGGTTGCGCATCACCGCCGTGGCGGCGTAGAAGGAAGCCTTCTCGCCCGGCGGCAGCGGCTTGCCCTGGGGCACATAGCTGGCCATGCGCAACGGGTCGATCAGACGCCCGGCGGCATGGAATTCAAAATGAAGGTGCGGTCCGGTGGACGTGCCGGAATTGCCGGTCTTACCGATGATCTGGCCTTCGCTGACCGTCTGCCCGGGCTTGACGGCGATGCTGCTCAGGTGAGCGTAAACCGTCTCGAAGCCACCGGCATGGTTGATCTTGATGACGTTGCCGTAACCACTCTGCACCCCGGCAAACTTCACCCGCCCCTCGGCCACGCTGGGCACGGGCGTGCCGATGGGCGCGGCAAAGTCCACGCCTTCGTGCATTTCACGCGTGCCGCGCACCGGGTGGGTGCGCATGCCGAAGGGTGAGGTGACCTTGGCACCGGGCAGGGGCGAAGACGCCCAGGTCTTTTCGAGGCCCATGCCGGCCGGGGTGTAATAGGCGCCGGTGGTATCGCCAGGGCTGGCAAACCAGACGGCCTGCCGCACCACGCCACGGCTGCGCACCTCGGCGGCGAGCAGGCGCCCGGGGCGCATGTCGCGGCCGTCGAGGGTGTGCATCTGATAGACCAGCGCCACCTGGTCGCCACGGCGCAGGCTGCGCCGCAGATCGATCTGGGGTGCGAACACCTTGATGAGCTGGGTGCCGACGGACGCGGGCACGCTGGACTGCGCCAGCGCGGTGCTCAAAGCGCCGCGCACCGGCACCGACGCCAGCCGGGTGCGCACCTCCATGCGGCGCTCAACGGTTGCCACGTTCAGCGCGCCGTCCGCGGCCGAGCGCACCTGCAGTTCACGCCACACCGGCACGGCGTAGGGGTCGATATCGCTGGGCAGGGGCAGCATGGCATCGAGCTGAAGCAGTTCGCCCTGCGCATTGACCACGGCCCGCACCGGCTGCGACGACGCCCCACCCGTCACCAGAGCGCGCATGCGCGCATCCGAGCCGAGCTGGCGCACGGCCTCGGGGTCGGTGACGCCCAGACGGCGCAGCAGTTGCTGCACCGTGTCCTGGCGGCGCACGGTGGTGCTATGGGTGTAGCGCAGATCGGCGTCGGCGATGGCGGCAGTCTGCGCCAGCACCTGGGCGTCGAACTCGGTCGCCACCGTGGCGCGCGGGGGCAGTTGCGGCTGGGCCTCAACCAGGGCGTAGGCCCCGGCGCTGCTCAGCAACAGCGCACCGCCCACGCCTGCGGCGAGGCGACGCGGATGGGCGCGCAGCGCCGAGTAAACCGAGGCGGACAGTTGGGTGAGCCGCAGGACGGCGAGCTTGCCACGGGAAAGATCAACCATGCCGCGCCTCCTTGCCGGTGGCGGCGTCGGCCTGCATCACCGCATCGGCGCCGCCGTCGATCAGCGCCAGCAACTGCCGCGGCTCCTTGGTCTGGGCCAGGAATTCGGCGCGCAGCGCGGCGGGCACCGGCGTGCCCTTGGGCGCGTATTGCGCGATGGTCAAGGGGTTGACCGGCGTGCCGTGGACGAAGAACTGGAAGTACAGGTGCGGCCCGGTGGACCAGCCGGTGTTGCCCGACAGCGCCACCACCTCGCCCTGCTTGACCTGCTCGCCCACATGCACCTTGAAGGCACTCAGGTGCGAGTAGATGGTGGCAAAGCCGCCGGGATGCTCGACCTTGACGTACTTGCCGTAGCCCGTGCCCCAGCCGGCGTACACCACACGGCCATCGGCGATGGTCTTGACCGGCGTGCCCACGGGAATGGCCAGGTCGATGCCCTTGTGAAACTCGTGGAAGTGCATCACCGGGTTTTCGCGCCAGCCCCAGCCGGAGGTGATGCGGTCGTAAGGCAGGGGCGACAGCAGGAAGGCGCGGCTCAGACTATCGCCATTCGGGGCGTAATAGCCCGAGGCCTTGGTATCGCCCTTGGCATCGAACCAGACGGCCTTGTAGTCGTGACCTTGATTGACGAATTCCGCAGACACCAGGCGGCCGTCGGTCAGCGTCTGGCCCTGCGCCTGGTACACCCGGTAGACCACGTTAAAGCGGTCGCCCGGACGCAGATTGCGGCGGAAATTGATCTGGGTGTCGAACACGTCGATCAGCTGCGAAGCGACGTTGTGCGGCATGCCGGCCTCGTCGGCTGCGGCAAAGAAAGTGGTTTTCACCGTGCCGCTGGCCACGCGCAGGGCCGCCTTCACGGTGCGCGACTGGGTCTGCACGTCCCAGCCGCTGGGCGTGGCCTTCACACTGAGTTCGCGCCACTGGCGGGCGTCCGCAGGGCCACCCTCCACCGGCTTGAGACCGGGCAGGCGGCCTTGAAGGGATTGCATCTCACCCAGATTGCTCACCTGGGCACTCACCACGCGGCCCGGATCGCCGCTCACCAGCGCACGCATCTCGGCGCTCGCGCTGAGCTGGCGCAACTGCTGCGGATCGGTCACCTGCAGCCTGCGCAGCAGCGACTCGACCGTATCGTTCGCCCGCACATGCGCGGTGGTGTAAACCACCTCATCGGCGACGGAGAGCTGGTCGGCCTGCTGCGGCGCGGTGCTCGCCACGGCCACGCTCACCCAGGTGGGCGCCGGCGGATGCGCCTGCGGACCTTCGTAAGCCAGCGCGAAGGCGGCGGCGCTGGTCAACAGCAAGCTCCCCCCCACGCCTGCCAACACCCGTTTGTGATGCTGATGCAGCCAGACCGTCAGATCGCGGCCCCAGGCCTGCGCGCTTTGCGCGGCGGCCTGCCTGAATTCGACAAAAGACATTCCCACTCCTCACACTTCAGGCCGGAAGCCCGACAATGGAAAGTGGCGCCAGAAACCCTGTTTCCGACACCGTGATGGCTCCACCGACAACGGGCTGCGAGGCGAACCATGCGCCTTCGAGCACACCCTGGGCGCGGCTGGAACCCACCCGGCTGAGCGCCGGGCTCCAACAGTCACGCTGTGGCACCGAATACACTGCACCCCTGAAACAGGGTGCAGCACGGACAAAGGCGCGAGTCTAGCAGCCCGCTTCACCTCCATTTTGATTTCCCCCATGACCGACTCAAACTCCCCCGCAGACCTGCCGGACGGCGTGCGCCAGGCCCTCGACATCACCAAGCGCGGCTGCGCCGAACTGCTGGTGGAGGCCGACTGGATCGCCAAACTGACCCGCAGCGCCCGAACCGGCCAGCCCCTGCGCATCAAACTCGGCCTCGACCCCACCGCTCCCGACATTCATATCGGCCACACGGTGGTGCTCAACAAGCTTCGACAGTTGCAAGATCTGGGCCACACGGTCATTTTTCTCATCGGCGACTTCACCTCGCGCATCGGCGACCCTTCCGGGCGCAACGCCACCCGCCCGCCGCTGACCCTCGAGCAGATCAAGACTAACGCCGAGACCTACTACGCCCAGGCCAGTCTGGTGCTCGATCCGCAGAAAACCGAGATTCGCTACAACTCCGAGTGGAGCGAGCCGCTGGGAGCCGACGGCATGATCCGCCTGGCCGCCAAATACACCCTGGCGCGGCTGCTCGAGCGCGACGATTTCACCAAGCGCTTCAAGGAAGGCGTGCCGATTGCCATGCACGAGCTGCTCTACCCGCTGATGCAGGGTTACGACTCGGTGGCGCTCAAGAGCGATCTCGAACTCGGCGGCACCGACCAGAAGTTCAATCTGCTGGTGGGGCGCGAACTGCAGCGCGAATACGGCCAGGAGCCGCAGTGCATTCTCACCATGCCGCTGCTCGAAGGGCTGGACGGCGTGGAAAAAATGTCCAAGTCCAAGGGCAATTACATCGGCATCCAGGAGCCGCCCGCGACCATGTTCGCCAAGCTGCTCTCCATCAGCGACACGCTGATGTGGCGCTACTTCGAGCTGCTGTCGTTCCGCCCGATGAGCGAAATTGCCGCGCTGAAGGCTGAAGTTCAGGCCGGGCGCAACCCCAAAGACGCCAAGGTGATGCTGGCGCGCGAAATCGTCACGCGCTTCCACTCGGCCGTCGCGGCCGACGCGGCCGAGGCCGACTTCGCCCTGCGCGCCAGCGGCGGCATTCCCGACGATATTCCCGAACTGCGCCTGTCCCTGCCTGAAGGCGGGCTCGCCCTGCCGCAGGCGCTCAAGCAGGCCGGGCTGGTGCCCTCCACCGCCGAGGGCGTGCGCATGATCGAACAGCGCGGCGTGCGCATCGACGGCACGGTCGCCGATGACCGCACCCTCAAGCTCGCAGCGGGCACGGTGGTGCTGCAGGTGGGCAAACGCAAGTTCGCCCGGGTGACGCTGGGCTGAACCTGAGGCGCCGCCGGGCGCGCGCCATCAAGACGCGGCACCCGTCGACGTTTTTCGTCGCCCAACCTGCAAAAGTTGTCAGGCTCTTTTCACCAGCCGGATCAGGAACAGCAGGATGATGGCGCCGATGGTCGCCACGATCAGACTGGGCAGGATGCCCGCGCCCGGAAACAGCCCCAGCGCGCGGAACACGAAGCCGCCGATGAACGCGCCCACCACGCCGACGACCAGATCGCCCAGCACGCCGAAGCCACCGCCGCGCATGATCTTGCCTGCAAGCCAACCCGCGATCAGACCGATGATCAGAAATCCGATGAGTCCCATCTCACCCTCCTTGGCCCGCAGGGGCTGTTGACATCGACGATGGGCGCGAAGGTAACAGCTTCGGAGTGTTTTCGTCTTACGCCATTCGCAGCACCCGCCCCAGGTACGGCCCGGTCACGCTGTCGGGATGCGAGGCGATGGCTTCGGGCGTGCCTTCGGCGATCAAACGGCCGCCGCCTGCGCCGCCTTGCGGGCCGAGCTCGACGATCCAGTCTGCGCTGGCGAGCACGTCGAGGTTGTGCTCGATGATGACGATGGTGTTGCCCGCTTCGCGCAACTGGAACAGCACGCCCAGCAGCAGTTCGATGTCGGCGAAGTGCAGGCCTGTCGTCGGCTCGTCGAGGATGTAGAGGGTGCGGCCGGTGTCGCGCTTGGAGAGTTCGAGCGCGAGTTTCACCCGCTGCGCCTCGCCGCCCGACAGGGTGATGGCCGACTGGCCGAGGCGGATATAGCCCAGCCCCACGTCCTTGAGCGTCTGCAACTTGCGGGCGATGGCGGGCACGGCCGAGAAGGTTTCCAGCGCCTGCTCCACCGTGAGGTCGAGCGCCTGCGCGATGCTCAGGCCGCGGTAGGTGACTTCCAGCGTTTCGCGGTTGTAGCGCTGGCCGCCGCACACGTCGCAGGGCACGTAGAGGTCGGGCATGAAATGCATTTCCACCTTCACCGCGCCGTCGCCCTGGCACGCCTCGCAGCGGCCGCCCTTCACATTGAAGGAGAAGCGTCCGGCGTCGTAGCCGCGCTCGCGCGCCACGGGGGTCTGCGCGTAAAGCTCGCGGATGGGGGTGAACAGCCCGGTGTAGGTGGCCGGATTGCTGCGCGGCGTGCGGCCGATGGGCGACTGATCGACCGCGATCACCTTGTCGAGCTGATCGAGCCCGTCGAGGGTGGCATAGGGCGCGGGCTCCACAGACGCGCGGTTGAGCTCGCGAGCGCAGGCGGCATAGAGCGTGTCGTTGATGAGGGTGGACTTGCCCGAGCCCGAAACCCCCGCCACGCAGGTGATGCGCCCCAGCGGAAAGCGCGCGGTGACGTCGTGCAAGTTGTTGCCGCAGGCCCCGCTCAGGGTAAGCCACTTTTCGGGCGCGGCGCTTTGCCGTGGCTTGCCGCGAAACACGCTGCGCTGGCCGCTCAGATAAGCGCCGGTGATCGAGTTGGGATCGGCCATGACCTGCTGCGGTGTGCCCTGGGCGATGATGCGCCCGCCGTGCTCACCCGCGCCGGGCCCCATGTCCACGACATGATCGGCGCAAAGGATGGCGTCGCTGTCGTGCTCCACCACCAGCACGCTGTTGCCCAGATCGCGCAGGCGTTTGAGGGTGGCGATCAGTCGGTCGTTGTCGCGCTGGTGCAGGCCGATGGAGGGTTCGTCGAGCACGTACATCACCCCGGTCAGCCCCGAGCCGATCTGGCTGGCCAGGCGAATGCGCTGCGCCTCGCCGCCCGACAGGGTGTCGGCGCTGCGGTCGAGGGTGAGGTAGTCAAGCCCGACGTCGATGAGAAAACGCAGGCGGCTGCCGATCTCGTGCACCAGACGCGCGGCCACTTCGGCGCGCTGGCCCTCGAGCCGCAGCGCCTCGAACCAGTCGTGCAGCTCGCGCAGGGGACGATGCGCCAAAGCCTGCAACCGCTCGCCGCCGACGGTGACGTTGCGCGCCACAGGCCCGAGACGCGCTCCCAGACAGTCGGGACAGGTCTGCACGGTGCGCATGCGCGCGAGTTCTTCGCGCACCGCCGGGCTGTCGGTCTCGATCCAGCGGCGCTCCAGATTGGGCACGATGCCCTCGAACGCATGCGTCTTGACCGTGGGCTTGTTGCGGTCGTTGAGATAGGTGAAGGCGATGGCCTCGGCCCCGCTGCCATGCAGCAGCACCTGGCGCACCGGCTGCGGCAACTGCTCGTAGGGCGTGTCGAGATCGAAGCCGTAATGCGCGGCCAGCGCCTGCAGCATCTGAAAGTAGAAGGCGTTGCGCCGGTCCCAGCCGCGAATCGCGCCGCTGGCCAGACTGAGCTCGGGGTGCGCCACCACCCGCGCCGGGTCGAAGCGCTCGACCTGCCCCAGCCCGTCGCAGGTGGGGCAGGCGCCGGCCGGATTGTTGAAGGAAAACATCTTCGGTTCGAGCAGCGGCGCGGTAAAACCGCAGACCGGGCAGGTGGGGCGGCTGTGGAAGGTGGTCAGCTCGCCGCTGTCGGCGTCGAGCGCGCCGACCTGGCCATCGGACAGGCGCAGCGCCGTCTCCAGGCTCTCGGCCAGACGCTGGCGCAGATCGGGGCCGGTCTTGATGCGGTCCACCACCACCTCGATGCGCTGCGGCGCCGGTGCATCGGGGCCGGGCAGGCTCTGCGCATCGACCACCACGCCATCGAGCCGAAAGCGCACGAAGCCCTGCGCCCGCAGCGCCGCCAGCCGCCCGGCTGCCGACGCTCCGGTCTGGCCCGTCGGCAGAGGCGCAAGGATGAGCAGACGACGCCCCTGCGGCCAAGCGACGAGGGCATCGACCATCTGCGAAATCGTCTGCGCCTGCAAGGGCTCGTCGGGATGGTTGGGGCAATGCGGCGTGCCCGCGCGGGCGTACAGCAGCCGCAGGTAATCGTGGATTTCCGTCACCGTGCCCACGGTGGAGCGCGGGTTGTGGCTGGTGGCCTTCTGCTCGATGGCAATCGCCGGGGCAAGCCCTTCGATCAGATCGACGTCGGGCTTTTCCATCAACTGCAGAAACTGCCGCGCATAGGCCGACAGGCTTTCCACATAGCGGCGCTGCCCTTCGGCGTACAGCGTGTCAAAAGCCAGCGACGACTTGCCCGAACCCGACAGCCCGGTGATGACCACCAGTTTGTTGCGCGGCAGATCGAGCGAGATGTTTTTCAGATTGTGAGTCCGCGCCCCGCGCACGCGAATCAGCGCCTCGCCCTGCACACTGGCCAGCGGTTCAGACGAAGGGGTGAGGTCGATCATGGGAGCAAGCGGAAAAAAACCAACCCGACACTATAAGGTGCCGAAGCGATCCGACCCCAACACGGACATTCGAGCGACGCGAACAGCACAAACCAGGAGTCAGTCGGACTTGAGGATCGCAGGCTGCAAAATGGCCCTGTGGCGCCCTGCGGCAGCGTCTTTTTGTCCCATAGTCCCGCTATGGGGCAAAAAGCCGTCGCCACATGCCCCTTTTTTCGCCATCCGCGCCCCAAGCCCGACAGACTCCTAGCCTAAAGAGAGCTTCGGATGAAACGGCATGTAAACACGGGCACTTCTCGACAGATTCCGTGACGAAACGGCTCGGCGCTTGCGCGAAAATGCGGGGAAATCGCAGCTTGCTCCAAACGTGTACACGTGTACGTGCGCAGGCCTTCATCAAGCGACCGCTCATGCGCGCCCCGATGCGTGCAGCGGTCCTTTCGAACTCCAGACCATGGCTTCCAAATCCTCCCGACGATCACCCTCCACCGCCGCCGATGCCATGACCCCGGCCGAGCGTCGTGCCAGCAACACGCTGGCGTCGATCTACGGCCTGCGCATGCTCGGGCTGTTTTTCATCCTGCCGGTCTTCGCCGTCTATGCGCAGCATCTGCCACATGGGCACGACAAGTTTCTCGTCGGTCTGGCGCTGGGCATCTACGGCCTCACCCAGGCCATCATGCAGATTCCCTTCGGCGTGGCCAGCGACCGGCTGGGGCGCAAGCCGGTGATGGTGTTCGGGCTGGTGCTGTTCGCCATCGGCTCCTTCGTGGCCGGGGCGAGCGACAACCTCTACCTCATCATCATCGGCCGCGCCATTCAGGGCTCGGGCGCCATTTCGGCCGCCATTTCCGCCATGATTGCCGACTCCACCCGCGAGCAGCATCGCACCAAGGCCATGGCCATGGTGGGCATGACCATCGGCTTTGCCTTCATCCTCTCGCTGGTGGCGGGCCCGCCGGTCTATCACGCCATCTCGGTGCCCGGCATGTTCGACCTCACCGGCATCCTCGCCATCGTGGCCATCGCCGTGGTCATCTGGGTGGTACCGCCCGCGCCCATGAGCACCTACTCCGAAGAGATCGAGGGTCATTGGGCCAAGGCGGTATTCACCCCGGCGCTGCTCAAGCTCGACTTCTCGATCTTCGTCGTCAACTTTCTGCAGGTGAGCATGTTCGTGGTCGTGCCCGTGGCGCTGGTGCAGTACGCCGGCATTCCGCTGCTGCACCACTGGATGGTCTATCTGCCCGTCACGCTGATCTCGTTCGCCCTGGCAATCCCCGGCATCATCTGGGCCGAGAAGTACGGCTACATGAAACCCGTCTTCGTCGGCAGCGTGGCGCTGCTGGTGCTCACCATGCTGGGCTTCGCCGCGGGCTACAAGCACCCGGTGGCGCTCATCGCCGCGCTGTTCTTCTTCTTCCTCGCCTTCAATGTGATGGAAGCGCTGCTGCCCTCGCTGGTGTCGCGCACCGCGCCGCCCAACCGCAAGGGCCTGGCGCTGGGCATCTACAACACCGGGCAATCGCTCGGTTTGTTCGCCGGGGGTGCCGTGGGCGGCTTGCTGGCCCAATACGCCAGCAAGGAAGGCGTGTTCCTGGCGGCCGCGGCGCTTGCGGCACTGTGGCTCGTCGTCGCGGCCACGATTCAGCCGCCGCCTAAGCGGCACAAGCCCAGCGAGGCCGAAGCAGCCCCCGCGCAGGCGTAGAGCGCCTGACCGATCGCATCCTGACCGGCTTGACGGCGGCTGGCGCTATGCTTGCCGCCATCGTTCCGCAGCCCGCGGGGCGCCGCAATTCAGGACACCTCATGGCCTCCGTCAACAAAGTCATCCTCATCGGCAATCTCGGCCGCGACCCCGAAACCCGCTACGCCCCCAGTGGCGCAGCCATCTGCAACATCACCCTCGCCACCACGCGCAACTGGAAAGACAAGGCCAGCGGCGAAAAGCGCGAGGAAACCGAGTGGCACCGAGTGGTTTTCTACGACCGCTTGGCCGAGATCGCAGGCGAATACCTGAAGAAGGGCCGCCCGGTGTACGTGGAAGGCCGCCTGAAAACCCGCAAGTGGACCGACAAGGACGGCATCGAGAAATACACCACCGAGATCATCGCCGAAGAAATGCAACTGCTCGGCAGCCGTGAAGGCGGAGTCGGCGCAGAAGACGACGGCGGCTACAGCCGCTCGCGCGACACCGTGCCCAGCCGCACCGCACCCAGCCGCGCCCCCGCCCCGGCCGCCAGCAAGCCGGCAAGCGACTTCAGCGACATGGACGACGACATTCCGTTCTAACCGGGCTCTTGCAAAGCTGACGGCTCGCCACCGCCCCCTGCGCCGCGCATGGATGCCCCCGAACAGCAGGCCCGCCGCGCCATCGATGACCTCCTCACCGCCGCGGGCTGGGCGGTGCAGGATGTGGCCACAGCCGACATCCGTGCCGCGCGCGGGGTGGCGATCCGTGAATTCCCGCTGAAGGCCGGCCACGGCTTTGCCGATTACCTGCTGTACGTGGACGGCAAGGCGGCCGGCGTCATCGAAGCCAAGAAGGAAGGCTTCGCGCTCACCGGCGTCGAAACCCAATCCTCCAAATACACCCAGGGTCTGCCCGACGGCCTGCCGCGCTGGCGCAGCCCGCTACCGTTTGCCTTTCAATCCACGGGCGTCGAAACCCGTTTCACCAACGGGCTGGACCCCGAACCGCGCTCGCGCCCGGTGTTCGCCTTTCACAGGCCGGACATGCTGGCCGATTGGCTCAAGCTCCTTCCAGCGGGTTCGACGCTCCACACCGGCATGGGAACGCCGATCCACGCCGTTGGGCAGCCTGCCGAAACCTTTCTGCAGCGGCTACGCCACATGCCGCCGCTGCAAGACGACCGCCTCTGGCCCGCCCAGCGCGAGGCCGTGCAGCGCCTGGAGCAGTCGCTGCGCGACAACCGCCCGCGTGCGCTCATTCAAATGGCCACCGGCAGCGGCAAGACCTTCACCGCCATCAGCTTCCTCTATCGGCTCATCAAGCACGCGGGTGCCCGGCGCGTGTTGTTCCTGGTCGATCGCGGCAACCTGGCCGACCAGACGCTCAAGGAATTCCAGCAATACCAGTCACCGGACAACAACTTCAAGTTCACCGAGGAATACATCGTCCAGCGCCTGCAGGGCAACACGCTCGATACCACCGCGCGTGTGTGCATTGCCACCATCCAGCGCGTGTACGCCATGCTCAAGGGCCGCGAGTTGCCCGAGGACCTGGAAGAAGCATCGCTCGATCAGGTGGGCGGCCTGTTCAAGCAGCCCGACCCCATCGACTACAACCCGGCCATCCCCATCGAGACCTTCGACCTCATCGTCACCGACGAGTGCCACCGCTCCATCTACAACCTGTGGGCGCAGGTGCTGGAGTATTTCGACGCCTATCTCATCGGCCTCACCGCCACGCCCTCTAAGCAGACCTTCGGCTTCTTCCACCAGAACCTGGTGATGGAATACAACCACGAGATGGCCGTGGCCGACGGCGTCAACGTCAACTACGACGTCTACCGCATCCGCACCGCCATCACCGAGCAGGGCGGCAAGGTGGAAGCCGGCTACAGCGTGCAGATCCAGGAGCGCGACACCCGCAGGAAACGCTGGGAACAACTCGACGACGACTTCGCCTACGACCCCGCGCAGCTCGACCGCGCCGTGGTCGCCCCCGACCAGATCCGCACCGTCATCCGCACCTTCCGCGACAGGCTGTTCACCGACATCTTCCCCGGCCGCACCTGGGTGCCCAAGACGCTGATCTTCGCCAAGGACGACGCCCACGCCGAGAACATCGTGGAGATCGTGCGCGAGGAATTCGGCAAGGGCAACGACTTCGCGCAGAAGATCACCTACCGCAGCACCGGCGCCAAGCCCAAGGACCTCATCAACGCCTTCCGCACCAGCCCCCTGCCGCGCATCGCCGTCACCGTGGACATGATCGCCACCGGCACCGACATCAAATCGGTGGAAGTCGTCATGTTCATGCGCGCGGTGAAGTCGCGCGCCTTCTTCGAGCAGATGAAAGGCCGCGGCGTGCGCGTCATCAAGCCCGACGACTTGCAGAGCGTCACCCCCGACGCCCGCGCCAAGGACCACTTCGTCATCGTCGATGCCGTGGGCGTGTGCGAGCAGGACAAGACCGACTCGCGCCCGATGGAGACCAAGCCCACCGTCAGCTTCGAAAAACTCCTGCAGGCCGTCGCGTTTGGCAACACTGAGGACGACGTGCTCACCTCGCTCGCCGGGCGGATGGCGCGCCTGGAGCACCGCATCCAACCGGCCGACGACGCACGCGTGCGCGAGGCCACCGGCGGCTACGGCCTGCGCGAACTGGCCCACGGCATCATCGCCGCGCTCGACCCCGACGCCCACCCCTCGCCAGACGCCCACCGCCAGGCCATCGAAACCGCGGTGCGCCCGCTGCAAGACCCCAAGGTGCGCGAGCTGCTCGCCGACCTCAAGCGCCGCGACGACCTGGTCATCGACACCGTCAGCGCCGACGAAGTGCTCGAAGCCGGCTTCAGCCCCGACGCCCTCGACCGCGCCCGCGGCATGGTGCAGAGCTTCGAGCAATTCATCGCCGAGCACAAGGACGACATCACCGCCCTGCAGGTGCTCTACAGCCTGCCCTACCGCCAGCGCCTCAGCTTCGCCGCCGTGAAGGAACTGGCCGAGCGCATCCAGGCGCCGCCCTACCTGTGGAATGAATCGCAGCTGTGGAACGCCTACGCCGCGCTGGAAAAGAGCAAGGTCAAAGGCGCCAGTGGCCGCCGCATCCTCACCGACCTCGTCTCCCTCGTGCGATTCGCCATCCACCAGGACAACGAACTCATCCCCTTCCCCGAGCGCGTGGGAGCCAACTTCAGGGCGTGGCTGGCGAGTCAGGAAGGCAACAGCAAGCAGTTCACCGCCGAACAGCGCCGTTGGCTGGAAATGATCCGCGACCACATCGCCGCCAACCTCGGCATCGAGCCCGACGACTTCGAATACGCGCCGTTCGCCCAGCACGGCGGCCTCGGCAAGGTCCACCAGCTCTTTGGCGACATGCTGCCCGAGTTGCTGGCTTCGCTGAACGACGCCCTCGCGGCATAATCGACCCCAGAGACACCATGACGAATCCCATCGACCTGCACCACGAAGAAGTCGCCCAACTGTGCCGACGTTCCGGCGCGCGGCGACTGGACGTTTTCGGCTCGGCCATACGGGACGACTTCGACCCCGACCGCAGCGACCTCGACTTCCTGGTCGAGTTCGACGACGTGCCTCCTGCCCACTACGCCCAAGCCTATTTCACCCTCAAGGAAGGGCTGGAGAAACTGTTCGGCCGGCCCGTCGACCTTGTCACCGGCAGCAGCCTCGCCAACCCCTACTTTCGTCAGCGCATCGCGAGCGAAAGTCGCACTGTCTATGCACGCTGACTCCCGTAAGCTGCTTTGGGATGCCCAGCAGGCCGCCGAGCGCATCGCGCGCTTCACTGTCGGCAAGGGGTTCGCCGACTACGAAGCGGACGAGTTCCTGCGATCCGCCGTCGAGCGCCAGTTCGAAATCATCGGCGAAGCCCTGAATCACCTCGCGCGAGTCGATCCCCAGCTCGCCGGCCGGATCGTTGAACTGCCGCGCATCGTTGCCTTCCGCAACGTCCTCATCCACGGCTACGCCACGGTCGATAACCGCTTGGTCTGGGGCGTTGTCGAAACCAGCCTGGGCCCGCTTCGCGACACCCTCGCAAACCTGCTCGGCCGGCCATGAGCCGCGCCCCACGCAGCGTGATCCGTCAACTCTCGAAAGACGGCGGCCTCGGCAAAGTGCATCAATGGTTTGGCGACAAGCTGAACACCCTCATCGAAGAGCTGAACGAAACGCTGGCCGCATAAAGACCAAATAAACGACTAAAATAAAGACCTATTTATGTTTCTGAAGGAGCGTCCCATGGAACTGCTCTACACCAACGCCTCAGTCAGCATCAGTGAGCTGAAGAAGAATCCCACCGCCGTCATCGACGAAGCGGACGGCTTCCCCGTCGCCGTGCTCAACCACAACAAACCCGCCGCCTACCTGGTGCCAGCCGCCGCCTTCGAAGCCATGATGGAAAAGCTGGACGATCTCGAACTGGTCAGGCTGGTGAAGGCACGCGAGAACGAGCCCACGGTCAAAGTCGATCCGAATGACCTATAGCCTCGAATTCCGGGACAGCGCCTGGAAGGAGTGGCAAAAGCTCGACCGGACGCTGCGCGAGCAATTCAGGGCCAAGCTGCTGGAACGGCTGGAAAACCCCCGTGTCGAATCCGCACGGCTCTCCGGCCTGCCGGACTGCTACAAGATCAAGCTGCGCGCCGCCGGCTATAGGCTCGTGTATCAAGTCTTCGACGACCGCGTAGTGGTCGTCGTCGTGGCCGTGGGCAAGCGGGAGGACAGCGCGGTGTATCGCAAGGCCAGAGGGCGGATGAAGTGACCTTCGACCACATCGCCACGGATCTAGGCATCGAGGCGGGAAACCCCAGACACGCGCCGTTTTCCCAACACGACGGGCTTGGTAAAGCGCACCAACTGTCTAGCGAGAAGCTGAATGCGATGATTGAAGAATCGAACGAGACGTTGGCGGCATGAGCGCAGTTATTGAAAGCCGCGACATACCGGTCTCTTGGCAGCTAGTGCCACTGAAGGAACTCGGCGTGTGGTCAGGTGGCGGCACGCCGTCGAAAGCAAAGCCAGAGTATTGGACGAATGGCAGCATTCCTTGGGTTTCGCCCAAGGACATGAAGACCGAACGCATCATCGATAGCGAGGACCACATAACTAAAGCCGCTGTTGAAGAATCAACCGCGAAGTTAATACCGGCTGGCGCCGTGCTAGTCGTTACACGAAGCGGGATATTGAGCCACACCCTTCCGGTGGCGATCTCCACTGTGCCAGTAACGGTCAATCAAGACTTGAAGGCCATAGCGCCGAAAGACGGCGTATTGCCCGATTATTTGGCGTGGGCGCTTCGCTGTTTTGCTCGGGAGATACTTAACACCTGCTCAAAACAGGGTACCACTGTCGCCAGTATCGAGACGGCTGCTTTGCACCGTTTCGAGATTCCAGTCGCACCCCTCGACCAACAAAAGCGCATCGTCGCGGAAATCGAAAAACAATTCTCCCGCCTCTATGATGCCGTCGCCAACCTCAAGCGCGTCAAGGCCAATCTCAAGCGCTACAAAGCCGCCGTCCTCAAAGCCGCCGTCGAAGGCCGCTTAGTCGTTACCGAAACCGAACTCGCCCGCCGCGAAGGCCGCAGCTTTGAAACCGGCGCACAACTCCTGCAACGCATCCTCGAAACCCGCCGCAGCCAGTGGAAAGGCAAGGGCAAATACAAAGAACCCGCCGCGCCCGAAACCTCTGACCTTCCCGAATTGCCGGAGGGGTGGGTGTGGGCGTCTATCGACCAGTTAGCTGCGCCGGAGCCTAACTCAATCACGGACGGCCCGTTCGGCTCGAATCTCAAAACGGAGCACTACCAAGAGTCTGGTCCCCGCGTTATTCGCCTTCAGAACATCAAAGACGGGGAATTCGCGGATGAGTATGCCCATATTTCCCAAATGCACTTTGAACGGCTTCGCAAACACGAGATTCAAGCTGGTGATCTTGTCATTGCCACCTTGGGTGACAATCCACCGCGCGCTTGCATTATTCCGGCGTTCGTCGGGGCTGCGATCGTTAAAGCAGATTGCATAAGGTTCAAGCCACATTCAGCACTGACGGTTGCCTACCTGAATGCCGCATTGAACTGTCAGCCTACGCGGAAGCGTGTCAAGAATGTGCTCCACGGTATAGGCAGGCCGCGCCTTTCACTCGGTGAGATTCGTGCAATTGCACTTCCAATTCCACCTGAAACGGAGCAGCGCCGCATCGTTGCGGAAGTGGGCCGCCGCCTCTCCCTCCTGCGCGACACCGAGGCCCAGGTGGACGCCAACCTCCAGCGCGCCGAGCGTCTGCGCCAGTCCATCCTGAGTCGGGCGTTTTCCGGTGGCTTGGTCAATGACAACTCAACAAACCCGATGAGCACCGCGGCAGTATCGGGCGCTGCATAACAATCCAAGGAACTAGCACATGGCCGGCTCGACCTTCAAGACCAACCCCATTGACCTGATCGAGCTGCTGGAGGATTGCCACCGTGGCAAGCTGCAGTTGCCGGACTTCCAGCGCAGCTGGGTATGGGACGAGGACCGCATCAAGAGCCTGATTGCATCGATCTCGCGCGCCTTTCCGGTCGGCGCGCTGATGACGCTGGACACCGGTGGCGAGGTGAACTTCAAGCCGCGTCCGGTGGAGGGCGCGCCGACCGAGGCGAAGAACGTGGCACCACAATCGCTGTTACTGGACGGCCAGCAACGCATGACCTCGCTGTATCAGGTGACGCTGCGCGGCAAGGTGGTGGAGACGGTCACGCCGAAGAACAAAAAGGTGAAGCGCTGGTTCTACATTGACATCCGCAAGGCGCTGGACCCGACCGTCGACAGGGAGGAGGCCATCGTAGGCGTGCCGGAGGATCGGATCATCCGCACCGACTTCGGCCGCGAGGTTGTGCTGGACCTGTCCACGCCCGATGGGGAGTACGTGGCGCTGATGTACCCGCTGACCCAGGTGTTCGACTGGGACCGCTGGCAGGACGGCTTCGATCAGCAATGGCTCGGCGACGAGCATGAGGCCATGCGCGAAACCTTCCGTGCCTTCAAGCGCCAGGTGCTGGAGAACTTCAAGTCTTACCGCGTGCCCGTGATCTCGCTGGACCGCTCCACGTCCAAGGAAGCAGTGTGCGTGGTGTTCGAGAAAGTCAATACAGGCGGCAAGGCGCTGGACGCCTTTGAACTGGTCACAGCGATGTATGCGGCGGAAGGCCACGAGCTGCGCAAGGACTGGTACGGCGACGACGAGCACAAGGGCCGGCACCGGCGCTTCGCGGATACTCTGCGGCCTGCTGATTCCGAGGCCGGGATCATTGCCGGTGTGAGCAATACAGATTTTCTCCAGGCGATCTCGTTGTTCTACACGCGCGAGCGTCGCCGCGAGGCGGAGCGTGCCGGCAAGACAGGCAAGGAACTGCCGGCGGTTATCGGCAACCGCCAGGCGCTGTTGAACCTGCCGCTGGCGGCCTATAAGCAGTACGAGAAGCCGGTGGAACACGGTTTCGTTCAGGCGGCTAAGTTCCTGCACATGCTGCACATCTACCGCATCTTCGACCTGCCCTATCGGTCGCAGATCGTGCCGCTTGCAGCGATCATCGCCGACATCGGCGAGGCTTGGGAGCATGAGGCCAACCGGGCCAAGCTGGTGCGCTGGTACTGGAACGGAGTGTTCGGCGAGCTGTACGGCTCGGCGGTGGAGTCGCGCATCGCCCGCGATTTCATGGAGGTGCCACGCTGGTTGCAGGGCGGGCCGGAACCGTCCACGGTGAGCGAGGTCATCTTCCGCGCCGACCGCCTGAAAACCATGCGCATGCGCCTGTCCGCCGCCTATAAGGGCGTGAATGCATTACTCATGAAGGAAGGCGCGCAGGACTTTCGCTCCGGGCAGAAGTTCGACCACACGGTCTTCTTCGGCGAGAACGTGGATATCCACCACATCTTTCCGCAGGACTGGTGCAAGAAGCAGGACATCAAACCGGCGGTATACGACTCCATCATCAACAAGACTCCGCTGTCGTATCGCACAAACCGGATCATTGGTGGTGTCGCGCCATCTGAATACTTGGCCAAGTTGGAAAAGGGCGACAAGCAGACCCCGGCCATTGACCAGACACGACTGGACGGCTATCTCCGTTCGCACCTGATCGATCCCGCCATCCTGCGCAGCGACGATTTTGAGGCGTTCATGGCAGACCGGCAGAAGCGCTTGCTGGGCTTGATAGAGCAGGCAACTGGGAAAGCTGCCTACACGGGCGAGGTGCCAGAAGAGGGTGAGGACGTCGGCGCGGACGAAGACGCTGTTGAGGCCGAAAAGATCATCGCCTCATGAAAACGACAAAGCAATTTAAATATGAATACATCAACCATCGTCGATAAACTCTGGAACTACTGCAACGTGCTGCGCGACGACGGCATGAGCTACGGCGACTACGTCGAGCAGCTCACCTATCTGCTGTTCCTCAAGATGGCCGACGAGCGCACCCGCGCGCCGTACCATCAAACCAGCCCGGTGCCGGAGCCCTACGGCTGGGCCAGCCTTCTCGGGAAAGACGGCGACGCGTTGTTCGATCACTACCGCCACACGCTGGAGGCGCTGGGCCGGGAGCGCGGCCTGCTCGGGCTGATCTTCGCCAAGTCGCAGAACAAGTTCCAGGACCCGGCCAAACTGCGGCGGCTAGTGGTGGACCTCATCGACAAGGAACAGTGGGTGTCGATGAGCGCCGACGTGAAAGGCGATGCTTACGAAGGCCTGCTGGAAAAGAACGCCCAGGACACCAAATCCGGCGCTGGCCAGTACTTCACCCCGCGCCCGCTGATCCAGGCGATTGTGGAGGTGATGGCGCCGAAGCCCGGCGAAACCGTGTGCGACCCGGCCTGCGGCACCGGCGGCTTTCTGCTCGCGGCGCACGACCATGTGGTGCAGCACAACCCGCACCTCACCAAGGACCAGCGCAAGAAGCTCAAGGAGGAAACCTTCAAGGGCTGGGAGCTGGTGCAGGCGACCGCCAGGCTGTGCGCCATGAACCTGCTGCTGCACGGCATCGGCAGCCAGGACTTCGAGCCCATCGTGGTGGGTGATTCGCTGGCCGCCGACCCGGGTGACCGCTTCGATGTGATTCTCACCAATCCGCCCTTCGGCAAGAAGAGCAGCACCACCATCGTGGGCGAGGAGGGCAAGGTCAGCAAGGAACGCGACGTGGTGGAGCGCGGCGACTTCTGGACCACCACCTCGAACAAGCAGCTCAACTTCGTCCAGCACGTCAAAACCCTGCTCCGGCAGAACGGCCGCGCCGCCGTGGTCGTGCCCGACAACGTGCTGTTCGAAGGCGGCGCGGGTGAGACGATTCGACGTAAACTGCTGCACGAGTGCGACGTGCACACCCTGCTGCGCCTGCCCACCGGACTGTTCTACGCCCAGGGCGTGAAGGCGAACGTGCTGTTCTTCGACAAGAAGCCCGCCAGCGAAACGCCATGGACGAAAACGCTGTGGGTCTACGACCTGCGCACCAACCGGCACTTCACGCTCAAGACCAACCCGCTGCAGCGGGAGGACTTGGATGAGTTCGTACGTTGCTTCAACTCTGCCAATCGGCATGCGCGCACGGCGACGTGGTCGCCCGCCGCACCCGAAGGCCGCTGGCGCGCCTACGACTACGAGGAACTCATCAACCGCGACAAGGCCAGTCTGGATATTTTCTGGCTGAAGGACGAATCGCTGTCCGACTCGGACAACTTGCCCGCACCGGAGGTAATCGCCGCCGAAATCGTGGACGATCTCGAAGCCGCGCTGGAGCAATTCCGGCTGATGGCCGCCGAGGCCGAGCCCTGATCAGGGACGGTCGGGAGGCCTGTGAGGCGCAGGCGATCAGCCGGGTTTGCGCGCCACGCCGTCGATCAGCGCGGAGCGGCCAACATGGCCGCGGCCTTCGTGAAGCTCCGCTTCGCGTTGCTCCAGCAGCAGCCAATCGGCCTGAGGCAGCAGGTCGCGCAGCAATTGCAAGGTGTAGAGATGGTCGGGTCGGCCGGGACCGCCGGTGCCGTAAGCCATCTGCTCCAGCGCATAGCCTTCCACCAGCAACAGACCGCCGGGTTTGAGGGTGCGCCACAGGCCGGAAAACAGCCGTGCGCGCAGGTCCGGGTCGGCAAACTGCACGAAGATGGCGGCAACCGCGTCGAATTGGTCGGGTTTCCAGTCCCATTCGTCCACCGCTGCTACGTGGAAGTCCACGGCGACGCCGCGTTCCTGTGCCCACACGCGTGCCTTGTCCACTGCAACCGGCGAAAGATCGAACGCGGTGACTTGGTGGCCTTGCTCGGCCAGCCAGATGCTGTTGCGGCCTTCGCCGTCTGCCGCGCTGAGGACGCGGCTGCCCGGAGCGAGTCGGACGGATTCACGCACCAGAAAGGCGTTGGGCTCGGCACCGTAATGCAGGCCAGGCTGGGCGAAGCGGGCATTCCAGGTGTCGCGAGGGTTGGCAAAGCCGCTTGCAGGCTGTGTGGCGGGAGTGTGCGTTGTCATGATGGGCAATGCGATGAAAAAGCCGTCATTCTGCGGGCTTATTTGAGTTTCTGCCCGGTGCCGTCAAACACTGAAACCGTCACCGGAATGCCCTGGCGTACGCTCTCGCCCACGGTGCAGAACTGCTCGAACTGCATGAGCACGCGGTCGAGCCGCTCCATGCCCTGGGCGGGAGCTCCCATGTGGATGTCCACCGCGATGGACAGCACGCGCAGGCGGCCTGCGGCGTTGCGACCGATCTCGCCGGTGGCGGTGGTGGTCAGGCCCTTGGGGTCGAGCTTGAACTTGCTCAGCGCGAAGTACAGGCTGGAACTCATGCAGTTGCCCACGGCGGCAAGCAGCAGGTGCGAGGGCGACGGCCCCGCGCCTTCGCCCAGTGGCGGCGGTTCGTCGGTGACGATGGGGGATTGGCCGTCGGCGTAGTGCAGATCGAACTGGTACTGGTTGAACTGCTTGAGGGTGACGCTGGGGGGTTGTTTGTCGTCCATTTGGGCTCCTGAAGGCGTGCTGCGATGCTGCATTGTCGGCCGCGGCGCTCAGCCAGGTGCATGATGCCAGTGCGCGCGGTCTATAAGATACGGATTGTCTCGCGCCACACACCGCTTGGCGCCCCACCTCCCGCCCCGATCTTGGCAACTCCCGAAGAACTCTGGCTGAAAGCCCGCAAGAAGGATATTCGCCCCGCGCTGAACCGCGCCGTGGGGCTGGGCCTGTTCGCGGGCTGGCTCATCATCGTGCAGGCCTGGCTGCTGGCGCGGGTGGTGGCAGGGGTCATCATCGAGCACCAGACACTGGGTGAGGTGTGGGTTTATCTGGCGGCGATGCTGCCGATTTTCGCGCTGCGCTTCGTGCTGATGCGCGCCTCGGAGAACGTGGCCTTCGAGGCTGCGGCGCAGGTGCGCCGCGATCTGCGCGAGCGCTTGTACGCACATCTGCAGACGCTGGGCCCGCTGTGGCTGACGCGTCAGTCCACGGGCGATCTCGCCAACAACGTGGTGACGGGCATCGACGCGCTGGAGGCCTATTACGCGCGCTATCTGCCGAATATGTCGCTCACCGCGCTGGTGCCGCTGTCCATCCTGGTGTTCGTGTTGCCGCAGGACTGGATCAGCGGCTTGGTGCTGCTGGGCACGGCGCCGCTGATCCCGATTTTCATGATCCTGATCGGCAAGGGCACGGAGTCGCTCAACCAGCAGCAGTGGCAACTGCTCACCCGCATGAGTGCGCGCTTTCTCGACTCGCTGCAGGGGCTGACCACGCTCAAGCTGTTCGGCGTGAGCCGTCACGAGGCCGAGGTGGTGGCCGCGCTGACCGAGGACTACCGCATCGGCACGATGAAGGTGCTGCGGGTGGCCTTTCTATCGTCGGTGGTGCTGGAGTTTCTCTCCACCGTCAGCATCGCCATGGTGGCGGTGTTCATCGGCTTTCGGCTGTTTTACGGCGAGATGGCGTTTTTTAACGGCTTTTTCGTGCTGCTGCTCGCGCCGGAGTTCTATCTGCCGCTGCGCAATATGGGCACGTTCTACCACGCCCGCATGGAGGCGATCGGTGCCGCGCAGGGTCTGTTGAAGCTGCTCGACACCCCGGTGCCGCCGCACGCCCGCGCCACCGGCGGCACGCAGCGCATCGACGGCGATGCGGTGCAGATCCGCTTCGATGCCGTCACGGTGCGCCATGCCGACGACCTGCCCCCGGCCCTCGACGGCGTGAGCTTCACCGCCCCGCCGCGCGGCCTCACCGCGCTGGTCGGCGCCAGCGGCGCAGGCAAGAGCACCGCGCTGCACGCGCTGATGGCGCTGGTGCAGCCGCAGTCGGGGCAAATCCTGGTCAACGACATCCCGCTGGACGCGCTGGACCTCGCCGACTGGCTGCGGCAGGTGGCCTGGGTGCCGCAGCGGCCGCATGTATTCGAAGGCACGGTGCGCGACAACATCGCCCTCGGCCAGCCGCAGGTGCCGCAGGAGGAGGTGGAGCGCGCCGCGCGCGCCGCGCAGGCGCATGACTTCATCGCCGCCTTGCCGCAGAGCTACGACACCCCGTTGGGCGAACGCGGCCTGGGGCTTTCGGGCGGGCAGGTGCAGCGCCTGGCGCTGGCGCGCGCCCTGCTCAAGCCTGCTCCGCTGGTGTTGCTGGACGAGGCCACGGCGCAGCTCGATGCCCATACCCAGTTGCAGGTCGGCGACGTCATCTTGGAACTGGCGCACCAGCGCTGTGTCATTCTTGCCGCGCACCGCCTGAGCACCGTGCTGCGCGCCGATCATGTGGTGGTGCTCGAAGCGGGCAAGGTGGTCGAGCAGGGCACGCCCGCCGATCTGCTGGCCCGGGGCGGCGCCTTTGCCGCGCTGGTGCGGGCGCATGAGCACGCACCCGCCATGTCCGGGGAGATGGCCTGATGCGTTTCAACCCGCTGCCGCCCGACTTCGATCTGACCCAGGCACGCGCCGATCTGCGGCGCCTGGTCGCCCTGTTCCGCCCGTATCGCTCGTGGATGCTGTGGGGCGCCGTCGCCGCGCTCCTCACCCTGCTGGCCAATGTGGCGCTGATGGCGACCTCGGGCTGGTTCATCGCCCAGATGGCGCTGGTCGGGCTGGTGGGCGCGGCGATGGATTACTTCACCCCGGCCGCCTTCATTCGCGGCATGGCCATCACCCGCACCGCCGGGCGCTACATCGAACGCCTGGTCACGCACGAGGCCACCTTCCGCCTGCTGCAGGCGCTGCGCGTGTGGTTCTACCAGAGTCTGGAGCCGCTGGCCCCGGCGCGGCTGCAGGAACTGCGCAGCGCCGATCTGAGCAGCCGCATCCTCAGCGACATCGACGCGCTCAACCACCTCTACCTGCGGGTGCTGGTGCCGGTGGGCGTGGCGCTGATCGGCGGCACGCTCATCGTGGCGATGATGGCGTTTTTCAGCCTGCGCGTGGCCGCGTCCACGCTGCTGTTCCTGCTGCTGGCCGGGGTAGCGGTGCCGCTGCTCACCTTCCGCCTGGGGCACGAGCCGGGGCGGCGACTCGTGGCGCAACGCGCCGAGTTGCGCAGCGTCGTGGTCGATGGCCTGCAGGGTCTGGGCGAGTTGCGGCTGTACGGTGGCACGACGCAACAGGCGCAGCGCATCGGTACGCTGACCGACGCCATGATCGCCGAGCAGCGCCGACTCAGCCGCGCCACCGGCCTGTCGCAGGGCCTGCTCGGTCTGGCGGCGAACCTGGCCATGTGGAGCACCCTGCTGCTGGCCATTCCGCTGGTGCATGCGGCCGACCTCACTCCGGCGCAACTGCCCATGCTGGCGCTGTTCGTCCTCGCCAGCTTCGAGGCGGCGATGCCGCTGCCGCTGGCGCTGCAAATGCTGGGCGAGACGCTGGCGGCGGCGCGCCGGGTGTTCGCCATTCTCGACGCCAGGCCGCAAATCGAGGAGCCCGCCGATCTGCCCGTGCCGCGCTGGGAGGGCGCCGAGCTCGTAGTCGACGGCCTGCGGCTGCGCTACCCCGGCGCGTCAGCCGACGCCGCCTGGGCACTCGACGGCCTGAGCCTGAGCCTGCGCCCGGGCGAGCGCGTCGCCCTGGTCGGCCCCAGCGGCGCGGGCAAGAGTTCGCTCATTGCCGTGCTGCTGCGCTTCTGGGACTATCAGGCGGGCAGCGTGCGCATCGGCGGCCACGATCTGCGCGCCTGGCCGGGCGAGGCGCTGCGCGGCCACATCGCCGTGGTGTCGCAGGACACCTATCTGTTCAACACCACCATCCGCGACAACCTCATGCTGGCCAAGCCCGACGCCACGCAGGAAGAAGTCATCGCCGCCTGCAAGGCCGCGCAATTGCACGACTTCATCACCGCGCTGCCCGAGGGCTACGAGACCTGGGTGGGCGAGGCCGGCATGCGCCTGTCGGGCGGGCAGGCGCGGCGCGTGGCCATTGCCCGCGCGCTGCTGCGCAACGCGCCGCTGCTCATCCTCGACGAGCCGACCGAAGGCCTGGACGCGCTGACTGAACGCGATCTGCTGCGCGACATCGCCACCCTGATGGCGGGACGCACCGTGCTGCTCATCACCCATCGACTTGCCGCGCTGCCCGCGGCGGTCGATCGGGTGCTGGTGATGGAGTCCGGACGCGTGGTCGAAGAAGGCGCGCCTGCAGAGCTGCTGGCACGGCCGCAAGGCGCTTTCCGCGCCCTGCACGACGCACTGTAGTCGGGCTTAGCGCAGCCCAGGCAGGGCCGGCAGAAAGCCGCGCAGGCTGAGGCCTTCTTCGCTCAGCGCCGTGGCGATGGCCAGGCGCAGCGGGCCGATGCGGCTGGAGGCATCGAGCACCAGCCGGCGCACCAGCCGCGCGGGGCCGCGATCGTCGGTGTAGAGCGTGGCAATGGCCTGGGTGGCGAGGTAGAGCGGGCGCGTGGCGCGCCGGTGCGCGGCCTCGAAGCGGTGCAGGCGCTCGGGCGCGGCGATGTCGGTGCCCGCTCGCTGCGCCGCGAGGATTTCACGCGAGAGCAGATCGACGCCGTGCAGGCCGAAGTTGAAGCCGTGCGCGGTGACCGGGTGCATGCCCACCGCGGCATCGCCGATGAGGGCGAAACGCGGGGCGACGAAGCGCTGCGCATACACCCCCACCAGCGAATAGGTGTGGCGGCTGCCAGCGATGTGCATCTCGCCGAGGCGCCCCTGGTAGCGGCGGGTGATGTCACGCTCGAATTCGGCCTCCGGCAGCGTCAGTAGCGCCTGCATCTCGTGCGGCGGCAGCGTCAGCACCACCGAGGAAAGATGCTCGGACAAGGGCAGCAGCGCCACGGTCTGGCCGAAGCCGAACCACTCCCAGGCGGTGTGATGATGCGGCTTCTCGTGGTGCATGCGGCACACCAGCATGGTCTTGCCGAAGTCGTGCGAGTCGGCACCGATGCCCATCTTGCGGCGGGTGTCGGAGAAGCGGCTGTCGGCGGCGATCAGCATGCGCGCGCGCAGGGTCATCGGCGAGATGTCGGCGGCGTCCGTGCCCGTCTGCCCGGCCTGTTGCGCCGCATCGGCCACTGGCAGCAGCTCGACCTCCACGCCCTGGGCATCGGCCTGGATGGCGCCGACGCGATTGCGGTCGAACAGCGTCAAGCCTTCCTGGCCCTGCACCGCGGCCCACAGCGCGCGGCGTATCTGCTGGTTGGGCACCAGCGCGCCCAGCGCCTCCTTGCCGCGCAACGGCGACACGCGCATCGGCCGCGGATCGTCGCCGTTGAACACCTCGGCGTGCTCGAGCGGAAAGACTTGATCGGGCGGGATATGGTCGAACACCCCCGACGCACGCAGGGTGCGCAGGGTGCGCAGGCTCAGGGCGATTTCGCGCCCGTCGAAGGGCGGATCGGCCAGCGCGGCGGCATCTTGCTGTTCGACGAGGGCGATGCGCAGGCCGCTGCCGGCCAGCGCCCGGGCCATGGACAGACCAGCGGGGCCGGCACCGATGATGGCGAGATCGAAAGTCATGTCGTTGTCCTGAAAAGTGAAGGCGCCGCCACGATCACAGCCGCGCCATTTCCAGCGGAGCATCACCATACACCGCGCGCGCCAGCACCCGCAAAGCGGCGCGCAAACCCTCTTCGAGTACCGGGTGATAGAAGGGCAGGGTGAGCAGTTCGGCCACGGTCATGTCGCGCTGCAGCGCCAGCGCCAGCAGATGCCCCAGATGCTCGGCGCCGGGCACGCACATCTCCGCACCCAGCAGCCGCCCGCTGCCAGGCTCGGCATAGACATGCAACTGGCCCGCCGCCCGCAGCATGGCCATGGCGCGCGCCTGCTGCGCGAAGTTGAAGCCCCCAGTGGCGAACGGCCTGCCCTGTAGCGCCTGCCACGACTGGCCGACCACGGCGGTCTGCGGGTCGGTGAAGGCGATGGCCAGCGGCACGCGGCGCTTGAAGCGCGCGCGGCCGTGCAGGGCGTTGAAGGCCGCGATAAAGCCTTCGTCGGAGGCCTCGTGCAGCACTTGCAGTTCGCCGTTCACATCGCCGGTGAAATACACCGGCAGATCGCCGATCTGCAAGGTGTTGCGATCGAACTCGGGCAGGCCGCGTGCATCGAGCGGCACGCCCAGGGTGTCCAGCCCGAGGCCGTCGGTATTGGTGCGTCGCCCCATCGCCGCCAGCACCGCATCGACCTCGACGACGGTCTGGCCGTTGCCGACGATGAGCGCGCCACCCGGGCCTTCGCGCAGTTCGACGGCACGCCCCAGGTGCAGGGGAAATTCGGCGCCGATGCGACGCTGCGCCTCGGCCTGCACGACGGGGTCGGTGAGCGGCCCGAGGCTTTCGCGCAGCTCGAAGCCGTGCACCGCGAGCCCCAGCCGCGCCAGCGCCTGCCCCAGTTCGAGGCCGATCACGCCCAGCCCGACCACGGCGATGCGGCGAGGCAGATCGGCGCGCTCGAACAGGTCGTCGGTGGTGAGGATGCGATCCCCGAACGCCCGCCATGCCTCGGGCACGACCGGGCGCGTACCCGTGCCGATGATCACGTGATCGGCGGTGATGACCTCCTCGTGGCCGTCGGCATGGGTGACGATCACCCGGCCCGGACCGTCCAGCCGGGCGCGTCCGGCGATGTTTTGCGCGGGCTGCAGGCTGTTGGTGGAGCCGAGCACACCGGCCACGCGGGCATCGCGATAGTCGCGCACCCGCTGCAGCACGGCGGGCAGATCGACCCGCAGACCCTCACCACCGCGGATGCCCAGGGTGGCGAGCTGGCTGCCGCGGTGAAAGTCGTCGGCGGCCTGAATCAGCGCCTTGGACGGCATGCAGCCCACGCGCGCGCAGGTCGTGCCGTACAGGCCATGATTGATGATGACGAAATCGTCGGTGTGCTTGCGCACCTGCGACAGCGCGGTCAGCCCTGCCGTGCCCGCGCCCAGAATGGCGATACGAACATGTCGCACGGAAAAACTCCGGTGAAGGAAAACCCGTGCAAGTCTATCGACGCGGCCGTTGCGCCGTTTTGGGCGGGGTCAAACCTCTCAGGTGTGGTCGTGCACCGCCGCGTGCTCGGCCTCGGCGTGGACCAGGGCGAGCGCGGCGTCGCGCTTGTCGGCGGTGCCGAACATGGGGCTGGTACCCACCACTTGGTGGTTAGCCGCCTTCAGCGTGAAGTAGGCCCGCCCGTCGCTGGCAACCTGCTTGTCGAAGCGCTCGGGCAGCACACTGTTCTTCTTCACCGAGGCGATGCCGTTCTCGGCGGACGCCTTGCTTTCATACTGCTCGCTGCTGAGCAGGGTGGAACCGTCTTCGCTCTTGAGCGAGAAATGAAACTGACCTTTTTCGTTTTTGCGCAACTCGAAGCTGACTGCCATGGAAGACTCCTGAAATAGATCGAACCTTGCGGGGCGACGCCCCACACGCCAGGGAGTCGGGCGCGAACAAGCCCACACGCCCCGAATGGTCGGCGGGTTCTGTGACAAATGCAAGGTTTCCCAATTTACTTTTGACAAAAGTTGACAGATCGGGGCGGCTCTCTGCCCACATTTGGGGGAGAAGCCGAAGGCTACGCAGCCTGTTGCTCCAGGGAGAAATGCGCCCCCTTGAACTGGCCCAGCACCCCGGTCAGCCAGGGCAGTACGTCACGCAGGGTGTCGTGCAGCGTCCAGGGCGGGTTGATGAGGAACATGCCGCTGCCCAGCAGGCCGAAGCCGCTGACGTCGGGTTCGCGCACCTGCATGCGCACGTCGAGCCAGTCGGCCTGACCGGCGATGCGGCGCAACTGTTGCGGCAGCAGATGCGACTCTCGCCGCTGCAGAACCGGGTACCACACCGCGTAGGTGCCCACGGCGAAACGCTGCAAGGCGTCGGTCAGCGCATGGCGCAGCGCGGCGTAATCGGTCTTGAGCTCGTAAGAGGGGTCGAGCAGCACCACGGCGCGGCGGTCGGGCGGCGGCAGCAGGCTCTTGAGCGCGACAAAGCCGTCGGCGCAGCGCACCTGCACGCCGGGCTGCGCGCCGAAGGTGGCCTCGAGCACGCGGTGGTCGGTGGGATGCAGCTCGAACAGCCTGAGCTTGTCCTGCGGTCGCATCAGCTGGTGAGCGATGGCGGGCGAACCGGGGTAATGCAGCAGGGCGCCGCTGGGGTTGAACGCCTTGATCAAGGCCAGATAGTCGGCCACGGCCTCGGGGGCGTCCTTGCATGCCCATAGCCGCTCGATGCCGTCGGCGTATTCGGCGTTCTTTTGCGCATGCGCCTCGTGCAGCGCGTAGCCGCCGGCGCCCGCATGGGTGTCGATTACCCAATAGGGCTTGTCTTTGCGGTTCATATGCCGCAGCACCTGCACCAGCACCAGATGTTTGAGCACATCGGCGTGGTTGCCGGCATGAAAGGCGTGTCGGTAAGCGAGCATGGGTGTAACCCAGATTGTCCATGAGGCGGTGCCCTCATGAACAATCTGGGTTGAATGTAGAGCAATGCAGGCGAATGTAGCGCGGTGGCCCGAAGGGCTGCGGCACAATGCGGGAAAACGCGTATCGGCGCTGCCGAAGCGCCCTCTTCTCGCTCCCATTGTGCACACCATGTCTTCGACTCCCCGCGCGGCTCAGACCGACCCCAACGCCCTGGACTTCATCCGCTTCGCCGTCGACAGCGGCGTGATCGCCTTTGGCGACTTCACCACCAAGGCGGGGCGGCAGTCGCCGTATTTCTTCAACGCCGGGCTGTTCAACGATGGCGCCATGCTGGGCGTTCTGGCGCAGTTCTATGCCCGCGCCCTGCTGGCCAGTGGCGTGGCCTTCGACATGCTGTTCGGCCCGGCTTACAAGGGCATTCCGCTGGGGGCGGTGGTGGCGGTGGAACTGGCGCGGCTGGGCCGCAACGTGGGCTTTGCCTACAACCGCAAGGAGGCCAAGGATCACGGCGAAGGCGGCACCACGGTGGGCGCGCCCATACGCGGACGGGTGGTCATCGTCGATGACGTGATTTCCGCGGGCACGGCCACGGGCGAATCGGTGCGGCTGATCCGCGCCGCCGGGGCAGAACCGGCCGCCGTGCTCATCGCGCTCGACCGCCAGGAGAAGGCCGCGATCGCCGGACGCACCCTCGACATTTCCGCCGTGCAGCATGTCAGCCAGGAGTACGGCCTGCCGGTCATTTCGATTGCCAATCTCGACAGCCTGCTGGCCTATCTGGCCGACAGCGGCCATGCCGAATTGGCACGCTGGCGACCCGCCGTGCAGCAGTACCGCGACAGCTACGGGGTCTGAGCGGCGAGTCTGACTGACCGACCTCGCATGACCGGGATGCGTTTGCCGCTGCGCATGGCGTTTTCGTCCATGCTGCTGTGGAGCTTCGCGCTGGTGGGGCTGCCGCTGCTGCTGGGCATGTCGGTCACGGCCTACCTGCTCGATCAGGTGGCGGCGCAGGCGCGCAGCTCGGTGGCGGTGGCGGTGCAGCTCACGCGCGCGTCGCGCCAGCTCGCTCAGGACATCGACAATCTGCAGCGGGCCAGCGGCCAGTGCCTGGTGCTCAAAGACGTCGCGTTGTGTGACGGGGTGCGGCAGGCGCACGTCGCTTTCGAGCAGGACGCCGCCCAGCTCGCGGCCATGCCGCTGCCCGGCGCGCAGCTTCGCACCCTGCAAACCTTGCGCGATCAGGAAACCGCGCTGTTTGCCAACGTCATGGCCTCGGGCGGGGCGAAAGATGGGTCGCGGGTGTTCGACGCCCTGAACCCCCGCTTCGACGCCATGCGCACCGCAGCGGGCGAGCTGATCGCGCACAGCAACCAACTGGTGGACGCGCAGGAAGCGCGGCTGCAGCAGGTCTCGGGACGGGTGTGGACGGTGCTGGGATGGCTGGCGCTGGCCAGCGTGAGCTTGTCGGTCAGCCTGGCGCTGCTGCTGTCGTGGCTTCTGGGACGGCCGCTGCGCCAGCTCAAGCGCGCCATCCGGCGGCTGGGCGAGGGGCGGCTTGACCAGGCGCCCGGCGTGGACGGCCCGCGCGATCTGGTCGATCTGGGCGTGCAGCTCGACTGGCTGCGCCGCCGCCTGGCCGAGCTTGAGGCGCAGAAGATACAGTTCCTGCGGCATGTATCGCACGAACTGAAAACCCCGCTGGCCTCGATGAAGGAGGGCGTGGACCTGCTGACCGACGGCGTGCCCGGCCCGCTCAATGCCGAGCAGCAGTCGATCACCCGCATCATGCGCGGCAATGTGCGCGATCTGCATCAGCGCATCGACAGCCTGCTCCACTACGACAGCGCGCTGCACGCCCCGGTGACCCTGCAGCTCGTCACGGTCAAGCTGCGGCTGCTGCTGGCCAGCCTGATCCGCCGCAACCACCTCACCCTGCGCGCCCGCGGGGTGAGGGTGGACTGCGGCTGCTCGGCGCTGCAGGTGCGGGGCGACCGCGCCAAGCTGGAAAGCCTGTTCGAGAATCTGCTGATCAACGCCATCCGATTCAGCCCGCAAGGCGGGCGCATCGGCTTCGACGCCGAGGCGGTGAGCGGCGGCGTCGACATCCGCATCAGCGACGAAGGCCCGGGCGTGGCGCCCGAGGATCTCCCGCATCTGTTCCAGCCCTTTTTCCAGGGCCGCAACCAGCCGGCCAGCGCGCTGCGCGGCACCGGGCTGGGGCTGGCGCTGGCGCGGCAGTATGCGCAGATGCACGGCGGCACGCTCGAACTCCTGCCGCACACCGGGCGCGGCGCGGTGTTCCGCGTCTTTCTGCCCGACCCTCCCCAACCCCCTACCGCCCTCAACGCATGACGCTCCCCCATTTCGCCCTTCGTGCCGCGCAGTCCCTGGCCCTGTGCCTCGCCCTGTCGTCGTGCGCGCAGTGGCCGCACCTGCCCGAGCCGCTGCGGGCGCCAGCTGTGGCCACCGCGCCCGACCGGCTGGACGACGACGCGATCCTCCGCGCGCTGCGCGACATGCCGCAGACCGCCGGGCCCGCGCTGCAGACCCAGACCGCGCGGCTGCTCGCCCTGGGCAAGCGTCGCGGCGTGGTCGAGCAGCTCCAGCTCGCCGTGCTGCTGCTCGCGCGATCCGAACCGGGCGACGCCGAACAGGCGCAGAATTTGCTCTCCGACCTGCAACCCCGCGCGACGGACGCCGCGGCGCGCAGCTTCCTCGCGCTGCTGCAACGCGATATCGCGCAGCAGCTCGCCTTGCAGCAGGCGCGCAAAAACGCCCAGACACTGCAAAAGCAGATCGACCAGATCAAGTCGCTGGAAACCCAGCTTCAGAACCGAGCCCGCTGACAGGGTCCTGCGCATGCCCGCAACGATTCTTCTCGTCGACGACGACCCCGACCTGCGCCAGCTTCTGGCCATCCGCCTGCGCTCGGCCGGCTACACCCCGCTGCTGGCTGCCAGCGGTGCCGAGGCGCTGGGCGCGCTGGCGGCCAACCGCCCTGCCGCCGTCATCACTGATCTGCGCATGGACGGCATGGACGGTCTGTCGCTGTTCGAGCACATCCGCGCCAAAGACCCCGCGCTGCCCGTCATCATCCTCACCGCGCACGGCACCATTCCCGACGCGGTGGACGCCACACAGCGCGGCGTGTTCGGCTTTCTCACCAAGCCCTTCGAGGCGCGCGAGCTGCTTGACCTTCTGGCGCGCGCCGCCGCGCTGCAGCCGTCGCAGACCGCCAAGCCCTCGCCCAAGGACGAAGCCTGGCGGGCCGACATCCTCACCGCCAGCCCGCGCATGCTCGCCCTGCTGTCCGAGGCCGGACTGGTGGCGCGCAGCGAGGCCAGTGTGCTCATCCGCGGCGAATCGGGCACCGGCAAGGAAATGCTGGCCCGCGCCATCCATCGCGCCAGCCCCAGACAGGACGGGCCGTTCGTCGCCATCAACTGCGCGGCCATTCCCGAGACCCTGCTCGAATCGGAGCTGTTCGGCCACGCCAAGGGTGCGTTTACCGGCGCCAGCCAGGCGCAGACCGGGCTGTTCCAGCAAGCCCACGGCGGCACCCTGTTTCTCGACGAGATCGGCGACATGCCGCTGCCCTTGCAGGTCAAGCTGCTGCGGGTGCTTCAGGAGCGCCAGGTGCGTCCCCTGGGCGCAACGCAGGCGATCGATGTCGATGTGCGCATCGTTTCGGCCACGCACCGCGACCTCGACGCCGCCATCGTGCAGGGCCAGTTCCGCGACGACCTCTACTACCGCCTCAACGTCGTCAGCCTGCACCTGCCGCCGCTGCGCGAGCGCCGCGAGGACATCGCCATGCTCGCCCGGCACGCCCTGCAGATGCTGGCGCCGCGCCTGCACCGCCGCATCACCGGCTTCACCCCCGATGCCCTCGATCTGCTGCAGCAGCAAGACTGGCCCGGCAACGTGCGCCAGCTCATGAACGTGGTCGAACAATGCTGCGCGCTCAGCACCACCAGCCGCATCCCGGCCAGCTCCGTGACCCGGGCGCTGCGCCTCAAGCCGGCCACCCTGCTGCCGCTGGCCGAAGCCCGCGACCAGTTCGAGCGCGACTATCTGGCGCAACTCCTGAAGATGAGCCAGGGCAATGTCGCGCAGGCCGCGCGCCTAGCGCAGCGCAACCGCACCGAGTTTTACCGCCTGCTCGGCAAACACCACCTCGATCCGTCGCAGTTCAAGGCCGCGGCCCAGGACATGCCGACGCAAGAGTAAGACTTCGCGCTGAGTAGTTCAGCGACGTCGCCTGAGTGTCGCCTGGCGGCGACAAAAAAGCGCCCCTAAATCAGTGGGTTGTATCGTGCCTGTCGAAGCTGTCGCCAGATCCCGACGGTTTTGACCTCGGCCGAGGCTGCGGTTCGCCGCCGACACTGCGTCTGCTCTATTCCTCTAAGGAGCAAGCCAACGTGGCACGCGTATTGCGAAGCAGAGCCAACCGATGGCGGTCGCGTTCGGCACTGACAAGAGAACCCACATGCTCTCTCCAGCGCCTCCAGCCGCCTTTCACCCCGAGCAGCATCTTGCTGGACAACTTGGGATGCCGTGCCCGCAGCACGTTGTCGCGGCAGGAAAGCCGCGCGAGGCCCGTGCCGCGCTGGCCCCGATTGTGCAGACGAAGCCGTCTCACTTGTCCACGCACTGACGCCAACAGAAAGGAACCGCGATGCTCAACATGGACTGGCTTGGATTTCTGACGGACAGCGCCGCAGACGATGGCGTCTTGATCGCCGCTGCGGGCTGCGTGCTGGCCTGGTTCGGTCGCTCGCTCGCACAGACGTACCGCCCGCACGGCAGCGCTCTGGGGGATGCGGTCGCTTCCAGCATTCTGACGGCCGTGGCGCTGCATGCCCTGTTGCATTGACGCGAAAGACTCACCAGATGCAGTCCGATTCGCCCTTCCCTGTCGAAACCATCATGTCCTTGCCCTCTCAGCGACCCTTCGCCGCGTCCCGCGCTGCCAGCCCGGACCCTCTGGACGCCGACCGGCTGCTGCACGCCCGGGTGAGGGATCGCCTGCGCCAAACCACGCTGCGCTGGCTGGACATCCAGATCCATGTGCATCATGGCCTGGTTCGCCTCTGTGGTTCGCTGCGCGATGCCCGGCTGCGCGCGCATGCCGAATGGCTGGTGTTCACCACGGATGGCGTGCGCGCGGTCTGCAGCGACTGGCGGGGCGAATGTCAGCACGTCCCCACGGCAACGTCGCGAACCATCCAAGATCAACCCCACTGATCCGGCTCGCCACCTTCGTCTTCGACCGATTCGCGCTCCTCGCACTCCCAGCCCTTTCCCCCGATGGGTTCGGGAGGGTGTTTCGCCGTAGCCCCAGGGCTGCGGCGCTTTTCTTACGCTGGCTCAGGTGCCACCCACGAAAGGATTGCTGCGTCTTTCCTCACCGAAGGTCGATTCCGGCCCGTGACCGGGGATGAACACGGTGTCGTCGCCCATCGGCCACAACTTGCCGGTGATGCTGTCGATGAGTTGCTGGTGGTTGCCGCCGGGAAAGTCGGTGCGGCCGATCGAGCCTGCAAACAGCACGTCCCCCACCCAGCAGCGCCGAGCCTCGGGCTGGTGAAACACCACGTGGCCCGGCGTGTGGCCGGGGCAGTGGCGCACGCTGAACGCCAGCGAGCCGAGCTGCAGGGTGTCGCCGTCGGCCAGCCAGCGATCGGGCGTGAACGCCCGCGCGGGCGGAAAGCCGAACATCTGCGCCTGTTGCGGCAGGGCGTCGATCCAGAACTGATCGACCGGATGCGGCCCGACGATGGGCACGCCCGCGCGTTGCGCCACCTCAGCCGCGGCCCCGGCGTGGTCGATGTGCGCGTGGGTGAGCCAGATCTCGCGCAACTGCACCCCGGCCTCGCGCACCGCCTGCATCAATCGATCGGGCTCGCCGCCCGGATCGGTCAAGACGGCGTCGCCCGTGACGTTATCCCACAGGAGGCAGGCGTTTTGGGCAAAGGCGGTGACCGGAAGAATGCGGTACTGGAGCATGGAGAACTTCGTCGTGGAGGGCGCGCGGCGCCACTCGCGCCACGCTGGGATTGAAGCACGAGGACAGAGGAACCGTACACCGGGCTTCTTTACATTTACCATGCGCTATCTGTCGATGATGGCGACGTTCATCACAACGGCATCGAAGTTGTCTTGTCATTTGTTTTGCAACGACTCGTGGAGGCAGGATGACGTTTAGTGCAGCGTTTCACGCTATCTGGAACATAAAACCGCGTCTTTGGCGCCAGTGCGGCGTTGCAAATCCGCGCGATACCTCCGGGTATCGCTGTGGTTTGCGCCTTGCCCTGACGCCAAATCCATCGGTTTTCTTTGCTCCATCAAACGTGAAACACTGCACCAGGCCAATCGACTTTCCCCGCCTTCCGGGCGCGACGCCCGGCCACGGCTTCTGAGCCGTCCTTTCGAACGGACACGGCTTTGGAAACGCTCCCCCCTCTCCTTGCCCAGGCGCTGGAAAAGGACGACACCCAGTCCGAGCGCACCCACCTGCAGCGGCTGCAGCGGCTGTTCTTCGCCGGTTACGTCGCGGTCGTCCTGGTCACGCTGGCGCTGTTCGGTCTTTACGCCCTGCAACACTGGCGCAACGAACGACAAAAGCTGAACCATCGCCTGGCCTTCGACACCCAACTGCTGGCGGGCGCCACCGACGGGCGGCTGCAGCAATACGCCGTTCTCTCGGACAGTCTGGCGCTGAGCATCCGGCGCGACCCGCAGTTGTTGGGCGATGCGTCTGCGCTGCAAGGCCGTTTGCGTCAGGCGCAGGCCACGGTCAAGGGCATCGCGGTCATCCGCGTCGTGGGTGCAGACGGCCAGGTCCTGGGGTCGACTGCCGAGCTCGGCCCCCGCTTCGAGATGCGCAACAACCCGCTGATCTGGGCCCAGCTGCTCGACGCCCGGCAGAGCGGGCGCATGGTGGTGGGCCCGCTCGTGCCCGTGGCCGCGCTGAAACGACGGGTCTTGCCCCAACTGCTGTTCTACCCGGCCAGCGGCAACGCTCCAGAGTTCTGGATCGGCATCGGCATCGAACGCACGGCGTTCAACAGCCTCTGGATCAGTCTGGCTCGGCAGAATCACCGGCTCGATGCCTTGCGCGAAGCCGAGGCGTTTCTTCTGGTGCGTCAGGATGGCTACGTGCTGGCACGCTGGCCGGATGTCCCCAGCGACCGCATCGACGCCTTCTACGGCCACCCGCAGACCGGCGCGCTGGTGCGCTCCCTGCAGGATCATCCCGACAAAGCGGAGATGCCCTTCACGGGCGTGGTGCGTTCGATCGACCAGACCCGAGTGGGATACTGGACACGCATGCAGCCCGATCTGGCCGTGGCGGTGTCGCAGCCATCCTCGACCCAGGTCGCGGCGTACTGGGCCTCGCTGATTCCCACCCTGGTGGCGGCTCTGGCGCTGCTGGCCGTGCTGACCCTGACGTATCTGCTGATTCGCCGGCGCATGCAGGCCGAGTCGCTGGCCATCGACGAGCGGCACCAGACCCTGCTGTCGTACAACGACCACCTGCGCCAGCTGGCCGAACGCGACTACCTCACCAAGCTGCCCAACCGCCGCTATCTGATGGCCCGGCTTGGCCGACTGTGCGATGCCGCGCAGCGAGAACGCGGGCAGCGATTCGCGGTGGGCATCCTCGATCTCGACGACTTCAAGCGCGTCAACGACACCTACGGTCATCAGGAGGGCGACCAGTTTCTGAAGATTCAGGCGTCCAAACTGCAGAACGTGCTGCGCGACGACGACGTGCTGGTGCGGCTGGGCGGCGACGAGTTCGCCGTCATCCTGCACAACATCGCGCAGGAACGCGATGCCCTCGCCGCCTGCCAGCGCCTGCTCGACAGTGCGCGCGCCCTGATCGAGCTCAGCAACCAGAGCGCCATCCAGGTCACCGCCAGTCTGGGTCTGGCCATCTGGCCCGACGACGGCACCGAGCCCGATGCCCTGCTGCGCCACGCCGACCAGGCGATGTACGCCGCCAAGCAGGACGGCAAGAACCTCCTGCGACGCTATCAGCCCGAGATGGAGGCCCAGGCCCAGGCGCTTCAGAACGCCTACGACCTGCTGGAACAGGCGCTGAGCCAGCAGTGGCTCAGCCTGCACTACCAGCCCATTCTTTGCATCAACGGCGCCGAGGCTGGACGCATCACCGGGGTGGAGGCGCTGCTGCGCATTCGCCACCCCGAGCAGGGCGTGCTCGCCGCGCAGAGTTTCATCAGCGCGCTCGATGCGCCGCATCTGGCGCGCCCCGTCGGCCGCTGGGTGCTGCAGCAGGCCATGGGCCAGGCGCAGTACTGGAATGCGCAAGGCCTCAACCTGGGCATGATGGTCAACATCAGCGCGGTGCACTTCCTCTCGCCGGACTGGCTCGACGATCTGAACGAGGCGCTCACCGCCCATCCCGGGCTGCAACCGGCGCAGGTCAAGATCGAGATCACCGAATCGGGCGCCCTGCGCGACCTCGACGTGGCGGCAAGAGTGATGATGCAAAGCACCCATGCCGGGGTGCGCATCGCCCTCGATGACTTCGGCCAGGGCGAAACCACGCTGCGCTATCTGCAGCGCCTGCCCGCGCACACCATCAAGATCGACCAGAGCTTCGTGCGCGACATGATCGACGATCCGCACGACTACGCCATCGTCGTCGGCCTGCTCGACATGGCGACCCTGCTCGGTCTGGTGACGGTGGCCGAAGGTGTGGAGGGCGAAGGTGCCATGCAATTGCTCGCCTCGCTGGGCTGCACCCATGTGCAAGGCTATGGCATCGCCCGCCCCATGCCCGCCGAGGCATTGCCAGGCTGGGTGGCACAGTGGTCGCCCCCGTCTCTGCCCAAGCCCGTCATGCGGGTCATGCCCAACCTGCCAGAAATCCAGCGGCAACGCTTCACGCGGCTGTTCGCGGCCTTGGAAGGCAAGGGCAGCTTTCCGCAATACGTCACACCGCTCGATGCCGAGCGTTACTGCCACCTCGGCCAGTGGCTGAGCGGGTCGGGACAGTTTTTCTACGGCACCGATCCGCGCTACGCCGATTTCCACCGCCGTCACGCACTGATCCACGAGCTGGCCCGCCGCGCCCACGCCGCCGCCGAGACCGGCGACCACGCACTGGCCCTGCAGCTTGCGACCGAAGCCCAGAACGTCAACGATGCGCTGCTGCAGGATCTGCGGGCGCTGGCAAACCCGGCGCCCTAGGGCGACGCCTGAATACGTCCCCCTGCTGAGGGGGATGAAGCGACTGGAGCCGCCCCATAGACTGGGTCGCGTCCGTTTCGTCCGCCATCGCCGTTCGTCCATGCCCTGCCATGTTCCGCCTGTCCCAGCGCCCAGATCGACGCGGCACGAGCCGTGCAGGGTTGCTGTTGCTGGGCGTGATGCTCGTGCTGTTGCTGAGCGCCTGCTCCCAGGCTGGCGCCGTGGGCGACGATCCGCCTGTGGTCGTTCTGGTGCCGACCGACCTCGGTCATCAAGACCTGCGGCCAGCGCTGCGGGTCTACCCGGAATCCGGGCGACGGCTGGAGCCGAACGCCGTCGCCGCCTTGCCCGATGCCCGGTTCCGGCGGGTCGACGGCGGCAATCTGGGCATCAGCGACGACGCCACCTGGGTGCGAATACGGCTGTTCCGCAGCGCCCAGGCACCAAGTCAGTTGGTGCTGCAACTCGGGCGCCCGGTCTGGCGCGAGGCGCAGGCCTATCTGCTGCCGACCGACCTGGCGAACGCCGACAGCGACCGCCCCTCCGGCATCGGGCAGCTGCGCGTTTTGCATTCGCGCTACACCGCCTATGCCTTCGATCTGCCCGAGGGGTCGAGCACGCTGTTGATGCGCGTAGCGCAATACGGCGGGTTCACCCCCGAATTTCAGCTCTGGGACGCCGCTGCCTTCCGCCAGCATACGGTCGATGACGCGCTGCTCCAGGGGCTGTTCTACGGCATGACCTTCGCGCTGCTGCTCTTCAACGCCTTTCTGTTTCTCAGCACCCGCGACCGGGCCTATTTCGCCTACATGCTGTGGCAAACGGCCACGCTGTTCTACATGCTGGCGATTTCCGGCGTAGGCCAGCACCAGCTCTGGCCGGGCATGCCCATCTGGAACGGCATCGGCCTGGTGGGCGGACTGGCGCTGATGTGCGCCGGAGGGCTGTATTTCATTCGTACCTATCTGCTGCTGCCGCGCTTCGCGCCGCGCACCGATCTGGTCATGCAGGTCGTGCAGTGGCTGGGCATCACCCTGGCCGTGGCGGTGCTGCTGCCCCACGGCGACTGGCTGCTCATTCCCGCGCAGATGGTCGCCGCGGCCTCGCTGATCCTCATCGCGTGGGCGGCGCTCCTGCGCTGGAAGCAGCACTTCATTCCCGCCATGATCCTGCTGGTCAGCCTGCTGCCGCTGCTGTTCGTCGGCTTTGCCAATATCGGCCGCACCTTGGGCTGGCTGCCCGAGACCTTCCTCACCTCCGACGCACTGCAATGGGTCTTGGTCCTGCTGGCCCTGGTGTTGACCTACGGCCTATCGGTGCGCGTGGCGCAGTTGCGCGAGCGCGCGACCAGGCTGCAGGATCTGCTGCTCAAAGACCCGCTCACCGGCCTGCTCAACCGCAACGGCCTTTTCGACTGCGGCCAGCGCCAGCTCGACCGCACGCAGGACAGCCAGGCCTTTGCCGCGGTGCTGTGGATCGATCTCGACGGCCTCAAGCGCATCAACGATGAGTTCGGCCATGCTGCGGGCGATGCCTTGATCCAGGCAACCTCGGCGCGGCTGCGCGAGGCCTTCGGGCCGGACGCGGCCTGCGCCCGGCTGGGCGGCGACGAGTTCGCCGTAGTGCTGCCTAACCTGCCCTCGCCGCGCTTGGCCGAGGAGCTTGCCGCGCATGTGCTCGAGCTGCTGCGCGCGCCTTACGCCTTGTCCGGCCGCGAGTTCCGCGCCTCGGGCAGCATCGGCGTGGCGCTGTATCCGGGCCATGCCCAGTCGCTGGAGGAATTGTTGCGCCAGGCCGATGTCGCCATGTATCACGCCAAGACACGCGGCCGTGACACCTTCGTGGTGTGGGCGCCGGAAATGGAGGCGGACGTGCAGACCTCGCTGTTCCAGTTCACCCATCCCGGACGATCTTGAACCCCTTCGCGCCGCAGGGCTGTTGTGGACACGCGCGGCAAAGCCCCGCACACTTGCCGCAAACAACACAGGGAGACAACCATGATCCGATCGATCTGCGGCGCGCCGCGCGCCCTCGGCAAGTGCGGCTTGGCCACCGTCATGGCGCTTGCGGCGTGGCACCCGGCCCAGGCAGCCGACACCGCGGCACCGCATGCGCTGCCCCCGCTGCTCGCGGGCGCCAACGTGGCGCAGGGACAGAAGTTCTACACCGACCTCAAATGCGCCGCCTGTCATGCCGAGCGCATGATGGGCTCGACTTCGGCGATGTACACCCGCCCGGATCTCAAGGTGCACAACCCCAAGCAGCTATTGGCTTTCACGCAGATGTGCGTCACCCAGCTCAACCACGACCTGTTTCCAGAAGAGGTCAAGGACATCGCGGCCTACCTCAACCAGACGTATTACAAGTTCAAGTAGCGGCGATCACCGCGTGGCGGCCGATGCGGCGCCGGTCGGCTGTTGGGTGATGAGACCGATGCGGCTCAGGCCGGCGCTCTGTGCCGCGCCCATCACCTGCGCCACGTCGCCGTAGGGCACGGCGGCATCGGCGCTAATGTGAACCTCGGTCTTGTCCGACTGCCGCGCTGCTTCGGCAAAGCGCGCCTTGAGCTGGACCAGAGTGATCGCCTTGTCGCCGAGATAGAGCTGGCCGTCCTTGCGCAGCCCCACATCGAGCACCGTGGGCACCTGCTGCGCCGCCGGGGCCTCGACCTTGGGCAGATCGAGCTTCAGACTGCCGGTGAGCAGGGGCGCGGTGATGATGAAAATCACCAGCAGCACGAGCATGACGTCGATCAGCGGCGTCATGTTGATGTCGCTCATCGCCTCGCCATCATCACCCTGATCGAAACGGCCGAAGCTCATGGACTCAAAGCGCCGGATTGGTGGCGAGCAGGCGCTGCAGGTCGTGGGCGAAGCCTTCGAGCTCGCCCTGCACGCGGCGGGCGCGCTTGCTCAGCGCGTTGTAGGCCAGCACGGCGGGGATGGCCACCGCCAGACCGGCCGCCGTCATGATGAGGGTTTCGCCGACCGGCCCCGCCACCTTGTCCACGCTGATCTGACCGCTGGCGGCAATGGCGGTGAGCGCGTGGTAGATGCCCCAGACCGTGCCGAACAGGCCGACGAACGGCGCGGTGCTACCCACGCTGGCGAGCAGCACGTGCCCGGCCTGCAGCCGCCGCTGCGCCGCCTGCAGCGCGTCACGCAATTCACGCGTGACGCGATCTTCGTGCGACTGCCAGCGATGCGCGGTATCGGGTCGCGCCAGCTTCGAGGCGGTATCGGCCATGAGGCTGGACAGACCATCGGGGTCGGCCGCCTGCGCCGCGGCTGCAGCCTGCAGCGCCGAGGCCGCGCCCCAGTAGGCGGCAATGCCCGCGGGCACGCGCCGCGTGGCGCGCCACAGCAAGGCGGTCTTCCAAAGAATGACGAACCAGCTCGCCACCGACATGGCCAGCAGCACCAGCGCGACCAGATGGCTGAGCGCGTCGCCCTGCTGCCAGAACTGTGCAAGCCCCCCCATGCGCCAGTTCAGTTCTTGAAGCCCAGCACGTCCTGCATGTCGTACAAACCATGCGGGCGGGCGGCGAGAAAGCGCACGGCGCGCAGACTGCCCTGGGCATAAGTGGCGCGGCTGCTCGACTTGTGCGTGATTTCGATGCGCTCGCCGGTGCCAGCGAACAGCACGGTGTGATCGCCGACGATGTCGCCGCCTCGCACGGTGGCGAAACCGATGGTGGACGGATCGCGCTCGCCTGTCACGCCTTCGCGGCCATAGACGGCGCATTGCTTGAGATCGCGCCCCAGCGCGCCCGCGACGATCTCGCCCATTTTCAGCGCCGTGCCCGAGGGCGCGTCCACCTTGTGGCGATGATGGGCTTCGATGATCTCGATGTCATAGCCCTGCGCCAGCGCGCGCGCGGCCTGCTCCAACAGCTTGAACACCACGTTGACGCCGATGCTCATATTGGGCGCCATGACGATGGCGATGCGCTGCGAGGCGGCGCGGATGCGGGCGAGCTGCGCGTCGTCGAAGCCGGTCGTGCCGATCACCATGGCCACGCCAGCGGCCTCACAAGCGGCCAGATGCGCCATGGTGCCTTCGGGCCGGGTGAAATCGATGAAAAAGCGGGCGTGCTGCAGCGCGGCGTAAAGATCGGAGCGGATGGCCACCCCGGTGTGCACCCCTGCGAAGGCGCCGGCATCCTGCCCGAGCGCGGGGCTGCCGGGCATGTCGAGCGCCGCGCTGACGCTGCAATCGGGCGCGGCCAGCACGGCCTCAATGAGGGTGCGGCCCATGCGGCCACTGGCACCGGCAATGGCGATGCGATGGGGTTCGGGCTGCGGTGTGGTCATACGGTGTGGGGGGAGGCTCATTGCGCGGCGGGCGCGGAGACGCTGGCGGCAGGCGCCGCGCTCTGCAGGGCGGCGATTTCGGACGGCGGCGCATACACGGTGAGATTGCCGGGCTGCGACGCTGCGGCCTGCGGCCGCTTGGTTTGGTCGAACTTCTTCTCGGCTGCGGCGATCTCGGCCTGCAACTGCGCTTCGGTCAACGACTTGGGTTTGCGCCCGCCGTCGCGAAGGGAGTTAATCTGGGCGACGAACTCTTCCTCGGAAGGCAGCGGGTCGCCATCGGCGCGCAGCATCTTGCCGTCCTTGTCGAAATAGACGGTGAAGCGGCGCACGATCGGAGCTTGATAACCCTGGCGCAGGCTGAACACATATTCCCAGCGGTTCTGGTTGAAAACGGTTTGCAGCAGCGGCGTGCCCATGATGGCCTGCACCTGCTCCTTGGTCATGCCCGGCTTGAGCTCCTCGGCCATTTCACGCGAGACGAAGTTGCCCTGAATGACATCGGCACGGAAGGGCTTGAACATCGAGGTCATGTCGCGCTGGGCTGCCATGTTGCCGCAACCGGCCAGCAAGGCCGTTGCGCTGACCGCCAGGGCCAGGGCCGCCAGAGCGGCGCCTCGCCGCCCGCCGGACGGCTGGCGTCGGCTCGGTTCAATCGGTTGGGGGGTGCGCAATGAGGGAGAAAACCGCATCGGGAATCTCGCGTGGTCAACGCGGCCGGGGTCGTTTAACATCGGCGCATTCTACGCAATGCAGTCCCGTTTCCTATGGTTCAGAGCAATGCACAGGGTTTGCGCAACACCGGCCTGAAAGTGACTCAGCCGCGCCTGCGCATCCTGGAGATCTTCCAGAAAGGCACGCAACGCCACATGACGGCGGAAGACGTGTACCGCGTGCTGCTCGAAGAGCAACAAGACATCGGCCTGGCCACGGTTTACCGCGTGCTGACGCAGTTCGAGCAGGCGGGCATTCTGTTGCGCAGCAACTTCGAGTCGGGCAAGTCGGTGTTCGAAATCAACGAAGGCAAGCACCACGATCATCTGGTCTGCCTTGACTGCGGCCGGGTGGTGGAGTTCTTCGATCCCGAGATCGAACGGCGGCAGAAAAAAATCGCCAGCGAACACGGCTTCGAGCTGCAGGAGCATTCGCTCTCCCTTTACGCCAGCTGCGCCAAGAAGGCCGATTGCCCGCACTACAACAAGGCGGATCACACTCCGCTGGCCGCGCGCCCGCAAGAGTAGGTACGTCGCGGGAGAAGCGCTGCGGCGTTCCCGCCTCGGCTGCTACAGCTCAATCATCGCCGTCCTGCATGGCCTGGCGCTGACGCTCCTGAAACTCGCGCAGGGTGTCGATGCCCCGCAGCTGCAGAATGGTGTTGCGCACCGCCGACTCGACCAGCACGCCGAGGTTGCGCCCAGCCTCCACCGGAATCATCACCTTGCGGATCGGCACGCCCAGCACGTCTTCGTCCAGATTGCCCGCGGGCAGCCGGTCGAAGGTGCGGTCGAGCACGTCGCGCCGGATCAGATGACAGATGAGCTTGAGCCGCATCTTGCGGCGCACCGCCGTCTCGCCGAAGATGGTCTTGATGTCGAGCAGGCCGATGCCGCGTACTTCCAGCAGGTTCTGCAGCAGCGGCGGACAGCGGCCCTCGATGGTGTTCTGCGCCACTCGCAGCAGATCGACGCAGTCGTCGGCCACCAGACCGTGACCGCGGGTGATGAGGTCCAGCCCCAGCTCGCTCTTGCCCAGACCCGACTCGCCGGTGATGAGCACCCCCAGCCCGAGAATGTCCATGAACACCCCGTGCTGGGTGATGCGGTTGGCGAAATGCTTGGACAGATAGGCGCGCAGCACGTCGATGGTGAAAGCGGCCGTCTCCGAGGTACGGAACAGCGGCACCTGTGCCGCATTGCATTCGTCGATCAGGCAGGGCGGCGGCTCCTTGCCGTCGGCCAGCACCAGCGCCGGCGGCTCCAGCCCGATGATGCGGCGGATGCGGCGCAGCCGATCTTCCTGATTGGAGTTGTTGAGGTAGTCGACCTCGCGCCAGCCCAGAATCTGCACGCGAAACGGGTGGATGTAGTTCAGATAGCCGACCAGGTCGGCCCCCGACGTGGCGCCCTCGACGGCAGCCATGTCGAAACGGCGCTCGGGATTGCTCTGCCCCGCGATCCACTGCCACATGAGTTGTGCGGCATTGGCCTCGAACAGGCGTTCGGCGGCAAGGGTGGAGGCTTTCAAATCAGAGGATCGGGTTCAAGGGCTGGCCGAGCGACGAGGCGCGCCAAGCGTTGATGACAGGCGCGGACACCGGCGCTCAGGCCGCGGTCTGCAAGGGCGCCCAGACGCTGATGCGATGATGCAGCGCTGCAGCGTCGGTCTCCCTCAGAAGCTGTTCGCGCAGATCGGCGTCGGAGAGCATTTCGGCGATGGTGGAAAGCAGTTCGAGGTGCTTGGCGTTGGCGCTCTCGGGCACCAGCAGCACGACCAGCAGCGACACCGGCAGATTGTCCGGCGCCTCGAAGGCAATGGGCTGGCGCAAACGGATAACCGCCGCGCTCGGCTGCTTGAGGCCCTTGATGCGCCCATGGGGAATCGCCACGCCCTGGCCCAAACCGGTGGAGCCCAGCCGCTCGCGGGCGAAAAGATTGTCGGTAATCAGCGCCCGGTTGAGGCCAAGACTGTTTTCGAACAACAGGCCGGCGTACTCGAACGCGCGTTTCTTGCTGCTGACATCCACATCGAGTTGAACGTGAGTCGGCGGCAGGATCTGGGCAAGACGGTTCATGGGATCGCGCTTGTGCCAATGAGGACAGCGAGTGTATACGCGTTTCGAGACAGTTCATCACAGCCCCGAAGCCGGTCGGCGCGGGGTGCGTCGCCAGCTCCGGGTGGATTCAGAACGGGTGGAGCCGATCAGCTCGCGAGGTGTTTACCCGCGGTGGCCTGATGGTCGCGCAGACGGTTTTTGTGCTCCACGACCTGGCGGTCGAGTTTGTCGACCAGGGTGTCGATGGCCGCGTAGAGGTCTTCATGCTGACTTTCGCAAAAAATCGACTTGCCCTTGACCATCAGACTGCATTCGGCATGCTGGCGTTTCTCTTTCTCCTTGAGTTTTTCCACGCTGAGTAGCACGTTCACATTCACCACTTGATCGAAGTGCCGTACCACGCGATCGAGCTTGGTCTCGACATAGGTGCGCAGCGAGGGGGTGACATCCAAATGGTGGCCGCTGATGGTCAGATTCATAGTGAGGCTCCTGATTTCGGAAAGAAAGAACGGCAGGGCAGAAGACCTTGCCGGAACGCTGTCTGTGGTGTGGGGACCTCCTCTTCGATGCGCGCCGAGGCGTGCCGGACGCGCGTTATGGGATGGAACTGTCAGATTCAGTGTGCTACCGCTCACAGCCAAAATCAAGCCCCGACCCGCCCTTGGCATCGGGTTTTTGATGACATGGCCCAAAACGTGAAAAGGTTCACACTTGGCGACGCCGCATGGCGTCGCACCGGACGAAAAAAATCGCTCCGGCCTTGCGGCGGGAGCGAACGGAGAGCCAAACTGCAGGGGTTCGCGGCGAATCAGGTCGGCTTGGACGGAGACACCGGCTTGAATCCGTAGCCTTCAAAGATTTTCAGTGCGGCGGGTGAGCGCAGGAACTCGGCCCACATCAGACCGGCTTGCGGATGCGCCGCGCCCTTGACCACGGCAGCGGCATAGATCGCCGTGGTGTTTTGGTCGGCAGGAATCGGCACATTGCTGATGGCATGGCCCACCTGCTCCTGAAAGATCGCTTCGGACTTCCAGGTCACACCCGCCTGCGCCACGCCCTGCATCAGATAGAGCGGCGTCTGGCGATGGTGGATATGGGTGAGCACCGTCTCGCCATTCTTCACCTTGGTGTCGTAGACCGTTTTCTCCAGCGCATCGCCGCCGGCCTTGACGAGCGAGGCCTCGATCTGGCGCGCCACCCCTTCCCAGGCGGGATTGGGCATGGACAGGGTGACCCCCGGCTTGCCCAGATCGGCCAGGCCGGTGATGTGCGCCGGATTGCCCTTGGGCACCATGATGGTGAGGTCGTTGGTGACGTAGGGAATGGCCTTGCCGGTGAGCACGCCATCCTGAATGCCGGTTTTGATCTTTTTCAGCCCGGCGGCGAACACATCGGGCTTGACCGTCCAGGTCATATTGCCCACGGTCACCGTGCCGCCGACTTTCATCTGCTGGAGCAGGATGCCCGGGGGCAGGGTTTCATAGAACACGTGGCCCTTGTATTCGGGGTGCTCCTTCTCGAAGGCCTGCACCAGCGGGGCCATGGCGAAGTAATAGTTGCCCGCCACGAAGATCACCAGCTTGGGATGATCGAGATCGCCATGAAAGTCGGGCAGGTCGTTGATCTCGGGCACGGTGAATTCAAGGCCCTTGTTCAGCGCCGGATTGTTGGCACCATGCTGCCAGGGCGGAAACACCGTTTCCTTGTACTGCGGGGCGTGAACCTTGCCGTGCCAGAGGGTGTCGGCCTGTTGCGCGTGAGCAAGCACCGGCAGGGCCAGCAAAAGCGCGGCCAGAAGCGGCTTGCGCGAGATAGAGGGGGTGAGGCGCATCTTGGTCTCCTTCATTGCATCGAGGTCGGGCATTCAGGCGTAGCGGTAGCCCGCGTCTTCGAGTTCCACCAGGGTGGCCACGATGCCGGGCGTGAGCACCACACCGGGCACCAGATGGTTGGTGAACTCGGCGGCCATCTGCTCGTGCGACAGTTTGTCGGGGTTGTTGCCCTTGGCGTGCAGATGTCCGGTGAGTTCCCAGATGGCGTTGTGGCAGGCCAGAAACACGGCGCCGCGTTGCTGCAGCACGGTGATGCTGTTGTCGGTCGGCGAATACACGCCTTTGGCATCTTCGATGGCGGCGGGGTCGGCGGCGGCGGCAGGCGGCGTCTTGATCCAGGTATTGGTCTTGGCCTTGCCGTGGGTCAGGCTGCCCAACTTGTATTTGGCCCAGATCGCATCGTCATACAGGGCCAGATGCGCAGGGCCGTGGGTGGCCGAAACGGCGAGAAAGTCCGGGTGCTTGAACGACCAGATCTGCGCATTCATGGCGTTGCGCATCAGGTTGAGCCACGGTCCTTCGAGCTGGGTGTTGTTCCAGACCTGCTTGGGCTTGCCTGCGTACGCAAGAACCAGATCGAGCGCCTCGCTGTCCCACTCGTCACGATTTTGCAGAATCATCGGCGTGGTCTTGAAGTTGCGGCGGCGGGGCGCTGCGGCGAGCTTCTGGCCCAGTTCGGCCATGGTGGTGGCGCCTTTGGGCATGAAGCGTTCCTGCGCCGCCGCGGCCTGGGCCGTCTTCGAGCCTAGCGCGGCCAGCCCGAGGCCGGTGACGAGGGTGGATTGCAGCGCCAGACGGCGCGAAGGAAGAGGCAATGCCATGAGAAGTTCTCCAGAGCGATCGCGCGTGACATGGGCGCGTCCATGGCTCTAAAAGATAGGACCGCTCTTCTCATAAATCCAACGGCTAATTTTTCTGATATCAACCTATCGGATCGATGGATTCGCCCAGCGCTCAATAAAACGCCGGGCCGCCCCGCAGGCGCTCAATGCGCGACGGACTTGGAAAACAGATGAATCACCAGCACACCGGCCAGAATCAGCCCCAGGCCGATGAGCGCCGCCAGATCGAGCGTCTGGTGGTAGACCACATAGCCGATCAGGGTGATGAGCACGATGCCCACGCCCGACCACACCGCATACGAAATGCTCATCGGAATGGTCTGCATGGTGCGCGACAGCAGATAGAAGGCCAGCGCGTAAGCCACCACGACCACCAGCGACGGCAGCAGCCGGGTGAAGCCGTGGGTCGCCTTGAGCGCGGTGGTGCCAATCACTTCGGCCGCAATGGCGCCAAACAGAAAAAGCCAGGATTGCATGGCGGCAGCATACCCGGCCACCGTTTCATTCCCGGTGCCGAGCATGGAACTCGCTCAGCCCGGCTTCACAGCGTGCCGTGCTGGATCAGCTCGATCTTGTAGCCGTCGGGGTCCTGCACGAAGGCGATGATGGTGCTGCCGCCGGCCACGGGCCCGGCCTCGCGGGTGACCTTGCCGCCCGCCGCCTTGATGCGCGCGCAGGCTGCGGCGGCGTCGTCCACGCCCAGCGCGATATGGCCGTAAGCGGTGCCGAGGTCGTAGTGATCGACGCCGTAGTTGTAGGTCAGTTCCAGCTCGGCCTGCGCCGGATTGGGCTCGAAGCCCAGAAAGGCCAGGCTGTATTTCTGCTCGGGCCGGTCGGTGGTGCGCAGCAGTTTCATGCCGATCACCTGGGTGTAGAAATCGATGGAGCGCTGCAGGTCGCCGACGCGCAGCATGGTGTGCAAAAGACGCATGATGAATCCTGAAAAGTAGTCAGCCGAAAGCGTAGCGTGCCCACGATCTTTGCGTTCGCTGTTACAGAATGGGACCGACGATGGCCAGGGTGTTCTGCCACAGCCGCTTTCCCATGCCCCAGGCGGCCACGTCGTCGAGGGTGATGCGACGACTGCTGGCGAGGTAATGCGCCTGACGCGCGCGCACGGTCGCGGTGAACGCCTCATCGCGCACGAGGATGTTGTTCTCGTAGTTCAGATCGAAGCTGCGCCGGTCCATATTGGCCGAGCCGACGAGGGTGAGATGCCCATCGACGGTGAGGGTCTTGGCATGCAGCAGACCGGGGCCGAATTCGTGGAGCTGCACCCCGGCTTCGAGCAGCGCCTGGTAGTGGCTGCGGGAGGTCGCGCCCACGGCGAAGTCGTCGTTGCGGGCCGGCAGAATGAGCGTGGTCGCCACGCCCCGATTGGCCGCGGCGCACAGCGCGGCCTGCAGCGCAGGCACGGGAACGTAGTAGGGCGTGGTGATGACCAGCTCGCGCCGTGCCGCGTAGATCAGCGACTCGAACATCTCGGGCATGGCCGCGGCCCGGTCGGTCGGCCCGGTGGCGATGACCTGCGCGGCGAAGCCGGGGCCAGAGGGCGGCACAGGCTCGGCTAGCAGCGGGGTGATGTCGTCTCCGCCGTGGCCCATCCAGTCGGTGGCGAAGAGGTGCTGGTTCTGCCGCACCACCGGCCCTTCGAAGCGCAGGAAGACGTCCACCCAGGGGCCGTACTTCGCCTTGGGCAGAAAAGCCGGATCGGCGCAGTTCTGGCTGCCGCAATAGGTCAGACGGTTGTCGATGACGACGAGCTTGCGGTGATTGCGCAGATCGATGCGCCCCCGCAGCGCCCGCAGCAGCGGATTGCCCACCGGCAGCGCCCGCAGCACGCGCACCCCGGCGTCCTGCAACGCAGTCCACTGCGTGCTGCGAATGAAGCTGCGCGAGCCGAGATCGTCCACCAGCGCGCGGCAGACCACACCGCGCCCGGCCGCGCGGCGCAAGGCCTCGGCCACGCGGCTGCCGTTGCGGTCGTCCAGCCAGATGTAGAAGATGAGATGCACGCTGTGAGCAGCAGCGTCGATTTCGGCCACGAGGCGGTCGATCGCGGTATCGGAATCGGCCATCAGCTCGGCCCGGTTGCCGCCGACGGCGCCATAGCCGGAAATCGACCTGCCCAAGTGAAACAGCGGAGCGTCGGCGGCATCGAGCTGCGCAGCCTCCACGGGCCAGCCGGGCGCTGCATCGGGTCGCGGCAGCGCGCGGGCGATGGCGGTTAGGCGCGTCGCGCGCCGATGGCCGATATTGGTGGTGCCCAGCAGCAGATAGGCCAGCACGCCCAGATAGGGGAAGGCCACCAGCATCAACAGCCAGGCGGCGCGCGATTCGGGCTGTCGATGTCGTCGCAGCAACACATGCAGGGCGCACGCCACGGTCAGGACGAAATGCGACAAAAAGACGAGCATGACCTGCTCAATCCCAGGGCGGCAAGGTGGACTGGCGCAGATGCTGCCGCGCCTGACGAAACTCGGGGTAAAGCGATCCCACATGTGCCCAGAACCGGGGGCTGTGATTCATCTCGCGCAGATGCGCCACCTCGTGCGCCACGACGTAATCGACCAGGCTCGGACTGAAATGCAGCAGCCGCCAGTGCAGGCGGATGCTGCCGTCACTCTTGGCACTGCCCCAGCGGGTGGTGGCCTGGCTCAGCCCGACCCGGCTTACCTGCACGCCCAGTTGACGGGCAAAGTGGGCGGTGCGAGCGGTGAACAGCGCCAGCGCCTGCCGCTGCATCCAGGCAGCCACGCTGTCGCGCACGCGGTCGGCGGCGCTGCCGTGGGGCAGCGGCAGATGCAGTTCGCCGGTTTCAGGCGCGTGACGCAGCACCTTGTCGCCACGCACGCGCAGCAGCAGCGTGCCGCCGAGGTAGGGCAGACGTCCGCCGTCACACCAGTCGATGCGCGCTGCGCCGAGCGCCTGCAGCCGCTCGGCGCGCTGCTTCAGCTTGCGCACCACCCACGCGGCGTGACTCGCGACGAAGGCATGAATCGCCGTGAGCGTGGCGCCGTGCGGCGCCATCACCCTCACCCCGCGATCGTCCACGCGCAGCGCCAGCGTGCGGCGGGCCGCGCGGTGCAGCGACCAATCGAAGCGATGGATGCCGTCGTCGTGACGATGCATCGGCGCGGTCTGAACGGGCGGTGGCGTCGGCGCCTCGGGCGCCGGGATCGGCGCGACAGTCACAGGGACGACTGCCGCGACGGCCTCGGGCTCGGGCCAGTCGAATAGGCCGAGCTGCGCCGCGCCGGCCAGGGACGCAGGGGCGGAGGGTTCAGTGCGGGGCATGCGCGTAGGCCTGCGGATCGAGACGGCGCATCTCGGCCTCGATCCATTGCTCGACTTCGGCCATCAGCTCGGCCGGTTGACGCCCCTCGGGCGAGATCGGCTTGCCGATGGAGACATCGACCACGCCCGGCGTCTTGATGAAGGCCTGCCGCGGCCAGCACCGCGCCGAAGTCACCGCGATGGGCACCACCTGCGCCCCGGTGGCAATGGCCAGCCGCGCGCCGCCGGTCTTGTAAACCCCTTGCCCGCCACGCGGGGTGCGCGTGCCTTCGGGAAACATGATGATCCAGTAGCCCTGCTGCAGGATGCGGCGACCCTGCTTCTCCACGCGGCTGAACGCCTCGGCGCGTTTGCTGCGGTCGATATGCACCATGTCCAGGCGGCCCAGGGCCCAGCCGAAAAACGGCACGTAGAGCAACTCACGCTTGAACACATAGGCCAGCGGCCGCGGCATGATCAGCGGAAAGGCCAGCGTCTCCCAGGCCGACTGATGTTTGGACAGCAGGATGACCGGGCCGTCGGGCAGGTTCTCCATGCCCGAGACCCGGCTGCGGATACCGCACAGATAGCGCGCGCCCCAGATCGAAAGATGCACCCATCCCAGCGTGAAGCGGTACAGCCGCATGCCGCGCAACACCAGCGACAGCGTCACCACCACGATCGCGTAAGGCACCACGGTGACGATCAGCCAGGCCATGTAGAGCAGGGAGCGGAGAAAACGCATGGCAGCTCGATCAGGCCTTGTCGGGCGAGGCCTTCACCTGCAGCAACCAAGTGGCAAACGCCGCCAGATCGTCATGCACTCGCGTGCCCACCGGCAGATTGCCCAGGTCGGCGATGCGCTCGCCCTTGCCGGTGCGCACCAGATGCAGGCTGCAGCCCAGCGGCTGCGCGGCCTGCAGGTCGCGCACACTGTCGCCCACCGCGGGCACGCCTTCGAGGTTTTCGAGCTCATATCGGCGGGCGATGTCCTGGAACAGACCGGGCTTGGGCTTGCGGCAGCTGCAGTGATCTTCCGGCGCGTGCGGGCAAAAGAAAATGGCGTCGATGCGCCCGCCCACCGCAGCCAGCGCCTTGAGCATCTTGCGATGAATGGCGTTGAGCGTATTCATGTCGAACAGCCCGCGGCCGATGCCAGACTGATTGCTCGCCACCACCACATGCCAGCCTTCGTGGTTCAGTTGAGCGATGGCCTCCAGGCTGCCGGGAATGGGCACCCATTCATCGGGCGACTTGATGAAGTCGTCGCTGTCGTGATTGATGACGCCGTCGCGGTCGAGGATGAGCAGTTTCATGCGGTGATTGTCGTGCAGGAACTCACGCAGCGAGGCGCGACAGGTCGGCGACCTGGTTCATCGCGCTCTGCAGCCGCGCCAGCAAGGCCAGACGGTTGGCACGCAGCGCGGGATCTTCGGCGTTGACCATCACCTGATCGAAGAAGGCGTCCACCGGGGCCTTCAGCGCGGCCAGCGCCTTGAGCGAGGCGGTGTAATCGGCCTGGGCGTAGGCCGCGTCGGCCTGGGGGGCAATGGCCTGCAACGCCTGCGCCAGCGCCTGCTCGGCGGGCTCGATGAGTCGACTGGGGTCGATCGCATCGGCGCTGACCGCGACTTCGGATTTTTTCAGGATATTGCCCACCCGCTTGTTCGCCGCAGCCAGCGCTGCCGCCTCGGGCAGCGCGGAGAACGCTCGCACCGCGTCCAGCCGGCGCGGCACCTCAGCCAGCATTTCTGACCGAAGCGCCAACACGGCATCGACTTCCTGCGCGGTATAGCCCTGCTCGCGCAACGCATTGGCCAAACGCTCGAGCACAAAGGCCGCGACCTCCTCGCTTGCATCCAGGTATCCAGCCACACCCTGAAACGCCGCGTTACCGATGGCCAACAGCGCGGTCAGTGGCAGGGAACGCAGGACGTTTTCTTTCTCGATCAACATGCGCACGATGCCCAGCGCATGACGGCGCAGCGCGAACGGGTCTTTGTCACCGGTGGGACGCTCGCCGATGCCGAACAGGCCGACCAGCGTCTCGGTTTTGTCAGCCAGCGCCACTGCCAGGCCCACATCGCTTCGCGGCAGGTGGTCGCCCGAAAAACGCGGCTTGTAGTGGTCTTCGATGGCCTCGGCGACGAGCGCATCCTCGCCGTCGTGCAGGGCGTAGTACCGGCCCATGATGCCTTGCAGCTCGGGGAATTCGCCCACCATATCGGTGAGCAGATCGGCCTTGGCCAGCAACGCGGCGCGCTCGGCCAGCGCAACGGGACGGGCCGGGACGATTTCTGCGGCGATCGCCCCGGCGATTGCGCGCACGCGGCGCATGCGTTCACCCTGCGACCCCAACTTGGCGTGATAGACCACCTTGTCCAGACCGGGCACGCGGCTTTCGAGGGTGCGCTTGCGGTCCTGCTCGAAGAAGAACTGGGCGTCGGCCAGGCGCGGGCGCACCACGCGCTCGTTGCCCTGAATGACCGCGCTGGGGTCGGCGGGCGAGATGTTGCTGACGACGAGGAAACGATGGGTCAGCTTGCCCTCGGCGTCGAGCAGGGGAAAGTATTTCTGGTTGGCCTTCATCGTCAGGATGAGGCACTCCTGCGGCACGGCAAGAAAGGCGGGATCGAACTCGCACCGCAGCACATTGGGGCGCTCGACCAGCGCGGTGACTTCGTCGAGCAGCGCAGGATCATCGATGGGGCGCAAATGCTCGCCTGCTGCTGCCGCCGCTGCGCTCAGCTGGCGGGCGATGGTGTCGCGGCGCTCGGCGAAGTTGGCGATCACCGCGCCCTCGGTGCGCAGTTGCTCCGCGTAGCCGTCGGCATGCCGCAGGGTCACCGGGTCGGCGCTGGCTTCGAAGCGATGGCCTTGCGTTTCGCGTCCCGCCGTCAGCCCCAGCGCCTGCACCGGCACCACGTCGGCGCCATGCAGCGCGACCAGGCCATGTGCGGGGCGCACGAATTTCACCGTGGTCCAGCCGTCGGCCAGTTGGTAGGCCATGACCTTCGGGATGGGCAGTTTGGCGATAGCCTCGGCCAGCGCCTTCTGCAAGCCGTCGGCCAGCGAGGCGCCGGGTGCCACGGTGTCGATGAACAGCGTCTCGGCCTTGCCTTCGCCTTCGCGCCGCAGGCGAGGGGCGGCGTCGGCATCCAGCCCCAGGGCGCCGAGCTTTTTCAGTAGCGCCGGGGTGGGTTTGCCGTCGGCATCGAGCCCCACGGCCACGGGCATGAGCTTTTGCGCCAAGGCCCTGTCGGCCGCCTTGGCGGCGACGGCGGTGATGTGGGCCGCCAGGCGGCGCGGGCTGGCATAGGGCGTGACCACGCTGTCGGCGGACGCCAGTCCCTGGGCCTGCAGACTCGCGGCCAGAGTGTGGGCGAAGGCCTCGCCCAGCGCGGGCAGGGCCTTGGGCGGCAGTTCTTCGACGAAGAGTTCGACAAGCAGATTCTGTGTGTTCATGGCAGGCAGTTGCGGGCCGCCGTCGGCCCGCGACAGGGCGCGGGCGAGGCGTGCGGCTGACGTCAGGCGGCTTTTTTCTGGGCGAGTTGGGCAGAGACTTCGTCGGCCCAGCCTTTCGGCGCCAGCGGGAAGCCCAGGCGGGCGCGGCTGTCGAGGTATTCCTGCGCCACGCCGCGCGCGAGGTTGCGGATGCGGCCGATGTAGGCAGCGCGCTCCGTGACCGAGATGGCGCCGCGGGCGTCGAGCAGGTTGAAGCTGTGGGCGCACTTGAGCACCTGCTCATAGGCCGGCAGCGCGAGCTGTGCGGCCATCAGGAGCTTGGCCTGCCTTTCATGGGCGGCGAAGGCGGTGAGCAGAAAGTCCACGTCGCTGTGCTCGAAGTTGTAGGTACTCTGCTCGACTTCGTTCTGGTGGAACACGTCGCCGTACTTCAACAAAGCCTTCTGCCCTGCAACGTCGGTTTCGGTCCACACCAGGTCGTATACGCTCTGCACGCCCTGCAGATACATGGCAAGACGCTCCAGCCCGTAGGTTATTTCGCCGGTGAGAGGCCTGCAGTCGATGCCGCCGACCTGCTGGAAATAGGTGAACTGGGTGACTTCCATGCCGTTGAGCCAGACCTCCCAGCCCAGCCCCCAGGCGCCCAGCGTGGGGTTCTCCCAGTCGTCCTCGACGAAGCGCACATCGTTGGTCTTGAGGTCGAAACCCAGCGCTTCCAGACTGCCCAGATAGAGGTCGAGAATGTTCTCGGGCGCGGGCTTGAGCACGACCTGGAACTGGTAGTAGTGCTGCAGCCGGTTGGGGTTGTCGCCGTAGCGGCCGTCTTTCGGGCGGCGGCTGGGCTGCACATAGGCGGCCTTCCACGGCTCGGGGCCGAGGGCGCGCAGAAAGGTGGCGGTGTGGCTGGTGCCCGCGCCCACCTCCATGTCGTAGGGCTGGAGCACGGCGCAGCCCTGCCGGGCCCAGTAGGTCTGCAGGGTCAGTATGAGGTCTTGGAAGGTGCGCATGGAATCGGCCTTGAAGAAGCCGCCATTGTAGGAAGCACCGACCCTCCAACCCGCGGTTCAGGGCGTAAGGCGCGGCAGGATGGCGCCGGGCTGCAGCGCGGGTTGCTGCGGTACCGGCTGGGCGATGGCCGCGGGATGGGTGCCCGGCCCCTGACCGCGCACGCTCACCGTGGAGGTTCCCACCGGCACCCCGCCCGGCCCGACCAGCGCGCCGCCGCTGCCGGTGCTCACCCCGCCCGAAGCCAGCGGCCCGGAGGACGCCGACAACGGCAGTTCAGGGTCGATGGCCAGCGGCGGGAAGTTCTGCAGGAAATAGCCGGTGACGGCGCTGGACGAACTGGAAGCAAAGCCGGTGGCCGGGTTGACCTGGGCGCTGATGATGCCCGGCGGCACGGGCCACGGCACGTCGGGCTTGCCTTGGAGGGCGACGCGCATGTAGTCCATCCAGATCGGCAGCGCGGCCTTGGCGCCCTGCTCGCCGCGGTAAAGGTCGCGCTGGTTGTTGTAGCCCATCCAGGTGATGGCCACGAGATCGGGGTTGAAGCCGTCGAACCAGGCGTCGTGGAAGTTCTGCGAGGTGCCTGTCTTGCCCGCCAGATCGACACGGCCGAGCGACAGCGCCGCCGCGCCCGTGCCATGCTGGATCACAGCCTGCAGCATCTGGGTGGTGAGGAAGGCGTTGGCCGCGCTGATGATGCGCGGCGCGCTCTGTCCAGCGATCACCGGCTTGTGGGCGTAGACCTCGGCGCCATGGGCGTCGACGATGCGCTTGATCAGATAGGGCTCGACCAGCGAGCCGCCGTTGGCGAACACGGCGTAGGCGGTGGCCATCTGCAAGGGCGTGAAGCTGCCCGCACCCAGCACCATGGTGGGATAGGGCGGGATCTGATCGAGCGGCAGACCGAAGCGCGAGGCGAACTGTCGGGCGTAGGGAATGCCCACGGCCAGCAGCACCTTGACCGCGCAGACGTTGTCGGAGTGCGCCAGCGCCAGCGAGGCGGGAACGGCGCCGAGGCGCTCGTTGTCGTAGTTGTGCGGCGTCCATGGCGGCTGACCCGGGCCGGGGTTGAGGGTGATGGGCGAGTCGTCGATGATGGTGGTGGGCGCCAGACCCTCGTCCACTGCGGCCGAGTAGATGAAGGGCTTGAAGCTCGAACCCGGCTGGCGGAAGGCCTGGTTCACATGGTCGAACTTTTCCTGGTTGTAGTCGAAGCCGCCGACCCAGGCGCGCACCGCGCCGTCTTTCGGATCGAGCGACACCAGCGCCGACTGCACGTCGGGCATCTGCGCCAGGCGCCAGCCCTTGGCGAGCTTCTGCAGCCAGACCACCGAACCACGATCGATGCGCTGCTTGGCCGTGGCCTTGGGCGACAGGCCAGCGGCCGCGAACCTGAGCGCATCGCCGCTGAGTTCGACCGTGTTGCCCGTTGCCAGCACCGCCTCGACCAGCTTGGGGCTGGCGTGCAGCACCACGGCGGGGTAGAGGCCGCCGGCAGAATCAAAGGCCTTGAGCGCCTTGGTCGCCGTGCCCAGGGCGTCGGCATCGTGCGGCGGCAGGTCGATTCTCGCCTGCGGGCCGCGCCAGCCGTGGCGCTGGTCGTAGGCGAGCACACCGCTGTGCACCGCGCTCACCGCGGCGGCCTGATCCTTGTCGTGCAGGGTGGTGTAGACCTTGTAGCCATCGGTGTAGGCCGACTCGCCAAACCGCGCCACCATGATCTCGCGCACCTGTTCGGCCGCGTAGTCGGCGTCCACCTTGTAGCGCAGCAGGCCCTGTCCGGCCACCACGTCGAGCGGCGCATGCATGGCATGGTCGTATTCGGCGCGGGTGATGTCGCCCAGCGCCAGCATGCGGCCGAGCACGTAATGCTGGCGAATCAGCGCCGCCTTGATATTGGTCTGCGGGTTGAAGGCCGACGGCGCCTTGGGCAGGCCCGCAAGCACGGCGATCTGCGCCAGGCTGAGCTGGTCGAGCGGCTTGCCGTAATACACCTGCGAGGCGGCGGCCACGCCGTAGGCACGCTGGCCGAGATAGACCTGATTCAGATAGCGCTCAAGAATCTGGTCCTTGCTCAGCTCGTGCTCGATCTTGTAGGCCATCAGCGCTTCGGTGAACTTGCGCAGCGGCGTTTTTTGCGGGCTGAGATAGAAGTCGCGCGCCACCTGCATGGTGATGGTCGAGGCCCCCTGCACGGCGGCGCCATGCATCAGGTCGGCGAGCGCGGCGCGGAACACGCCGCTCCAGTCCACCGCGCCATGCTCGTAGAACTGCGAATCTTCGGCCGCGAGAAAGGCCTGGCGCACCCGCAGCGGAATCTGGTCGAACGGCACCACGGTGCGGCGCTGCACGCCGAACTCGCCGATCAGCGTGCCCTCTGCCGTGTACACCCGCAGCGGCAGATCCGGCCGGTAGTCGGTGAGCTCGCTCAGCGCGGGCAGGCGCGGATACAGCATGACCACCGCGAACACCAGCCCGAGCAGCGCGGCCACGCCCAGCAGTACCGCGCCGAGCAGCAGCCTGAGCCAGAGGGGACGAGACGAGGGCTTGCGCCGGGCTCGCTTGCCGCCGCCCGAAGGCTGGGGATTCGAGCCCGCGGGCGTGTTGTCAGCAGGGGTACTCATGGTCGCGGGGCATGATAGCCGCCGCATCCGTCAAAACACCCGCCATCCTGTGACCAGTTGTGACTCCGAGTAACGATGCGAAGCGCGCTGCAGCGCACGGCGGTGCGGCATCACTGCGCCGGGGGGTAGGCCGGTTGATAGCTGGGCTGGGCAGGCGCCGGTTGATACGACGGCTGCGCCGGGTAGGCTGGTGGGGGCGGTGGCGCCACGTAGCGCGGCGCGGCATACCCCGGCACCTGCGCGCCACGCGCATACATGCACTGCTGATACGCAATGTTGTAGGCACGCTGGGCGCCGCCCTGGGTGTCGCTGTAAGTCCCCGCGCCACCAGCGCTTCCCGCGAGCAGGCCGATGCCCGCCCCCACACCGGCGCCCTGGCTGTTGCCGCCGATCAATGCGCCCGCCGCAGCGCCGATGCCGGTGGCCAAGGCCGCCGAGGTGACGCCGGAATTGCTCGCTCCCGCCTGATAAGGCGCTGCTTGCTGCGCCGCATATTGACGGCAGCTGGCGTCTATCGCCTGAAACTGCTCGAAGGGCATGCCGGGCGCCGGCATGACGGCGATCGTGGGACCGAGCGGGGCCGTGGCGCATCCTCCCAGCAGCAGCGCGCCCATGGCGGCGGGAAGGAGAAAAAGCGGGCGGGTGAGTCGCATGATGGTGTCTCGCGGAAATTTGGAAGTCTTGAGAGTGAGCCTCATTTGGCCGGGGCCGCAGGGGTGGCTGGCGTGGGAGACGCAGGAGGCGTCGCAGGCACCGGAGTCCAGCCACCGGGGCAGGTCGAAACGTAAGGGTAATAGCCCGCCGGGTTCCGGCAGTAGTACCAGAACGACTGCGGCGCCGGGCCGGGCGGCAGAGACTGCACCACCACAGGCTGGCGCTCCACCACCACCGGTGGGCTCCAGCCATAAGCCGGGTAGGGGTCGTTCCAACCGTTGTACCAGCCGCCGCCCCAGCCGGGATACCAGAGCGAGCCGTAATAGACCGGTAGCCCCACGCCGATGCTCCAGAACACTCGGGCCTGCGCCAGCCCTGGCAATGCCAGCAGACCCGCCGCGGCCAGAGCGAGGAAGAAACGCTTCATGGGATAGACCTTTGCATGGCTGATTTGTCGTTCGATACGCCGGAGCTCGCTGGAGTTCCGGTGTCCTCCGTTCTGTTTAACGCACAGCCCCGCGCCAGGACGACAGCAAAAGGTGACACTTCGGTCAATTTTGATGGCTGTTCGATTGCAATGTGTTTCCGGTCAACAGGGTTCCATGATCGCGCGTTACAGTGGCGGCCGCAAACGCCCAATGCGGTGTGATTCTCTGTGGTGACCTGATGCGCAAAATCCTGATCGTTTTCGCGGCCCTGCTGGCGCATGCCGGCCTGGCCCTGGCCCAGCAAGACGTGGTCGTCGTGCTCGATTCGGGCGATGCGCGCATCACCCTGATCGACCAGGCCACGCGCCAGCCCATCGGCAGCTTTGCCACCGGCAAGGAGCCGCATCACCTCATGGCCACGCCGGACAACCGCGACCTCATCGTCGCCAACGCGGTGGGCAATGACCTCATGCTGCTCAACCCGCAGACGGGCAAGCCCATCGGCAGCGTGGCCGACATTCCAGACCCCTACCAGATCGGCTTTTCGCCCGACCACCGCTGGTTCGTGGTGAACTGTCTGCGCCTGAACCGGGTGGACATCTACCGCTACGACCAGGGCAAGTTTCTGCTCGCCAAGCGCATTGCCCTCAAGGCCCTGCCCAGCCACTTGGCCTTCACCGCCGACAGCAAGACGGTCTATGTCAGCCTGCAGGAGACCAACTCGGTGGCCGCCATCGACCTGCCCACGCAATCGGTGCTGTGGACCATGAAAGTGGGCGAAACCCCGGCCGGTCTGTGGCTCACGCCGGGCGACAAGACCTTGCTGGTGGCGCTGACCGGTAGCGACGCGGTGGTGGCGGTCGATCCGCGCACCCGCACCATCGTCAAACGCATCGTTACCGGCAAGGCGGCGCACAACTTCAGGTCGATGGCCGACGGCCGCCATGTGCTGGTCAGCAACCGGGTGTCCGACACCATCAGCATTCTCGACATGGACACCCTGACCAAAGTGGGCGACATCACCGGACTGCGCCCGGGCCCGGACGATATGGAGCTGTCCGCCGACCGCCGCTGGCTGTGGGTGACCTTCCGCTTCGCCCGTTCGGTGGGCGTGATCGACATGCAGACGCGCAAACTGGTCGACGTGATTCCGGTGGGCAAGTCGCCGCACGGCATCTACTTCTACAACCGGGCGCCGTTCTACGACAATCTGCCGCAGCCCAGCGCCAGCCCCTCCGGTCAGCCGGTGGCGCTGAGCCCGACGCTGTCGCTCCCCGCGGCACGCTGAGAGGCTGATTGGTCATGCTCAACCCCTTCGACTGGATCAGCCACACCACCAGCCTGCTGGTCGGCGAGGCGCAGACCTGGGTGTTCGTCACCCTGGTGCAGCCCGTGCTGTACCACTTCCACCTGATGGTCGACGACGATTTCGCCTACGACGGCGTACTGTGGTTCCTCGCCGGGTTGCTGCAGATCGCGCTGGTGTACGCAGTGCTGCGCCCGCTCGAAGCGCTGCGGCCGCTTGAGGTCTGGCCCGACCGCCGCGCGGTGCGTGTGGACGTGCTCTACACCTTCATCAATCGCCTGGGGCTGATCAACCTGGTGCTGTTCTTCACCCTGCAACCGGCTTTCGACAGTCTGCAGGAGTGGTTCCGCCTGCGCGGCATCGACAACCTCAACCTCGACGCGCTGTGGCCCGGCGTAACCGACCGACCGCTGGTGAGCTTTCTGATCTATCTCGTCGTGCTCGATTTCGCCGGGTACTGGTACCACCGTGCGCAGCACCAGATTCAATGGTGGTGGGAATTGCACGCGGTGCATCACAGCCAGCGCCAGCTCAGCCTTTGGGCCGACGACCGCAACCATGTGCTCGACGATGTGCTGATGGCCGCGTTCTTCGCCGCGCTGGCGCTGATCATCGGCGTGCCGCCGTCGCAGTTCGTCGCGCTGTCGCTGGTGTCGGGTGCGCTGCAGAGCCTGCAGCATGCCAACACCCGGCTGTCTTTCGGCTGGCTGGGCGAACGCCTGCTGGTGAGCCCGCGCTTTCATCGTCTTCACCATGCTATCGGCTATGGGCATGAACTCGGGCACCAGAACAACGCCCGGCTCTACGGCTGCAACTTCGGCGTGCTGCTTCCCTGGTGGGACGTGCTGTTTCGCTCAGCCGACTTCACAACCCCGCTGCAGCCCACGGGCGTGCGAGCGCAGCTTCCGGGGCCCGAGGGTCAGGGCGAGGATTATGGCCGGGGGTTCTGGGCACAGCAGTGGCTGGGACTGGTGCGCATGGCGCGTCATCTGCCCGGCGCCCAGCGCACGCCACCGGCCAACCGAACCCCGAATCAGGCCGTCTGACAAGGCGCGTGCCCGGCGTCCACGCAGGGGCCGAACTCGATCTGCACCGTGGCGTGTTCCACGCCCAGACGGTCGTGCAATTGCCGGTGTATGGCCTGCAAAGTCACGTCGGCCGGGGCGCCCGCGTCGAGGCGGGCGTGCAGGGTCACCATGGGCTGCGCTCCGTCGAGCGACCAGACGTGCACATGGTGAACCTCGGCCACACCGGCGACAGATGCCAGGCATTGCCTGACCTGGGCCGGCCCCACGGCCGAGGGCGCGCCTTCGAGCAGCACCTGCGCGCTGTCGCGGGTGAGCCGCCAGCCCGAGCGCAGGATCAGCGCGCAAACCAGCAAAGACAGCAGCGGATCGGCGATCCACCAGCCGCGCCAGAGTATGAGCAAGGCAGCCACCACCGCCGCCACCGAGCCCAGCAGATCAGACAGCACGTGCAGCCGCGCGCCGCGCTCGTTCAGGCTGCTGGCCCCTTCGAGGGCAAATAGCGCACCGATATTGGCCAACCCGCCGATCACGGCGATGACCAGCATCCAGCCGCCGTCCACCGCCTCGGGGTGCAGCAGTCGGCGCAAGGACTCGACCACCAGCGCCGCAGTCAGCGCCAGCAGCAACAGCCCGTTGACGAAGGCGGCCAGCGTCGGCCAGCGGCCATGGCCGTAGGTGAGCGCGGCACTGGGCGGACGCTGGCTAAGCCGCGCAGCCACCAGGGCGAAGGCCAGGGCCGCGCTGTCGGTCAACATATGGGCGGCGTCGGACATCAACGCCAGCGAGTTCACCCACCAGCCACCAGCGGCCTCGACGAGGGTGAAGATGCCGAGAATCAGCAGCGCCAGGCTCAGGCGGCGCACGCTGGCATCGGCGCCGTGGTGCGCGTGACCATGTCCGTGGTCGTGCGCTCCCGACGCGTCATGATGATGGTGATGATGCGATGCGCCCATATTCGCCTCATACGCCCCAGACGACGGGCACATCGGCCTGCTGGCAGCGCTTGAGCATCTGGATGAAGGGCCAGGCGCGCTGCTTGAGCCCGATGGGCTGCGCTGAAGACACCACCTGCCCATCGGCCGCCGCGGCATTCGCCGCCTCCTCTCGCGCCTGCTCCTCCTCGTTCACCGCAGCCTCGAGTGCAGCGATAGCCGCGGGCATTTCCGCAGGTTCGATGATGCCTTTCGCGCCCGCCTTGCCGATGATGGACAGAATGCGCTCGGCCGGACCCACGTTCATGAACAGATCGCTATCGGCCTTGGATTGGAATTTGTAGATCATGGGATGCGTCCTCTCGAGGGGGAGACGCCGACATGCCGTCTCTGCTGCGCATTGTGCCCGCCCCAGGGTGCGCTGTCATGGGCGCGTGCGCAGCCTTCATGGCCGTTCGCCCGTGACTCGACTTCGGGTCGAAACCCCAGCTCGGCCTGAGAAAAGTCGGCTAACTCCCTGTCGCTGCGACGTTTCGTCGCAGCGAAATGCTGCCGCAGGGCAACAGCGCTCTTAGGGGTTACCCTGATCTTGCTCCAAATCAAAAAAATGAGATACGTCGTCGCCTATCCTTGCCAGCGTTATTCGCTGCATGGGTCGTTTCGAGCGCGACGCGCCCATGCCGCGAAAACCAACCGATCGACACAACAGGAGCGCCAACATGATCGACACCCTCGTCGTGGACCTGTCGCGGTGGCAGTTTGCAGCCACCGCGCTGTACCACTTTCTCTTCGTCCCCCTCACCCTGGGCATCAGCTTCATGATCGCCGCCATGGAGACGGTCTACGTCACCACCGGCAAGACGATCTACCGCGACATGACCCAGTTCTGGGGCAAGCTGTTTCTCATCAACTTCGCCCTGGGCGTGGCCACCGGCCTGACCATGGAGTTCGAGTTCGGCACCAACTGGTCGTTCTATTCCAGTTTCGTCGGTGACATCTTCGGCGCTCCGCTGGCCATCGAGGGTCTGATGGCCTTCTTCATGGAGTCCACCTTCATCGGCATGATGGTGTTCGGCTGGAAGCGCCTGTCCAAGGGCCAGCACCTGCTGGTGACCTATCTGGTGGCCATCGGCTCGAACCTCTCGGCGCTCTGGATTCTGGTGGCCAACGGCTTCATGCAAGACCCCCAGGGCGCGGCGTTCAACCCCATCACCATGCGCATGGAACTGACCGACTTCGGCGCGCTGATCTTCAGCCATGACGCCCAGGCCAAGTTCGTGCACACCAGCATTGCCGGTTATGTGACCGCCGCAGTGTTCGTCGCCGGGGTCAGTGCTTGGTACATGCTGCGCAACCGCCACATGGAACTCGCCCGCCGCTCCTTCCGCATGGCTGCGCTGTTCGGCGTGCTTTCCACCGCTGGCGTCATTACCCTGGGCGATGCGCTGGGTTTCGTCGGCGCACACGCGCAACCGACCAAGCTGGCCGCCATGGAAGCCATGTGGCAGACGGAAGAGGCCCCCGCGCCGTTCAACGTCGTGGCCTGGCCGTCGCAGAGCGAGCAACGCAATGTCTGGTCGATCCAGGTGCCCTATGTGCTCACCCCGCTGCTGACCCACACCCTGACCAAGGTGGTCCCGGGGGTCGATCAGCTCGAAGCGAAAGCGGCTGAGCGCATCAAGAACGGCATCCCCGCAGTGGAAGCGCTCAAGCTGCTGGCCAAGAACCCCAACGACGCGGCAGCGATGGCGCAGTTCAAGGCGCATGAAAAAGACCTGGGCTATGGCTTCCTGGTGACGCGCTACGCGCCTGATCAGGATGTTTCCAAGGCCACCGAGGCCGACATCGCCAAGGCCGCCAAGGACACCATCCCCGAAGTCTCGGTCATCTTCTGGACCTTCCGCATCATGGTCGGCCTCGGTCTGCTGATGCTGGCGTACTTCATCTACGCCGCCATGCTCACCATCAGCAACAAGCTCGAAGCGCCGCAAAACCGCTGGTTCCTCAAGTTGGCGCCGTGGATGATTCCCGTGCCCTTCATCGCCTGCGAGATGGGCTGGATCGTGGCCGAAGTGGGCCGCCAACCTTGGACGGTGTACGGCATGCTGCCGACCTGGATGTCCGCCTCCAGCCACAGCGTGGGCTACATGATCTTCTCGCTGGTGGGCTTCGTTTCGCTGTATTCCATCTTCATCGCGGTCGAGATGTATCTGATGGTCAAGGCGATCAAGCAAGGCCCGGAGGAGCACGGCACGCCGTCCACCCCCGTCAGCCACAAACCGCAACCGTCTTTCGGCGGTGGCTTCGCCCCCAACCCGGCCGCTCCCATGAGCGCGCATAAGGAGTAAACAGTCATGGACTTGTATCTCATCCTTCAAGTCTTGTGGTGGGTCCTGCTCGGCGTGCTGTTCGTCGGGCTGGGCACCATGGTCGGCATGGATATGGGCGTGGGCACGCTGCTGCGCTTCATCGGCAAGACCGACACCGAGCGTCGCGTGATGCTCAACGCCATCGGCCCGCACTGGGACGGCAACCAGGTCTGGTTCATCCTCGGCGGCGGCGCCATCTTCGCCGCCTACCCTCTGATCTACGCCACCTCGTTCTCAGGCCTGTATGTGGTCATCCTGCTGCTGTTGTGGAGCATGATCGTGCGGCCTCTGGGCTTCGAGTACCGCAGCAAGATCGCCTCGCCCGGCTGGCGCAACGCATGGGACTGGACGCTGCTGCTCAGCGGTGCGCTACCGTTCATCATCTTCGGCGCCGCGATGGGCAATATGCTCATGGGCGTGCCCTTCCACTTCGAGTGGAACATGCGCTCGGTCTACACCGGCAGCTTCATCACCCTGTTCAACCCGTTCTCGGTGCTGGCGGGGCTGCTGTCGCTGTCGCTGTCGGTCTACATGGGTGGGGTGATGATGATGGGCCGCGCGCCTGAGCCGATCGCGGGCCGCGCCCGTGCTGCCGCCGGTTATGCCGCCCTGGCCGCCATCGTGCTGTTCGCGGTGCTGGGCGTGTGGGTCAGCATGGTCAACGGCTACAAGATCGTCAACTTCCCCGGCGCCGGTGTGCCGCAGACGCCGCTGCAGCAGACCGTGGAGCTCGTGCCCGGCGGCTGGCTGTCCAACTACAAGAACTATCCCATTCTCTGGGCCGTGCCGTTGCTGGGCTTTGCCGGCATGTTCCTCGGCTGGATGAGCGTGCGCGGCAACAAGCACACCCTGGCCTGGTGGCTGGGGGCGGTGTCGTGGATCGGCGTCGTGGGCACCATCGGCGTGGCCATGTTCCCCTTCCTCATGCCGTCGAGCTCCAACCCCTCGCAAAGCCTGACGCTGTGGAACTCCATCTCCAGCGAAACCACCCTGCTGTGGATGACCGGCTGGACCGTGGTGTTCGTGCCCATCATCTTCTGGTACACCAGCTGGGCGTTCTATGTCATGCGCGGCAAGGTCGATCCGAAGGAAGTCGAAGCCGATCCCCACGCCTATTGACGCCCGCGGGCCGAGCCGCCTCGGTTTTGCCCCCCACGGGGCAAACCCAGCGCGAAAGCCCGGCCCCAACTTGAGAGCAAGGACTCACCATGAAAAACTTTCTCTACTTCGTGCTTTTCCTGATCATAGCGTTGGTGGCGATCGTCATCGGCGTGATCATCGGCGACTACGCCTCGTGGTACTTCGCCTGGATCGTCGGCACCGCGATGATCGTGCTGGTTTCGGCCGCTTCGGGCGCGTTCTTTGACGCGCAGGAAGAAGATCGCCGCAATGGCGGCAGCCATACTCGCGGGCATTGAGCGCTCGCTCACCTCTTCAGGGCCAGGGCAACCTGGCCCTTTTTTTCACGGGCCCTTCCATGAAAAAGCTCTTTTTCCTCGCCCTGTTTCTTCTCGTCGGTGCCGCCGTGATCGCCCTGGGCATTCTGGTGGGCAGCAATGCCTCTTGGTACTTCGCCTGGATACTCGGCACCGCGTTCTTCGTGCTGCTGCTGGCGGGCGCCATCATGGCCTTCGAGCGGCTGGACGAAGCAGGCACCGCACCATCCCAAGACCCGAGGGCTTGAGACCTGGGGCCTGTTAACGGTGAGGTCAACGGCGGAGTGAGGCGGCTTGCCGGGCCAGCTCGGTAATGGCCTGCCAGTTGCGGGCTTCCATAGCCGCCTCGGGCGCTAGCCAGGAGCCGCCCACGCAGCCGACGTTGGGCAAGGCCAGATAAGCCCCCGCGTTGCCAGGATGGATGCCGCCGGTGGGGCAGAACAGCAGCTGCGGCAGCGGGCCGTGCAGCGACTTGAGCAGGGCCTGCCCTCCCACGGCTTCGGCGGGAAACAGCTTCAGCGCGGTGAAGCCCGCGTCCATCGCCGTCATGGCCTCGCTGGCAGTGGACACACCGGGCAAGAAGGGCCGCTCGCTGCGGCGGGCCGCCTCCAGCAGCGCCGGGGTCAGACCGGGGCTGATGCCGAACTGCGCGCCTGCCTCCTGCGCCCGCAGCCAGTCGGCCGGGTTCAACACCGTGCCGGCACCGACCAGCGCGCCGGGAATCTGCTGGCGGATGCTGGAGATGGCCTCGAGCGCGGCAGGCGTTCGGAGCGTGATTTCCAGCGTGCGCAGGCCGCCCGCGATCAAGGCATGGGCCAGATCGACGGCGAGCGCAGCGTCGCGCACAACCAGCACCGGCATGACCGGCGCGGCGCGCAGCAATTCATGCGGGGTCATGCTGTGGCTCCGGTTTCGACTTTGGATTCTGCCGACGCGTCATGCCAGTCGGGATGACCGAAACTGGCAGCGCCCTGTTCGGCGCCATCGACGTGCTGGCGGAAGGCGGCGAACAACTCGCGCCCCAGGCCAGTCTGGTTGCGGCTGAGGTCGATGCGCTCGGCGGTACGCGCAGCCCAGACCTCGGTCGGCACTTCGACGTTGACCGTGCCGTCCCGTCCGTCCAGGGTGATCATGTCACCGTGGCGCACCTTGGCCAGCGCCCCGCCGTGGGCGGCCTCGGGCGTCATGTGGATGGCCGAAGGCACCTTGCCCGAAGCGCCCGACATGCGGCCGTCGGTCACCAGCGCCACCTTGAAGCCGCGGCCCTGCAGCACGCCCAGCGTGGGCATGAGTTTGTGCAGCTCGGGCATGCCGTTGGCAGCAGGGCCCTGGAAGCGAATGACGGCGACGAAATCGCGTTCAAGTTCGCCGCGCTTGAAGGCGGCCAGCAACTCGTCCTGATCGTCGAAAACGATGGCCGGTGCGGTGACGACCTGATGTTCGGGCTTGACTGCGGAGATCTTGATGACACCCCGCCCCAGATTGCCGGTCATGAGCTTGAGCCCGCCATCGGGCGCGAACGGCTCGGCCGCCGGGCGCAGGATGGCCGGATCGAGCGAGCGCTCGGCGCCCTCTCGCCACACCAGCCGTCCGTCGTCCAGCCCCGGTTCCTGCGTGTAGCGGGCCAGGCCGGGGCCGGCCACGGTCCGCACATCGGGGTGCAGCAGCCCGGCGCCCAGCAACTCGCGGATGACGAACGCCATGCCACCTGCCGCGTGGAACTGGTTCACGTCGGCCTGACCGTTGGGATAGAGCTTGGTGAGCGTAGGCACCGCCTTGGAAAGATCGTCGAAATCGGTCCAGTTGATGTCGATGCCCGCAGCACGCGCAATCGCCACCAGATGCAAGGTGTGGTTGGTCGAGCCGCCGGTGCACAACAGGCCGACGATGCCGTTGACGATGACCCTTTCATCGACTAGTTCGCCGATGGGCGTGTACTCCGGCCCCTCGGCCGAGATCGCCACCGCACGGGTGGCGGCCGCGCGCGTGAGCGCTTCTCGCAGCGGCGTGCCGGGGTTGACGAAGGCCGAGCCGGGCAGGTGCAGACCCATGATTTCCATGAGCATCTGGTTGGAATTGGCCGTGCCGTAAAAAGTGCAGGTGCCCGCGCTGTGATACGACTGCATCTCCGCTTCGAGCAGCTCGGCGCGGCCGATTTTGCCTTCGGCATACAGCGCGCGAATGCGGGCCTTCTCGTCGTTGGGCATGCCGCTGGTCATGGGGCCGCCGGGCACGAAAATGCCCGGCAGATGGCCAAACGCCAGCGCGCCGATGAGCAGCCCGGGCACGATCTTGTCGCACACGCCCAGGTAGAGCCCGGCGTCGAACATCTGATGACTCAAAGCCACCGCCGTGGCCATGGCGATGACGTCGCGCGAGAACAGCGACAGCTCCATGCCCGTCTGACCCTGGGTGATGCCGTCGCACATCGCGGGCACGCCGCCTGCGAACTGGGCCGTGGCGCCCGCGGCCAGCGCCGCCTCCTTGATCCAGGGCGGAAAGGCGCCCAGCGGCTGGTGCGCCGACAGCATGTCGTTGTAGGCGGAGACGATGGCCAGATTGGGCCGCGACTGCGCGCTGACGTCCTTGAGCAGCACCTTGGCCGCCACGGGCGCCGCGGCGATCGCGTGCGCCAGATTGGTGCAGGAGAGCTGGCTGCGCTCGACCTTGCTGCCCCGCGCACCGCGCACCCGCGACAGGTAGTCTGCACGCCGCTGGCGGCTTCGCGCTTCGATGCGTTGGGTGACCGCATTCAATACTGGATGTAAAGCTGGCATGACTTTAATCTCTCAGTGACGCACACCATGAGGTGGCGAAAGCCAGGGCAAAACTGCGGTGCAGGTCCGCACCCCAAGCCCACAGGCGCCTATGTTGCCGAGGTTTCATTGTGCCCGCATTGCTTTGCTCCCGGAGCCAAATCCATCCCCAACCCACCTCGCCATCATCCCATGCCCTCATGAACAATCTGAGTTGAAGCAAAACGCAGACCACCCGACAAGAACCCAGTCGATGCAGCAGCGTAGGAGCCCAAAACCATGCCTGTCGAACCTTTCCATCCTGCAACCCGCCTCGTAGGTGACGTCGGCGGCACCCATGCCCGCTTCGCCCTGCTGAGCGCGCAAGGGCTGAGCGACATCCGCGTGCTGGCCTGCGCCGACCACGCCACCTTCGCCGATGCGCTAGGCAGCTACCTTGCCGCGGTCGGCGCAACCGGGGTGCGGCATGTCGCCATCGGCATTGCCAACCCGGTGTATGGCGATCATGTTCAGATGACCAACCATGACTGGGCCTTTTCCATCGCCCAGACCCGCGCCGATCTGGGCCTGGAGACCTTTTTGGTGCTCAATGACTTTGCCGTGCTCGCGCGCGCGCTGCCCGAGTTGCCCGCAAGCGAGTTGGTTCAAGTGGGCGGCGCCGCCGCCGTGGCCGACGCTCCGCTTGCGTTGCTGGGTGCGGGCACGGGACTGGGCGTCTCGGGCCTGATTCCGGCGGCAAGCGGCGGCTGGGTGCCGCTGGCAGGCGAAGGCGGCCATGTCAGCTTCGCGCCGTACGACGAGCGCGAGGTCGAGGTCTGGCGATTGGCACGCGCTCGCTTCGGCCATGTCTCGGCCGAGCGCCTGCTCAGCGGCGCGGGCTTGACCTTCCTGCATCACGCGCTCGGGCGCATCGCCGGGCAGACGCCGCCCGAGCGCAGCGCCGCCGACATCACCCGTCTGGCTCTGGACGGCAGTGACGCGCTCTGTCGCGACACGGTGACGCTGTTCTGCACCCTGCTGGGCACGGTGGCGGCCGATCTGGCCATCACCCTGGGCGCGCGCGGCGGGGTGTACATCGGCGGCGGCATCGTGCCCAAGCTGGGCAATTTCTTCGTGCGATCGCCCTTCCGACAGCGTTTCGAGGACAAGGGACGCACCTCCGCGTATCTGCGCGACATTCCCGTCTGGGTCATCCACAGCCCGTGGCCCGCACTGCTCGGCGCGGCCGCAGCGCTCGATCAGGCCTTGCAGACTGCAGCGAGCGATCGTTGACTCGGCCCGCCGAAGCAGGCCGAGCCCTGTAGGGAGAGACTAAAGCTGAGAATCCAACCCATTGCAAATCAAGTAGTTGGAGAACTTGCGCGGGCATAAGTTGAGACGGCTTCAGGCATAAAGCGAGAAAAACCTCCAGTCGACTCTGAAGGTCCTCTCAGCCCAGCCACCAAACAGGCGCCATGCCCATGGGGCAATACATGGCCGAAAGGCAACTAGCCATTTCGTCGCGCGGTTTCACGCATCGGAGTTTCAAGTCTATCGCCATCTAGCTCTGAGGCAAATCACCTAATTCAAGCTGGCGCAGCTCATCTCATCCGGCCTCTTGCAAGGCCTCAACCTTGGCTATCTGAAAACGAGCGGTAATGTCCCCGGGCGTGGTGTAAGTCTTTGAAGCGGTGAGCTGCGAAGGGCGTAGCCCGGAGCAGCTCACCGCGCGCCGGTCGTCCCTGGTGATGGGGGTGGCCATCGTGAAGTCCGGATAAGGTTGAGGTGCGAACCCACCAACTTTGTCTGAAGGAAACCACGATGACCCACGCCCCTATCGCATTGACCGAGCTCGCTGAGAAGGGGGCCGATGTCGACGTGCTGCGCCAGATGGTGCAGTTCATGGCCCAGCGCCTCATGGAACTCGACGTCGAGGGGCGCTGCGGCGCCGGCTACGACGAGAAGAGCGCCGCCCGGCTCAACCGCCGCAACGGCTACCGCGATCGCACCTGGGACACCCGAGCCGGCACGGTCGAGCTCAAGATCCCCAAGC
>NZ_LIPV01000002.1 GCF_001418255.1 Thiomonas bhubaneswarensis
ATCTGTTCCTCGCTCGGCGCATCGGCGACGCCGCGGCCGAACTGCTGCAGGCCATCGTCCACCAGCGCTACAAGCATCGCCGCTCCATCGTCGTGACCTCCAACCGCGTGGTGCAGGACTGGGGCTGCTACCTCGGCGACGCCACCATGGCCACCACCATCCTAGACCGCCTCATGCACCGCGCCACCATGCTCGAGTTCGAGGGCCGCAGCTACCGCCTCAAGGAGGCCGCCGCGCGCATCGCCGTCACCGCCGATGCCTCATAATCCACCCGTCCTGCATGGGGGAGTTTGACCGGCCACAAGTGGGGGAATTTGAAGTGGCCATCGGGGCGCATCGACTGCCTCGATGGTGTGCGCGTGCGCGGACCGCTCAGCGGCAGAGGTATCGTGCGGCGCTGCTTGAGCGCCTGTCAAAAGAGCCATGTTGTACTTTCAAGGAGTCGCTTCGGCCAACTGCGCCTGCGGTCTATTCATTGAAAGTAAAGACTACCTTTACGTTTTTCCGTCATCACTCGGGATAACCCGCAGTCATCGTCACGGACGCGGCATTTCGTGGAAAAAATCACGGTTCTGCGCTGGGCGGGTTCACCCCAGCCCGCGCACCACCTCCAGCGCTTCTTCGATGCGCGAAACGGGGTGCAGCTCCATGCCCTCGAATTGTCTGGAGGCGCCCTTGGGGGCGTTGGCGGCGGGGATGATGGCCGCCGAAAACCCCAGCTTGGCCGCCTCGCGCAGGCGTTCCTGTCCGCGCGGAGCGGGGCGGATTTCGCCGGCCAGGCCGACTTCGCCGAAGGCCAGCAGGCCCCGCGGCAGCGCTCGGTTGCGTAGCGAGCTCTGGATGGCGAGCAGCACGGCCAGGTCGGCCGCGGGCTCGGTGATGCGCACGCCGCCCACGGCGTTGACGAACACGTCCTGATCGCCGCTGGCGACTCCAGCATGGCGGTGCAACACGGCCAGCAACATGGCCAGGCGCGCGGCGTCCAGGCCCACGGACAGGCGGCGCGGGCTGGGTGCGGCGGCGCTGTCCACCAAGGCTTGCACCTCGACCAGAAGCGGGCGGGTGCCCTCCAGCGTGGCGAGCACGCAGGTGCCGGGCACAGGCTCAAGGTGGGTGGAGAGGAAGATGGCTGAGGGGTTGGACACGCCCTTGAGGCCATGCTCGGTCATGGCGAACACGCCCAGTTCGTTCACGGCACCGAAGCGGTTCTTGATCGCACGGATGAGACGAAAGCGCGACTGCGTGTCGCCCTCGAAATACAGCACGGTATCGACCATGTGCTCCAGCACGCGCGGGCCGGCGAGCGCGCCTTCCTTGGTGACATGGCCGACGAGCACCAGGGTGATGCCCCCGGCCTTGGCCGCGCGGGTGAGCTGGGCCGCGCATTCGCGCACCTGCGACACCGACCCCGGCGCGGACGACAGCGCCTCGGTGTAGAGGGTCTGGATGGAGTCGATGACCGCCACGGCGGGGCGCTCGGAGGCCAGCAGGTCGAGGATGACTTCGAGCTGCGTCTCGGCCATCAGCCGCACCGGCGCGTCTTTCAGCCCCAGTCGCTGGGCGCGCAGCGCAACCTGCGCGGCGGACTCTTCACCACTCACATACAGCACCGGCAGTTCGCCCGACAGGTTGGCCAGCACCTGCAACAGCAGGGTGGACTTGCCGATGCCCGGATCGCCACCCAGCAGCAGTACGCCGCCGGGCACCAGACCGCCGCCGAGCACGCGGTCGAGTTCGTCGATGCCGCTTGCGCGGTGCGCGTGGCGCTCGGCCTTGACTTCGGTGAGCAGCACCGGGCCGCTCGGCGCCGCGAGGCCGCCGCGCCCGGCGAACTGCGCCGCTGCCGCGCCGTGCCGTGCTCCGGGCCGACTTGCATCGGCGCCGCGCTCCGCGGTCTCGACCAGCGTGTTCCAGGCCTGGCAGTGCGGACATTGTCCCTGCCACTTGGCGGACTTGCCGCCGCATTCGGAGCAGATGAAAACGGTTTGGGGTTTGGCCATGGTGGGTGGTCTCAGAAACTCGCCGGGCCGCCCCAAGAGTTTCTGGCCCCTTGAGGGGAGAACCGAGCGTAGCGAGGTTTTCGGGGTGGTCTCTACTCCACGCGCACCGGCACGCGCGGGGCCAGGGCGCACATGAGTTCATAGCCCAGCGTGCCCGCGGCTGCGGCGACTTCGTCGATGGGCAGCTCGGCCTGGGCATCCTGGCCCCACAGCAGCACCGGGCTGCCGACCACGGGCTGGCCGCCGACGGCGAACACCGGTTCGAGATCGACGGTGATCATGTCCATCGACACCCGGCCGACGAGGCGGGTGCGCACCCCGTCCACCACCACCGGGGTGCCGGTCGGGGCGACGCGCGGGTAGCCGTCGGCATAGCCGCAGGCGACCACGCCGATGCGCATCGGGGCGGGCGCGGTGAAGCGCGCGCCATAACCGACGCATTCGCCCGAGGCGATGGACTGGATGTCGATCAGCTCACTGCGCAGGCTCATCGCCGGTTGAAGCTGCCAGTGCGCGGCGTCGGGCGCAAGGCCGGTGGGCGAGCTGCCGTAGAGCGCAATGCCGGGCCGCACCCAGTCCGCAGCCACGCGCGGGTCGGCGCCGTGCATCAGGACGGCGGCCGAATTGGCCAGGGTGCGCTCGCCGCTCAGATCACCCACGCCGCGAGCAAAGCGCGCCAGCGCTTCGTCCACGCCGTCGGCTTCGTCGGCACAGGCGAAGTGGGTCATATGGGTGATTTCGCCGACCTGCGGCAGGGCGTTCAGACGCTCCCACGCAGCGGCGTAGGCCTCGGGCTGAAAGCCCACGCGGTTCATGCCGGTGTTCATTTTCAGGAACACGCGGTGCGTGCGGTTGGCGCGGTGCACCGCCAACCAGTCGATCTGTTCGCGGCAATGCACCACATGCCAGAGGTTCAGACGCTCGCACAGCGCCAGGTCTTCCGGAGCGAAGCAGCCTTCGAGCAGCAGAATCGGGCCGACCCAGCCCAGCGCGCGCAACCGTTCGGCCTCGGCCAGATCGAGCAGGGCGAAGCCGTCGGCTGTGCGCAGCGCACCGTAGGCTCGGGCGATGCCGTGCCCGTAGGCATTGGCCTTGACCACGGCCCAGATCTTGCTGCCCGGGGTGGCACGGCGGATTCGGGCCAGGTTGTGGGAGAGCGCTGCCGTGTGGATCACGGCGGAAATCGGGCGGGGCATGACGGGATGAACGGGTGGCGAAGGCCGTCATTGTCGCAAATGGCCTGTGCTATAAACCGCGGCAGTCGGCGGGCGGGACAAACCGTCGCACGCCTCCCATGCTTTCCCATACTTCGCCCCACGACCCGATACAGGGCCCCGCAGCGCGGGTCGCCGCTCGATGAAAAAAGGCTTTTACTGGATCATGGCGGCGCAGTTTTTTTCTTCGCTGGCCGACAACGCGCTGCTCATCGCCGCCATTGCGCTGCTGGTGCAGATGCAGTCTCCCGACTGGATGACGCCGCTGCTCAAGTTCTTTTTCACCATCTCGTATGTGGTGCTTGCGCCTTTCGTTGGCGCGTTTGCCGACGCCATTCTGAAATGGAAGGTGATGTTCATCACCAACCTGGTGAAGGTGGCGGGCCTGGTGCTCATGCTGTTTTCGGTGCATCCGCTGCTGGCCTACGGCGTCGTCGGCCTGGGCGCGGCGGCCTACTCGCCGGCCAAGTACGGCATCCTCACCGAGTTGCTGCCGCCGCAGCAACTGGTCGCGGCCAATGGCTGGATCGAGGGCACCACGGTCAGCTCCATCATTCTCGGCACGGTGCTGGGCGGGTTTCTGGTGAGCCACGCGGCGTCCAACTTTCTGCTGGGCCTGCCGGGGCTGGCAGCGGTGGGCATCGACACCACGCCCGAATCGGCGATCCTGGTCATCACTCTGGTGTATCTGCTGGCGGCGCTGTGCAATCTGCGCATCCCCGACACCGGCGCGCGCTACGAAAAACAGAAGACGCGGCTGTTTGCCCTGCTGGTGGACTTTGCCCATTGCACCAAGGTGCTGTGGACGGACAAGCTGGGGCAGATTTCGCTGGCGGTGACCACGCTGTTCTGGGGGGCAGGCGCGACGCTGCAGTTCATCGTGCTCAAGTGGGCCGAATATGCCCTGGGTCTGGATCTGACCATGGCCTCAGTGATGCAGGCGGCGGTGGCGCTGGGGGTGGCGGTGGGGGCCATCAGCGCGGCGGTGCGCGTGCCGCTGAAAAAGAGTCTGAGCGTGCTGCCTCTGGGCGTGGGCATGGGGCTGACCACGGTGGCGCTGGCGTTTTTCCACCGCGATCTACTGCCCGATGCCCAGTTGCATCTGTGGGCGCTGAAGCTGCCGCTCTACATGCTGATGGCCTACGGCGTGATGGTGTTCATCGGCGCGCTTGCCGGCTACTTCGTCGTGCCGATGAACGCGCTGCTGCAACACCGTGGCTATGTGCTGCTGTCAGCCGGGCATTCGATTGCGGTGCAGAACTTCAACGAAAACGTCAGCGTGTTGCTGATGCTGCTGTTCTACGCCCTGCTCATTCGCTTGAACCTGCCGGTGCCATGGGTGATCGCGCTGTTCGGCGTCTTCGTCAGCGCCTCCATGTTTCTGGTCATCCTCTGGTACCGCCGCAACCAGCGCGAACGCGACTGGACGCAACTCATCGGCGAGCCGCGTCACAGCGAACCCCACGTCTGATCGTGGACGCCCTGCGCCTTGGCCCCATCGTCCTGCCCTGGGCACCGCTGTTGCTGGTGCTGGGCTATGCGGTGGCGGTGTGGGTGGCGGGGCTGGCGCAGAAGGCGGGGCGTGGCAACGCCGAGCCGTTGTTGCTCTGGCTGCTGCTGGCGGCGCTGGTGGTGGCCCGCGCGGTGTTCGTGCTGCGGCATGCGGCCGACTATCCCGGCGTGCTGTCCATGATCGACATTCGTGACCGTGGATTCAACGCCTGGGCCGGATGGGCGGCGGCGGTGGCGGCGGTGGGGTGGTTTGCCTGGCGGCGACCGGCGTTGCGGCTGAGTCTGCCGCTGAGCACGGGCGCAGGGGCCGCCGTGATGCTGGCGGGCTTGGGGCTGCTCAGCCTGACGCAGCCGCCGCGCCCGCCCCTGCCCGACCTCACCTTGCAAACCTTGCAGGGCAAGCCCGTGGCGCTGGCCGGTCTGCGCGGACATCCTGTCGTGGTCAACCTCTGGGCCACCTGGTGCCCACCCTGCCGCCGCGAGTTGCCGATGCTGATTCAGGCGGCAAAACAGCCGACCGGCGCGCGCATCGTGCTGGTCAACGAGGGCGAAGCCGCCTCGCGCGTGGCGGCCTATCTGGCGCGCGAACGGCTGGGCCAGCCGGAGATCCTGCTCGACCCGGACAGCCGACTGCTGTCGGCGTATCGGTCACCGGGCTTGCCCACGACCTTGTTCATAGGGGCCGATGGACGCGTGAAGCAGTTGCACATCGGCGAGCTTTCGGCGGCGACGCTGCAGCAGGGCATCGCCGCTCTGCGGCGATAAGGCACAACAAGTGCTTCGCCGCGACTTTTAGGCGCGAGTGCCCAGTGCCTTGCGTCGGGCGGCGTGCAGCAGGCGGCGGGCCGATTCGTCGGCGAGCTGGCGGCCGTGCTGCGCCATCCAGTCGAGCGCCAGGCGGCCCAGCGGCGTGGTGGGCTGGCGCGGGTCGATCGTGCAGTGGAACTGGCGCACCCAAGCGGGCAGCTCGGCGGCAGGCATGGGCCGCGCCAGGGCGTAGCCCTGACCCGCATCGGCGCCCAGAAGGGTGGCGGCTTCGACCAGATCGGGGGTCTCCAGTCCTTCGACCACGACCCACAGACCCAGACTCTGCGCCAGTTGCACCAGCGCGCCGATGAAGCCGATGACCTGGTCGGGGTCGCGCCCGGCCTCGCGCACCAGACCCTGGTCGATCTTGACGGTGTGAAAAGGAAGGGTGCGCAGGCGCAGCAGGCTGGAGTAGCCGCTGCCCAGATCGTCCATGACCAGTTGCACCCCGGTGGCGGCGAGTGCTCGCACGGCGTCGTCGCGGCGCTGCGGGTCGTCGAATTCGGCGTTTTCGAGCATTTCGAGCGAGAGGCGATCGGGCGCCACACCTGCATGGCGCAGCGCGCCGTCCACGCGCTGGCTGCAGTCGGGCTGCAACAGCACGTCGAGCGGCAGGTTCAGACTCAGGTTCAGGCGCAGGCCCTCGGCATCCCAGCGGGCGAGGTGGGCGAGCGACTGTTCGAGTCCGCCGCGGAACAGACGCGTGAGTTCGGCGTGGCCGAACCAGGGCAGGAACTGGCCTGGCATGACCAGCTTGCCGTCGTCGGTGCGCAGCCGCGCCAGCGCTTCGACGCCGTAGGGCTTGCCGGTCTGCAGATCGATCACGGGCTGCAAGTGCATTTCCAGGCCGTGGTCGAACAGGGCGCTGCGCCAGTGCTGCCGTATCGCCAACGGAACGGGCTGCTGGCGACCGTGGGCATGCAGGCGCTGCCAGGCGCGGCTCAGGGTCTGGCCCAGGTTGTCGAGGAAGCTGCGCGCGGCGCTGCGCTCGAACATGGCGGGGTAGCCGCCGTACAGGCTGAGCACGACCACCACCCGCCCGTTGCGGTCGGTCAGCGGGATGGAGGCGGCGCTGCGGATGCCGACCTCGAGCGCGGCCTCGCGCCAGGGGGCACCGGCTTCGTCGAGCGCATAGCTCGCCATGGTGCAGATGCGTTCGGTCTGCCAGGCGCGGGCCGTGGGGCCGATGCTCTCGGCACGCGAACCCTGCAGCTTGGGCACCTTGAGCGCGCCGTAGTGTTTCTGCATGGCGCGGGCGAAGGGTTCCAGCCCCGACGACAGTTCGACGACGAATTCGCCGTTGGCGTCCGGCGCGCCCATGCCCACGGCTTTCAGGCCGGGCAGGGTGATGAGCCTGTCGAGCGCCATCTGCATGAATTCGCTCCACGGCGCGCCATCTTGCAGCGCGTGCTCCAGGGCGATGACGCATTGCTGGTATTGCTCGCGCAGCGCCTGCGCGGCTTCCACCTCGGTCTGCAACTCGGTCTGCATGCGTGCGGTGAGCAACTGGACGATGCGCCGACGGTCGCGTGAGCTGGTGCGCAGGGTATGGCTCATGTCGATCAGCGCCTGCAGATAGAGCCCGGCGGACTGCACCAGCAGCCGCGTGGGCACGCCCACCAGCGCGTGAATCTGCCCGATGCGCGTGGCTTCGCGCACATGCTCGGCCTCCAGCAGGCCCGGGGAGAGCATGCGCCTGAAGTGATCGACCTGCCGCGCCTTGAGGTGGGCGAATTCGGCCGGGGTGAGGTGGCCGAGCAACTGGCTGGATTCGGTGTCGCGCCCGACGAGGACGTAGAACTGTTCGATGAACGACTCGGCCACTGCCTGGTAATGCGGCCCGGCGATCTGCAGCAGGGTTTCGGCCTGGGGGCCGTAGGGCTGAAGCAGCCAGTGCTCGATGTCGTCTTCGAGCAGATCGGGCTCCACATCCTGCCCCCAGCGCAGCCACCAGTGCTGGCGATGGCGTTTGTGCAGTTTGATGGCGTGCAGCGCGGCGTCGGCACGGCGCAACAGGGTGTCGGGGTTGGGGCCGTCGTGCGGGTACAGCGCCAGGCCCAGGCTGAGACTGATCGCGCGGCTCTTGCCTTCGGGCAAGGGCACGGTGAGCGGCAGGACTTGATCGAGGGCCTGCAGGCGGCGGGTGATGTCGGCTTCGCCTTGCGCGCCTTGCAGCACCAGCACGAACTCGTCGCCGCCGATGCGCGCGAGCAGGTCTCGCGGATCGAGGCAGGCGCCGAGCTGCCGGGCCACGTCTTTGAGCACGGCATCGCCCGCGGCATGGCCCCAGCCGTCGTTGATGGCCTTGAAGTCGTCGAGATCGAGCAGCCCGATGGCCACGGCGGCGCCTTCGGCCTGGGCCTGCGCCAGTCGTTCGGGTAGCCATTCGTCCAGGGCGTAGCGGTTGGGCAGGCCGGTCAGCGCGTCGTGCTGCGCCTGCCAGCGCATGCGCTCGTCGGCGGCGCGGCGCGCAGTCACGTCCTGTCCGACCCAGACGGAATCGATGCCGGGCTGGCCGCTGACCGTCTGGCCGGTGAGTTCGCACCAGAACAGGCTGCCATCGGCGCGGCGCATCCGCACTTCACGGGTGACGGATTCGCCACGCGCCATGGCGGCGTAGAGCTCGGCGCCAATGGCCTCGTACTCGGCATCGTCGGCATAGATGGCGCGGGCCGGAAGGTTCTGGAGCGATGCGGTGTCGGGGTAGCCGAACATCTGCGCCATGCGCGCATTGCCACTGCGCAGGGTGCGGTCGCCCACAAGCGCGATGGCCACCAGCGCGTTGTCGAGCATGGCCTGGCGCAGCCGTTCGGCAGACTCGCGCTCGCGCTGCAACTGATCCATGTGCAACAGCGCGCCCACCATGGAGGCGACGAACTCGAGCAGCTTCAGATTGCCCTCGGACGGCAGGCCCGCATCGAGGCCAGTCAGCGCGAAGCTGCCGATGACCTGGTCACCCTCGCGCACCGGCCACGACCAGCATGAGCGCAGGCGCCATTGCTCGGCCACCGGGCGCAAATCGTCCCAGCGCGGGTCGGTGGGGATGTCCTGAACGAAAGTTGGCGCGTTGCCGAACACCGCGTTGCCGCAGGAACCCGCGTGCGGACCGGGCTTGAGCGTCTGGAGCGCGCGCTGAAATTCCACAGGTGCGCTGGGGGCAGCGAGCAGATACAGCAGACCGTCTGCCTCCAGCCGCAGGATGCTCGCGACATGGCCCGGCACTTCCTGCTCGGCCATGCGGCAAAGCATGGCCGCGAGTTCGGCGATCGGGCGCCCCTCGGCCAGGCCCCGCAAAATGTCGCGGGGCAGGTCGAGCAGTCGAAGGGGATCGCCCTGATCTTGCATGGCTGCGCCTGAACGAAAGAAGAAAGGACAAGGGCGGACTTGTCGATGCGTGACTGCCGCCAAAGCCGGTTTCAGCCGGACTTTACGATGTCGGCGGAAAATAAGGCGTGAATTTTGTCCTGATTCACCGAAATATCTGACATCCTGGGCGAATGGCCCTTGTTCGCACGTCGCACCCCAAGCCCGACAGACTCCTGGCCGTTCATCGAGTTTTTCATGCACCCTTCCCGCTTCACCCTGGCCGCGATCGGCGGTCTGATGCTCAATGCCTTCGTCTGGGGTGTGTCGTGGTGGCCGTTCCGCCATCTCAGCGCGCTGGGGCTGAACCCGTTGTGGGCCACCGCGCTGATGTATGCGGTGAGCACCGCGCTCATCCTGGCGGCCCGACCGCAGGCGCTGCGCGCCCTGTGGCGGAACCCGTCGCTGTGGGGCATTCTGGTGGCGTCCGGCGCGACCAATGCCGCGTTCAACTGGGGAGTGACCGAGGGCGACGTGGTGCGTGTTGTGCTGCTGTTTTATCTGATGCCGGTCTGGGCCACGCTGCTGGCGCGCTGGCTGCTGAACGAGCGTCTGACCCGACTGGTCGGGCTGCGGCTGGCGCTGGCGCTGGTCGGCGCCATGGTGGTGCTTTGGCCGCGAGAAGGCGGGCTGCCGCTGCCGCAGCATCCGGCGGACTGGCTGGGCGTGATCGGCGGCATGTTCTTCGGGCTCAACAATGTGCTGTTGCGCAAGTACGCGCACACCCCGCCGGAGGCCCGCGGACTGGCGATGTTCGCAGGTGGGGTGATCGTGGCCGGCGGTGTGGCGGCGGTGCTGACGGCGCACGGCGCCGTTCAGCCCCTACCCTCACCGGCGCCCGGCTGGCTGATCGGTGTGGTGTTGATGGCGCTGGCGTTTCTGGCGGCGAATCTGGGGCTGCAATACGGCGCCGAGCGTCTGCCGTCGGCCTTGACTGCGGTGGTGATGACGGTGGAAATCGTGTTTGCCAGCGGCAGCGCCGTGCTGCTCGGGGCCGAGCATCTCTCCGCGCAAGCGCTGTTTGGTGGTAGCCTGATCCTGCTGGCCATCATGCTGGCGGCTTGGCCCCGCTTGACGACCCCGCAGGCGGCTTGATTGGGAGATGCTGCCATGAGCGTTGCGGCCCCGGTTCACTCCGCGTTCGATTTTTCCGCGCTCGACATCGCGGGTCACGAGCAGCCCCTGGCGCAATGGCGCGGCAGGGTGCTGCTCATCGTCAATACCGCCAGCGCCTGCGGCTTTACTCCACAGTACGCCGGTTTGCAGGCGCTGCAGGAGCGCTACGGGCTGCAGGGATTCACGGTGCTGGCGTTTCCTTGCAACCAGTTCGGCGCGCAGGAGCCCGGCAGCGGCGAGGAGATTGCGCAGTTCTGCACCAGCCGCTATGCCACGACCTTTCCCTTGTTCGCCAAGGTGGAGGTCAATGGCGAGCACGCGCACCCGCTATGGCGCTGGCTTACCCGAGAAGCCTCTGGCCTGCTCGGGTCTCACGCCATCAAATGGAATTTCACCAAGTTTCTGGTCGGGCGCGACGGTCAAGTGCTCAAGCGCTATCCGCCTCAGGAGAGGCCCGAGCTGATCGGGCCCGATATCGAAATGGCGCTGCAGGCGCCAGTGTGATGCGGGTCAGTGACGGAAACCGCCGCTGGCGGTGATGCTGGTGGTGTCGACGTAGTCGGAGCCGGAGTGGTCGTCGGGCGAGAAGCGCACGGTGAAACCGCCGAGGTTTTCGTTGCTCATGCCGTTGAGCGCATCCATCAGGCTGGCGCGGGTGAGCGTCTTGCCCGCCTTGCGCAGCGCCAGCACCAGTACCTTGGCGTCGATATAGCCTTCCAGGCTGGTGAAGTCGTAGTCGTCCTTGTGACCGGCGGCGTTCATCGCGGCCTGATACTCGCGCACCAGCGGGGTGACGGTGGAGAAGGGGAAGGGCACGACCTGGGTGATGATGACGCCGTTGCCCGAGGGGCCGAGCGCCTTGGCCAGTGCTTCGGAGCCGACGAAGCTGACGTTGGCGAACTGGCCGCCGTAGCCCTGGGCGAGGGCCTGCTGGTTGAAGGCCGCCACTTCGGTGTAGGTACCCACCTCGACGATCAGGTCGGGCTTGGCCGGCAGGATGGAGGCCAGCGCCGCCGCCACGTCCACGGTGTTGCGCTTGACCGTACCTGTGGCCACGGGCTTGAGCCCATGTGCGGCCAGCGCCTTCTGCACCCCGGTGAGACCGGCCATGCCGTAGGCGTCGTCCTGATAGAACACGGCGATCTTTTTCAGGCCGAGGAACAGGAACTGATCGACGATCTTGCGGGTTTCGTCGTTGTAGCTGGCGCGGATGTTGAAGATGTAGGGATCGACCGGAGTGCGCAGGCCCATGGCGCCGGTGAAGGGGCCGATCAGCGGTATGCCGGCCTGGTCGATCAGGGGTTTGGCCGCCAGCGTGGTGGGGGTGCCGACATAGCCCAGCAGCGCGAACACGTCGCCGCCGTTGATGAAGGTCTTGGTGTTGGCCACGGCGCGCGGGGGCTCATAGCCGTCATCGAGGCTGACCAGTTTGAGCTGGCGCCCCGCCACGCCGCCGTCGGCATTGACCTGCTTGAAGTAGGCCTCGATGCCCATGCGCAGACGAATGCCCAGCTGGGCTGCAGGCCCGGTGAGCGGCGCGGACTGGCCGATGACGATTTGGGTATCGGTCACGCCCGGCGTGGCGGCGAACGCAGGGGCCGCCAGACTCAGGGACAGCAGCAGGGTGGCGAAAAATTTCATCGTGGTCTCGAAAAGGCGGGCTGGGTCAAGCCTGCGGCGGCGCCGATGGCGGTCGGTGCGGCAGTAGGGTCGGACATCGGGGACGGGTGACGGCAGGGCACAGGCCGTTCTGGTTGTCGCGGGCAGAGCCCCCCGACCCTGCACTCGTAAAAGCTGCCTTGCATTGTCCACAACAAGGCGGGCAGTGACAACAGCGCGCAGCGGAAATCCAACAGGGTGCGCAAACAATCAGGGCTTGCCGTGCAGCGCTTCGTCGAGCAGTTCCACCCAGTGCTGCACGGGGATGGTGGTGCCGGTCTGAAGATGTTGGATGCAGCCGATATTGCTGCTGACGATGCGCTGCGGTGCGGTCTCGGCCAGGTGCTGTAGCTTGCGGTTGCGCAGTTCTTTCGACAACTCGGGCTGCAACACCGAATAGGTGCCGGCCGAGCCGCAGCAAAGGTGGCTTTCCAGCGGCAGTTTGACCTCGAAGCCCAGGGTCCGCAGCAATTCCTCGGCCTTGCCGCGTACCTGCTGCGCATGCTGCAGGGTGCAGGGCGGGTGGTAGGCGAGGTGATCGACCGGCTTGTTCTTCAGCAGGGTCTTGAGCGTGGCGGCGAACTGCGGCAGGTACTCGCTGATGTCCTGGCACAGCGCGCTGATGCGCTGCGCGCGATCGGCGTAGGCGGGGTCGTGCCGCAGATGGTGGGCGTACTCCTTGACCATGGCACCGCAGCCCGAGGCGTCCATGACGATGGCTTCGACCGTGCCGCTTTCCACCAGCGGCCACCAGGCATCGACATTGCGCTTCATGTCGGCCAGCGCGCCGTCGTGGTCGGAGAGGTGCTGGCGGATGGCGCCGCAGCAACCGGCGCCGTCGGCCAGCAGCGGCTGCACGCCCACGGCGTCGAGCACGCGGGCGGTGGCCGCGCCGATGTTGGGCATCAGCGCGGGTTGCACGCAGCCAGCGAGCATCAGCACCTTGCGGGCGTGGCTGCGCTGAGGGCGCTGCCCGGCGCGCTGACGGGCGGGCACCTTGTCGCGCAGCGCGGCGGGCACCAGCGGGCGCAGTGCCTGGCCGATTTTGAGGGCCGGGGCGAACAGCCGCGACGTCATGCCTTCGCGCAGCGCCCAGCGGGAGAGTTTTTCTCCGGTGGGGCGTTCGACCCGGGCGTCCACCACGGCTCGGCCGATGTCGATCAGCTTGCCGTATTCCACGCCCGAGGGGCAGGTGGTCTCGCAGTTGCGGCAGGTCAGACAGCGATCGAGGTGGAGCTGGGTGGTGCGGGTGGGCGCCTCGCCTTCGAGCACCTGTTTGATCTGGTAGATGCGCCCGCGCGGGCCGTCGAGCTCGTCGCCCAGCAGTTGATAGGTGGGGCAGGTGGCGGTGCAGAAGCCGCAATGCACGCAGTTGCGCAGAATGGCCTCGGCCTGCTGACCCTCGGGAGTACCGGCGAATTCGGGACTGAGATGGGTTTCCATCGTTTTCAGAAAAGGGTGGGAAACACGCCGTGCGGATCGAAGGCGGTCTTGATGTTGCGCTGGATGCGCAGCAGCGTGGCTTGCGGCGTATCGAACACCGCGACGCTGGCATCGCCGCCGCGAAAGCGCGTGGCATGACCGCCGGCCTGGCGCGCGGCTTCGAGGATGATGGGGGCGGGCGCGGCGCTGATCAGCCAGCGCAGGCCGCCGAACCATTCCACCAGTTGCGTGCCCGAGAGGTCGAGCGCGGGCGCGGTGGGCGGCAGCGACAGCCGCCACAGCGCCGCCTGCGAATCGCCCGGCCAGGTGGGGGTGAACCAGGGCAGCGTCTGCTCGCGCAGCGCCGTCCAGAAGGGGGTGGCTTCGGTTTCGGCCATGCGTTCGCCGCCCAGCCTGGCGCAGGCGGCCTGCACCGCAGCCTGCGCTCCGCGCAGCCGTACCGTGAGCACGCCCTTGCCCGAGCCGCCGCTGCGGTCGGGCAGCCAGGCGCTGGCGTTGAGCGGCAGCGGCTGGGCGGCCCAGGCGTTGCAGCGGGCGATGGCTTCGTCCTGCGTCATGGCAAAGCGCAGGCTGGCCTCCGCCGGGGCGCGCGGCATCACCTTGAGCGACACGTCGAGAATGACGCCGAGCGAGCCCAGCGAACCGCACAGCAGCCGCGAGACGTCGAATCCAGCGACGTTCTTCATCACCTCGCCGCCGAAGTGCAGCACTTCGCCGCGGCCGTTGAGCAGGCTGGCGCCCAGCACATAGTCGCGCACCCCACCTGCGCTGATGCGCGCCGGCCCGCTCATCGCGCTGGCCACCACGCCGCCCAGCGTGGCCCGGCCGCTGCGCGCGAAGTGCGGTGGCTCGAAGGGCAGGAACTGGTGATGTTCGGCCAGCGCCGCTTCGATCTCGGCCAGCGGCGTGCCGGCGCGGGCGGTGACGACCAGTTCGGTCGGCTCGAGGTGGGTGATGCCCGACAGTTGCGTGGCGTCGAGCGTGTGTTCGGCGGTGTCGGCCCCGCTGTGCTGCGCCGCGGCCCACCACGGCGCCTTGCTGCCGCCGCCATGAATGCGGATGCGTTCGCCGCGCGAGGCCGCTTCCCGCACCAGATCTTGCCAAAGAGGAATCAGTTCGTCTGCTTGCATGAGGTGAAGCCGCAGCATGCGCCGCGGCCAGGGTCTAGGGGCGGGCGGTCAGAACCGGGGCAGGTCGGGGAAGGGCAGCCGCCCGCCGCTTATATGCATCTTGCCGTATTCGGCGCAACGGGCGTGGGTGGGGATCTGCTTGCCGGGATTGAGCGTCTCGCCGGGGTCGAAGGCGCGGCGCAGGGCGAAGAACTGCTCGCGCTCCTCGGGGCTGAACTGCACGCACATGGCGTTGATTTTCTCGAAACCCACGCCGTGTTCGCCGGTGACGGTGCCACCCATGGCGACGCTGGTTTCCAGGATTTCGGCGCCGAATTCCTCGGCGCGATGCAGCTCGCCGGGCTGGTTGGCGTCAAACAGGATGAGCGGGTGCAGGTTGCCGTCGCCCGCGTGGAATACGTTGACGCAGCGCAGCCCGTACTTGCCCTCCATGCCCTGAATGGCTTCGAGCATGTCGGCCACGCGCTTGCGCGGAATGGTGCCGTCCATGCAGTAATAGTCGGGCGAGATGCGGCCGGTGGCGGGAAAGGCGTTCTTGCGCCCGCTCCAGAAGCGCAGGCGCTCGGCCTCGCTCTCGCTGCACTTCAGCGCGGTGGCGCCGCAGCGCGACAGTACCTCGGTCATGCGGCCGATCTCTTCTTCCACTTCCTCGGGCGTGCCGTCGCTCTCGCACAGCAGAATGGCGCGGGCCTCCAGGTCGTAACCGGCGTGGACGAAAGATTCGGCCGCCACGGTCATCGGCTGATCCATCATTTCCAGCCCGGCCGGAATGATGCCCGCGGCGATGATGGCCGCCACCGCGTCGCCCGCCTTGCGCAGATCGTCGAAGCTGGCCATGATGCAGCGCGCAAGCTGCGGCTTGGGCAGCAGCTTCACCGTCACTTCGGTGACCACCATGAGCATGCCTTCGCTGCCGATCACCGCCGCCAGCAGATCGGGACCGGGGCAGTCGCAGGCTAGGCCACCGATGGTCAGCGGCTCGCCTTCCACCGTGTAGCCGCGCACCTGCAGCACGTTGTGCACCGTGAGGCCGTATTTGAGGCAGTGCACGCCGCCCGAGTTTTCGGCGATGTTGCCGCCGATGGTGCAGGCGATCTGGCTGCTTGGGTCGGGTGCGTAGAACAGTCCGTGCGGCGCTGCGGCCTCGGAGATGGCCAGATTGCGCACCCCGCATTCCACCGTGGCAGTGCGCGCCAGGGGGTCGACGCGCTTGATGCGGTTGAACCGCGCCAGCGCCAGCAGCACGCCGTCTTCATTCGGCAGGGCGCCGCCGGAAAGTCCGGTACCGGCGCCGCGTGCCACCACCGGTACGTTCAGCTTGTGGCAGGCCTTGAGCACCGCCGCGACCTGCGCTTCGGTTTCTGGCAGCGCCACCACAAGAGGTTTGCGCCGGTAGGCCGAAAGGCCATCGCACTCGTAGGGCGTGACCTCTTCGGGCTGCCAGAGCAGGATGTGCTGCGGCACCACCGCACCCAGCGCGGCGACCACTTCGGCCTGCCGCGCCGCGCGCGCAGCCAGGTCGGGTTGGAGGGGGGCATTCATCGCGAGTCGTCTTTAACCCAGATCGTCCATGAGGCGGCGCTTCGCGCCTGCACGGGCGCTGGCGGTCGGTTTGGGGCGTTTTTGCCCCCGTGCTTCGCGCCCATAGCTTGGGCTATGGGCTTGTCGCCCGGAGCCAAATCCATCCCCAACCCGCCTCGCCATCATCCCGTGCCCTCATGAGCCATCTGGGTTTAATAAATTTGTTGATTTTGGTTGCAGATTATCCCTTTTGCTGCGCTGCAGCGGGGCAGGACTAACCCGGCTTTTTGCGTTTTGTCGAAGGCAAAGCTGTGTTGCGCAAAAGAGTGAGGAGTGGGGCGCAGCGCAAGACCGTGTGGGGGAACTGATGTCCGTTTTCGGCCAGACGGCGGCGTGCCGCGCGGCTAGAGTGAGGGCATGGAACTCGATCCCGATGCCTGCTACAGCGCGCTGCTCACCCGCGACCGTCGCTTCGATGGCTGGTTTTTCGTCGGCGTGGCGTCCACCGGGGTGTATTGTCGGCCGGTGTGCGCCGTGCGCACGCCGCTCAAGCGCAACTGCAGCTTCTATCTCAGCGCGGCGGCGGCGGAGCAGGCGGGGTTTCGGCCCTGTCTGCGCTGCCGCCCCGAGCTGGCGCCGGGTCATGGTGTGCTCGACCTTTCGGGTCAGCTCGCCCGAGCGGCTGCCGCGCTGATCGACCAGGGGCTGTCCGACCGCGACGGGCTGGGCGTCGTCGCGGGCCGCGTCGGGGTGACGCCGCGGCACTTGCGGCGCATCTTCGAGACGGAGTTCGGCGTCTCGCCCGTGGCCTATGCGCAGACGCAGCGGCTGCTGCTGGCCAAGCGCCTGCTCACCGACACGGCGCTGCCGATGGCCGAGGTAGCCGGGGCGGCCGGTTTTGGCAGCGTGCGGCGCTTCAATCATCTTTTCCGCAGCCGATACGGGCTGACGCCGCTGCGGCTGCGGAAGGCGGGCAGCGCATCAACGGGCGACGACCTTCTGACGCTCTCTCTGGCCTACCGGCCGCCTTATGCCTGGGCGCCGCTGATCGATTTTCTCGCGCGCCGTGCGGTGGACGGTGTGGAACACATCACCGCAGATCGCTACTGCCGTGCCGTCGCCTTCGCTGGTGCGCCGGGCGCGAAGCCGGTCACGGGCTGGATCACGGTGAGCTGTGAGCGCCCCCAGGGTCGGCTCGCCGACCCGCTCCCCGAGGGGAATAAGGCCCGCGGCTCCAAGCTGCCCTGCGGCAGCTTGGACGGAGCCGAATCCGAGCGGCTTGCAAGCCGCGAGGTGGACAAGGAACTTGGGGCTGCCCGGCGTTTCCTTGAGCCTGAACGCCACAGCCTGCGCTTGACCCTGCCGCCCCGGTTGTCGCCGCACATCGGCCGCATTCTGGCGGGCGTGCGGCGGCTGTTCGACCTCGGGGCGCGTCCTGACCTGATCGACACCCATCTGCCCGAGTTCGCCGCTGAGGTGCCGGGGCTGCGCGTGCCGGGGGCCCTGAACGGTTTCGAGATCGCACTGCGCGCCGTGGTCGGTCAGCAGATCGGCCTGCCGCAGGCACGCGCCATCCTCGCGCGTCTGGCGCAGCAACACGGCACGCCCGTACCCGATGCGCCCCACGGTCTGTGCCGCACCCTGCCCGACGCGCCCACGCTCGCCGCCTGCACGCCCGAGGCGCTGCAGGCCTGCGGTCTGACCCGCGCCCGGGCCCACAGCCTGCACGCGCTCGCCCTTGCGGTGACCAGCGGACGCGTGACGCTGCAGCCGCTCGCGCCGGTCGAGCCCACGCTTGCGGCGCTGCGGGCGCTTCCCGGCATCGGCGACTGGACGGCACAGATGATCGCGCTGCGCGGCCTGGGCTGGCCGAATGCCTTTCCGGCGGCGGACCTGGTGTTGCGCAAGCAACTCGGCCTGAGCCGTCCCGACGATGTGCTGGCCCACGCGGCGCGCTGGGCGCCGTGGCGGGGCTATGCCGCGATGCACCTCTGGCGTCGCGCCGCGCAAGGAGAGCCCGAATGCATTCGCACCATGTGATCGACAGCCCTCTGGGCAAGCTGCGGTTGAGCCTCGCCTGCGACGCGCTGACCGCACTGTGTTTTCTTGAAGGCGCACCGCTGCCCGACGCGGCACCGGCCGACTTCGCCACGCCCCTGCTGCGGCGGGCCCGCGCGCAGTTGCAGGCGTATTTCAGCGGCGCTGCCATGGCCTTCGATCTGCCCCTGCGGCCGCAAGGCACGCCGTTCCAGCAGACGGTGTGGCGGGCGCTGCAGACCGTGCCCGCCGGGCAGACGATCAGCTACGCGCAACTGGCGCAGCGGCTGGGCCTGCCCGCCAGCCATGCGCGTGCGGTGGGGGCGGCGGTGGGCCGCAATCCTCTGCTCATCGTCGTGCCCTGCCATCGCATCGTCGGCCATGACGGTGCGCTGACCGGCTACGCGGCCGGCCTGCCGCGCAAGCAGGCCTTGCTCGATCTCGAACGCGCCGCCACTGTGTCCGCGAAATCTGCCACGCTCCGCCGCTTACTGGCGGTCTGAGCTGGAGTCTTGCCCTGCCCGGCCAGTGCCGTCCACCCGTTCCTCCATCCTTCCCGTCACGCCATGCCCTTCATCGAACTTTTTCTGCTCGCCGCCATCTGGGGCGCGTCGTTCCTGTTCCTGCGCATCGCCGCGCCCGAATTCGGGCCGGTGCCGCTCATCGCCCTGCGCGTGGGTATCGCCTCGCTGGTGCTGCTGCCAGTGCTGCGCACGGTGACCGCGCGGGCTCAGTTTCGCCGCAAGCTGTGGCCACTGCTGGTCGTGGGCGTGACCAACTCCGCGCTGCCCTTCACCCTGTTCGCGGTGGGCGCGCTGCACCTGGGCGCGGGCTTCGAGGCCATTCTGAATGCCACCACCCCGCTGTGGGCCGCCGTGCTGGGGGCGACGCTGTTCGGCGCGCCAATCAGTCGTGCGCAGATCGTGGGCCTGGGCGTCGGCCTGCTGGGCGTGATCGTTCTGGTCAGCGATCAGCCCGGGCTGTCGCAGGGCGCGGCGCACTGGGCGGTCGCCGCGGTGCTGCTGGCGCCGATGTCCTACGGCTATGCCGTGCACTACACGAGGCATCATCTGGCCGGGGTCGATCCGGCGCTCACCGCCTTCGGCAGCCAGCTCACGGCCGCGGCGCTGCTTGCCCTGCCCGCTGCGTTCACCTGGCCCGCACATGCGGTGCGGGGCGACATCTGGGCCGCCGTGGTGGCTCTCGGGGTGCTGTGCACCGGGCTGGCCTATGTGCTGTATTTCCGCCTGGTGGCGCAGGTGGGCGCGGCCTACGCCGCTTCGGTCACCTTTCTGATCCCGGCCTTCGGCATGCTGTGGGGCACGCTGTTCCTGCGCGAGCCCGTGACCGGCTCCATGCTGGCAGGCTGCGCAATCATTCTGGTGGGCACGGCGCTGGCGAGCGGGCAGTGGAAGCGGCTGGTGGGTTTGCTGCGAGCTTGAACGTCCCTCTTTGCAGCGGGGCGAGCGGCGTTGCGTCGCCAAGGTGGTTGTGAAATACTGATCATAAAAACAGTATTCTAGCGTGCCGCATCGGCACGACCCGCCATGACGCTGCGTTGCCTGCTGGTCGATTTCAACTCCTATTTCGCCTCGGTGGAGCAGCAGCTCCGCCCGGAACTGCGCGGGCGGCCTGTGGGCGTGGTGCCCATGATGGCCGACACCACCTGCTGCATCGCCGCCAGCTACGAGGCCAAGGCCTTCGGCGTGAAAACGGGCACGCAGGTGGCCGAGGCGCGCAGGCTCTGCCCGGGCATCGTGTTCGTGGTGGCGCGGCATGCCGAGTATGTGCGGATTCACCACCGCGCCGTGGCCGTGGTGGACACCATCGCCCCCGTCGAGCAGGTGCTGTCCATCGACGAGATGGCCTGCAGCTTGCCCATGGGCTGGACCAGCCGCGAGCGGGCCACGCAACTGGCGCTGCGCCTGAAGGCCGCGCTGCGCGAGGCGCTGGGCGAGTGCATGCGGGTGTCGGTGGGCATCGCACCCAATGTGTTCCTGGCCAAGCAGGCGTCGAACCTGCAAAAGCCCGACGGCCTGGTGGTGCTCGACGCGGGCGATCTGCCCGGCCCGCTGCTGCGCATGCAGCTCACCGATCTCACCGGTATCAACGTGCGCATGCTGGCGCGGTTGCAGGCGCAGGGCATTCACAGCGTGGAGCAGCTTTGGCGGGCGCGGCGCGAGCAACTGCGCGTGGTGTGGGGCGGCATTGCGGGCGAGGCGTTTTTCGATCGCCTGCACGGGTTGGCCTCGGGCGTGCAAGCTGCGAATCCGCGGCGCTCGCTCGGCCATTCTCATGTTCTGCCGCCCGAGATGCGCAGCGCTGAGGGCGCGCTGGCCGTGCTCGACCGTCTCACGCAAAAAGCGGCGATGCGGCTGCGCCGCGAGCACCTGCTGGCCGGCGCCATGACCGTGATGCTCAAGCTCACCCGCCGCCACGGCGAACGCCTGCGGCCCGAGCGCGGCGCCCGCTTCGCCGCCACGGCCGACACCCGCGCCCTGCTGCACACCCTGCGCGGGCTGTGGCCCGGCATGGTGCCTGCGGGCTGGGCGCCCATGAAGGTCGCCATGCTGCTGCACGATCTGCGCCAGCCCGGGCAGACCAGCGGCAATCTGTTTGCCGACGACGTACCCGGCACCGACGCCGAGCAGGCCGCGCTGTGGAGCGCGGTCGATGCCCTCAACGTGCGCTTTGGGCGTCACACCGTTTATTGCGGCAGCGGCCACCAGGGACGGGAGGAAGCCCCCATGCGCATCGCGTTCAACCACATCCCCGATCTGGAGACGGAGGGGTGAATGCACGCGTCACAGGGCTGCGGCGAAAATGACGTGGCACAGCCTTTCATCCACAACCCATCTGGGAGACTCCGAAGCCCACCCGCATCCTGCTCGTGCGCCATGGCGAGACCCGCCTGACGCTGGAAGACCGCTTCGCCGGATCGAACGATGAACCCTTGTCCGACGAAGGGCGCGAGCAGGCCGCCAGCTTGGGCGCTCGGCTGTCGAGCGTGCCCATCGCCGCGGCCTACGCCAGCCCGATGGCCCGCACGATGGAAACCGCGCAGCTCGTGGCGGCCCCGCATGGTCTGCCGGTTCAGACCGCCGCCGCGCTGCGCGAGATTGACTAGGGCCTGTTAACGCTATGGATGCACCCGCGTTGCCCCCAGGCGGGGATGGATGCAAGGCGGAGGGCATGGGCAAGGCTGATCGCCTTGCCCATGCCCGACAACGCCACAGACGCCCCGCCTGGGGCAACCCTGCGGGCCGGGGGTCTGGGCGGCGCACTGCTACGTTGCAGTCCGCTTCTGGTGCCACACACCACGGCGCGGACTGCGCCTCGCATTGCATCCGCCCAGACCCCCGGCGCGGGTGCATCAATAGCGTCAACAGGCCCTACGGCCACTGGGAAGGCCTGACCCGCGATGAAGTCATCGACCGCTTTCCGCAGGCCTACGGCCTATGGGAGGAAGACCCGCTGCTGGTGGCGCCCGAAGGCGGCGAGTCGGGTCTGAGCGTCATCCATCGGGCGCTGCCCTTCGTGCGCGAGATCATCGAGCGGCATCGGCATCAGACCGTGCTGGTCGTCTCGCACAAGGGCACCAATCGCCTGCTCGTCAGCAGCCTTCTGGGCCTGGATGCGCGCGGCTACCGTGAGCGCCTCGATCAAAGCCCCGCGGCGCTGACCATTCTCGACTTCATGAACGAGGTCCGCCCGCGCCTGAAATTGTTCAACGACATTTCGCATTACCAGGCCTTCCCTGACCGCGAGATTGCCGATCGCATCTCGAAATGGTGGCGTCCGACTGCGGAGCGTTGAGAGCGCAGGCTTCCTTTTGGAGTCATTTGCACCCCAAGTCCGACAGCACCCTACGCCGCCGCATCCGGCGCGGTCTTGGGTATGTCGGTGTTGCCTTCCGCGGTGGTCTGGTGCAGTAGCGCGTCGTCCTGCAAGATGTCTTCCAGCTCGGCGCGGGCGTCTTTCGACAGGGCGATGAGCGCGGCCTGATCGTGGAACACCGCCTGCTGGCGCTCCAGCATGCGCAGGTCGTGGGCGGTGAACAGTTGCGCCAGGCGTTCGACATCCAGTTCCGGGCGCACTGCGCGCAGCGCCTGCTTGCCCATCTCCACGCTCGACAGCCAGGTTTCGCGCATGATGTTCTGCACGCCGAGCTCGCGCAGGCGCATGAGATGGGTGCGGTTGCGCGCCCGCGCCAGCAGTGGCACCTCGGGAAAGTGCAGGCGCAGCAGCTCGGCAATCTTCAGGCTGGCCTCGACGTCGTCCACGGCGAGAACGAACAGCCGGGCGTCCTGCACATGCGCGGCGCGCAGCAGCGACAGGCGGGTGGCATCGCCGTAATAAATCTTGTTGCCGAACTGACGCACGAAGTCCACCTGTTCGGCGCTGGCATCCAGTGCGGTGAAGGCCACGCCCTGCGCATTGAGCATGCGCCCAACCACCTGACCGACGCGGCCGAAGCCGGCTATGACCACGGGCTGGCCCGGCTCGTCGATGGTGCTGAACGGCGGCGCCTGCCGACCTCGCGCCCAGGGCTGAATGAGCCGGTCGTTGAGGATGAGCAGGAACGGCGCCAGAGCCATGGAGACGGCCACCGCCACGGTCAACAGCTCGGCCGTGGGGCCATCGAGCAGGTGGTTGGTGCGCGCCGTGGCAAACAGCACGAAGGCGAATTCGCCGCCGCAGGCCAGCACGATGGCCAAGGGGCGGCTGACCGCATCGTCGCCGCCGATGAGCCGCCGCAGAGCGTACAGCGTGAGCGCCTTGAGCAGCAGAATGCCCGCGCCAAGGCCGAGCACTTGCAAGGGCTCGGCCATCACCAGCGGCAGCGCAATGCCCATGCCCACCGCGATGAAGAACAGGCCGAGCAGCAGGCTCTCGAACGGTTCGATGGCCGCCTCCAGTTCATGGCGGAATTCCGAATCGGCCAGCAGCACCCCGGCGAGAAACGCGCCCAGCGAGGCCGACAGCCCCACGCTGTTCAGCCCCACGCCTATGCCCACCGCGCCCAGCAGCGCGGCGGCGGCGAACAGTTCGCGGTTGCCGCCGCCGAACCGCGCCACATAGCGAAACATGGTGGCCAGCACCGGCCGACCGGCCAGCGCCACGACCAGCAAGGCCGCCAGCGCGGGCCAGCCCGGGGCATGCCCCCCCGCGCCGCTGAGGGCCAGCAGCGCCAGGATGGGAATGACGCTCACGTCCTGGAACAGCAGGATGGCGAAAGTCTCGCGGCCGAAGCGCGTGGTCAGCTCGCGGCGCTCGGCCAGCAGCGGCAGGATGTAGGCGGTGGACGACATCGCCAGCGCCACGCCGACCAGCGCCGCGTCCGTCCACCCCAGGCCCAGCGCTGCGGCCAGGGCCGCAGCCGGCAGCGCCACCCCGGCCATCTGCAGCGCCCCCAGGCCGAACACCTGCCGCCGCAGCGCCCACAGGCGGCTGGGTTGTAGCTCCAGGCCGATGAGGAACATCAGCAGCGTGACGCCCAGCTCGGCGGTGTGCAGCACCGACTCGGGACGGCTCACCACGGCCAGACCGTAAGGCCCGACGGCGATGCCGGCCACGAGATAGCCGAGCACCGAGCCCAGGCCGAAGCGTTTGAAAAGCGGCACCAGCAAGACGCTGGCGGCCAGCAGGGTGAGCAGGGCGATGGCGGACATGGCGCGATGGTAGGGGTCATCCGCGGGGTTCGCTGGTGGCCCGCTCGCCCAGTCCGCTGCCAACCTGCTGCATGCGGGTCAGTATGGATCAGGGGCCGGGCAGGAACCTTGCGCGGTCAAATGCCCGACATCACCGCATCCACTGCCGCTACCAGCGCGCTGGCCTGGCCCGCCACGGAGGTAACTGGTTTGCGCAGCAGGCGCGCAGGCAGCGGCGCAGCAAAGTGAGCAAGAGCGTGAAGGCGCTGGCCCTGCACGGTGACCAGCGGGCACAGCGCCGCGGGAACCTTGCCGCTGAAATCGAGCGTGGCCAGCGGAATGGTCAGGCGGGTGGACAGGCCGCCGAGCAGGTCGCTCTGGATGACGACCACAGAGGGGATGCCCTGTTCCGCGCTCGCGCTGGGATTGGGGTAGACGTCGTATTGCGCCATGGGCACGGCCCCCGGTTCACCAGGGACGCAGGTCGGCGCCGGGGATGCCTGCCGATTCGACCAAGGCATTCTGCGCCTGGATCCAGTCTCCGAACTCGGCTTCGAAAGCGGCTTTGCGAGCGGCCAGCGTGCTGCGCTTGTGTGCCGCCTGAAGCGCCTGGTAGTGCTCGACCGACAGGATCACCGTGTCGACCAGGCCCGCCTTTTCCACGAAGACGGGCTCGCGTTTGGCCTGGGCGCAGACGCTGCCAAAACGGTTCTTGGCTTCGGTGGCGGAGATGTGCATGACGAGCTCCTTTCAATGCCCTCCCGTGCCCTCGTGGACAATCAGGGATTGATGGCTATTTAGCCATTGCGGCATGTCAACCTGGTTGTCTGTCAGCCCCCGCAGGCAACGGGCCGATGGCTGGTGTGTTTTCATCTCCCCAGCCGCCGCCCAGGGCCTGAATCAGCCCGACAGCAGCGGCGTAGCGGCGGTTGAGCAGGGTAAGTTGGGCATTGCGGGCGCTGGTGGCGGTGGTCTGCGCGGTGAGCACGTTGAGGTAGGGCGCGGTGCCGGCCTTGTACTGGTTTTCGGCCAGCCGCAGCGACACCTCGGCGGCCTGCACCACCTCGGCCTGCTGCTTGGCTTCCTGCTCCAGGATGCGTTGCGCGGCGAGGTTGTTTTCCACCTGTTGCAGCGCGGTCAGCACGCTCTGGCGGTAGTTCGCCACGGTCTGGCGATAGGCCGCCTCGCTGCTTTGCACTTGCGCGCGGCGCAGGCCGCCGTCGAACAGCGTGGCCGCAAGCTGCGGGCCGAGCGACCAGAACAGCGAGGGTGCGGAAAACAGCTCGGCGATGCGCGCGGCCTGGCTGCCGCCCTGGGCCGATAGGGTCAGGTTGGGGAACCAGGCCGTCTGCGCGACGCCGATCTGCGCGTTGGCGGCCTGCACCTGCGCCTGCGCTGCGGCCAGATCGGGGCGGCGCTGCAGCAGTTGCGACGGCACGCCAGCGGGAATGGCGGGAACCTGGGGCAAGGTGTCGGTGGCGGGCAGGGTGAAGTCGGCGGGCGGTTTGCCCACGAGCACGGCAATGGCGTTCTGCAACTGCACGCGCGTCACGCCAAGGTCGGTCAGGCTGGTCTGCGCCTGCAGCAACTGGGTGCGGGCCGAGGCAACGTCGGCGGTGGTGCCTACCCCGGCCTTGTAGCGGTTTTCGGTGATCTGCAGTGCGCGTGCATAGGCGGCCACGGTGTCTTGCGCCAGTCGGATCTGCGCGTCCACCGTGCGCAGTTGCAGATAGCTGGTGGCCAGGGTGGACTGCAGGCTGAGCTGGGTATTGGCCAGGATGGCCGCGCTCGCGGCCGCGGTGGCCTGTCCGGCCTGGACCTGCAGCCGCACCTTGCCCCAGAGGTCGGGCTCCCAGCTTGCGCCCAGCGAGACGTTGACGCTGTTGCTCACATTGCCGGTATTGGCGGTGCGGGCGCGGGTGGCCAACGCGCCTGCGGTCACGGCGGGGTAGTAGGCCGCCTGCGCCTGTGCCACAGCAGCCTGCGCTTGTTCGTAAGCCGCAAGCTGCGCGGCAAGGCTCTGGTTGTGCTGCGCCACCTGGGCCTGCAGCGCGGCCAGCACAGGGTCGTCAAACACATTCCACCAGGCGCCACGCGGTGCGGCGGCCAGCGCCTGCGCGGGCTGCCAGTCGCCCTGCGCCTGGGCATAGTGCGCGGGGACGGGCACTCGCACCGGCGGCTCGGGTGGGGTGGCGGCGCAGGCGCCGAGCAGCAGCGCCAGCGACGAGATGAACAAAGGGCGGCGAGGGAGGGTCGGGTTCATGGCATTCAGGCCGGTGTGTCGATCGGCGCCGGGCGGCCTTCGCGGCCGAACCTGCGCAAGGTCCAGCGGCGCAGGCGGTCGAGTTCGAGGTAGATCACCGGGGTGGTGTAGAGGGTGAGCGCCTGGCTGACGATCAGCCCCCCGGCGATGGAGATGCCCAGCGGCTGGCGCAGTTCGGCGCCGTTGCCGGTGATGAAGGCCAGCGGCAATGCGGTGCCCAGCGCGGCCAGCGTGGTCATCAGGATGGGGCGCAGCCGCAGGGTGGCCGCCTGATAGATGGCATCGCGCGGGCTTGCACCCTGCTCGCGCTCGGCGGTCAGCGCAAAGTCGACCATCAGGATGGCGTTCTTTTTCACGATGCCGATGAGCAGAAACACGCCGATGAGCGCGATGATGGAAAACTCGGTCTGCGTGAGCTGCAGCGCCAGCAGCGCCCCCAGCCCGGCTGGCGGCAGAGTGGAGAGGATCGTCAGCGGGTGCAGGGTGCTCTCGTACAGCATGCCCAGCACGATGTAGATGGCGAAGATGGCCGCCATGATGAACAGCGGCTCGTTCTTGAGGGTGTCGGAAAACAGTTGCGCCGTGCCCTGGAAGCCGCCGCGAATCTCCGAGGGCAGACCGATGGCAGCCAGGGCTTCGTCGATCTTGGACTGAACCGCGCCGAGCGACACGCCCTTGTCGAGGTTGAAGGAAATGGTGGACGACACGAACAGCCCCTGATGGTTGACCGACAGCGGGGTGTTGGCCAGTTCATAGTGCGCCAGCGCCGACAGCGGCACGCGCTGGCCATTGCTGCCGACCAGGAAGATGTCGTTCAGGGCGTTGGCGTTGTTCTGGTATTGCTGCGCGGCCTCCATGACCACGCGGTACTGATTGAGCGGGGCGTAGATGGTGGACACCAGGCGCTGGCCGAAGGCGTCGTTGAGCGTCTGGTCGATGGTGGACACGGGAATGCCGTAACGCGCGGCGGCGGCGCGGTCGATCTTCAGCGCGAGCTGCAGCCCGTTGGCCTGCTGATCGCTGTTGACATCGTTGAGGCCCGGAATGCGCTTGAACGCGGCGAGCACCTTGGGCTCCCACTCGCGCAGCAGATTCAGGTCGGAGGCCTGCAGGGTGTATTCATACAGCGCCGCAGACGGCCGACCCCCGGCGCGGATGTCCTGCACCGGGAACATGAAGGTCTGCGTGCCGGGCACGCGCGACAAGGCCTTGCGCAGTTCGACGATGATGGTCTGGATGCCCTTGCGCTGATCCATCGGCTTGAGCTGCATGAACATGAAGGCGCTGTTGGTGGTGCCGCCGCCGGTGAACGCCACCACGTTCTCCATGCCCGGGTTCTTGCGCACGATGGCGACGATGCTCTCCAGCTTTTTGCTCATTTCCTGGAACGAGACCGACTGGTCGGCCTGCACCGAGCCGATCAGCAGCCCCGTGTCCTGCGTCGGGAAAAAGCCCTTGGGCACTTCCTTGAACAGAAACACCGTCAGCCCGATGGTGGCGAAAAACAGCAGCAGCATCAGCAGCGGATGCTTGAGCGCCCCGCGCAGGCTGCGGGCGTAGCCGCGATGCACGGCGTCCCAGCCGCGTTCGAGAGAGGAAACCCGGCCCTCTTTCTGAGCTGGAGTGGAACGGGTATGGCCACGCAGCCAGCGCGAAGCCAGCATGGGCGTGACCGTGAGCGACACCAGCAGCGAAATGCCGATGGCCACCGACAGCGTCACCGCGAACTCGTGGAACAAGCGCCCGACGATGCCGCCCATGAACAGCACCGGCAGGAACACAGCCACCAGCGAGATGCTCATCGACAGCACGGTGAACCCCACTTCGCGCGCGCCCTTGAACGCGGCGGCCAGGGGGGAGAGCCCTTGCTCGACATGGCGCATGATGTTTTCCAGCACCACGATGGCGTCGTCCACCACGAAGCCGGTGGCCACGATCAGCGCCATGAGCGACAGGTTGTCGAGCGAGTAGTCGAGCAGCCACATCGCCGCGAAGGTGCCCACCAGAGACAGTGGCACCGCGATGGCCGGAATCAGCGTCGCGCGCCAGTCGCGCAGAAACAGCCAGACCACGCCGATCACCAGCAGCACGGCCAGGATCAGGGTGTTCTCCACCTCCTTGAGCGAGGCGCGGATGGTGGTGGTGCGGTCGGACATGATGGTGACCTTGATCGCCGCCGGAATACTGGCTTCGAGTTCGGGCAGTGCCGCCTTCACGCCTTCGACCGCGTCGATGATGTTGGCCCCGGGCTGGCGGTAGATGATGAGCTGCACCGAGGGCTGGCCGTTGGCCAGGCCCATGTTGCGGTCGTTCTGCAGGCCCTCGCTGACCGTGGCGATCTGGTCGAGACGGATGGGCACGCCGTTGCGGTAGCCCACCACGATGCGCTGGTATTGCGCCGGGGTGCTCATCTGGTCGTTCGCGCCCACCTGCCAGCGCCGCGCGCCGCTGTCGATCGCGCCCTTGGGCGTATCCACATTGGCCGAGGCGATGGCCTGGCGCACCTGCTCCAGACCCAGCCCCATGCCGTTGATCCGCGGCAGATCGAGCTCCACCCGCACCGCGGGCAGCGCAGCTCCCCCCACGGTCACCGAACCGATGCCCGCGATCTGCGAAATCTTCTGCGCCAGGATGGTCGAGCCGGCATCGAACATCTGCCCGCGCGACAGGCTCTTGGAGGTGAGCGAAAGAATCATGATCGGCGCGTCGGCCGGGTTCATTTTCTTGTAGGTCGGGTTGCCCGTCAGCCCGCTGGGTAGCAGCGGCAGCGCGGCGTTGATCGCGGCCTGCACTTCGCGTGCGGCATCGTTGATGTTCTTCGACAGGTCGAATTGCAGGATCACCCGGGTCGAGCCCAGCGAGCTGCTCGACGTCATCTGCGAGATGCCGGCAATGGTGCCCAGGCTGCGCTCCAGCGGCGTAGCCACCGTGGCCGCCATGACTTCCGGGCTGGCCCCGGCCATGTTGGCGTTGACCACGATGGTGGGAAAGTCCACCTGCGGCAGAGGCGACACCGGCAGCAGCCTAAAGGCGATGATGCCCACCAGCAGCACCGCCAGCGCCAGCAGACTGGTGGCGATGGGGCGGCGGATGAACAGCGCCGACGGATTCACCGCACGTCCTCGTCGGACAGCGCCGCTGCAGGGTGCGCGGAGCCGAAGGCGCGCGCCCGCCAGGCCGAGGCGCGGGTGGCGAGGCGGTCGAACGCCAGATAGATCACGGGCGTGGTGAACAGCGTGAGCAACTGCGACAGCAGCAGCCCGCCGACGATGGCGATGCCCAGCGGCTGGCGCAGCTCCGAGCCCATGCCGGTGCCCAGCGCCAGCGGCACGGCGCCGAACAGCGCGGCGAAGGTGGTCATCAGAATGGGCCGCAGACGCAGATGCGCGGCCTGCAGCATGGCGTCTTCGGGCGGCAGGCCCTGGTTGCGCTGCGCGTCCAACGCGAAGTCCACCATCAGAATGGCGTTCTTCTGCACGATGCCGATGAGCAGAATGATGCCGATGATCGCGATCACCGTGAGGTCGTGGCCCGAGCCCATCAGCGCCAGCAGCGCGCCGATGCCCGCAGACGGCAGGGTGGACAGAATGGTCACCGGGTGGATGGTGCTCTCATAAAGCACGCCCAGCACGATGTACATGGTCGCCACCGCCGCCAGCAGCAGCCAGAGCTGATTGCTCAGCGCCGACTGAAAGGCGCTGGCCGCGCCCTGGAACGCGATGGTCACTGAAGCGGGCAGCGCTGCCGCCTTGGCCGCCTGCTCGATGGCGCTGACCGCCTCGCCCAGCGACACGCCAGGCGCGAGCTGGAAGGAGATCAGCGCCGCCGGGAACTGGCCGAGATGGTCGATCGCCAGCGGCGTGCTGCGTTGCTCTATGGTGGCGATGCTCGACAGCGGCACCGCCTGGCCGCTGCTTCCGGTGAGGTAGATGCTGTCGAAGGTGCGCAGCGGGCCGCCTTCCTCCCCACCCGCGGCGGAGGTCGGGGTCGGGCGCGTCGTCTGCTCCACCCCCAGCACCACGCGGTACTGCGCCGACTGGGTGAAGATGGTGGACACCAGCCGCTGGCCGAAGGCGTTGTAGAGCGCGCTGTCGATGGCGCTCATGGTGATGCCCAGACGTGAGGCCGCGCTGCGGTCCACGTTCACATAGGCCTGAAGCCCCTGATCCTGCAGATCGCTGGTCACGCCCGAGAGCTGCGGCAGCGTCTTCAGCCTTTCCATCAGCGCGGCGTTGGCGCTGGCCAGTCCGGCGGCGCTGGTGGCCGCGAGGCTGAACTGGTAGGGGTAGCGGCTGGAGATGTCGTTGATGGTCAGGTCTTGCACCGGCTGCAGAAAGGCCTCGATGCCAGCGACCTTGGCGGCACGGGCGTCGAGCCGGTCGATCAGCGGAAGCACCCTGGGCCGATCGGCCAGCGGCTTGAGGTTGATCAGCAGCCGCCCGGTGTTCATGGTGGTGTTCACGCCATCGATGCCCACCACCGACGACACCGAAGCCACCGCCGGGTCTTTGAGCAGCGCGTCCACCAGCGCCTGCTGGCGCTGCACCATGGACTGGAACGACACGTCCTGCGGCGCCACCGTGGTGGCCTGGATCATGCCCGTGTCCTGCACCGGAAAGAAGCCCTTGGGAATGACCGCATACAGCAGCACCGTGAGCGCCAGCGTGCCCAAGGCCAGCAGCAGCACCAGCGGCTGATGCCGCAGCACCCAGCGCAGCGCACGGGTGTAGGCGGCGGACAGCCGCTCGAACAACTGCCCGGTGGCGTGGAACAGTCGTCCCTGCTGCTCCTCGGGCTTGTGCCGCAGCAGCCGCGCCGACAGCATGGGGGTGAAGGTCAGCGACACCGCCGCCGAAATGACGATGGCCACCGCCAGGGTGATGGCGAACTCGCGGAACAGCCGACCTACTACGTCGCCCATGAACAGCAGCGGAATGAGCACCGCGATGAGCGAGAAGGTGAGGGTGATGATGGTGAAGCCGATCTGCCCCGCACCCTTGAGCGCAGCCTGCAGCGGGCGCTCGCCGGCCTCGATGTAACGCGAGATGTTCTCGATCATCACGATGGCGTCGTCCACCACGAAGCCGGTGGCGATGGTCAGTGCCATCAGCGTGAGGGTGTTGATGGAAAAGCCGAACAGATACATCGCGCCGAACGTGCCCACCAGCGCCAGCGGCACCGCCGTGGCCGGTATGAAGGTGGCGCGGGCACTGCGCAGGAACACGAAGATCACCAGCACCACCAGCACCACGGCGAGCAGCAGCTCGAACTGCACATCGGCAATGGCCGCGCGTATGGTCACGGTGCGGTCGGAGAGCACGGTGAGCTGGGCCGCTGCGGGCAACTGCGTCTGCAGGCTGGGCAGCAGCTTGTGAATGGCGTCGACCACGGCGATGACGTTGGCCCCGGGCTGGCGCTGCACGTTGATGACGATGCCCGGCTTGCCGTTGACCGAGGCCGCCTGCCAGGCGTTTTCGGCGCCGGTGGCGATGGTGGCCACGTCACCCAGCCGCACCGGAGCGCCATTCGAGTAGGCGATGATCATGTCGCGGTACTGCTGCGGCGACTGCAACTGGTCGTTGGCGTCGATGGTGAACGACTGCTGGCTGCCGCTGATGCTGCCCTTGGGGCTGTTGACGTTGGCCCCGGCGATGGCGGTGCGGATGCTGTCCATGCTCAGGCCGAGCGCGGCCAGCGCCGGGCCATTGACGGTGACGCGGATTGCGGGCTTGTGTCCACCCGACAGCGTCACCAGGCCCACGCCCGAGACCTGCGACAGCTTCTGGCTCAGCCTTGTGTCGGCCAGGTCGTACAGCGTGGTCAGCGGCAGTGTGGACGAGGTCAGCCCCAGGGTGATGACGGGGGTGTCGGCCGGGTTGACCTTGGCGTAGATGGGCGGCTGCGGCAGGTCGGACGGCAGCAGATTGCTCGCGGCGTTGATGGCGGCCTGCACTTCCTGCTCGGCGACGCTAAGCGACAGCGACAGATCGAAGCGCAGGGTGATGACCGAAGCCCCGCCCGAGCTGACCGACCACATCTGCGCCAGCCCCGGCATCTGGCCGAACTGCTGCTCCAGAGGCCCGGTGACCGAGGAGGTCATCACGTCCGGGCTGGCGCCGGGGTAGAGGGTGGTGACCTGGATGGTGGGGTAATCCACCTCCGGCAGCGCCGCCTGCGGCAGCAGCTTGTAGCCAATGAACCCGGCCACCAGCACCGCGATCATCAACAGCGTGGTGGCAATCGGCCGCAGGATGAACAGCCGCGACGGGCTGGGGCGGTCGGCGACGTCAGTCGGTGACGCGGTTTGCTCCCTCCCCGGCAGCGGGGAGGGTTGGGGTGGGGCGTCGTGTTCGTCTTGTGGAGCGCTCATGGTCAGCGCGCTCCGCTGGCGGCGGGCCGGGCGTGTTCGCCGGTCTTGGCGCCTGCAGCGCCGCCGTGCGTGCCGCCTTGCGCCGAAAGCGGCTGCACCACCTTCACTTCACGGCCGTCGCGCAGGCGGTCGAGGCCGTCGGTGACCACGCGCTCGCCCGCTTGCAAGCCGCTGACGATCTGCGTCAGGTTGTCGAAGGCCACGCCGGTTTTCACCACCCGCATCTTCACCTTGTTGTCGTCGCCGATGACATACACATAAGTGCCGGGCGCGCCCACCGCCACGGCGGTGGTGGGCACCACGATGGCATCGGGGATGGTGCGCGCCAGCAGGCGCACGTTGACGAACTGGTTGGGATACAGGGCGAGCCCCTTGTTGGCGAACTCGGCGCGCAGGTTGAGCGTACCCGTGGTGCTGTTGATCTGGTTGTCGGCCGCCACCAGCTTGCCGGTTTCGAGCACTCGGGTGTTGCGGGCGTCCCAGGCTTCGGTCTTGAGCTGCTTGCCCGCCATGAGCTGGCCGACGACTTCGCCGATGCTCTGCTGCGGCAGTGCGAAGGTCACATACACCGGCTGCACCTGGGCGATGGTGGCGATCGGCGAGGCCGAGTTGGTGCCGGTGCTGGTGTTGCTGCCCACGGCGCCGGAGGTGGTCACCATATTGCCGGCATCCACCGGCCGCAGCCCGACCAGGCCCGATACCGGCGCGGTGATGCGCGTCCAGCTCAGTTGCAGCCGGGCGTTGTCGAGCGCCGCCTTGTTGGCGTCGAGCGTGGCCTTGAGCTGGGCCACGGTGGCGCGCTGGTCGGAGACCTGCTGCGCCGAAATCGAATCCTGCTGCAGCAGGGTTTCATAGCGCTGCAGGTCGCTTTGCGCGCCGCTGAGCTGCGCCTGGGTCTGCTCCAGCTGCGCCTTCGCCTGCTCCACGGCGATGCTAAAAGGACGCGGATCGATCTGCGCCAGCAACTGCCCGGCCTTGACCATCTGCCCCTGCTTGTAGTCCACGCTCTGCAGCAGCCCAGCCACGCGCGGCATCACGTTCACATAGCTGCGCGGCGTGACCGTGCCCAGCGCGGTGAGCCATACCGGCACCGTCTGCGACCGGGCGCTGGCGGCAGTGACCGGTTGCGGTGGCATCTGCCCCTTGGCCATGCCACCCTTGCCGCCGGGCATCTGCGCCTGTACGGCGTGCTCGCCACCGACAAAGGCCAGCACGGCTGCGGCCAGAAGCGCCATGCCCAATCCGCCCCACCACCAGCGGCGCGGGGCTGAATGAGGGTGCTTCGGGGTGGGGTTGGAATGCTCAGTCATGGGCGGTGGGTCACAAAGAGATCGGCTGAGGGAAAGGCTGTCTTCAGATCGTGCCTGTCTCAGGTGAAAGCCGTGTGCAGGCTGTGTGAAGAAGTTTGTCGCGTGATGGGTCGCGTCACGCGCGCGGCTGGCGCTGGTGTTTCCAATAAATCTCGGTGCTGGCGGCCTCGCCCGCGCGGTTGAGGGTGCGCGCCAGCACGAACATCAGGTCGGACAGGCGGTTGAGGTATTGCAGCAGCTCCGGGCGCAGCAGCGGCGGCGTTTCCGCCCCGCCCGAGGGGGCCACCTCGTCGGCCACGGCCACCACCGAGCGCTCGGCTCGGCGCGCTACGGTGCGGCAGACATGCGCCTGAGAGGCCGTCTGCGTGCCGCCTGGCAGGATGAACTCGGCCAGCGGCGGAAGCTGCGCGTTGTAGGCCTTGAGCGCCTCGTCGAGCGCGGCGACTTGCTCGGGCTTGAGCAGCGTCATGCCAGGTACCGAAAGCTCGCCGCCGAGGTCGAACAGATCGTGCTGCACCTGCAGCAGCAGGTTGTCGATGGCCTCGGGCAGCCCCAGGCTGCGCAGCAGGCCCAGGTGCGAATTGAGCTCGTCGACATCGCCCAGCGCCTGGATGCGCGCGGCGCTTTTGGAACAGCGCGAGCCGTCACCCAGACCGGTGGTGCCCGCGTCGCCGGTGCGGGTGGAGATGGCGGTGAGGCGGTGACCCATGCGTGTGTGCTCCTTTGGTTTCGTAGGCGTATTCTTGCTGAATCCATTGACGCAAGGATCGCCGCCATGAATGCCCCCATCACGCCGAAGATTCTCACCCGTCCCGTGCCATCGGCCGTGCTCGATGCGCTGGCCAGCCGCTTCGGGGCGCAACTCTCCACCGCGCTGGCCGTGCGCGAGCAGCATGGCCGGGACGAATCGCCCTTCGACGTGCCGCCGCCCGCCGCCGTGGTGTTCTGCGAAAGCACGCAGGACGTGGCCGACGCGGTGAAGCTGGCCGCCGCGCACGACGTGCCCGTGATCGCCTTTGGCGCCGGGTCGTCGCTCGAAGGCCAGCTGCTCGCGGTGCAAGGCGGTATCAGCCTCGACCTCACCCGCATGAACCGCGTGCTCGAGGTCGCCGCAGCCGACATGCTCGCCACCGTGCAGGCTGGGGTGACGCGGCTGCAGTTGAACGACGAACTGCGCCACACCGGCCTGTTCTTCCCCATCGACCCCGGCGCCGACGCCACCCTGGGCGGCATGGCGGCCACCCGCGCCAGTGGCACCAACGCCGTGCGCTACGGCACCATGCGCGAAAACGTGCTGGCGCTCACCGTGGTGCTGGCCGATGGCCGCGTCATCCGTACCGGCACCCAGGCGCGCAAGAGCAGTGCGGGCTACGACCTCACCCGCCTCATGGTCGGCAGCGAGGGCACGCTGGGCATCATTACCGAAGTTACCCTGCGCCTGTACCCTCAGCCCGAAGCCGTGGCCGCCGCGGTGTGCTCCTTCCCCGGCGTGGCGCAGGCGGTGGACTGCACCATCGCCATCATCCAGGCTGGCATCCCCATCGCCCGGGTGGAATTGATGGACGCCGGCGCGGTGCGCGCCGTCAACGCCCACGACCATCTCGGCTTACCCGAATGCCCGCTGCTGCTGATGGAATTCCACGGCTCGCCCGCCGGCGTGCGCGAGCAGGCGCAGGCCGTGGAAGCGCTCGCCGCCGAACACCAGGGCAGCGACTTCGCCTGGGCCGACACCCCGGAAGAGCGCAGCAAACTGTGGAAGGCGCGACATCACGCCTATCTCTCGGCGCTGCAGATGAAACCCGGCTGCCGTTGCGTCACCACCGATACCTGCGTGCCGATCTCGCGTCTGGCCGAGAGCATCAACGACACCATCGTCGAGGCCGACGCGGCCGGTCTGCCCTACTTCGTCGTCGGCCATGTGGGCGACGGCAACTATCACATCGGCTACCTCATCGACCCGGCCAAGCCCGAAGAACGCGAACTCGCTGAAACCCTCAACGCCCAGCTCGTGCGCCGCGCGCTCAAACTCGGCGGCACCTGCAGCGGCGAACACGGCATCGGCCTGCACAAACAGGATTTCCTGCGCGAAGAAGCCGGCGACGACGCGCTCGACGTAATGCGCGCCATCAAGCAGGCACTCGACCCGAAGGGCATCCTCAATCCGGGGAAGATTTTTGCGTGAAGGGAGGCTGCTCACCGGGTTGTGTCTGGTATGGCAAAAAGTATGGCTTGCACCTAAACTCCAGCCATGCGGGATTCGAGTTTCGAATGGGGTGAGGCGAAGGATGAAACCAATCAGGCAAAGCATGGCGTTGGCTTTGAACGTGCGCAGTATGCCTTTGCCGATCCGCAACGGGTGATCGCGCGCGACGCGGAGCACAGCACAAACGAAGCACGCTATTTCTGTTTCGGCAAGGTGGATGGAGGCGTTCTCACAGTGCGCTTTACCTACAGGGGCACCCGCATTCGGATCATCGGCGCTGGCTATTGGCGCAAAGGAAAGGCTGTCTATGAGCAAGAAAATCAAATACACCGACGAACCGATCGGTGATGTGAAAATCGTGGCGGATTTCTTGCCTCCGCCGGAGGCTTTGGTGTTTCGCGAAGAAGGCGTCAAAGTCACTCTGGCTCTGAGCAAGAAGAGTGTGGATTTCTTCAAGCATCAGGCGCAGACTCATCATTCCCAATACCAGCGCATGATTCGCCACCTGCTCGATGCCTATGTGGATCGCCACAGCGCAGCCGATTCCGCAAAGACATCAACCAAGCGTTCGGCAAAGCGCGGAGTGGCGAAGACCAACAACTGAGCGGCCCTGCGCGTTCTTGAGAGCATGACCATGTTCACCTACCTGATGCTCGGCACCAACGACCTTGCGCGGGCGGCGGCGTTCTACGACCCCGTCATGGCCGCGCTCGGCCATGCGCGATGCGTGACGGAAGCCGACGATCCCAGCCACGAAATCGGCTGGGGCCGCTACGCCGACGAAGGGCGGGTGGAACTGGCGCTCTGGCTGTGCAAGCCCTTCAACGGCCAGATGGCCACGGTGGGCAACGGCAGCATGATTGCTCTGGCCGCCGCCAGCCGGGCGCAGGTCGATGCGTTTCATGCCGCCGCGCTGGCACACGGCGGTTTGAGCGAAGGCACCCCCGGACTGCGCCCGCATTACGGCCCCGATTTCTACGCCGCCTATGTGCGCGACCCCGACGGCAACAAACTCGCCGCCGTGTGCCGCGCTGCATCCTGATCCACAGGCGGCTCAGGCTTCGTGTGGGCAAGTGCGCACCGCTTGCTGGCGCGACAGCAGTGGCTTCAAGCGCGGATGCGCCAGTGCGCTGTTGAGCAACAAGGCAAGCATCACCAGCCCCGCGCCGAGCACTTCCGCGCCGCCGAAGTGCACGCCTTGAAACAAGGCGATGCCGAAGGCCGTCACCGGGACGAAGTTGATGAACAGCACGCCCACCGAGGCGCCGACGCGCTGGATGCCCGCATTCCAGCCCAGCACCGCAATGAAGGCGGCAATCAACACGAGGTAGGCGAGCCCCCAGGCCGACTCTCGCAAGATGGGCAGGGTCGGCAAGTCCGCACGGCCCAGGGCGACCGCCAGAAGGGCGATGACCACGATGCTCAAGGCGCCGAAGGCGCAGGTCCAGGCGGTGTAACGCAGCGATGACCAGGCTGGATATCGGCGCGCGGCCAGCGTATAGATCACCCAGCACAGTACGCCCAGCAGCACCAGGCCGTCGCCGCCGAGGTGGTTGTCCGCCAGAAGATGGGCGGGGTTGCCGTTGCTGAGCACGAGCGCCACGCCCAGCAGCGAGAGCGCAATGCTGGCCCAGGTGCCGCCGCTGGGGCGCACCCCGTTGAGTGCCCAGTTGACCAGGGCGCTGAGCAGCGGCATCAGCGCGATGATGATGGCAGCCTGCTGCGGCTGGGTGTGGCGCAACCCTTCGTAGCCCAGCAAGTTGAATCCCGCGAAGCCCAGGCTGCCCAGCACGGCGAGTTGCCAGCCCCGACCATCGAGCTTGAGCGCGGAACGGCCTTCTTTCCACGCAAGCGCAAGCAGGAACAGCGGCGCGGCCAATCCGTAACGGATGGCGGTCATCACGAACACATCCATGTGCAACATCAGGGCCTTGGCCAGCGGCAGCATGCCGCCCCAGGCCATGGCCGCCACACCCAACGCCCCCAGCGCCTGGGGAAAGCTCAAACTCCGTTTCACGGCGTTCTCCTCAAAGATGACGATGGCGGCAGCTTAAAAATTTCCCAAAAGTTGATAAATAATCAAAACTCGAATTAGTTATTTCCAAATCAGAAAATATTGGAGGCACAATGCTCGACTTGGACGCCTGTCGCATCTTCGCCCGTGTGGTGGAGACGCATTCCTTTTCCGAAGCCGCCCGCAGCCTGGACATTTCTCTGCCCGTGGTGAGCAAGCAAGTGGCGCGTCTGGAGCGACAGCTCGGCACGCGCTTGCTCAACCGCACCACGCGTCATCTGAGCCTGAGCGAAGCCGGATCGGCGTTTCACGCGCATTGCCTACAACTGATCGAGATCGCCCAGACGGCCGAAGCGGCGGTGAGCCAGTTTCATCTGTCACCTCGGGGGCAGTTACGGGTGAGCGCGCCGGTCGCTTTCGCCAACGGCAGTCTGGCACCCTTGCTGCCGGCCTTTCTCGAACGCTACCCCGACGTGCAACTCGAACTCGACGCCAGCGACCGTCAGGTCGATCTGGCCGAAGACGGCTACGACCTGGCGATCCGCCTCACCGCCCGCCCGCCCGAGGGCCTGGTCGCCCGGCCACTGCACCGCATCCGTCGTCTGGCCTGCGCGGCAGACGTTTACCTGCAGCGGCGCGGCATACCGCTAAAGCCCGAGGATCTGGCGCAGCACAACTGTCTCATCTATCCACAAGCCGAGGGTGCCGGCACCTGGACCTTCGAGCGCGACGGGCGCCCGTTGGTCGTGCCGGTACGCGGCAGCTTTCGCAGCAACAGCACCGAGGCCCTCCGACAGGCTGCGCGTCTCGGGCTGGGCGTGGTGTACATGCGCGACTACGCCGTGCGCCAGGATTTGCTGGATGGCAACTTGCACGAAGTGCTCGCCGACTACGCACCACCCAGCCGCGCCGAACTCTTCGCGCTCTACCTGCCCAACCGCTTTCTGCCACCCAAGGTGCGGGTGTTCATCGACTATCTTGTGGACTGTTTCGATCAGCCCTGAGGTCGCTCATCACGCGCCGGGCTGCGGCTCCACGCCCTCGAACAGCTCCGCCATCGGCACGCGCAGCGACACGCTGGCGAGTTCCAGCTCTGCCACGCCGGTGAAATCGTGCAGCTCAAACAGACCGCGCTCGTTGCGCCGAAAGACCTCCACGCTGAGGTTGTCAGGGTCGATCAGCACATACTCGCGCAGCTCGGCAATGCGGCGGTACATTGCAAACTTCAGGCTGCGGTCATAGCCTTGGGTGCTGTCCGACAGCACCTCCGCGATCAGCAGCGGGTGGCGGAACAGCATATCGGTGCGAAGATCGTCGCCATAACAGGTGACGAACACGTCCGGGTAAAACACCGCCTCATCGGCCACCTGGACTTTCAGGCTCTCGGTGAACACTTCGCAAGGTCGCCCGCGCAGAGCGGATTTCAGCACCGCAAACAGATTGCCCGACCATTCCATGCACCCGCCGCATCCCCACCTTGCCAATGGTCTCGCCGCGGTAATACTCGTGCCGCTCGGGCTGGGCGTTTTCCCAGGTGAGATAGTTATCCAGATCGAGTGTCGGCTGCGCCAGAGCCATGGGCCACCCTCGTTGCAGGGTGCGGACGGGCGCAGTGTATTCCGGCCGTCTTTGTCTTGTGTGCGGCATGTGTGACGTGTACTGGCGTGTCGACAACAAGAGCCAGGCACTCATTGAAACAGCCCCCCTGACTCGCTGCGCGCATTTCTCCCCGAGGGGGTGTCAACTCTTCTGACGCGGCCGGGCGGAACTAACATTTGGCAATGCGTTTCGGGCGAGCGGCGTCTATGCTTGCTGTACTGATCCCAGATTGTCCATGAGGCGGCGCTTCGCGCCTGCACGGGTGCTGGCAGTCGGTTTGGGGCGTCTTTGCCCCCGTGCTTCGCGCCCATAGCTTGGGCTATGGGCTTGTCACCCGGCGCCAAATCCATCCCCAACCCGCCGCGCCATCATCCCGCGCCCTAATGAACAATCTGGGCTAATAAAACTCCCTGGACATCGCCTCTCATGTCTGCTTCCATGTCTGCCCATTTCGTCGTTCTCGGCGCGGGGTTCGCCGGTCTTACTGCTGCGCGCACGCTGCGCGCCAAGGCGCCGCAGGCGCGCATCACCCTGGTGGCGCCCAAGGCCGAATTTGTCTATCTGCCCAGCCTGATCTGGGTGCCCACCGGGGTGCGCAAAAGCGCCGATCTAGTGATCGACCTCGCGCCTTTTCTCGACAAGCTGCGCATCGACTTCCTCGCCGCCGAAGTCAACGGCCTGCAAGACGGCGGGCGCACCGTGCTGACCAGCGCCGGGCCGGTGGAGAACGATGGGCTCATCATCGCCACCGGCGGGCGCTTCATCAAAAAGCTGCCGGGCATCGAGCATGCCATCGCGCTATGCGAGGGTGTGGCGGCGGCAGAAAAAATCCGTGAGCGCCTGCTGGCGATGGACAGCGGGCGCATCGCCTGCGGATTTGGCGGCAATCCACAGGAACCTTCTGCCGCGCGTGGCGGGCCGATGTTCGAACTGCTGTTTGGCATCGACACCTGGTTGCGCCGTCAGCGCAAGCGCGACCGGGTGGAACTGGTGTTCTTCAACGCCTCTGAAACGCCGGGCCAGCGGCTGGGCGAGCGCGCCGTCACCGGCCTGCTGTCGCAGATGGCCAAGCGGCGCATCGATACGCACCTGGGCCACAAGCCGCTGCGCATTTCGCCCGAGGGGGTGGAGACCGAAGGCGGCATGGTCAAGGCCGATCTGGTGCTGTTCATGCCGGGCATGACGGGGCCGGGGTGGATGCACCAGACCGAGCTGCCGCGCTCGCCCGGGGGCTTCATTCAGGCTGACGCGCATTGCGCCGTGCCGGGCTTCGAGCGCGTGTTCGTCGCCGGAGATGCCGGCAGCTATCCCGGCCCCGACTGGTTGCCCAAGCAGGCGCACATGGCCGATCTGCAGGCCGAGGCGGCCGCCGCCAACCTGCTGCTGGCGATGGAGGGCAAGCCCGCAGAGCATGTGCCCAAGGCCGAACTGGTGTGCATCGTCGATACCGTGGACAGCGGCATTCTGGTGTTCCGCGACGCGAAGAAAACCATCGTGCTGCCGCCGTCACGCGCCTTCACCTGGGCCAAGCGCTGGTTCGAAGGCAAGTATCTGAAAGACTATCGCGCGGGGACTTGAGTGGGGATTGGGGCTGGGAGGAGTCGGCCGCGCCCCAGTCGGATCAACCGCCAGCCTTCTGGTCGATCAGTACATTGCCCATAGAGTCCTTGAGCTGAACTTCGTCCACGCGCAGGTGCAGGGTCTGGGTTGTCGCATCGGCGCCGAGCACCGTGGCGAAGATCGCCATGTGAAAGTGCACATAGTTGGCGATGCTGTCGTTGATCGTTTTCATCGCCGCGGCATTGGTGCATTGCAGATGACGGAAGGCTTCGGGGTGGTCGTAGGTGTAGTGATACGGCGAGTTGTCGAAGTAGTAGCCCGCGCCGTGGATGAACAGACGGTTGTCGATGGGGTAGTACGAGCCCGTGGCAACGTAGGGGTCGAGGGCGATGTCGTCCACGTCGATGCGCAGTTTGGGGTGAGCCTTGGCGAAGGCGATCATCGCGTCGACCTGCTGCTTCTCGCGCGCCGTGGCCTGTACCGGCTGGGGCGGGTCGATCATTTCGGTATTGGCCGTGAGAATGCCGGTGTAGTTCACCGGCTGTTTGCTCCACGCCGTCACATAAGTCTTGAGCAGCACCGCGTTGTCGAGCAGCACAAAGCCGTCACGCTGCTTGATGGCATGCACGCCCAGACCCTGGTCGAGACGCACGCGCGAGGGTGAGCCGGGCAGGTCGGTGTTCGAGGCACTTTGCAGGTTGATGGACGGTGAGGAGGCGGCCGCAGCCTGATCGGCCCGCGCGGTGGCGAGACTCAGGCCGACCAGCGCCGCCCCTAGGAGCAGGCGCAGTGCGGGCCGGCAGCGCGTGGGGTGGTGCAAGTCAGACATCATGGAAAGTCCTGTTCGGTTGGCGAGGTATTCAGTGCGTGTCGATGCCGGCCGGGCCGGGTTCGTCTTCCCAGCCGGTGATCATCGATTTGATGTAGGCCGTCGGCGGGTGCGCGGTGGTGGCCAGATAGACGTGCAGGATGAAGAACAGCAGCATCATGTACGCCGCCGCGGTGTGGGTGAGCGCTACCCAGTCGAGTTGCAGGCCCAGCGGGGACAGCCGAATCCAGTCGTAGCTGAAAAACAGTAGCAGCATGCCGCTGACCCAGATCAGCGGATTGATCATCAGCTTGAGCCACAGATACGCCAGGCGCTGCAGCGGGTTGTGCTTGCGATCGGGCGTGGGGTGATAGGGGTGGCTCTCGCCGATGAAAATGCCCCAGGCGTAATAGCGCGCTACCTTGAGCAGGCTTTGCGGCCGCAGGTCGGGGATGTAGTTTTTCCACGCCCCGGTGGTGAAGTGCCAGAAGATGGCGAAAGTCCACAGGGTGATGAGCATCCACGCCGCGTATTCGTGAATCAGCAGCGCCTGCTGAAAATTGAGCCCGCCCAGATAGCCGTGTATCTCGAAGCCGGTGAACAGCATGGTGATGATGAGCGCGGCCTGGCTCCAGTGCCAGAAGCGCTCGAAGCGGGTGAACTTGTAGACGCGGTGCGTGGTTGGTTGTGCGGTTGACATGGCGATGTCCTTTCAGTGACGGCGGCGCAGCCACATGCCGAATCGAATGAGACCGTGCAGGGTCACGCCCACGAGGGCGAGCGCGGCAGCCGCCAGGCCGATGAGCTCCAGCCAGGGGTTATGGTCTTTTGGCCGGTGCGGCATGTACACGCCGTCGATGTTCTGCAGGCGACCGTTGTCAGCATGGCACTGCATGCACGACAGCGCCTGCGCCTTGGGCGCGACCATGTGCTCGATGGGCCAGTACATATCGGTCTTGACGAAGCCGAAGTGACCGGAATACGGCAGATGCGCGGCCTTCATGCCGGCGGCGATCGAGGTCTGCCAGTCGTAGTTCATGGTGTAGGAGTCTTTGTCGAAGCCGAAGGAATGAAACACCGCGAGAATGCCGGTCTGCGTGTCGTAGGGCTGGTTGTTGCGCATGATCTTGAATGGGAAGATCTTGGACTTGCCGTCAAGCGGGCTGCCTTCGATGGCGTTGAGCTGCACCACGCCGTCCTTGTTCTTGAAGTCCTGCACCTTGTCGCCGATGTTCATCCAGCGCTCCACGCCGTTGAACCAGTGGTATTGCGGCACCACGTCTTCGGCCCATTTGAAGCTGCCCTTGACGCCCCAGTAGGTGTTCCAACCGTGGCTGTCGTTGATGACCAGCGGCGAGCCGTTGGGCGCGAGCTTGCCGGCGGTGGCGTAGTTCCACTCCATCTTGGTGGGCAGGCCGCCCCGGGCGAATTCGGGGATGTGGCAGGTCTCGCAGGCGATGTCGCGGGTATGCATGTTCAGCGTCGCGGCCTGGATGCTGCTGTTGATGTCGTTGCCTTTGTGCGGCGTTTGCCCGTGGCACGACACGCAGCTTGCGGCCTGGGTGTTATGCGGGCTTCCGCGCATGAACTGATGATCGTTGATCATCATGTCGGTGATGTAGCGCGAGCCGCTGACGTTGTGGTTCTCGGTCTTGTGGCACTCCTGGCAGGTGAAGTTCAGCCCCTGCGGCGACATGTGCACGTCTTCGGCGCGTGAGGGATTGAGCAGCGAGCTGTCCATGTCGCCGTGCTTTACGCCGTCGCCTCCCCCGCCGTAGAAGTGGCACTGGCCGCAGGTGTAGCGCGTGGGCGCGCCGACGCTTTGCGCGATCTTGGCCAGGTCTTCGGGCTCGACGTAAGGCTTGTCGGTGCCGTACACCTCGCCGCATCCCGGGCGCACCGCGATCTTCTCCATCGCCGGATTGCCGCCGATGAACGGAATCTTGTGATAAGTCTTGGTCTGATCGTGGCAGACCAGACAGTCCACATGATCCTGCGAGCGGTGGTCGAAGGGTACGAACTTGTTCGGGTCGGTGCTGCCGTAGCCGACGTGGCAGACGGTGCAGAACTGTTCGTTGCTGATGGGGCTGACGCAGAAGTTGTTGTAGACGTGGTTCTTGCCCACCAGGGTCTTGGTGGCGGGTTCGTAGGCTTTCCACGTCCAGTGGATGGTGGACATGACCTGCTGGGCCGCGTCGGTGTGGCAGCTCAGGCAGGCCTTGGTCACCTGCTCGGGCGAGGTGAACGGCCCCTTGAGCTGCGGGAACTGGCTGTGGTCCTGCGGCATTTCCTTGCCGACATTGCCCTTTTGCACCGTGGGCACGACATGCCAACCGCCGGACGATGCATCGGCTGATTGAACCTGCACGCCGTTCTGCGCCACAAAGTTGGCGGCATCCTGCGCATGGGCGATGGCGGCGGGCCCGAGCAGCAAGGCGGCAAGACCGATGAAGTGGGCCAGATGCCGCCATTCCACGCGCGGCTTGCGGCGATATTCGACGGGTCGATTCGATGACATGGGCTGCACTCGCATTCAGAAGAATGGGCGAGATGCTGCGCGCAAGGCGGTGTTGCAAAATTGACGCGCGGCAATTCCGTTCGGTCAGCGCGTCGCGCAATCGACCCGGTTTGATCTCGCCACGAAAATGCAAAACAGCGATACGGAATGTCACGTTTGATGACATCTTTCACCGCCCCAACGACCTGCGTCACGGAGACAGCCATGCATCTTCTCGAACAAGCCCACGCCGCCCTCGACCGTCTGGCCGACCTGCCGCCGCTGGGGCAACTGCGCAGGCAACGCGCAGAGGCTGCCTTCGCCGGCAACACCGACGCCAACCTCTTCCGGGGCATCTATCCCACCTTCGACGCCGCGCAGGCCAGCGCGCCGAGCACACGGCCGCTGGGCTACGACAACGCCGACGCGGCCGGCATGTATCTGGAGCGCATCAAGCGCATCTACCCCAGCGACTATCCGGTGATCTTCTGGTTGCAGAAGCTGTTTGCGCAGGGCAACAAGACCGTGTTCGATCTGGGCGGGCACATCGGCATCGGCTATTACGGCTATCAGCGCTACCTCGACTATCCCGCGGGCCTGCGCTGGACGGTGAGCGATGTGCCCGCGGTGATGGCGCGTGGTGCTGAGATTGCGCGCGAGCGCGACCCGTCAGGGCGGCTGGGTTTCAACGGCGACTTCGCCGGGGCGAACGGGGTGGACGTGCTGCTCGCGCTGGGCGTGCTGCAGTACCTGCCCGATACCCTGGCGCAGCGTCTGGCCGCGCTCGCCAACCCGCCGCACCACATCATTCTCAACCTCACGCCGCTGCACGTGCTCGACAACGGCGCGCAAGACTATTTCACCCTGCAGAGCATCGGCACCGCCTTCTGCCCCTACCGCATCGCTGCCTACGGCCCGTTTCTGGCGGGCTTCACCAGCCTGGGTTACCAGATCGTCGACCGCTGGCAAAACCCCGACAAGCACTGCCACATCGCCTTCGAGCCCGCGCACTCGCTCGACGGGTATCACGGGTTCTATCTGCGACGGGGGTAGGGCGTGCGATCTCCTCCCCCACGTCGTGGGGGAGGTTGGGAGGGGGAAGGTTTCAGGCCCCGGCCTGCCGCACGCAGGGCAGGCGCCCGAACTCGGCGAACGGCACCGGGCGCGAGTAGAGATAGCCCTGCAGCTCGTGGCAACCCAGTTCGCGCAGCATGTCGGCTTGCGCCGGTGTTTCCACACCCTCGGCGACGAGATGCAAGTGCGCGGCCTGCGCCAGCGCCACGATGGCGCGCACCGAGGGCAGGGCGCTGGAGTCGGTTTCCAGATCGGTGACGAAGGATCGGTCGATCTTCATCACGTCGATGGGCAGCTTGCGCAGCGCCGCCATCGACGAGTAGCCGGTGCCGAAGTCGTCGAGCGCCACGGCAACCCCCATCGCGCGCAGTGCGCCGAGCTGCGCAAAGGTGGGCTCGTGGTCGTCCACCAGCAGCGATTCGGTGATCTCGATTTCGAGCGACTCGGGGGCGAGGCCGTTCGCCGCCAGAGCCTCGCGCACCTGACCCACCAGATCGCCCTCCACCAGTTGCACCGGCGACACATTGACCGACACCCGCTGCAGCGCCACCCCGGCGCGGCGCCAGTCGGCCATGGCCTTGCAGGCAGCCTGCAGCATCCACTGGCCGATGGGCACGATCAGGCCGGAAGACTCGGCCATTTCGATGAAGGCATCCGGGTAGAGCAGGCCGCGCTGCGGATGCTGCCATCGCACCAGTGCCTCGGCCGAACTGGCGCGACCGTCGCCCGCGCCCACGCGGGGCTGGAAGTGGGCGACGAACTCCCCTTTCGCCACAGCCTGCCGCAGATCGGCCAGCAACGCAGCCTGAGCGCGCGCCTCGCTGTCGAGTGAAGTGCTGAAGCATTGCGCCCGGCCACGGCCGTCGGCCTTGGCGGCATAGAGCGCAATGTCGGCGCAGCGCAGCAAGTCGTCGCGGGTGCGGGCATGTTGCGGGCACAGCGCGATGCCTACGCTCGCGCCCACCTGAAAGTCGCCCCCGGGCAGGTGGAAGGGCTCGCTCATGGCGCGAATGGCGATGTCGGCCACGGCCCGCGCGGTAGCAGCGTCGGCCTCGGGCAGCACCAGGGTGAACTCGTCTCCACCTTGTCGGGCCACCAGTGCGTCGGCCTGCACGCGCACGCGCAGCCGCTCGCTGGCCAAGCGCAGCAAGGCGTCGCCCGCAGCATGGCCGCGGCTGTCGTTGACGTCCTTGAAGTTGTCGAGGTCGATGTAGAGCAGCGCCAGCCTGGGTGCGGGCTCCGGGGCCAGCAAGGCGTCGAGGCGCTGGTGCAGGCCGTGGCGGTTGAGCAGCCCGGTGAGGCTGTCGTGCGTGGCCTGATGCACGAGTGCGCGTTCACGGTCTTGGGCGGCAAAGGCCACGGCCAGGCGGTCGCGCAACTCGGCGGCCACTTGCAGCGAGCCGGCCTGCGGCTGCTCGGCGAAGCCCAGTGCGATGAGCGCGCGCATCGAGTCGGACTGGCGCAGCGGAAACAGCGCCACCCAGTCTGCGCCCTGCGGCATGAGGCTGGACAGGCAGGGCAGGTCGTGCGGGCCGCCGCGCTGCGCCAGCAGGGTGTCCACGGCGAGCACCTGGTCGCCCTCCAGCGCCGACCACGGCGTTTGCGCCAGTCCTTCGCAGGCGATGTCGCGGGCGTCGAACACGGTCATGCCGCTCTTGCCGCTGTGCCACAGCGTGGCGCGGCGAAACTGCTGCCCGCCCTGCTGCCAGACGACCACGGCGTGAGTACCGGGGTAGATCGTCTCCAGTTGTTCGAGCACGCGCTGCGCCAGGCTGTCCACCGCGGCGCCCGCCAGAATGTCGCGGTCGATGGCGGCCAGACCTTCGAGGGCATGGAACTGTCGGCCGATGCGCGCGGCCATGTCGTTGAAGGCTGCGCCCAGCACGGCGAATTCGTCGTCGCCCTGCACCGGTACCCGCGTGGCCACGTCGCCCGCGGCAAGGCTGCGCGTGCCCGCCGTCAGCCGCTCCAGCGGCGCCAGGGTGCGGCGAATCTGGCGCTGCGCCAGCAGGCCGATGAACAGCAGCGTGGCCAAGGCCACCAGCCCCAGCCACATCGGCAGCGGCCAGCCCAGCCAGCGCACCTGCGGCGGCGGCACCTGCTGCGAGAACACCCAGTCGGGCGTGCCGAAATCGCCACCCAGAAACAGCCTGAAGACGAAATGCGAAAAGTTCGACGAGCCGCCCGGCGCCGATGATGGCGCTGCATCGCCGGAATAGAGCGGCTGGCCGTTGGCGTTGCTCACCCGCCAGATGCCGCCCTCCATGGCATCGTGGACCGGAGCCCAGAGAAAGTCGGGGTCGAGTTCGGCGACCCAGCTCGGCTCGCCATCGCGCATGGCGGCAAGAAGAATGCGCGCCTGCTGGCCCGGCACGCTGAGCGTGCGCAGCAAGACCAGCGCCGCGCGAGGATCGGCATCCGGCGTGGGCAGCACCGGCGGCACCGAGGGCGAACCGCTTTGCCAGGCCTGTTGCAGATCGGCGGCGTTGGGCCCGGCCCAGAGCGGTCGGCCTTCGGGCGAGAGCAGGATCAAGCCCTCGAACACCCGGCCCAGGCCGGGCGGGCGCACGCCAGACGCAGGCGGCGCAAGGGGCAGGGCGCGCAGCAGGCTCTTGGCCGTGAGCAGGCGCTCGAGCACCTGACGGCTGACCTGCCGCGTGAGCTGCTCCTGGCGTTGCACATGGAGCTGCCGCGCCACCGTGTTCACCGCGGTGCTCGAAAGCCAGTCCGACACCGCCAGCGGCACCAGCGCCGCCAGTACGAACAGCGCGAACACGCGCCGCGCCAGACGGCTGCCAAAAAGACGTGCTTGCAGCGCTGGGCGGGGCATGACGATTTCAGTGCGCTGTGGCCGGATCAATAATTCGACGCCAGGCCGATGTAGGCCCCGTTGTTGGCGCGGATGATATCGTCGAGGCTGACCTTGCTCGAGATCTGCGACTGGGTCTGGCCGTTGGCCCCCATGCTGTAGAGGTCGTAATCGGTGTTGATCGGGTTGAGCGCCTTGTCCTTGCGTGCGCCACCCCTGCCATTGGCCTCGATGTTGTAGTAAGCGTAAGGATGGCCCCAGGGGTCGAGCTTGCCCGCCATGCCGATGTCGGCCAGCGAGTCAGGCAGCTTGCGGTTGTAGGTCTGGTAGCTCTCGATCGCCGCTGAAATCGACACCACGTCCTGCTGCGCCTGGGCGTTTTGCACCTTGAGCTTGTAGCCGCTGTAGATCGGCAGCGCAATGGCCGTGAGCACGCCCACGAGGGCGATGGCCATCATCAGTTCGAGAAGTGTGAAGCCGCGCGCGCGGCGCTGGCGAGGGTGGAAGAAGACAGAGGCGATGCACATGCAGCGTTGTAACCCGTCCGCGCCCTCAGCAACAGAGGCCGACGCAAGCCAAGCGGCCAAAGCGTGAAATCATGCACAGACCGCCTCCGCGTTGTGGATCGATCACCACAACGCGAGGGCGTCATGGCTCAATACTGGCGCCAGGCGATGGGTTTGTTCATCACGCTGCCGCCAAACTCGATCGGGTTGATCCCCTGCGTTGGTGACGGCGGCTGGCTGTTGCCAGGGTAGACCAGCGTTCCCGAGGCGGTCACCGTGTAGGAGGGCGTGTACGGGATACCCAGACCCAGCGAGATGATGCCGTTCGTCACAGCGTTGTTTTTGTAGGTGATGGGAATCTTCGGCAGTCCGCCGCTGACCAGATCGAACAGGTCGTAGTAGCCCGTGCCAACCTCACCACACGAGCCAGTCGGAGGAACATAGACCGGGACGACGAGTACGCCGTTGATCAGCGCAGGCGCGGCAGAGATCTGCCCGCCAGTTTGCAGCCCCATGACGGCGCTGTTGGACGTAAGGCCACCGGAACCGTTGCCCAGGAAACCTTGAGGAGAACTACCCCCGGTGCTTGCCCAGATGGGAGTGGCGTTGGCGCCCGAGAGTGCGAATGCCTCGATCTCGTTTGCCGACGCGGCCCACAGATAAGGCAGGCCGCTGATTTCCGTGTAGCCAACGTATTGCACCGCCGCCGCCGGGCTCATGGTTGCCACTTTGGTTGCTCCGGCCACGTCCGAGGATGCCGAACCGGAAAGATTCAGACTCCAGACGCCACCGCTCGCATCGCCCATCCAGACCGTGCCCGTCGCCGGAATGTAGGTGATGGAACTGCTGGCGACGAAAGGCAGCGTCGCGGGAGAGGCCGCGCCTGCTCCCGTGGCGACATTGACCTCGTAGAGTTTGCTGGTTGTCGTGCCATTCGTCGTGGTGTTCACGGTGAACAGCGCGTATTGCTGACCATTGATGGTCGCGATCACTGGCGCTTGTTCCTGCGGAGAACTGCCGCCGGTCACGCGCACGCCCCAGGTTTGCCCCGACGGCATGGGGGCGCCCGCCGTATTCGTCGAAAGTTTCAACGCATAGTGATAAGAGCCGCCCGCCGCAGTGCCTACGACGTAGGTGGCCCAGTTGCTGGCCGTCGGATTGGTCGTGGTGTTGACGGCGTCTGTCGTGACGAACTGACCGTCGAAGCAGGCGCCGTTGGCATTCGGGTTGCCGCAGGTTGCGCCGACTAGGCCGAACGCATTGCCCAGGCTGGCCACGAAGGGGCGGGGCATCCAGCCCCAGATCAGGTTGCCGCTGGTGGCGTCGATGGCGTAGAGAAAACCGTCGTTACTCGTGAAGAGAACGGCCTTTTCACGATTTTTGTTGGCCTGAGCAAACGCTACGTACCCTGGCAAACTGAGAATGTTGGCGTTGCCCGGCGGCCCCATGAAGGCTGCCGAATCGTTGCTGCTCATGCCACCCAGCATCCATCCCGCCTTGCGCCCGGCGAGATAGGAGCATGTGCCGTTGTTGCCGTTGTAGGTGTAGTTTGGGTCGATGGTGTATTGCTGAATGATGCCGATGCCCGTGCTTCCAGAAGGCAGGCAGGACGAGGTTGTCCAAGTGCCGAAGGCAGCCGAATCGAGTGACGTCAGCAGCGGTGTCGTTCCCGAGCCCACCGTTCCGCCAGTTGGCGTGGCGGACGTGGAATACAGACTGGCCGCGCGCATGCTGGCCGACATATGGGTCGAGTCTCCCGCATCCCAAACGGGAGTGCCTGTGGCTGTGCCCAAGGGCGCGCTGGCGCTGGAGGTTGGTGTGGCCACGGTCTGAAAAGCCTGAACATGACCAGCGATGGGGTCTGGGTCGCTGCTCAGCGAATAGATATAGCTGCCACCTGAGATGGATACTGGAGCGACGGGTGACGTAACCGCCTGTGTTGCAGGGACGACCTGAAAACACGTGATCTCATGAACGTTGTCGCTGCCCCCGGTCGAGGCGCCAAAGCCGAAGAGGAAGCTCTGTGGCATGGGGCCGTACAGCGTGGGGTCGGCAATGCTCACACTGTTCAGCACCTGCTTGCCGAAGCCGCCTACCGTGCTCGTTGCGTTGTACTTGTACCAGAGGCTGAGCAGGCCGTTCGGGGTGATTTCAAGTGTATAAGTGATAGGGGTTGCCTGGCTGCGGGTCGTTGCCGATTCGTTGGCGATGGTCAGGCCAGTCGGGTAGTTTCCAGGAACCATCGCATAGTCGGGGAAGGTGTAGGTTTTCCCACCATACGAGTACTTCCCGCCGTTCTTACAGGTATTTTGAACGTCAGACACAGTTGCATTGGGATTGATGGCCCGAAGTGCGGCGAGGTTGACGTTGCCATAGCCGCGAATCCCGATTTCGCCGGGATTTAGCTGGTTGGTTGGCCCTCCGCTGTAGGTTGGGTTGATGCCCGTGCCGGTGTTGTCGCCCTGATTCAGGAAGTTTCCATATTCATCCATGCCCAAGCCAAGATAGGCGCCGGTCATGCCGTCGTAGGGAGAATTGGTGTTTGAACAGCTGTAGCCCAGGCTGCCGCCCCAGGCGCCGACATTGGGCGTGGCCGAGCCGTTCAGAATGTAGAAACCGATGCCATCGGCACCATGACCGCCGGCGTTGTCGCCACCATAGGTGTAGGTGGTGAAGGATACACGGATGCCCTGATTCGACGAATATTCATTCGCCAGGATGATGGCGCCTGATTGTTGGTAGTAGCAGACCTTCTTGCCCTTCACGGTCGCGCAGCCGTTGGTCAGGCGCAGTGCGCCCTGTCCCACAGAGTCTTGGTTGTTGGTCAATCCCGTTTGCGTTTGTGCAGGCGTAGTGGGTGTTGCGCCGTAACTCAGCACCCCTTTTGCGTAGTAACTATCGCCTAGGCACGCAGGAATGCCCGTATTGCTGGCGCCGCTTGGGCCGCTGTTCGTCGCGGAGCCGGCTGTCAGGCAGGCACCGCCGAAGGAATACCAATTCAAGTTGGGCGCGGCGCCGGTGAAGTCCTCTTGCAGGATGTTGGTGGTCTGGGCCTGGGCAAGTGCGAAAACCAGCACGCCACTGAGTGCGACGCCAGCGCTCAACCATGTCAAGACACGGCGCAGTCGGGATGGTGTGGTCATGGCTTGGTTCCAATCAGACTTCAAGGATGGTGACGGGGATGGTGCAAGATGGCTCGCGTCTCAAGATGCGCCGAGGGTGCAGAGTTTGAAGACACTCTCGGTGTTGGCCCCCGTGGTGCCGTTGGCTTCCTGCACATGCAGGAAGATGTCGTAGTACGTGGCGGTGTAGCCCGTTGTTCCGCAGGCATAGGTATCGGTCGGCAAATTCGTTGGCACGACGGTCACCAGCGCGGTGTAGCCCCCCGACGGGGCCGGAGGTGCTGGGTTGATGACCGCAGCGACATGGGCCAGGGTGTCACATTGATTGGCGCTTAGGCAGGTTTGCCAGAAGCTGGCATTGGCACCCGTGCCTGGAGCGCTCCAGGGTGTTGCTGGCGTCGTGGTCGAGGCAGGTGGGATGTAGAACCAATGCGTCGAACTGGCGGCAATCTCAAGCGGCACCGTGCCCGCATTGTTCGAGGTCTGGATGATGGCCTGCTGCACCTGCCGCAAGGCCATGTCGCTGGCCTGCACGTCTTTCTGGCGCTGGACGGTGTTGCCGGTCATCACGTTCTGCAGCAGGCTGCCGCGCATGGTGAACAGCACGCCGAACAGTAGCACCACGAGGGTGATCAGGGTGAGCAGCAGCACATAGCCGCCCTCGTTGCGGCGCTTGGGGCTGGGGGTCAGTGCGGCCATAGCTGGTTCCGAACGGCAAATTCGGACTCGATGACGGAAAAGTGGTTGTGGCTGTAATCGGGCTGGCCGCCTGCTCCTGTGGGTACGGTGTAGGCGGTGAACTGCGCCGGGCCCAGGCTGGGGCTGGGCGGAGTGATGGTTGCGGGGGCGGTGTAGCCGGTGTCGTTCTGCAGTGACTTGGTGATCAGCGCAAACAGCACGCTGCGCACGTCTTTGCTGTAGTTGCCGGCGACTACGGCCGGCCAGGTGAGGTAGTTGGTCACGTTACCCGTTTGTGTTTCGTCCACCCCGAACAGCGCTTGCAAGCTGACCACACCCGCTGCCATGGGCACGGGTGGGGCGACCAGCGCGTCGGTCTGGGCATTGAGCACAGCGCGCACCAACACGGGATAGGAGCCACCGCCAGCATTGGCGTATTGGCCGATGTAATACACCACGGTCTGCAAGGTGCTGCTGGTCTGCGGTCCCAGGTCGGTAAGGCGAGACTGGATGAAATTCGCATTGGTCAGCGAGCCACCTGGCGGCAGCACCCCGGCGGCGATCAACTGGCTGTTGAATGCTGCATACCCGGTGCTGGGAAACTGGGCGCTGCCGGTGCTGTTGATATAGGTGGAACTGGGCGCGGTGCTTGGGCCGACATAGGTAATCGGTACGCGAAAGCACGCCAGTTTTCCATTCAGCGGCATGCGCAGCAGGGCGGCATCGCCTACCGCCAGTCCTGCTGTGGAGCCCAGGGGGAGCTGACTGCTGTTGAGTGTGCCTTGGCCGTTTGCGGCTTGAGTGGTGGAGTTCTGCACGACGTAGGCGGTGGGGTTGCCGTTGCTGGGAACCTGCAGCGCGCTGCTGGCGCCGGTGAAGAACAGCATGTCGGTGAACTGCTGCTTGGTGCCGTAGGCGGAAGGATCGGGTGTGGTGCTGGGGTAATTGGTGCTGCCCGATGTGGTGCTGGTGGGCAGGGCCAGCGGTTGCGAAGCCGCGGAAACGGGGTACTGGGCAAACGTCTGACTGCCGCTGACGCCGCTGTCGTAGGCCAGCAGCACGTCGCATCGCGACTGCGTCCCGCCGAGCATGAAGCCCGCGTTCGACAGATCGCGGCTGATGAGGTCGAGCGCGGCGCGGGTCTGGGTGTCGCGCTGCATCACGTCGCTCATGGTCACGTTCTGCTTGGTCAGGGAAGACTGCACCAGCAGCACGGCGATGGCGAAGATCAGCCCGATGACTAGGGCGACCATCAGTTCGATCAGGCTCAAGCCGCGCTGGCTCTGAGGGGCGGGCAGGCCGGGTTGCGTTGTTGGCATGTCAGAACCCCACCTGATAATGAAATGTCTGGGAGCGTGCACCGCCGCCGCCCTTGCCAGCGGTCCAGTCGAGGGTCAGCGTCACGCCACACAGCGGAGCGGCGGGGTTGCTGACATCGCAGGGGTTGCCCTCGGCACCTTTGCCCGTGGTGATGGTGACCTTGGCGCCCGGCAACATCATGGACGGCGTGGTGAAGATGTTGGTCAGCCAGGGCTGCAGTGCCGCAGGCGCGCTGCTGCTCGCGCTGGTGTAGCTGGCCGTGGCACCGGCACCGATCTGCGATACCACTTGCGGGTTGGCCTGCAGGATGGCCCAGAACTGGTTGCCCAAAGCGGCGGTGTCCAATGTTTCCTGGTTGGCTGTCTGCGCTGGCACTGCCAGGCCGTAGAGCGAGGCGATGGACAGCATGCCCAGGCCGAAGACGACGATGGCGACCAGCACGCTGATGAGCGACATGCCGTGCTGCGACGCCTGTGCGCTCAATGAACTCGGTTTCATGATGCGGTATAGGCGTTGAGGATCACACTGCCCGAGGCCAGCACCTGCAGCGTCCAAGTCTGGCCATGCGCGGCGGTTACGGTGATGGTGGGCGCAGTGTTGATGAAGCCCTGACTGTCGAAGGTCAGGGTCTGGGCCGTGCCGCCCGTGATGGTGCAGCTCACATTCGGATAGCTCGCGGCGAGCTGGCTGGCGGTCAGCGAATGTTCAGCGCTGACCGTGCCGCCCACGCTGGTGCTCCATGTGCAGGTGTTCGCGCCGAGAGTGATGGTGACGGGCTGTTGCGTCGTCACCGCCTGATTGCGCGCCCAGGCCACGTCCTGCGGGAACTTGTTGACCAGCACCGAGGTTTTGCCCGAGTCGACCATGCTGACCAGGTTGGGCACGACCATCAGGCCGAGGAGGGCGGCGATGGCGATGGTCACCATCATCTCGACGAGGGTGAAGCCGCGCAGGGGGCGGAGGTGCTGTTTCACGTCAGCAGTCCCCGGATTGGTTGCGCACCCAGCATTGCTGACCACCGCTGGGGGCGCTCCAGCCAGCGGGCACGGGCAAGACCGTGGTTTTCGTCCCGTCCTGGTCGATGGTGTACGACGGGCCGACGAAGTTGCCTTGCGGTGTGGCGGTGAAGGTGAAGGTGGTGGCGCCGACGTTGGAGCAGGCAAAGCTGTAATCCTGCGCCGTGGCCGTCGGCACCGGGCAGGTCGTGGCGCCTCCACCTCCGGCGGCCACGTAGCTGCGGTTGTCCTGGTAGTACTGCTGCGCCGCCACCGCCATGCCCGACAGCCCGGAGAACGCCTCGGTCAGCTTGCTGCGCGCGACGTACTGGGTGTAGGCCGGAATGGCGATGGCCGACAGAATGGCGATGATCGCCACGACGATCATCAGTTCGATCAAGGTAAAACCGCGGTTGCGCTGCATGCTTGTGCTCTCCTTGCGCTCATTGTGGTCAGGACCTTGCGCGGTCTTGCCCTCCAGGCGACGAACGGCACGTTTGAGGCGACGAACGGCTGACTTTTTCCTTGGGTTGCGTAATTAACAAGTCGTTACGTTCGACTTTTCCGATGCCCACGAGAGCTGTGGGGCGCCATGGCTATGGGGTGAGCAGGCCCTCTGGCTCTTGAAAGGGCAAAAGCCGTCCCTATAATTAGCACTCGTTGGAGGTGAGTGCTAACAGCGGTGACGCTCCACGATGTCATCGCGCCGTCATGCGCGAGTCTTCAAAATCGCTTTCTTGCTGTCGGTTCCGGGTTTCGGCCCGGTGGGCGGCTCGTCATTGGGCTCTTCGCGAGCCCGGTTTTCAACACACATCAGGAGATTTGCATGAAATTGCGCCCTCTGCATGACCGTGTCGTGGTCAAGCGTATCGAACAAGAAACCACTACCGCTTCGGGCATCGTGATCCCGGGCAGCGCGGCCGAGAAGCCGGATCAGGGCGAAGTGCTGGCCGTGGGTCCGGGCAAGCACGACGACCAGGGCAAGCTGGTGGCCATGGCCGTGAAGGTGGGTGACCGCGTGCTGTTCGGCAAATACGCCGGCCAAACCGTCAAGGTCGACGGCGACGAGCTGATGGTGATGCGCGAAGACGACCTGATGGCCGTCATCGAGAAGTAATCCGATCCTTCTGATCCCTGCTTCAACTGCAATTTACGGAGAAATTCAATGGCTGCAAAAGACGTGATTTTTGGCGCTGACGCCCGCGCCCGCATGGTCGAAGGCGTGAACATCCTGGCCAACGCGGTCAAGACGACGCTGGGCCCCAAGGGCCGCAACGTGGTGCTCGAGCGCTCGTTCGGCGCCCCCACCGTGACCAAGGACGGTGTGTCCGTGGCCAAGGAAATCGAGCTGAAGGACAAGCTGCAGAACATGGGTGCGCAGATGGTCAAGGAAGTGGCTTCCAAGACCAGCGACAACGCGGGTGACGGCACCACCACCGCCACCGTGCTGGCCCAGGCCATCGTGCGCGAAGGCATGAAGTACGTGGCCGCCGGCATGAACCCGATGGACCTCAAGCGCGGCATCGACAAGTCGGTCGCCGCCCTGGTCGAAGAGCTGAAAAAAGCCTCTAAGCCCTGCTCCAGCAGCAAGGAAATCGCCCAGGTCGGCTCGATCTCGGCCAACAGCGACGAGCACGTCGGCCAGATCATCGCCGAGGCGATGGACAAGGTGGGCAAGGAAGGCGTGATTACCGTCGAAGACGGCAAGAGCCTGGAGAACGAGCTCGACATCGTCGAAGGCATGCAATTCGACCGTGGCTACCTGTCGCCCTACTTCATCAACAACCAGGACAAACAGGTTGCCGTGCTGGAGAACCCGTTCGTGCTGCTGCACGACAAGAAGATCAGCAACATCCGCGACCTGCTGCCCGCGCTGGAGCAAGTGGCCAAGTCCAGCCGCCCGCTGCTGATCATCGCTGAAGATGTGGACGGCGAGGCGCTGGCCACCCTGGTGGTCAACAGCATCCGCGGCATCCTCAAGACCGTGGCCGTCAAGGCTCCGGGCTTCGGTGACCGTCGCAAGGCCATGCTGGAAGACATCGCCATCCTGACCGGCGGCAAGGTCATCGCCGAGGAAGTCGGTCTGACGCTGGAGAAGGTCACGCTGGCCGACCTGGGCCAGGCCAAGCGCGTCGAAGTGGGCAAAGAAAACACCATCATCATCGACGGCGCGGGTGTGGCTGCCGACATTGAGGCGCGCGTCAAGCAGATCCGCATTCAGATCGAGGAGGCCACCTCCGACTACGACCGTGAGAAGCTGCAGGAGCGCGTGGCCAAGCTGGCCGGCGGCGTGGCGGTGATCAAGGTCGGCGCCGCCACCGAAGTCGAGATGAAGGAGAAGAAGGCCCGCGTCGAAGACGCCCTGCACGCCACCCGTGCTGCGGTGGAAGAAGGCATCGTGGCCGGTGGTGGCGTGGCACTGCTGCGCGCCCGTCAGGCCGTCGGTGAGATCAAGGGCGACAACCACGATCAGGACGCCGGTATCAAGATCGTGTTGCGCGCCATTGAGCAACCGCTGCGTGAGATCGTTGCCAACGCCGGTGACGAGCCCAGCGTGGTCGTCGCCAAGGTGCTCGAAGGCAAGGGCAACCACGGCTACAACGCCGCCAACGGCGAGTACGGCGACATGATCGCCATGGGCATTCTCGACCCGACCAAGGTCACCCGCACCGCGCTGCAGAACGCCGCCTCCGTGGCCGGCCTGATGCTGACCACCGAGTGCATGGTGGCCGAGGCGCCGAAGGAAGAAGCCCCCGCCATGCCCGCAGGCGGTGGCATGGGCGGCATGGGCATGGACATGTAAGTTCGAGTCCAGCTCACGAGTCTTGCGCCCGTGTCGGCGGCCCTTGTCTGGCCGCCGACACCGAAGAAGCCCGTCATCCACCTGGATGGCGGGCTTTTTTTGCGTCGATCTTCTCCGGCGGCGGCATCAGATTCCGTCGTTAAGATCGGGGCTCATCGGATGCAGGGAGTCGAAATGTCACGCTTTTGCACGCAATGCGGCACACCCAACAACGACGAAGCCAGATTCTGCAAACAATGCGGTGCGGCGCTGAAGTCGCCCGAGCGAGTCGCTGCGCAACCCGCGCCGCAGGTTGGGCCAGAGCCTGCCGAGGTCGCATCGCCCTCGCTCGCTGCGGCGCAGGCTGAGCAAGAGGAGGCTGCTCGCCAGCAAGCCGCGCAGCAGGAGGCAGCCCGCCAACTGGCCGAGCAACAACGCGCAGAACAGGAACGAGCCGAGCAGCAACGCGCCGAGCAAGAGCGCGCGCAGGCGCAGCAGCGAGCCGATGAGGCGGCGCGCGCTGCCCAGGCCGAGCGCGACGCGCTGGCGCAACAGGCGGCGCAAGAGAAACTCGCCGCCGAGGCTGAACGCGCCGTCCAACTGACGCAAAGCCAGGCGCAGGCCGCCGCGGCGGCGGTTGCAGCCCAGCGCGAGCACGAACGTCGCGCCGCCGCAGCGCGGCTGGAGCAGGAGATTCGGGCGCGAGCTGCGCACAGCCCGTCTGCGCCCGAGATCGCGCCGCATCCTTCCGATGGGCTCGACGCATCACAGGCCAGCCCGCAGCCGGTCAAGGGCAGCAATGCGTTTCTGGTCGGCGGCATCGCCACCGGGGTGATCGCCCTGCTGCTCATAGGCGGTGGCGGGCTTTGGTGGTCCACCCAGCACCGGATGCCCAGTACAGCCAGCGCGCCGCTGGCGGCGGACAATGCGGCGTCGGTGCCCACCTCGCCTATGACTGCCGCAACCAAGGCCGTATCCGAGCCATTGACCGTTGCGGCGCCTGCCGCGTCCAGCGCGGCCGCGGAGGCTGTGACCGCACAAGCGGCACCGGCCGTCGCGCCCTCGCCGCAGTCCGAACCACAGAAGGCCCAGCCGCCGGTCAAGCTCGAGGGCAAGGGAAAGCCTGAGATCTTCGCGCCGGTGGCTGCCCCCGCCCCCAGGCCGCATCGCCCGCAGCCGGTCGCGCAGCCAGCAACTCCAGCGCCGAAGTCTGCGCCCAAGCCGACGCCGACCCAGGCACCCACGCCTGCCGAGGAGCCTGCTGCGCCTACGTCGGCTGCGCCGCCCAGGCCGCCATCGCGGGTGGAGGCGCTGCGTGCGGCGCTCGCGGCCTGTCAGCAGAAAGGCAATTTCTTCACCCAGCAGTTGTGCATCCAGGAGCAGCGCTGGAAGTATTGTGGCGCGCCGTTGAGTGCTGACCCGCTCTGGGGCAAGGTGCCCGAATGTCCGAATTCGGCCCAGCAAACCAACAATCCTTGATTCATCTGGCCGTTGCGTTCGTTGTCACATCAACCTTGCAGGGAGAACACCATGACCGTGAAGACCACCAACAACCTCGGCGTGCTGCTGCGCAGCTACGAGGCGCTGCACAACTGGCGGGCGCTGGCCATGCTAGCGGGGAGTTTTGTGCTGGGCGGGCTGGCCATTAGCGGCGGGGCCGCTGCGGGCATGAGCTCGGGCAGCCCCGCGGTGACCGCGCTGATGAGCCTGTTGGGCGCCATCATCATCATCGTGGGCATGAACGCCAGCGGATTGATGCTGGTCGATCAGGCTTACGACCAGCCGATCCGCGGCTTCGCGCCGGCGTTTCTCGGCGGGGTGCAGTCGGCGCTGTACGTCATCGGCCTGTTGATCCTGCTTGGCCTGAGCTTCGCCGTCGTTCTGCTGGCGGCTTTTCTGCTCTCATTGTTTGGCCGCATTCCGGGCATCGGCGGGCTGTTCGGGTTTCTGCTCGGCGGGCCGCTGGTCGTGGTGGTGGCGCTGGCCTACGCGGTGCTGCTCCTGGCGGGGCCGTTGATGATTGCTGCTGTCTGGCATGGCGAGGGTTTCGTCGCCAGCTTGTCGCGGGCCGTGGGCATCGTGGCGAGGCGGCCGCTGGAGGTGTTCATGCACTTTCTGGTGCTGGGGCTGCTGGTGTTCCCGGCGGTGGCCTTCATCTTCGCCGTGGTGTTCGTCGGCAGCATGTTCGTCGGCGGGTTTTTCGCAGCGGGCAGCTTCGGCGGCATGGGCATGGGCTGGGGCGGCATGGGTGGATGGGGCGGGATGCGCGGCATGGAAGGCGTCGCGCTGGGCGGTGCGGGCATGGGCGGCGCGGGTTTGTCGATCAGCCTGGTGTGGTTTCTCGCCTGGGCCGTGGTGAGCCTGATCTACGTTCTGGGCATGATCTTTGTCTATCGTGCCGTTGGGGAAGGTGTGGGGTCGGAAGCCACGGATGTGGTTAATCAGAAACTGGCTCAGTTCAAGCAAAAGCTCGACGAATACAAACCGCGTCCGGCACCGGCTGCGCCCGCCGCCGCAGAGCCCGCCCCGCCACCGCCCGAAGTCGGCCCGAATGCAACGCCCGATGCCGCCCTGCAATGTCCGGCCTGCCATGCCTCGGTGCAGCCCGATGACGTGTTTTGCGGCAACTGCGGGCACCGTCTGAAGGAGGCCGATCGACACGTCGGCGAGTGATTTTCGCGGTGGGAGTCGGCACAATTCGGGGATGAACGCACTCCCATCGCGCCTGGTCGCGCGTCTCCTGCCGTTACTGGTCGGCCTGTTCTGGCTGACCATTGTCGTGGACGTTGCCGCAGCAGCACCGGTGAAGCAGCCGGATGCAGGCGAGGGCAAGATTTGCCTCGTCCTCTCCGGCGGCGGGGCGCGCGGGCTGGCGCACATCGGCGCCCTGGAGGCGCTGCAGCAACTGCATGTGCCCATCGACTGCATCGCAGGCACCAGCATGGGCGCCATCATCGGTGGGCTGTATGCGGAAGGGGTGTCAGTCGATGTGTTGCGCCAGCAGGTCTCGGGCATGGATTGGACCAGCGTGCTGTCGAGCCGTCCGGCGCGCGAGGGGCTGACCTTCAGCCGCAAACGTGCCGACGAGCAGATGCCTGGCGGCATCGAATTCGGCCTGAGCGACCGAGGGCAGGTGCAGTTTCCGAACGCGGCGGTGAACACGACCCAGCTGGAGCAGGTGCTGACCAATCTGACCCTGCCAGCGATCGGCGTGCACGACTTCAACGATCTGCCGATTCCGTTTCGCGCCGTAGCGACCAATATGGTGAACGGCAAAAAGGTCATCCTGCAGCACGGTGTGTTGGCCACGGCGCTGCGCGCGAGCATGTCGGTGCCCGGCGTGTTTCCGCCCACCGAGGTGGGCGACGCTCTGCTGGGCGATGGCGGCCTGGTGGACAACCTGCCGGTGGACGTGGCGCGCGACATGGGGGCCAAGCATGTCGTGGCGATCAACATCGGCACGCCGCTGGCCTCGCGCGCCTCGCTCGACAACATCGTCGGGCTCACGTCGCAGATGATCAACATTCTGATCGAGCAGAATATCCGCGCGCAGATCGGCACGCTGGGGCCCGGCGATGTGCTGATTTCGCCCGAGCTCGGCGATGTATCCGCGCTCGATTTCCAGGCGGGCGACCGCGCCATCAAGATCGGCTATGACGCGGTGATGGCCGCACGCGAGCAGCTTGCCCCGCTGGCGCTGCCGCCGGCGCAATATGCGCAGTGGCGCGACGCCTTCGCGCGCAGGGCGCAGGCGCTGGTGGCGCAGTTGCAGTTCAATGCGCCTCTGGCGGGTGTCGAGGTGCGCGGCCTGACACCGGGTGTGAGCCGGACGATTCAGGCGCAACTGCAGCAGAAGGCAGGCGAACCCCTGCAGTTCGACAAGGTGCGCGAGGACGTGGATCGCCTGTTCGGCACGGGCGATTTTTCCCGCGTCGATTACCGACTCGTTTCCGGCCGACATGGCCAGGTGCTGGAATACCGACTGCAGGACAAGCCCTGGGGCCCCAACTACCTGCGCTTCGGCCTGGGGCTCTACACCGATCTGCGCAATCAGTCGCGTTTTTCCCTGCAGATTTCGCAGCGCCGCCCTTGGCTCAACGACCTGGGCGGGGAGTGGCGCAACGACCTGCAGATCGGCTGGCGCAACCGCTGGATGTCCGAGCTGTACCAGCCGGTCAATCGGGGCGGCTGGCTGTTCGTGTCGCCCTATCTCGATCTGAACTCGCGGCCCGTCGATGTCTATGTCGGCGACAACCCCATCCTGCGCTACCGCCTCACCACCGAGCGCGTCGGGCTCGATCTGGGCGTGCCGCTGGGCGAGTACGGCGAAGTGCGCGCGGGCTGGAGCCGGGCGAACATCTACGGCAGCTATCTGCTGGGAACGCCGGGTCTCGTCAAGAGCGCCGTGCTGCGCGAGGGCGGATTGCGGCTGCTGCTCATCGCCGACCGCCTCGATCACGCCTACTTCCCCCGCGAGGGCTGGCGGGGCCGCGGCGAGGTGTTTTTCGCCCGCACGGTGCTGGGCAGCGATGCCAACTACGACCGCATCGATCTCTCCGGTCAAGACGTCGTCAGCTTCGGCCGCCATACCCTGGAGGTCGCCGCCCGGACCGCCAGCTTCCGCGACCGCACCGGGCTGAATCTCGATTACCTTTCGCTCGGCGGCTTTGATGCGCTCGGGGGCTACCGCGAAGGGCAGCTCATCGGCAACTATCTGATCTATGGCCGCATCGGGTACCGCTACGAACTCATCACGCCCGGCCTGTTCGGCGGCGCTGCTTACCTCGGTCTGGCCTATGAACGCGGCAACACCTGGGCGCAGCGCAGCCAGGTCAGCCTGGGCGATCTGCGCTCGAGCACCAGCGTTTATCTGGGCACCGACACGCCGCTGGGCCCGGTGTATTTCGGCTTCGGCAAGGCACCGGGCCAGAAGATCAACTTCTATCTCACGCTGGGTCGGCCTTGATGTCGTGCGCTTCGTCGTGCGAGTGGCGCACCGCGTCTTCGAGCCAGCTTTCGATCAGTTGTGAAGCGGTTTCGATGCCCGACAGCCGCGTGGCCGAAAACAGTTGCAGCGAGATCGGCGCCGTCATGCCCACCGCCTGCGCATGCTGCGCGAGTTGATCGCGCGCGGCCTGCGCTGCTCGTTGCCCCTCTTGCCGATTGAGCTTGTCGGCCTTGGTCAGCAGCACATGCAGCGGCACGCTCGCCGGGGCCATGAATTCCAGCAGGCTCAGATCGATGTCGGTCAGACCCAGGCGCGAATCCGCCAGCAAGATCAGGCCGACCAGCGGCCCGCGTTCGGCCAGATACTGGGCCAGAAACAATTGCCAGCGCTTCTTGTCGGCCTTGCCCACGGCGGCATAGCCGTAGCCCGGCAGATCGACCAGCAGGCCGCTGGGATGCTCCTTCGGCCCCACTGCGAAAAAATTGATGTGCTGGGTGCGACCGGGCGTTTTGGAGGCAAACGCCAGTTGACGCTGCTGGCACAGGGTGTTGATCGCGGTGGACTTGCCGGCGTTGGAGCGGCCGACGAAGGCGATCTCCGGCAGACCCGTGACCGGCAGATTGTCCATGGCCGAGCTCGTCACCATGAACCTTGCGCTGTGCAGCAGCGGACTGAAGCGCACCGGCGCTGCCGACCTGCTGGAATTCCCTATATTCGCCATGACTTATGTATCGTTAGGATGCGCCAACTCATGAAAACAAGCTGGCCGGGGCGCAGCGTTGGGCTGTGCTCATGCCGGAGTCCGAGCCGCGCGGCGCAGTGCACGCAGTGCATTGTCGCTGTTTGTTCACTGTTTGCTTACTGTTTGCTCTTTGCGGCCTCCTTTCTGATGGATTGCCTTCATGCCTACCCCTAAGGTCGATATGCGTGTTGCCCTGATCGCTGCTGGCTTGCTGCTGGCTTCTGCCCCATCCTGGAGCGCAGAAACACCGGCTGCCCCGGCATCGAGTGTGATGGAAAGCTCGTTCCCGGCGCCGACAGCGGCGCAGCTTCAGGCCGGCGCCAAGGTGGCGCAGACTTGCGCGGCCTGCCACGGCCTCGACGGCAACGCGACGTCCACCGAGTTTCCCAAGCTGGCGGGGCAGCACGCCGACTATCTCGTCAAGCAACTGCACGACTATCGCGTCGCCAAGGGCGCCAACCACCCGGCGCGCATCAACGCCATCATGAACGGCATGGCCGCGACGCTCACCGACGCGCAGATTCGCGATGTGGCGCTCTATTACAGCCGCCAGACCTTCAAGCCCGGCGTGACGTTTGCCGACAAGAAAGATCTCAAACTCGGCCGGTCGATCTGGATGGCCGGCATTCCTGACCGTGCGGTGCCCGCCTGTGTCTCCTGCCACGGGCCTGGAGGCGCGGGCATGCCTTCGCGCTATCCCCGTATCGGTGGGCAATGGCAGGGCTATCTGGAAACCGAGCTGCAGATGTTCCGCAATGATCGCCGCACCAACAGCCCGGAAATGCACGACATCGCCTCGCGCATGACGGACCAGCAAATTGCCGCCGTGGCCGACTATGCGGCCGGTTTGCGGGCGCACTACGGCATGCCGCGCTGAGTTGCCTCAAGGGATCGAGCGGCGATACGCACTGTTACCGGAACTTTCTTCGGCCCGGGCAGCTCTTTTCACGGCAACACCCGCGTTCTTGGTGGGATGAAGTGCGGGGCTGAAGACCGCGCGGCGCTCAGTCGAGCAGCACTCCGACCCTGCCGCTCGCAAGCCGACACCCAAGCCCCGGCCTGTGGAATGTCAAATTTGAGGTTTTGCTCTTTTGTTATAGTGGTTCGTTGATCTTTTCATGTTCCGGCGCCCGCCTTCAGCTGTGATTTCAGTCCCTTGCAAGGGCGCTTCATGTCGGGCCGATTCCTTGCAGTTCGGTTCATCGTCTGCACATTTTTCTGCAAATCGTTCGCTCTGAACCGAGTTTCCCACCGTATGTCTGCCAACCCAACGCCCGTTCCCAACACCACTCTGAGCACCTCCGGCTGGGAATTGAAGCACGGTTCGCGAGCCTGGCGCGCCTTCATCGAGCTGCTGTCGTCGATGCGTTTCGCCATCGCCCTGCTGGTGATCGTGGCCATTGCCAGCATCATCGGTACGGTCTTGACGCAGGGTCAGCCCTACAACAACTACATCAACCAGTTCGGACCGTTCTGGGCCGAAGTGTTCCGCAAGTTCGAGCTCTACAACGTCTATTCCTCCTGGTGGTTTCTGCTGATCCTGACCTTTCTGGTCGTGTCCACCAGTCTTTGCCTGATCCGCAATACCCCCAAGATCATCACCGACCTGAAGACTTACAAGGAAGGCGTGCGCGAGCAGAGCATGCGTCACTTCCACGAGCGCGGCGAGGCGACGTTCACCGACGGTCGTGCCGCCACGGTAGCGCACCTGACCGGCGTGATGCGCAGCCATGGTTACAAGGTCAAGCTGCAGGAGCGGCCTGCTGCCCAGGAAGGTGCCGCAGCCTCCACCATGATCGCCGCCAAGAAAGGCGGGCTCAACCGCGTCGGCTATGTGCTGGCGCACGCCGCCTTCGTGCTGATCTGCGTGGGCGCGCTGTTCGACGGCGACATGATGATCAAGGCGCAGATGTGGATGTTCGGCAAGGAGCCGCTCAAGACCAATATGCTGGTGTCGCAGGTGCCCGAGATCAACAAGCTGTCGGTGCACAACCCCACCTACCGCGGCAACCTGCAGATTCCCGATGGCGGTGAATCGAACATGGCGGTGCTGACCATGGGTGACGGCGTGCTGCTGCAGCCGCTGCCGTTTGAGATACACCTGAAAAAATTCAACATCGACTTTTACTCCACCGGCATGCCGCGGCTGTTTGCCAGCGACGTGGTCATCACCGATCCGCGCAACGGCAAGAGCTTCCCGGCCAAGATCGAGGTCAACCATCCGCTGACCTACGACGGCGTCACCATCTTCCAGTCGGGCTTCGCCGATGGCGGCTCCGAGTTGTTTCTCAAGGCCTGGCCGATGCACGGCCCCAGCGACAAGACCTTCGATCTCACCGGCACCGTGGGCTCCGACCGTCAGCTCAGCAACGGGGCGCAAAGCCTGCAGGTCGAGTTCAGTGAACTGCGCGTCTTCAACGTGCAGGACATGAGCCCGGCGCAGACCAGCGGCATCAAGCCGAAGGACAAGTCATCCTTCATGTCGAGTTTCGATCAGCATCTCGGCGCCCCCGTGGCGGCCCCGGGCGAGCGCCATCTGCAGAACATCGGCCCTGCGGTGATCTACAAGATTCGCGACGCCTCGGGTCAGGCGCACGAGTATTTCAACTACATGCTGCCCACCGAACTCAACGGCGAAAAGGTTTTCCTCGCCGGCGAGCGCGGCTCGCTGGACGCCGGGTACAAATACCTGAGAATCCCCGCCGACGGCAACGATTCCATCGACGGCTGGATGCGCTTCCGCGCCGCCCTGTTCAATCCGAAGGCGCGCGAGCAGGCCGCAGCGCAATATGTGTCGGCCACCCTGCCTCCCGATGCGACGGCCGAACTGAAAAGTCAACTGATGGTCACCGCGGGCCGGACGCTGGATATTTTTGCTGGCGAAATCCCCAACGATCCCAAGACCGGCAAACCGGTGGTGCAGGCCCCCGGTGGTCTGCCCGCGCTGGCGCAATATCTCGAAGCGGCAGTGCCTGAGGACAAGCAGCAGCAGGCCTCCGACGTGTTCGTGCGCATTCTGAATGGCACGCTCTGGCAGCTCTGGCAGATCAGCCGCGAAAATCACGGCGAAAAGCCCGCGACGCAGGATGCGGCTCACGAGAAGTTCTTCGACTCGGCGGTGCTGGCCCTGTCCGACACCTTCTTCTACCCCGCGCCGCTTTACCTGCAAATGACCAACTACAAGCAGGTGCAGGCCAGCATCTTCCAGGTGGCGCGTGCCCCTGGAAAGGTTGTGGTCTATACGGGCGCGGTCTTGCTCATTCTTGGCGTGTTTGCCATGCTTTACATCCGCGAGCGCCGAATTTGGTTCCTGGTGAAGGATCGCGCCGATGGCGGCAGCGACACCCTTATGGCCATGAGCACCAACCGCCGCACTCTGGAATACAAGAAGGAATTTGAAACACTGCGCGCAGCCAGTCTGGGCGTAGCATCACCCGACCCGACGCCCGACTCTCCCGCGCCGGACAATGCCTCGACCTGAATAGGGACCCGCCATGGAACTTGCCAGCAAATCCCATAGCCTGCCACTGAACTCCAAGAGTTCGGAACCCCCGCGCCAGAACGGCATCGGTGCATACCTGCGCCGACGCTCCGTCTACGACTGGATCTTTCTGCTGCTCATCGTCGGCGGAGATGCCTTTGTGCTGAGCCAGTATGGCCAGAACATGAATTACTACGTCAAGCTCATTTTCCTGGGCGCGACCACCACCCTGCTGTTCCTGGGCTGGGGCTGGACTGCGATCAAGAATCTGGCGCTCGTGGTGGCCGGTCTGTCGCTCTTCGGCATCTGGCTGTATTACGGGCCGAACGGGCAGCCGGTTCTGGCGCGCAGCGAGCAGGTCTTCTTCCTCAAGTACTTCCTGGCCAGCCAGTCGGCAATTCTGTGGATGGCCTTCCTGCTGTTCCTCAGCACGGCGGCCTACTGGTTCGGAATGTTCACCGGCCCTGCGCAGAACACCGCGGTAGGTATGGCCTTGGCGACCGGTGGTGGCGGCGCGATCGCCGGTGGCGGTGACGGGGTGGTGCGCGATGCCAAGGGCTGGCAGTCCAACTTCGCGCAATACTTCGGCTCACGCTTGGCCTGGGTGGGCGTGACCATGGCGCTGGTCGGCACCATGATGCGCTGGTTCGAGAGCTACCAGATCGGCCCGGACATCGGCCATATTCCGCTGTCGAACCTGTACGAAGTGTTCGTGCTGTTCTCCTGGCTGACCACCATTCTGTATCTGTATTTCGAACAGAAATACAAGACGCGCAGCATGGGTGCTTTTGCCATGCTGGTGGTCAGCGCGGCGGTGGGTTTCCTGCTGTGGTACAGCATGGTGCAGAACGCCTATGAAATCCAGCCGCTGGTGCCCGCACTGCAAAGCTGGTGGATGAAGCTGCACGTTCCGGCCAACTTCATCGGCTACGGCACCTTCGCCATCGCGGCCATGGTCGGCTTCGCCTACCTTATCAAGACCCATGCCCACGAAACCTCCTGGTGGAAGCTCACGCCGCTGTGGATCATCGGTTTCGTCATGTTCTTCGAGCCGCTGGTGTTCCGTCAGGGTGGTATTTCCGAATATTGGGGCGTGTTCGCCGGGGTCTCGGCGCTGATCGTCGGCGGCATTCTGTATGGTCGCCAACGCATCGCCGCGCACCTGCCCTCGCTCGAAGTGATGGACGACGTGATGTACAAGTCCATCGCCATCGGCTTCACCTTCTTCACCATCGCCACCATTCTGGGCGCGCTCTGGGCTGCCGAGGCCTGGGGCGGTTACTGGAGCTGGGACCCTAAGGAAACCTGGGCACTGATCGTCTGGCTGAACTACGCCGCCTGGCTGCACATGCGCCTGATCAAGGGTCTGCGGGGTCAGGTTGCCGCCTGGTGGGCTCTTACCGGCCTGCTGGTCACCACCTTCGCCTTCCTCGGCGTGAACATGTTCCTCTCGGGCCTGCATTCCTACGGCAAGCTTTGAGTTCATGGGATGACGGAAAAAGGCCCTTCGGGGCCTTTTTTTGTGGCGCGAAGTCCCTCTGCTCATCCGGGTTGGCGTTGCGCTGTAAGGTTTGGCCTGCTGTGCCGACTACCTTAGGCAGCGATGGAATAACGCTGATCGTCGTTCCGTCGATAGGCTGGCAAGGCCGCACTCTCCGCAGGAGCAAGTTATGAGCAAGCGACAGGATCAAGGCTTCGAACATCCGACCTCTTCGGACATCACGCCGAAGGAAATCTACAAGGACCGCCGTCACTTTCTGGCGGCCGCCGGTATCGGTGCGGCCGCTGGCGTGGCCGCGCTGACGGCGCATCATGCGCAGGCCACGTCGGCAGGCGGTGGTCAACCCGCGCCGGGCAAACTGCAGGCCCTGGCCTCGCGCAAGAACAGCGCACTGTCCACCACGCAGACGCCCACGCCGTACAAGGACATCACGACCTACAACAATTTCTACGAATTCGGCACCAGCAAGAGCGATCCGTCGCAGAACGCCGGCAGCCTGAAAACCCGGCCGTGGACGGTGGTGGTGGAAGGCGAGGTGAACAAGCCGCGCACCTTCGGCATCGACGATCTGCTCAAACTCGCGCCGATGGAAGAGCGCATCTATCGCCACCGCTGCGTCGAAGGCTGGGCCATGGTGGTGCCGTGGCTGGGTTATTCGTTCTCGCACCTACTCAAGGCGGTCGAGCCCACGGGCAACGCCAAGTACGTCGAATACATCACCCTGCTCGACCCGGCGGAAATGCCGGGGCAGAACGACCCGATCCTGCAATGGCCCTACCTCGAAGGTCTGCGCATGGACGAAGCGATGCACCCGCTCACCCTGCTGACCTTCGGGCTGTACGGCGAAGTGCTGCCGAACCAGGACGGCGCGCCGATGCGCATGGTCATCCCGTGGAAATACGGCTTCAAGGGCGGCAAGTCCATCGTCAAGATCCGGCTGGTGGAAAAGCAGCCCATCACCTCTTGGATGCGCGCTGTGCCGCAGTGGTACGGCTTTTATTCCAACGTCAACCCCGATGTGAGCCCGCAGAACTGGAGCCAGGCGAACGAGCGTCTGATCGGCCAGGGCGGCGCCTTTGGCGGCTTGTTTTCGCCGCGCGTGCCCACGCAGATGTTCAATGGCTACGGCGCGCAGGTTGCGAGTCTGTATCAGGGCATGAACCTGACCAAGTTCTTCTGATCATGGGCACGTCACTGTCATGGCCGCGTCGGCTGTTGCGCGTCCGCGCGGCCAAGCCGCTGATTTTCTTGCTGTGCCTGCTGCCGTTTGCGGGCCTGTTCTGGCGCGGCTGGACCAACAATCTCGGCCCCAACCCTGAACAGACCGTGATCTGGACTACCGGTCTGTGGGCCTTGCGCCTGCTGCTGATTACCCTGGCCGTCACCCCGTTGCGCAAGCTGACCGGCTGGGCCGAGCTGGCGCGGTTTCGGCGGATGTTCGGTCTGTTCGTGTTTTTCTACGCGCTGCTGCACTTCACCGCGTGGCTCGGTCTAGTCAACGGTTTCAGTATCGACATGGCGGCGCGCGACATTGTCAAACACCCTTTCGTGCTGGCGGGCATGACGGCCCTGCTGTTGATGACGCCGCTGGCGCTGACCTCGACCAACGGCATGATCAAGCGGCTCGGCGCCCGTCGCTGGCAGGCTCTGCATCGTCTGGTGTATGTAGTCGGCGCCGTCGCGGTGTTCCACTTCTGGTGGGGCAAACTGGCCAAGAACAACACCGCCAGCCCGACGGTCTACGCCGTCATACTTGCCGTGCTGCTCGGCCTGCGGCTGCGGTGGGCGTGGCGTGCTGCGCAGGCGCGCCGGGCCTCATTGCAGGGCGAGCGAGCTGCCGACGATCAGGGCAAGAGCCGTTCGCTGGCGTAGAGCTGTTCGACCGTCTCGCGCGGGCGGATCAGCGTGGTGCTGGCACCCTCGACCATGACTTCGGCGGGACGACCGCGGCTGTTGTAGTTGGACGCCATCACCATGCCGTAGGCACCGCTCGACAGCACGGCCAGCAGATCGCCTTCCTCCAGGACCAGGGCGCGGTCGCGCGCCAGCCAGTCGGCCGATTCGCAGACGGGGCCGACGAGGTCGTACTTCAGCGCGTTGCCCTCGCGGCGTTCGGCCGGGACTACCATCTGCTCTGCGGCATAAAGGGCAGGGCGGATGAGATCATTCATGCCGGCATCCACCACGGCGAAATGCTTGGCGGGGGTGGACTTGAGGAACAGGGTGCGCGTGAGCAACACGCCGGCATTGCCGACGATGGAGCGGCCGGGTTCGATCATTACGGTGCGATGGCCGAAGCCCCGTGAGACCATGCGCGCGAGCAGAGGCTGCAGCCACTGCTGCGGCGTGGGCGGTGTCTCGTCGGTGTAGCGGATGCCCAGGCCGCCGCCCAGATCGATGTGCTCGATTTTGGCGCCCCTGCGTTCGATGTCTTCGACCAGATCCAGCACCTTGTCGAGGGCATCGAGGTAGGGCTCGACGGTCGTGATCTGCGAGCCGATGTGGCTGGCAATGCCCACCAGCTTGACGTGACCCATCTGCGCGGTCTGCAACGCCAGCCGCGTGGCCTGGTCTTGCGAGATGCCGAACTTGTTGGTCTTCAGCCCGGTGGAGATGTAAGGGTGTGTGCCGGCATCGACGTCGGGGTTCACGCGCAGGGCGACGCGGGCGACCTTGCCCGCCGCCTGGGCCACGCGATCGAGCGCGGCGAGTTCACTGGGCGACTCGACGTTGAAGCATTCGACGCCGACGTCCAGCGCCAGGCGCATCTCTTCCGCCGTTTTGCCCACGCCCGAAAACACCACCTTGGCGGCATCGCCTCCTGCAGCCAGCACTCGCTTGAGTTCTCCGCCCGAGACGATGTCGAAGCCCCAGCCCAGGCGGGCGAGCAGTTGCAGCACGGCCAGGGTGGAGTTGGCCTTCACCGCGTAGCGCAAGGCTACATGCACCGGGCTCGCAGCGGCGGCCTGGCTGTAGCGCTGCGCCGCTTCTTCGATCGCGGTGCGCGAATAGACGTAAGTCGGGGTGCCGAAGGCTTCGGCCACGCTGGATGCCGTCACCTGCTCGATCTGCAGGGTCGGGCCGTTGTAGGCGACGTGGGGATGTCCAGGCAGGTTGGGAAGGGTGATGGTCTTCATCGCAGTGGAACAAGAGCGGTGGCGCGATCAGCGCGACGCGGCCGATGCCGCTTGCGCAGGGGCGGTGGCGTGTGCGGGCGTTGGCAGGTAAAGCGGGCCGGTCTGGCCGCAGGCGCTGAGCAAAACAATCACGCCAAGCACGGCCATCGCCTGCCATACGGCACGCGGGAATCGCAGTCGATTAAGCTGTCTGTTCATCGAAAAACCAGTGTATCAGCCACCCCATGACCGACACGCTCGACGACACCCGTTATCTGCAGATTGCCGAACAGGCCATGGCCGCCATCGAAGCGGCGGCCGACGCCATCGATCTGGACTCCAAGCGCGATGGCTCGGTGCTGCGCCTCGATCTCGACAGCGGCGATCAGGTCATCGTCAATCTGCAGCAGCCCACGCATCAGGTCTGGCTCGCCTCGCGCCTGGGGGCGCATCACTATGTGTGGAACGGCCAGCATTGGTGCGACACCCGTACCGGCGAAACCCTGGGCGCCGCGCTGCAGCGGGTCATGGCCGGGCTGGGCGCTCCTTCGCTGGCTCTGCCATCGCTGTAGGGCGCGGCTGCATCGCTCTAATTGCTCTTGAACAGGTTGAGAATCGAATCTCGCTCCTCGGGCGTGACCTCGGGGGCGGGCAGAGGGTCGTCCATGCCGAGGCTGCGCACGCCCGAGCCTGCGGCAAAGTTGCTGAAGACCGGCTCGCCATTCTCCACCACGATGCCTGGGGGCTGCGCGTAGCTGGACACCGGTACATAGCGCAGGGCCGTTTGCATGTACTTGATCCAGATCGGCAGCGCCAGCGCCCCGCCGGTTTCCTTGTTGCCCAGTTTCTTCGGTGTGTCATAGCCCACCCAGGCGATGCCCACCAGGCTGGGCTGGAAGCCGCAGAACCAGGCGTCCAGAAAATCGTTGGTCGTGCCCGTCTTGCCGTACAGATCGGGACGTTTGAGCGTGGCCTGAGCCCGCGCGGCTGTGCCTGAGCGCGTGACTTCCTGCAGCAGGCTATCCATCACATAGGCGTTGCGCGGCGAGATCACCCGCAGCTTTTCATCGCCAGCCTGCTGCGGTTTGTCCTGGAAAAGCACCTGTCCCTGGGCATCGGTGATCTTGCTGATGAGATAGGGCTTGATCAGGTAGCCGCCGTTGGCAAACACGCTGTAGGCGCGGGCCATCTGCAAGGGCGTGACCGTGCCGGCGCCAAGGGCGAGCGTGAGGTAGGGCGGCTGACGGCTGGCATCGAAGCCGAAGCGCGTACTCCAGGTCTGCGCGAACTTCGGGCCGATGTCATCCAGCACGCGGATGGCCACCATGTTCTTCGACTGGGCAACAGCGCGTCGCAGGCTCATCGGCCCTTCGTACTTGCCGTCGTAGTTTTTCGGCTCCCAGGACTCACCGCCGGTTTGTGCTGCCGAGAAGAACAGCGGAGCGTCGTTCACCACGGTGAGCGGGGTGATGCCCTTTTCCAGCGCCGCCGAGTAGATGAAGGGTTTGAAGCTCGATCCGGGCTGCCGCCACGCTTGTGTGACATGGTTGAACTTGTTGCGCGAGAAATCCAGCCCCCCCACCATGGCCACGATGGCTCCGTTGTTCGGGTTCATCGACACGAAGGCCGATTGCACCTGCGGCAACTGGGTGATCACCCACTGCCCGGGCCCGTCGCCCGCCAGCCAGACGACCGCGCCGGCTCGCAGCTTGGTCGCAGGCTGCGCCTTGTCCGACAGGCCGAGGGCCCGCACCTGCCGCAACCCGGCGCCCGAAATATCGACGATCTGGCCCGCTTCCGTCATCACCTTCACCAGACTGGGGCTGGCGCTGAGCACCACACTGCACAGCAGACCGTCGGCCGCCGTGCGATCGGCACATGCCTGTTCAATGGCGCCGGGAATGGCATCCACCGCCGCGGGCAGGTCGATGAAGGCGTCTGGGCCGCGGTAGGGCTGGCGCAATTCATAGGACAGCACCCCGCTCTGCACCGCCCGCCAGGCGGCGAGCTGATCGCGGGCGTTGATGGTGGTGTAGACATTCAGACCGCGGGTGTAAGCCGCATCCTGATAGCGATCGAACACCATCTGGCGTACGGTCTCGTTCACGTATCCGGCGTGTATGTCGCGATCGGTCTGGTTGGTGCGCAAGGCGAGCGGCTCGTCGCGGGCCTGCTGCGCCTGGGCGGCCGAAATCCAGCCCAGTTGCTGCATGCGCGCCAGCACATGCAGCTGGCGCTGGCGCGCGCGCTGCGGATTGCTGATGGGGTTGTAGGCCGAAGGCGCCTTGGGCAGGCCGGCCAGCATCGCCATCTGTGCAAGTGACAACTGATCGAGCGGCTTGGCGAAATAGGCCTGGGCGGCCGCGGCAAAGCCATAGGCCTTGCGGCCCAGAAAGATCTGATTCATGTAGAGCTGCAGGATCTGATCCTTGCTCATTTGCTGCTCGATCTTCAGCGCGAGCAGCACCTCGAACAGCTTGCGGGTGAAGGTCTTTTCGCGCGACAGATAGAAATTGCGCGCAACCTGCATGGTGATGGTCGAAGCGCCCTGACTGCGCGACCGCTCCAAATTGGCCACCAAGGCCCGCGCCACGCCGGGCCAATCGATGCCCCCATGCTCATAGAAACGATCATCCTCGGTGGCGAGTACCGCCTTCTTCATCAGATCCGGGATCTGTCCGATCGGTGTGAACACCCGCCGCTCCTCGCCGAACTCTCCGAGCAGCACGTTGTCTGCCGAATAGACGCGCAAGGGCAACGTGGGCTGGTAGTCCTGCAACTCGGAAATATCGGGCAGGCGCGGCCAGCTGAACGCCAGAACCAGCCCCACGACGAGCAGCGCCGCCACGAACAGCCCCGCCAGCGAGACCAGCAGCCCGATCAGGGCGCGCAGCCACCAGGGTGAGCGCGGCTTGGGTGCCGGGGATGAAGAGGAGGCAGAGGACGATGTCATGAAGTCGGGCGGAATCGAAGTTCCGCGAGAGGCAAGCGCAAAACCGGACGCTTACCGTGAGGAGGCCGCCGCGGGACCGAAGGCCACGAGGCCGGGAGAGGCGGTGAAAAAATTTCGTTGCAAATTATAAAAATCCGCGCCGTCGTGCCGTAAGAAATCACAGAGCAGGCTTGATCGATCGTCGTGGGAGTTTTGCAACGCTTTTGTCGCAGTGCGGGCTTTTCACGTTATTGCATCAAGGACTTGTTGGTAGGATCGAAGAAAAAATTTCAGTTCTTGGCGTCAACAAACCGTAGTGCAAACGGGGCCAGAGCGCATTTCATGCGTCCAAAAGCTGGCCTGTGATTGTGCACACACTGTTGCAAATCAATCGGGGGGTCGTCAGTGGCCACATTCGGCAGTCTGTTTCGCAAGCGCTATGCGCCAATGATCGGGCTGGACATCAGCAGTTCCAGCGTCAAGCTCGTCGAGCTCGACATGGACGAGCGTGGCCAGTACACCTTGCTGCGCGCCGCCATGGAACCCCTTGAAAAGGGCTCGGTGGTCGATGGCAATATCGAGAAGCTCGATGATGTCGTCGAGGCCGTGCGCAAGGTCGTCCGCAAGAGTGGCACCAAGGCCAAGCAGGTCGCCATGGCCTTGCCGCCGTCGGCAGTCATCACCAAGAAGATCGTTCTTCCAGGCGAATTGCGCGAAGAAGAGATCGAGGTGCAGGTCGAAAGCGAGGCCAATCAGTACATTCCGTTCGCCATCGATGAGGTGGCGCTCGATTTCAGCGTCCTCGGCCCCAGCGCTACGTCGCCCGGCGATCAGGAAGTGCTGATCGCGGCCTCACGGCGCGAGAAGGTGGATGACCGCCGCGGCGTGGCTGAGGCAGCGGGGCTCAAGCCCGTGGTGATGGATATCGAGGCGTTTGCCTCGCGGCTGGCCGCGCAACGCCTGATCGAGCGCCTGCCGCGCGCCGGGCTCGATCTGCTCGTCGCCTTGTTCGAAGTGGGGGCGACTTCCACGAGCCTGCAGGTCCTCCGCAACGGCGAGTCGCTGTACGACCGTGATCAGGCCTTCGGTGGCGCCCAGCTCACGCAGATGATCGCGCGCACCTACGGCTTTTCGCTGGAAGAGGCCGAAGCCAAGAAGCGCGCGGCCGACCTGCCCGACGACTACGCCACCCAGGTGCTCGCGCCCTATATGGACAGCCTGACTCAGGAGATCGCGCGGGCGCTGCAGTTCTTCTACCGCGCCACGCCGTTCGGTCGCGTCGATTACATCCTGCTGGCCGGCGGCTCGTCGGCGCTGCCGGGGCTGGCGGAAAAAATCACCGCCACCGCCTCGGTGGCCTGCATGGTGATCAATCCGTTCGAGGGCATGGCGGTGGCCGAGTCCGTGCGCGAGAAGAAGTTGCGCAGTCAGGCGCCGTCCTATCTGACGTGCTGCGGTTTGGCGATGCGGCGTTTTCTGCAATGACGCGGCAACGGGATCTGTCATGAATATCGTGTTGATCAATCTGCTGCCCCATCGGGACGCCAAGCGCAAGAAGCGCCGTGAGGCGTTCTATGCGGGGGTTTTCGCCTCGATCCTGACTGGTGGGCTGGTGCTGGCCCTGGGTTACACGGTGCTGAGTGAAATGATCACTCAGCAGCAAAGCCGCAATGACTTCCTCAAGGCCGAGAACACCAAGCTCGATGGCCAGATCAAGGACATCGCTTCACTGAAGGCCGAGATCGAAGCGCTGCGGGCGCGTCAGAGTGCCGTCGAGGGCCTGCAGGCCGACCGCAATCTGCCGGTGCATCTGTTCGACGATCTGACACGCGACACGCCGGCAGGGGTTCAGTTGTCTCAGATCCGCCAGGATGGCACGGCGGTGCTCATTCAGGGCGTTGCGCTCAGTCAGGAGCGGGTGGCCGACTTCCTGCGCAATCTGAGCCGCCCCGACGGCTGGCTCGAAAAGCCCGAGCTGATCGAAATCCGTTCCCAGATTGCCCCGGCATCGGCGGGTAACACCGCGCGGGTCGTGGCGCAATTCCAGTTGCGCGCCACCCTCAAGCGGCCCGCGCCGCCTGGCGCGGCCTCGGGCGCCGCAGCGGCCTCTTCTGCACATTCGTGAGGCGACCGATGGCGACCTCCAAACTTTCAAAAATCGATCTGAACGGGATGTTCCAGGACATCTCGGCGCAGTTTCGGGGCCTCAACCCCAACGACCCAGGCGCCTGGCCGGCCTGGCCTCGCAATACTGTCTTTGCAGCGGCCTTTGTGCTGACCCTCGGTCTGGGCTGGTACGCCTGGCTCTCGGGCACACGCGACGAACTCACCTCGGCGCAGCAGCAGGAAGTCACGCTGCGCGAGGAATACCGGCACAAGCTTGAACAGGCCGTCAGCCTCGATCTGCTCAAGGCTCAAAAGGCGCAGGTGCAGCAGTACGTTGCGTTGCTCGAGAAGCAGTTGCCGAGCAAGGCGGAAATGGATGCCCTGCTCTCTGACATCAACCAGGCCGGCATCGGGCGCGGTCTGCAGTTCGAGCTGTTCAAGCCGGGGCAGGTCGATGTCAAACCCTACTACGCCGAACTGCCGATCTCGATCAAGCTGCAGGGTGGCTACACCGATCTGGCCGGTTTTGCCACCGACATCGCCAAGCTGTCGCGCATCGTGACGCTGAACAACATCAGCCTGACGGCCAACACGGGCAAGACGGGGGCGGCCATGGTGATGGACGCCACCGCCAAGACCTTCCGCTACCTCGATGCCGATGAAATCGCCGCGCAAGCCCAAGCCGCGAAAAAGGCCGGAGGCAAGAAATGAGCGCCCTTCGCCCCATGACCCTGAGTCCCGCCGTTCATGCTTTGGCCCTTGCGCTGCTCGCCTCGGCCCTGCTGACGGGTTGCGGCCAGAAGCATGAAGACCTGCGTGAGTGGATGGCGCAGCAGCGCGCCAGCATGCATCCGCGCATCAAGCCCATCGAGCCGCCCAAGCCCTTCATCCCCGCGGTTTACGACCCGACGATTGGCACCGACCCGTTTTCCGCGGCCAAGCTCGAAGTCGGTGCCAGGCAGGAAGTGCAGCAGCTCAATCCCATGCTGCAGGCCGAACTGGCGCGGCCCAAACAGCCGCTCGAGGCCTACTCGCTCGACCAGATCCAGATGGTCGGCAGCGTCAAGATCAAAGGCCAGCAGTACGCCCTGCTCAAGGCGGGCAACCTGCTGTACCGGGCGCATGTCGGTGAATACGCCGGCCAGCACTTCGGAAAAATCATCAAGATCACCGATAGCGAAGTCGATTTGAGGGAGCTGGTCCAAGACGCCACAGGCGACTGGGTCGAACGTCCGGCCACCCTTCAATTGCAGGAGAGCACACAATGAAGACGCCGATGACAAGAAAACGCAGGGCCGCCCCAAGATTTCTTGGCCCCCTCGGGGGGGGTGTCGGGCGTAGCCTGGCACTGGGGGCGCAGATCCGACGGCATTTGGGGGCCGCACTGCTGGCCATTTCGGCCGTGTTGGGTGCTTGGTCGGCGCCGGCACTGGCGGCGAACAACGCCATTCAGAACGTCAGCGCAAGCCGCATGGGGACCGAAACGGTGGTGCAGATCCAGCTCGCCGAACCCCTGGCCGCAGCGCCCAATGGCTTCGTCATTGATCAACCGGCCCGCATCGTGCTCGATTTCCCGGGTGTGGACTCGGGCCTCGATCGCCAGACCGTCAACTTCGAGCAAGGCAATCTGCGTTCCGCCAACGTCGTGCAGGCGCAGGGGCGCACTCGCGTCGTGCTCAACCTGCGCGAGTCGGCAACCTACAAGACGCAAGTGCAAGGCAATCGCCTGCTGGTGCTCCTGAACACCACCCACGAGCAAGCCGCAGCCACATCGGCGGCCACGGGCGCGTCCCAGGCCAAGACGGTGCACTTCGCCGACAACCTCAACACCCAGCAGGTCGCCTTGCGGGCCCTCAACTTCAAGCGTGGCACCGACGGCGCGGGCCGCGTGGTCGTCGCGCTGCCGAACAATCAGGTCGGCGTGGACATCCACCAGCAGGGTCAGAACATCGTCGTCGATTTCCTCAAGACCTCGCTGCCCGCAGACCTGCGCCGCCGACTCGACGTGACCGACTTCGCCACGCCCGTCACCTCCATCACGACGTTCCAGATGGGCGACAACGTGCGCATGGTCATCCAGCCCAATGGCGACTACGAACAAAGTGCCTATCAGGCCGACGACCAGTTCGTCATCGAACTGCGCCGCACCCAGCCCAACCCCGACGCGCTGGTGCAAGGCAATGGCCCGGGCTTCCACGGCGAAAAACTGTCGCTCAATTTCCAGAACATCGACGTGCGCTCGCTGTTGCAGGTGTTTGCCGACTTCACCCATCTCAACGTCGTGGTGAGCGACTCCGTCACGGGCAACCTCACGCTGCGTCTGAAGGACGTGCCCTGGGATCAGGCGCTGCAGGTGATTCTGCGCGCCAAAGGGCTGGGTGAGCGCAAGGAAGGCAATGTGCTGTGGATCGCCCCCCGCGAAGAAATTCTCGCCCGGGAAAAGGCCGATCTCGAGGCCAAGAAATCGCTGCGTGAACTCGAGCCCGTGCGCGCCGAGACCTTCCAGCTCAACTACGTCAAGGCAGCCACCGTGGTGTCCATGCTGACTGGCGCCGCGGGCGGTGTGCAGCAGGGTGCCGCCGCTGCGCCTGCCCCCATCGCGCTGCCGGGCCTCGCCAGCACCGCCGCGCCCACCTCGCGCATCCTGTCGCCGCGCGGTACCGTGCTGGCCGATCCGCGCACCAACCAGATTTTCGTCACTGACATCCCCTCCAAACTCGAAGAGGTGGCCAAGCTCATCGCCAAGATCGACAAGCCGGTGCGCCAGGTCATGATCGAAGCCCGTATTGTCGAGGCCAGTGATCAGTTCGGGCGCAGCCTGGGCGTGAAGCTGGGCTTTCTTGACGCGCGGGGAATTCAGGGAGGGGTACCTGGCTATGGCTCAGGCAACAACCGAATAGCAGTGACCGGTGATTACCTCGGGGTCGCAAACCAGACCAATCAACCAGGTTCCTCTGCAGCGACGCTGGCGGATTCGCAGTTTGTCAACCTGCCTGCCTTCGGTCTGGCGGGCAGCCTGTTGGCTGGTGCTACACCGAGTTCACTCGGTATCAGCCTGTTCAACGCCGCTGCCAACCGCTTCATCAATCTTGAACTGTCCGCGATGGAAGCCGATGGCAAGGGCAAGATCATTTCCTCGCCCCGCGTCATCACGGCCGACTTGAGCAAGGCCACCATCGAGCAGGGCACTGAAATCCCCTACCAGCAGGCGACCTCCAGCGGCGCTACGGCAGTGACGTTCAAGAAGGCCGTGCTCAGTCTGGACGTGACCCCGCAGATCACGCCTGATGGCAATGTGATCATGACAGTTGAAATCCACAAAGACAGCCCTGGCGCTTCCACGGCAGGAGTGCCTTCGATCAACACGAATACCGTTACTACGCAAGTGCAGGTCGAGAATGGTGGAACCGTGGTATTGGGCGGTATTTATACCTCGCAGGAGCAAAACCAGACCGACAAAGTTCCGCTGCTGGGTGATATCCCGGTCCTGGGTAATCTGTTCAAAAATAACAGCAAGATGTACAACAAAAATGAATTGATGGTGTTTTTGACGCCAAAAATTGTGACAAACGCAGATCTGTCCCAGTAACAAATAATATATTGAGGTGATTATGAAGGTGATTCGTAGGCAGTCTCTGCTTTTGGTGATGGCTATTGCTTGCGCGGGCATTCTCGCTTCATGTGGCGGTGGAAGTGGCAGTGCGGGCACTCCGTTGCTCGGTGCCAGTTTGCCTTTGCAAAGCAGTATTTCGCTAAGCCCGAATGGAACTCAAGTCCCATCAAATACTCCTGTTACAGTGACCTATCACCTCAAGGATAAGTATGGCGATGGCGTGCCCAATGAGTTGGTTCTTTTTGCTGTCGGGGTTACGGGTTCTGGCACATACCAGTGCCTTAACACCCAAAATCAACCTAATCCTGGATGCGCATCAACAACGGATGGTTCCGGCAATGCTTCGATCATTTTGCAGGCAAGTGTCACCTCGGCTGTCTCAATCCAAGTAACTGGCTGTTTGGTGCCAAGTGGCAGCGTCACGCCGCCGATTTCTGTAGCTACAGCGGTTGCGGCGCCTTATTCAACTCAGGCATCGTTTACCTACGTTCCTTAATTTCGATGTCTATTGAATACTAAGCCAGTTAATGTTTATCTCATCGGCCTCATGGGCGCCGGCAAAACGACGGTTGGCCGCACGCTGGCGCAGCGTGCAGGCCTGCGGTTCATCGACAGCGACCATGAGATCGAGCGCGAGCAGGGCTGCACCATTGCAGCCCTTTTTTCTCGGCTGGGGGAGGCGGGGTTTCGCGACATCGAGGCAGGAGCCATTGATGCGCTGACGCAGCGAGAGGGCGTGGTTCTTGCCACCGGGGGCGGCGCGGTGCTGCGCCCCGAAAACCGCAAGGCGCTGCATGAACGGGGCACGGTGGTTTACCTGCGTGCCAGCCCGGACGATCTGGCGCATCGGCTGCGGCATGATCGATCCCGCCCGCTGCTGCAGCAGGGTGACATGCGGGCCAAGTTGCACGAGCTGTATCGCGTGCGCGATCCGCTTTACCGCGAGACCGCGCACTTCGTCATCGAAACCGGTCGGCCTTCGCCCGCGCTGCTGGCGAATATGGTGCAGATGCAGCTCGAACTCGCTGGGGTTCTGCCGTCCTCTGGCGCACCGGGCTGACCTGCAGGCACCACGAGCTGCGGCGGCTTTCTACAATGCCGTCATTGCTCCAACCGGGCCCTTCGAGGATTTCCGATGACCACCGTCCGCATCGACCTGGAACGTCGCGCCTACGACATTCGCATTGCCGCCGGACTGCTCGACGCACCCGACACCTTCGCCGCGGTGGCAGCTCCCAAAGGGACGGCGTTCATCGTCACCAACACCACGGTGGCCCCGCTTTATGCCGCGCGTCTGGAGCAAAGCCTGCGGCCGCATTTCGCCCGGGTGCTGCGCTGCAGCTTGCCCGACGGCGAGCAATACAAGACTTGGGAGACGCTCGATCAGATCTTCACCGACCTGCTGCGCCAGCAATGCGACCGCAAGACCACGCTGTTTGCGCTGGGCGGCGGGGTCATCGGTGATATGACGGGCTTTGCCGCAGCGAGCTATATGCGCGGCGTGCCCTTCGTGCAGGTGCCGACCACGCTGCTGGCGCAGGTGGACTCCTCGGTGGGGGGAAAGACCGCGATCAACCATCCCTTGGGCAAGAACATGATCGGGGCGTTCTACCAGCCGCGGCTGGTGGTGGCCGACCTGTCCACCCTGCACACCTTGCCGCCCCGCGAGTTGTCGGCCGGGCTGGCCGAAGTGATCAAGCACGCGGCGATTGCCGATGTGGATTTTCTCGACTGGCTGGAGGCGCACATCGATGCGCTCATGGCGCAGGATGACGCCGCGATGGCCGAGGCCGTGGCGCGTTGCTGCCGCATCAAGGCGCATGTGGTGGCGCAGGACGAAACCGAGACCGGGATGCGCGCCATACTCAACTTCGGTCACACCTTCGGCCACGCCATCGAGGCCGGCATGGGCTACGGCCATTGGCTGCATGGTGAGGCGGTGGGGGCCGGCATGGTGCTGGCGGCCGACCTGTCGGTGCGTCTGGGGCTGCTGCCTCGCGCTGATGCCGAGCGTCTGGCGCGGCTGATCGCCCGTGCCGGTCTGCCCGTGCGCGCCCCCGACCTGGGCGCGGCGCGCTGGGCCGAGCTGATGCAGGTGGACAAGAAGACCGAGGGCGGCGAGGTGCGCTTCGTGCTGCTGCAGGGGCTTGGGCGGCCGGTGCTGCGCGCTGCACCGATGGCCGAGGCGCAGGCCAGCATCGCCGCGCATCTGCAGCCGGTTACGACCCAGGATGCGCTTTCCGCATGACCGGTCCGGCCGGTGAAGTGCAGGCGGCGCCAGGGCTGGCGCTCTACGCCTGCAGCGACGCCACCTCGCGCGGGCGCGAGCATGTCGAACCGCCACCGTCCGACCGCACCGGCTACCAGCGCGACCGCGACCGCATCATTCACAGCACCGCGTTTCGCCGCCTCGAATACAAGACCCAGGTCTTTCTTAACCACGAGGGCGACCTGTTCCGCACCCGGCTGACGCACAGCCTCGAAGTGGCGCAGATCGCCCGCTCCATCGCCCGCGCGCTGCGCCTGAACGAAGACCTGACTGAAGCGCTCGCGCTGGCGCACGATCTGGGGCACACGCCTTTCGGCCATGCCGGCCAGGACGCGCTGGGCGAGTGCATGCGCCGCCATGCGCCGCAGGGAGGCGGTTTCGAGCACAACCTGCAATCGCTGCGGGTGGTGACCACGCTGGAAGAACGCTACGCCGCATTCAACGGCCTGAACCTGAGCTTCGAGACCCGCGAAGGCGTGCTCAAGCATTGCTCGCGACGCAACGCCCAGCAGCTCGGCGAGGTCGGTGCGCGTTTTCTGCACGGCGGCCAGCCCAGCCTCGAGGCGCAGATCACCAATCTGGCCGACGCCATCGCCTACAACAACCACGACATCGACGACGGTTTGCGCGCCGGTCTCATCGACCTGGAGGAACTGCAGACCGTGCCGTTCTTCGCCGGGCACCTCGACGCGGTGCAGCGCGCCTATCCCGCGGTGCAGGGCAGGCGTCGCGTGGCCGAGACCATCCGCCGCATGATCTCGGCGCTCATCAAAGATCTGGTGGGCGAAACCAGCCGTCGCATTGCCCAGGCAGGCGTGGACTCGCCCGACGCCGTGCGCGCCGCCCCGCCGCTGGCGGCGTTCAGCGCGCCCGTACAGGAGCAATTGCAGCAATTGCAGCAACTGCTGCTGCACCGGCTCTACCGTCACCCCGACGTGCTTCGCAACACCACCAAAGCGCAGCGCCTGTTGACCGAGCTGTTCGAGGCTTACCACGCCGACCCCCGCCTGCTGCCGCGCCCCTACCAGCGCGAGGATGCCGCGCGCCAACCACGCGCCATCGCCGACTACCTCGCCGGCATGACCGACCGCTACGCGATACGCGAACACCAGCGCCTGTTCTCCATGCGCGACTGGCCGGTGTATTGAGAAGATTGAGAAAAATCCCCACCCCGACCCTCCCAAGGGCTGGCCTGCAGGCCAGCCCCGTTCCGGCGGGGCAAAGCCAAGCAGTCGGCTTTACTTGTTCCGCCTTCACCCCCACGCCTGGGGAGGGAGCAAACACGTACTCCTCCCCAGCAATGGGGGAGGCTGGGAGGGGGGCGGACTGCCACGGGTCACACCAGCCCTCCCTATGTCGCAGCGGATGTTTCCCGCACCGATCACCGCGCTACGGCGCGTAGAGCAGCCCGGTCTGTAGCTTGAGTTGCGCGGCGGAGACCGCAGCGTCGAAGCGTGATTGCAGCAGCATGCGCGTGGCGTCCAGCGCGCTGCGCCGCGCCAGCAGCCAGTCAGACAGCCCGGCCTCGCCCAACTGGTAAGCGCGCAGCATCCGGGCGCTGGCCTGGATCTGCGTCTGTGCGGCCTGTGCCGCGGCATTCGCTGCCGCGGCCTGCGCCTGTGCGCTGGCGTAGAGCTGCGCAAACTCCGCCTGGGTCTGCGCCTGCAGATCGCGCAGGCGCCATTGCGCTGCATCGACCTCGGCGAGCGCGGCACGCTCCTGCGAGACCCGTGCGGGGCCGCCGAAGGGCATGGCGAACTGCAGGCCCACGATGCGCTCGCTGCCACCACGATCCGAGCCGACGTAGGCGCCCACGGTGGGCTGGGGCGTGCGTGCGGCCTTGGCTTGCTCGGCCGTGGCTTGAGCGCGTTGCAGCGCGGCTCGCTGTGCCATCAAGAGGGCGCTGGCCTGCGCTGCCTGAGCGCCGAGCTGATCGGCGCTCATCGCCGGAAGCGCGAGGGCATCACCCGGCGGCTGTTGCAGCAGCGTGTCACCTTGGGCCAGCTGCGGATACCGTGCCAGTAAGGCCGCGCGGCTGCTCGCGGCCAGTCCCTGCGCCAGCAGCAGCGTGGCATGGGCGCGCGCCTGCTCGGCCTGCATCTGCTCGACGTCGAGCACGCTGGCGTCTCCAAGCGCCTGGCGACGTTGCAGCGCCTTGACCTGGGCGTCGATCAGGGCGAGATCCTGCTGCGCCAGAGTCGCTTCGGCCTGAGCCCGCTCGGCGGCAAACCAGGCCGTGAGCAGACCGCCGAGAAGCTGTTGACGCGCCGCCGCGCGACCCGCCTCGGCCGAGACCTGCAGCGCCTCGGCCATGCGGGCGTCGGCCAGTGCCTGCGCGGGCAGGCGCAACTGGCGGTTGATGAGCAACTGCCATTCGGTGTAGCGCCCGGCGTCAGGCTGGGTTTCGATGCGGCGCTGCTGCACTTGCGCCTGGGCGGTGAACTCGTTGGTTCCTGCGCGCAGCACCGCGCCGTTATGCGCCGCGGCCTGCTGCATGGCCTGCGCTTCCTGCAGCGCGGGGGTTTCGGCCAGGGTGCGTTCGATCGCGACCGTCTGCGGCAGGCTGGGCCGGGGCAGGCTGTCCAGCGCGGGCAGGGCGGTCTCGGCCAGGGTGGCCGTCGGCGTCTGGGCGGCAGCCTTGGACTGCGCGCACCAGGCGGGGCTAGCCGGCAGCGCGAGCGCGAGCGCCAGGGCGCAGGCCAGCAGGGTTCGGGAAGGAATAGGGGTGTTCATCAGACGTTCTCCGTCTTGGCAATGGCCGCATCGGCCTTGCGCGCAGCGCGCGGCAGACCGAAGCGGGCAAACATCAGGGGAAGCAGAACCAGGGTCAGGGTGGTCGAGCTCACCAGCCCGCCGACCACGACCACGGCCAGCGGTTTCTGGATTTCCGAGCCCGGCCCGGTGGCCGACAGCAGCGGGATGAGGCTCAGCGCGGTGATGGTGGCGGTCATCATCACCGGTCGCAGCCGCCGCATGGCGCCGTCGCGCACCGCCTGCGCGAGAGGCAGGCCGCGCTGCAACAACTCGTTGAAGTGGCTGACCAGCACCACGCCGTTGAGCACGGCAATGCCCAGCAGTGCGATGAAGCCGACCGAGGCCGGTACCGACAGGTACTGCCCGCTGGCCCACAGCGCGACCACCCCACCCACAAGGGCGAAGGGAATGTTGGCAAACACCAGCACCGATTGCCGGAACGAACCGAAGGTGGTCATCAACAGCACGAAGATCAGCACCAGAGCCACCGGCACCACCAGGCCCAGCCGCGCCGCAGCGCGCTGCTGGTTCTCGAACTGGCCGCCCCATTGCAGTCGCACGCCTTCGGGCAGCTTGACCTTGCTGGCTACGGCCTGCTTGGCCTCGGCGACATAGCTGACCAGATCGCGTCCGCTGACGTTGGCCTGCACCGCGGCGAAGCGGCTGCCGTCCTCATGCGCCACCAGCACCGGGCCTTGCGTGGGCGTGAGCGTGGCGAGCTGCGACAAGGGATAGGCCGTGCCGTCCGGCGCGGTGATCATCACATGCGCGAACGCCTGGGGATTGCTGCGCAGATCGGCACCGCCGCGCAGCAGCAGCGGGGTGCGGCGCACGCCTTCGAGCACCATGCCCTGCGGCTGGCCTTCGATCAGCGCACGCAGATCCTGCTGCAGGCTGTCCACGTCGAACCCGGCGCGACCTGCGGCCAGGCGGTCGACCTGCACGGTGAGGTATTGCACGCCTTCGGGGCGCGCCGCCAGCACCTCCTCGGCGCCGGGAACGGCCTTGAGCGTTTCGGCCACCTGCTGTGACAGCGTGCCGAGCTGGGCGATGTCGGGGCCGAAAATCTTCACCACCAGATCGCCACGCGCGCCGGTGAGCATTTCCGAGACGCGCATCTCGATCGGCTGGGTGAAGCCGAAATCCACGCCGGGAAAGCGCTCCAGCACCTTGCGCATCGCTTCGATGACGGCATCCTTGCCGCCGGCGCGCCATTCCGACATGGGCTTGAGCACCAGGAAGGTGTCGGTTTCGTTCAGGCCCATCGGGTCGAGGCCGAGGTCGTCGGAGCCGCTGCGGGCGATGATGGAGCGGATTTCAGGAACATCCTTGAGCAGCGCCTGCTGCACCCGAAGGTCGAGCGCGGCGGTGGCCCCCAGGCTGACCGAAGGCAGCTTCTGCAACTGCACGATCACATCGCCCTCGTCGAGCGTGGGCATGAAGGTCTTGCCCACGCGGGTATAGGCCCAGCCGGCGAACAGCAACGAAACCACCGACACCGCCACCACGATGCGGGTGTGCGCGAAGCTCCAGTTCAGTACATGGCGGTAGCCCGCAGACAACTTGCGCACCAGCCAGGGGTCGGTATGCGAGGCGGTCTTGAGCAGCAGCGACGCCATCACCGGCACGATGGTCAGCGCGATCAGCAGCGAGGCGCCGAGCGCGAACACGATGGTCAGCGCCACCGGGCGGAACAGCTTGCCTTCCAGCCCTTCGAGGGTGAGCAGCGGCAGAAACACGATGGCGATGATGGCCACGCCCGACAGCACCGGCCCGGCCACCTCGCCCACGCCGCGCAAGATGCGGGTGATGCGATCGTCGCCGCCCGTCTGCGGCGGATGCGGCGTGTGCGGTTCGGCATCCGGGTCGTGCGCCATATGGCTGACCAGGTTTTCCACCACCACCACCGCGGCGTCGACCAGCATGCCCAGGGCGATGGCCAGGCCGCCCAGGCTCATCAGGTTGGCGCTGAGACCGAACCAGCGCATCAGGATGAAGGTGGCCAGCGCCGACAGCGGCAGGGTGATGGCTACGACCAGCGCTGCACGCCAGTTGCCGAGGAACAGAAGCAGCATGACCACCACCAGCACGACGGCCTCGGCCAGCGCCTCGGTCACCGTGCCCACGGCGCGCTCGACCAGTTGGCTGCGGTCGTAGAACACGCGCAGGGTCATGCCTTGCGGCAGCCGTGGCTCCAGTTCGGTCAGGCGTTCCTTCACGCCGTGGATCACCTGCTGCGCATTGGCACCGCGCAGGCCGAGCACGATGCCCTCGACCGCCTCGCCCTTGCCGTCGGCGGTGACGATGCCGTAGCGCGTGCTGCTGTCCACGCTCACCTGCGCCACGTCGCCGATGCGCACCGGCGTGCCGCGCACATTGGCGATGACGGTGTTGCGGATGTCGTCGGCATTGGCGAAAGCGCCCTGCACCCGCACGATGCGGGTTTCCTCGCCTTCGTCGAGGCGGCCCGCGCCGTCATTGCTGTTGTTGACCTGCAGCGCGGTGCGCAACTGGTTGAGCGACAAGCCCCAGGCCGACAGCTTCGCCGGATCGGGTTGCACGGCGAAGGCGCGCACGTCGCCGCCGAGCATGTTGACATCGGCCACGCCGGGCACGGTGCGCAGCACCGGGCGGATCAGCCATTGCAGCGTGCTGCGCTTCTCTTCCAGGCTGGCCGGGCCCTCGATGGTGAACATGTACAGATCCGACAGCGGTGTGGTGATGGGCGCCAGCCCTCCCTGCGCCGAGGCCGGGAGGTCGCCGCGCACATTGGCCAACGCCTCGCCGACCTGCTGCCGCGCCCAGTACACATCGGTGCCTTCGAGGAAGTCCACCGTGATGTCGGCGATGCCGTACTTCGACACCGAGCGCACGATGCGCTTGTTGGCGATGCCCAGCACTTCCTGCTCGATGGGCAGCACCACCCGGGTTTCAACCTCTTCCGGGGTCATGCCCGGCGCTTTCATGATGATCTTGACCTGCGGCGACGACACGTCGGGAAAGGCGTCAATGGGCAGCGCGCGCCAGGCGACGATGCCGCCGATCACCAAGGCCAGCATGACACCGAGGGTCAGCAGGCGCTGACGCAGGGCGATGCGGGTGAGGGCGATCAAATTCATGGCGCCACCTCGCCAGCCGCGGCCTTGATCGCCACCACGCCGGTGGCCGCCACCTTGTCGCCCGCCTTCAGCCCGCCGCGCACCATCACGGCATCATTCAGGCGGCCTGCCACGGTGACGGGAACGATGCGAAAGCCCTCTTTCACCATCACCAGCACGGCATCACGTCCGCCGATCTGGGTGACGGCTGCGGGCGGTAGGCGCCACACCCCCGCCTGCGCGGGCAAATTCAGCCGGGCCTGCACCACGCCCCCGGCCTGAAGACTGCCGGGCTGGGTGATGCGTACGCGGATCAGCACGCTCTGCCCGGCGTTCAGCGCCGTGGCCTTGGCCTGTACCACGCCCTGCGCCTGTTGCGCGGGCACTGTCACCGTCGCACCCGGCTGCAGCATCGCGGCCTGTTGCGGGCTGGCGTCGATTTCCAGCCAGAGCTGGCCTTGCTGGGCGATGCGGAACAGCGGCGCGGCCATGTCCACGCGCTGCCCGGGCAGCGCGGTGGCTTCGGTTATGGTGCCGGCGATCGGGGCGCGCAGCACCGCCACACCGTTGAGCGCAGTACCACCGGCGGCGAGCTTGAGTGCCAGATCGCGCTCGGCCAGCATGGCCTGGGCTTCACGGCTGTTCGCCCGCGCCGCTTCCAGTCGGGCAGCGGGTGCGATGCCCTCGTTCACGAGCACGGTGTCGCGTTGCAACTGGCGCTGGGCCAGGTCATGGCGGCTGGCGGCCTCGCTGCGCTCGCGCTGCAATTGCGCGATTTGTGGGCTGCTCAGCTCAAGCAGCGGCTGGCCTTTCTTGACCTGATCACCCGGATTGACCATCAGACGTGTGACCAGACCAGCCGCAGGCGCCGAAACCATGGCCTGCTGCGACGGCGGCACGGCCACGCGGGCCGGCAGTTCGATCTGCGCGGCCGCCATCGGCTGCACCGGGGCCAGGCGCACGCCCAGCGCGGTCTGCTGGTCGAGCGACATGGCGATGACGCCGCTTTCCGCGGCCTGCGCCGAGATCGGCGCGCAAACGAAGGCCAGGCTAATCACACTGGCGGACAGAACGCGCGCCAGCGGCGTGCGTGAAAATCGGATTGGGGACATGTGTTTCCCCGGCTGGGCCGGGCTCCATCAGAGACTGTCGAATCGCGGCACGACGCTCGGGCCTGGCCCGGCTGTGTCGCGTTGCGCGGCAAAAGCGCTGCGGTGGGAAGCCGCAGGCGAACTTCAGACCCGATGGAGGGGAGGCGCCTGCCCTGGGGGCGGCAGGCCGTGCCGGGCACCCGGCAGCGCCTGACGCGAGGCGGGCAGCCAAGCCAGGCGGGCGGGTTGCGCAGCGGGCAGCGCTGTTGTTGCGGCCAGCGTGGCGGGCAGCGCAGGCGTTTCGGCGGCGATGGCCGCCGCGCGGAGTTGCGACAGGCGTGTCGAGGCGATGACCGTGCCCGGTTCGACATCGCTGGGCTCGGGCGCGTGCAGGGCGAAACCGTGCGGCTTGGCGGCGCTGTCGTGTTGGCTGGACAGACACGCCAGACCGTCGAACTGCGCGCTGGACTGCACTTCCTCCACGGCCGAGAGCGCGTGGATGTGCCATCCGCTTTGCACCGGCTGGCCCAGATGACCGTGAATGAACGGCATCAGGCCAAGCAGCAGCATCAGCATGGAGAACCAGGCTGTGCGCAGAGTGGAGGCGACGGCGGGCATGGGCAACGTATGAAAATATGTAACAACTATATCCAGAATCTCGATGACCTGCCATCTTGTGGGGATTTTTTGCAAGGCCAGTCCGCGCGCGCGGCATGCTCTCGGTGTGCGGCAATCAGCTGGCCAGACGGCATTTCTAGAATGCGTGCATGAGCGCCGCGCGCAAGCCTTCCTCGCAGTCGTCCCCAGGTGGCAGCGGCAAGAGCTCGCCCTTGCACCGGCTCGGCCTGCGCAGCGATTGGGACATCGCACTGCATCTGCCGCTGCGGTATGAGGACGAAACCCGGCTCACACCGTTGCACGCACTGCGCGACGGCGCGGACGTCACGGTCGATGCTGTCGTGACCGAGGCGCAGGTGCAGGGGCGCTCGCCCCGTCGTCAGCTCCTGGTGCGCCTGCGCGACGCCGACTCGCCGCAGCAAACCCTGACCCTGCGGCTGTTTCACTTCTACCCCAATCAGATCAAGAGTCTGCAGCCGGGCGTTCGGCTGCGGGTTCATGGTCAGGTCAGACAGGGCCTGTTCGGCTGGGAGATGGTGCATCCGAGCTGGAAGACGGTGGATGCGCACGATCCTCTGCCGACCACGCTCACGCCGGTCTATCCCACCACCGCAGGCTTGCCGCAGAGCTATTTGCGCAAGGCGGTGACAGGGGCGCTCGCGCGTCTGGATGCGCGCGACAACGTGCCCCAGGAGGAGCGTGCGCGCCACCATCTGCCCGATCTGGTGGCAAGCCTGCGGACGCTGCACGCGCCGCCGCCGTCCGCATGGGCGAGCCTGGAGGCCGGGGAACATCCGGCGCAGCGTCGGCTCAAGTTCGACGAGCTTCTGGCGCAGCAGCTCGCGCAGCAGCAGGCCCGGGTGCAGCGGCTGCGCTGGAAGGCGCCCGCGTTGTCAGGGTCTGGTGGCGATGAAGCGCTGCCGCAGCGTCTTCGTGCCGCGCTGCCGTTCGTCCTCACGCCGGCGCAGGAGCGCTGCGTGGCCGAGATTGCCGCCGACCTGACGCAGACGGCACCGATGCACCGGCTGTTGCAGGGCGATGTGGGCAGCGGCAAGACGGTGGTGGCGGCGCTTGCCGCTGCGCAGGCCATCGCGGCGGGCTGGCAGTGCGCGATCATGGCGCCCACGGAAATTCTCGCTGCGCAGCACGCGCGCAAGCTGGCCGACTGGCTGGAGCCGCTGGGCGTGGGCGTGGCCTGGCTGTCGGGCAGCCAGAGCAAAAAGGAGCGCGAGGCGGCGTTGCAGCGGGTGGCCAGCGGACAGGCGCAGCTCGTGCTCGGCACTCATGCCGTCATTCAGGCGCAGGTGCGCTTTGCGCGGCTCGGCCTGGCCATCGTCGACGAACAGCATCGCTTCGGCGTGGCGCAGCGTCTGGCCCTGCGCGACAGTCTGCGCGCCGGCACGCAGGACACCGGGCTGCAGCCGCATCTGCTGATGATGAGCGCCACGCCCATTCCGCGCACCCTGGCGATGGCGCTGTTCGGCGATCTGGACGTGTCCACCATTGACACCCTGCCGCCCGGTCGCACGCCGGTGCGCACCACCGTGCTCAGCGCCGAGCGGCGCGACGACCTCATCGCTCGCATCGGCGCGCTGATCGCGCAGGGGCGGCAGGCCTATTGGGTGTGTCCGTTGGTGGAAGAGAGCGAAACCCTCGATCTGCAAAACGCGGTGGCCACGCATGCCGAACTCAGCGCCGCGCTGGCCGCCTTGCCGCGTGCGGCGCAACAACCGCCCTTGCGCGTCGGTCTGCTGCATGGCCGCATGAAGGCCGCCGAGAAGCGCGCCGCCATGCAGGCGTTCAGCGCCGGAGACATCGGCCTGCTGGTGGCCACCACGGTGATCGAAGTCGGGGTGGACGTGCCCAATGCCAGCCTCATGGTGATCGAGCATGCCGAGCGCTTCGGCCTGTCGCAACTGCATCAGCTGCGCGGGCGGGTGGGGCGAGGGGCGGCGCAGTCCGATTGCGTGCTGCTGTTCACGCCGCCGCTGTCGCCCACGGCGCGCGAGCGGCTGGCGGCGATGCGCGAACTGAGTGATGGCTTCGCTCTGGCGCAGAAGGACCTGGAGCTGCGCGGGCCGGGCGAGCTGCTGGGTCTGCGGCAGTCGGGCGTGCCGGGGCTGCGCTACGCCGATCTGGCGCAAGACGCCGACCTGCTCGAAGCCGCCCGAGACACCGCGCAGCGCCTGCTGCAGAACGCGCCCGATGCCGCCCGACAGCATGTGGCGCTCTGGCTCGGCGAGGGTTTCGACTGGTTGAGTGCTTGACCGAGACGCCCAGCAGCCACAGTCTGGATGCATTGATTAACACAATCTGTCGGCGTTTCTGTTTTAATTCTTTCTATGACTCTGACAGAATTACGCTATATCGTCGCCGTCGCCCGCGAGCGACATTTCGGCCGGGCCGCCGAGGCCTGCTTCGTCAGCCAGCCCACCTTGTCGGTAGCCATCAAGAAGCTCGAAGACGAACTGGACGTGCGCCTGTTCGAGCGCGGCGGCAACGAGGTCAGCGTCACCCCCATCGGTGAAGCCATCATCGAGCAGGCGCAGCGCGTCATCGAACAGGCTGCCGCGATCAAGGAAATCGCCAAACGCGGCAAGGACCCGCTGGCCGGGCCGCTGCGGCTCGGCGTGATCTACACGGTGGCGCCTTACCTGCTGCCCGAACTGGTGCGCAACGTCATCGAGCGCACGCCGCAGATGCCGCTGCTGCTGCAGGAGAACTTCACCACCCGGCTGCTCGAAATGCTGCGCACCGGCGAGCTCGACGCGGCGATTCTGGCCGAGCCCTTTCCCGATCAGGGGCTGGCGGTGTCGCCGCTCTACGACGAGCCCTTCGTCGTGGCGGTGCCGCGCGAGCACGCCATGGCCCGTTGCAGCGAACTCAGCGCCGAGGAGATCAAGGACGAGACCATGCTGCTGCTCGGCACGGGCCACTGCTTTCGCGACCATGTGCTCGAAGTCTGTCCCGAGTTCGCCCGCTTCTCGCCCAGTTCGGAAGGCATACGCAAGAGCTTCGAGGGTTCGTCGCTGGAGACCATCAAGCAGATGGTGGCCTCGGGCATGGGCATCACGGTGGTGCCCAAGCTGTCGGTGCCGCGACAGGACGTGCCGCATGCCGCCGACCCCAGCCTTGATCACGTCTGCTACGTGCCGTTCGCCGACCCACCGCCCACGCGCCGCGTGGTGCTGGTGTGGCGCAAGAGCTTCACCCGGCACGAGGCCATCGCCGCGCTGCGTCAGGCCGTCATGGCCTGCGATCTGCGCGGTGTGACCATGGTCACACCCTGAGCGCCGACGGTCTGCGAAAACCGTCGGCGCGGTTCTACCCCGACTGCGGTTTCACGCCTGCGTATGCACGTCGTGGGTGATGAAGCCCTCCTTGGCGCTGGGCAGGGCGAACCAGTCCGGGTGGTCGAGGGTGCGGTGCATGTCGTCCAGACCGCTTTGCCAGTGGGCGCGCATTTCGGCGCGGCCAAAGTCGTAGTCCTTGCCCTGACCGTCGAAGGGTTTGTCGCGGTAGATAAGGTGGATGACGTTGTAGCGCTTGTCCTGCGCCATCTTCTCGACTTGCTGGCACAGCGCGTCGGTCTGGCGCACCTTGGCTGGAATTCGCGCCAGCAAGTCGCGCAGGACATGGCGCTGCTGTTGCGCGCGCTGCAGCGTGGTGGTGATGGTGCGGGTTCGGCTGGAGTATTGAATGTCTTTTTGCCGCTCCGAGACGTCGAGCAAGGTTCTGGGCAGTTCTCCCGAAGCGCTCCAGAGATCGACCTGGAACACCAGGGTGTGATGGCTGGGGTGACCGCCGAGCACTTGCGACAACGGGGTGTTCGACACCAGACCGCCATCCCAGTAGAACTCGCCGTCGATCTCCACCGCCGGAAAGCCCGGGGGCAGCGCGCCCGAGGCCATGATGTGCTCGGGGCCCAGGCGCATGTCGGCACTGTCGAACACGACCTGATTGCCCGTGCGCACGTTCACCGCGCCGACGCTGATGCGGGTTTCGCCGCTGTTGAGGCGGTCGAAATCGACCAGCCGCTTGAGGGTTTCGCGCAGTGGGGCAGTGTCGTAATAGCTGGGCTGGCCCCCAGTTCCAGGCCAGCGAGGCAGAAAGAAGCCGCGCTGGCCTTCGAACATGGCGCGCAGGCCCTGGATCGCCGCAATCTGGGGTTGCAGCGGTTCGGGAATCCAGCCCAGCATGGCGACATGATCCCAGGGCAGGGCGGGCAGCAGCGGCTGCTGCGTCACGGTCTCCCAGAAGGTTCGCAGCGCTGCGGTGCGCTCGCCCGGAGCATTGCCCGCGATCAGCGCCGCGTTGATGGAGCCGATGGAAATGCCGGCCACCCAGTGCGGATGCACGCCGCAGTCTTCCAGCGCCTGCACCACGCCGCATTGATAGGCACCGAGCGCGCCGCCGCCCTGCAGCACCAGGGCGATTCGGTCGTACTGCCGTACTTGTTCCAGCACCGCGTCGGATCGGCACGAGGGGACGTTGCCCGCGGGTTTGCGCCCGCGTTGCGCGGGGGCGCTGCGCGCTGCTGCGGTTGCCATGATCTCTCAGTTCATGCACCAGCCGTGGCTGGCGATGATGGACTGGCCGGTGAGCGCCGCGGTGGGGAAGGCGGCGAGGAAGAGCGCGAGATTGGCGATGTCGGCCGTGGTGGTGAACTCGCCGTCCACGGTGTCCTTCAGCATGACGTTCTTGATCACGTCGTTCTCGGAAATGCCCAGTTCCTTGGCCTGCTCGGGAATCTGCTTTTCCACCAGCGGGGTGCGCACGAAGCCGGGGCAGATGACGTGCGAGCGCACGCCCTTGGGGCCGCCCTCCTTGGCGAGCACCCGCGCCAGACCGAGCAGGCCATGCTTGGCGGTGACATAGGCGCTCTTGAGCTTGCTGGCTTCGTGCGAGTGCACCGAGCCCATGTAGATGACCACGCCGCCGTTCTTGGCGTACATGCCGGGCAGCACGGCCTTGGTGGTGAGAAAGGCGCCGTCGAGATGGATGGCGAGCAGCTTCTTCCAGTCGGCGAAGGCGAAATTCTCGATGGGATTGACGATCTGGATGCCGGCGTTCGACACCAGGATGTCCACCGGCCCGAAGGCCTTGGCCACGGCCTCGCAGCCAGCGTTCACCTGGGCTTCGTCGGTCACGTTCATGGCCACGCCCATGGCCCGTCCACCCGCCTTGTTGATGGCCTCGGCTACCGCGTTGGCGGCGTCGAGGTTCAGGTCGGCGATGGCGACTTTGGCGCCAGCCTTGGCATAGGTCTCGGCGATTTCCTTGCCGATGCCGCTGGCGGCGCCGGTGACGATGGCGGTCTTGTCCTTGAGGCTGAGTTGCATGGTCATACGAATCTCCTGATTGGGATGAGGGAAGCAACCCGATTGAAGCGGAGTTGCTGCACTGCGGCAAGTCGGGCGTGATGCCCTGTTCATAAAGAGCATGGACGCCGGGACTTAACCCGGCCTGAAGCGGTCTTGCTCGGCTGTGGGAGGAAACACCACCCGTACCTGCAGCCCGCCCAGATCGGCAGTGCCCAGTTCCACGCGCGCGCCGCAGCGGTCGGCCACGCTGCGCACGATGGCCAGCCCCAGGCCGCTGCCGCCGGCCGGGCTGCCGTCGCGGCGGTAGAAACGGTCGAACACGCGCTCGCGGTCCTCGGCGGGAATGCCCGGGCCGGAGTCGTTCACTTCGAGCACGGCCATGCGATGCGGCGGGCCGCTGCCGTTCCGCTCCGCAGGCTGCATTTCGCAGCGCACTCGCACATCGACCCGGCCACCGGCAGGGGTGTAGCGCAGGGCGTTGTCCACCAGGTTGCGCACCAGGATGCGCAGGCCGCTGGCCGGGGCCAGCACGGTGCAGTCCTCGGCGTCTTCCAGCCCGGCGTCGACGCCTCGGGTCTGCGCCAGCTCGGCGGTGTCGGAGAGCGCCACGCGCGCCGTATCGAGCAGACTGACGGGTGCGAGTGCCTCTTCGGCGCCGGACTCGTTGCGCGCGAGCAGCAGCAATTGCTCGACCAGATGGCTGGCGCGGTCGATGCCGCTTTCCAGCCGCGCCAGCGCCACACCGCGCTGGGCGTCGTCGTGGGCGCGGCCCAGCATCTGCACCTGCACCTTGAGTGCGGCCAGCGGCGAGCGCAGTTCATGCGCGGCGTCGGCCACGAACATGCGCTGCGTCTCGAAGGCCTGCCGGGTGCGGGCGAACAGCCCGTTCATCGCCCGCACCACGGGCCGCATCTCGCTGACCACGGGGTGAGGATCGAGCGGGTCGAAGCTGGTGGCGGCGCGGTTCTCCAGTTCGAGCGACAGGTCGGACAGCGGTTTGAGCGAACGCCGCACCACCCAGGCCACGGCCAGCAGCAGCAGCGGGGCGATGACCGCCATGGGCCAGATCGAGCGCAGCGCGAAGCCCAGCGCCAGCGCCTGGCGTGTGGCGGTGCTCTGACCGACCTGAATGGTGCGGCCCCCAGCCTGCATGGAATAGACCCGCCACTGCTCGTTGCCCACCATCACATTCGTGTAGCCGAGCACCGCCTGGCTGGGCAGATCGCTGCGCGGACGCGACACGTAGATGCGCTTGCCGTCGGGCGCCCAGACCTGCACGACGTAATCGACGTTGTTGCCAGGGCTGACATCGGGGCCGAAGCCGGGCAGGCCCATGTCACCGCTGGCCAGCGACAGCGCGAGCTGCTGCAGGTGATAGTCGAACACCGCGTCGGCCTCGTTCATGGCGTTGCGGAACACTGCCACCGCCTGCACCAGCGCGGCGACCGTGACGGCCACCGACAGCAACAGCAGCAGACGGGCGCGCAGCGATTTCATTCACCGCCTCCGCCGCCATCGCCGCCATCGCCACCGCCATCGTGGCGCGTTGCGGCGGCAGGCTCTTTGGCGATCATGTAGCCCATGCCGCGAATGTTGCGGATCAGGTCGGGCCCGAGCTTTTTGCGCAGGCTGTGCACATAGACCTCGACCGCGTTGCTGGAGATTTCGTCCTTCCAGCTGTAGAGCTTCTCCTCGAGCTGGGTGCGCGAGAGAATCATGCCGGGCCGCGCGATCAGCGCTTCGAGTACGGCCCACTCGCGCTGCGACAGCGCCACCGGCTCGCCGTCGAGCAGGGCTTCGTGCGTGGCCGGGTTCAAGCTGATGCGGCCATAGGCGAACACCGGCTCGGCGCGGCCCGCAGCGCGCCGCAGCAGGGCGCGGATGCGGGCGGAGAGTTCGTCGAGGTCGTAGGGTTTGAGCACATAGTCATCGGCGCCGGCGTCGAGCCCGGCGATGCGCGCGGGCACGGCGTCGCGCGCAGTGGCGATGAGCACCGGGGTGGTCTCGCGCCGCGCGCGCAGGGCCTTGAGTACCGCAATGCCGTCCATCTTCGGCAGCCCGAGGTCGAGCAGCACCAGGTCGTACCGTTCGGTGCGCAGCGCGGTGTCGGCCAGCGCGCCGTCGCGCACCCAGTCCACGGCATAGCCCTCGCCGCGCAGGGCGTCGAGCACGCTCTCGCCGATCATCATGTCGTCTTCAACCAGGAGCAGGCGCATGGAAGGCTTACCGCGAATGCAGATGACCCTAACTTTACCGATCGGCGCTTAGACTGCGCTTAACACCGCGATGGCTCGAACCGCCATCTCGGCACAAAAGCAACTCGGCACACCCCCCACTCAGCGATGCACAACACCCTCTACCCCGACGCGAATCGTCTGCCCCGTACCGTGTGGATGCTGGGCTTCGTCAGTCTGTTCATGGACATGTCGTCCGAACTCATCCATGCCCTGTTGCCGGTCTACATGACCACGGTGCTGGGCCTGAGCGTGCTCAGCGTGGGCATGGTCGAAGGCATCGCCGAGGCCACGGCGTCGATGCTCAAGGTGGTGTCGGGCGCGTGGTCTGACCGCATCGGTTCGCGCAAGTGGCTGGCCGTGGCCGGTTATGGGCTGTCGGCGCTGACCAAGCCCTTGTTCCCGCTGGCGTCGGGTGCGGGCGAAGTGATCGCGGCGCGCTTCATCGACCGCATTGGCAAAGGTATTCGAGGCGCCCCACGCGACGCGCTGGTGGCCGATGCCACGCCCGCTGCGCTGCGCAACGCCGCCTACGGCCTGCGGCAAAGTCTCGATACCGTGGGCGCCGTGCTCGGGCCGCTGGCGGCCATCGGCCTGCTGGCCGTCTATGCCGACAATCTGCGCCTGGTGCTGTGGTTCGCAGTGATTCCGGCGGTGATCGCCGTGGCGATTCTGGCCTTTGGCGTGCGCGAGCCCCGGCGGGCGAGGGCAGAGACGGCCTTGGCCCAGGCCGACCGAAAGGCATGGAACTGGCGCGCGGCGCGCGATCTGCCCCCGGCATTCTGGCGGGTCGTCGCCCTGGCGGCGCTGTTCACCCTGGCGCGGCTGACCGAGGCTTTTCTGGTGCTGCGCGGCGACCAGATCGGCGTCTCGGTGGTGTGGATTGCCCTGGTCACGCTGGTGCTGTCGCTCACCTATGCGATGTCGGCCTACCCGGTCGGGCTGCTGGCCGCGCGCTGGGGGCGCAAGCGCCTGTTCGCTGCGGGCCTGATCGTGCTGGCGCTTGCCATGGTGCTGCTCGGCGGGGTGCTGCCTTGGGGAATGCCCGGGTTCTGGCTGGGGGTTGCGCTGTGGGGGCTGCACATGGGGCTGACGCAGGGACTACTCTCCGCAGCCGTGGCCGAAACCGCGCCGCCCGCCCTGCGTGGCACGGCGTTCGGCTTCTATCACCTGACCATAGGGCTGATGCAACTGATCGCCGCCATCGGCGCCGGCTGGCTTTGGCAGACCGTGGGCTCGAGCACGCTGTTCAACCTGGCGGCCTTGCTGGCGCTGTTTTGCCTCGCGGCCCTGTGGCGGGGACTTCCCATGAAGGACGAGACATGACGACGACACACGCGATCCGCTTTGAACAATTCGGCGGCCCTGAAGTGCTGCAATGGCGCGAGGTGGAGCTGCCCGCGCCCGGCCCCGGCCAGGTGCTGTTGCGACAGGAGGCGATCGGCCTGAATTTCATCGACGTGTATCACCGCACCGGGCTGTACCCGCAGCCGCTTCCCGGCAGCTTGGGCGGCGAGGCCGTCGGCGTGGTCGAGGCGGTGGGGCCGGGGGTGAGCGAAGTCGCCGTGGGCGACCGGGTGGGCTACTGCACCGGCACCCCGGGCGCCTATGCGCAGCGTCGCATCGTGCCGGTGGCGCCGCTCATCAAGCTGCCGGACGACATCGCCTTCGAGGTGGCCGCGGCCAGCATGCTCAAGGGCCTGACTGCGTATTACCTGCTGCATCGCACCCGGGCGCTGCAGGCCGGGGATGTGGCGCTGTTCCATGCCGCGGCCGGCGGGGTCGGTCTGATCGCCGGACAGATGGCGCGGGCGATGGGCGTCACCCTCATCGGCACGGCGGGGTCGGCGCAGAAATGCGCGCTGGCTCTGGAGAATGGCTATGCCCACGCCATCGACTATGTTCACGACGACTTCGTCGCCCGGGTCAAGGACCTCACCGCAGGGCGCGGCGTGCCCGTGGTGTACGACTCGGTCGGGCGCGAGACCTGGGAGCGCTCGCTCGCCTGCCTGCAGCCCTTCGGCCTGATGGTGAGTTTCGGCAACGCCTCGGGGGCGGTGCCGCCGATCAAGCTCACCGACCTGGCTGCCGCGGGTTCGCTCTACGTCACCCGCCCCACGCTGGGCACGCACATGGCCGACCCGGCGGTGAAACAGCAGATGGCCGATGCGCTGTTCGCCCTGATCCGCAGTGGCAAGGTGCAGATTCACATCAACCAGCGCTACCCGCTGGCCGATGCCGACCAGGCGCACCGCGACCTCGAAGCCCGCAAGACCGTGGGTTCTACGGTGCTGCTGCCGTAAGGTCCTTGACTTGGCGCGCTGCCCACCTGCGACACATTGCCGAATGTGGGGCCAACCTCCAGGCGACGGCGTGGGGACGCTTCCTAGAATGTGATCATGCCGATGTCGTTCCGCCTGCCGCCTCTGACGCTGCTACGCCCAGGGGCCGCGCCGCCGCTGCCCTCCGTCACCCTCACCCGGCTGCTCGCCGCACGCGTGGTCATGCTGCTGGCCGAGGTGGCGGTGCTGCCCTGGGCGCATCACTTTCTCGACATCACCTGGCCGCTCTACAAGGTGCTCGGCTTGATCGCGCTTCAGGCGGGGCTGGGTCTGCTGCTCTGGCTGCAAAGCCGCAGCGCCCGGGGGCTGCGGGCTTTCGGCGGTTTTGCGCATCTGCTGGCCGATGCGCTCATCCTCTCTCTTCTGGTGTATTGGAGCGGGGGCGAGGTCAATCCCATCATCTCGCTGCTGCTGGTGCCGCTCATCCTCAGCGCCGTGGCGCTGCCCGGGCTCTATGTCTGGATCATGACGGGCACGGTGATTCTGCTGTATTCGCTGCTGTCGTTCTTCCCCGCGCCGCAGACCGAGGCCTGCGGCACCATGACCGGGGTGCTCAGCGAGCATCTCTCGGGCATGTGGGGCAACTTCCTCATTACCGCGCTGCTGGTGGCTGCGGTGGTGGCGCGGCTGTCGGGGGCGTTGCGCGAGCGCGAGGTCGAGCTGGCCCGCAGCCGCGAGGTGGCGCTGCGCGATCAGCATCTGTTCGCGCTGGGCATGCAGGCCGCAGCCGCGGCGCACGAGCTGGCCACGCCGGTGTCCACCCTGGCGGTGACGGTCGACGATCTGCAGGCCGACTACGCCGGCGATGAAGAACTCGGCCCCGCGCTGCAGCGCATGCAGGCGCAGGTGGCGCAGATCCGCACCGTGCTCGGCCACATCACCGCCGCCGCCGGTGCCGCCCGCAGCCGCAGCGGCCAGACCGAGACGCTGGCGCACTGGCTGGAGCAGACGCTGGAGCACTGGCACCTCATGCGGCCGCAATCGCAGTCCGATCTTTCGCTGCGCACGGCGGGAGCGCCGCCGACGCTGCGCGTGGACGCCGGGCTGAACGCCGCGTTGGTGAGTCTGCTCAACAACGCCGCCGACGCCAGCCCCGACGCCGTGGCCGTCGAGGCCGAGTGGGACGACGCCGATCTGCGCGTGCGCGTGCTCGACCGCGGCCCCGGCCTGCCCGATGATCGCCTGGCGCGCGCAGGCTTTGACTTTGTCAGTACCAAGGGCGAGACTCGCGGCCTCGGTCTGGCGCTGGCCCGCGCCGGTATCGAGCGCCTCGGCGGCACGCTCACCGTGGCGCGGCGCGAGGGCGGCGGGCTTAGCGCCACCCTGCAATGGCCGCGTCTGTCCTCCACTTCCTGAACGACATTCCCATGAATCTGTTGTTGGTCGAAGACGACGCCGCGCTGGCCGCGGCCACACGCAACTCGATGGAACGCCGCGGCATCACGGTCTGGCATGCCGACTCGGCCCCCGTGGCCCGCGCCCTCATCGGCACGGCCGCGTTCGACGCCGCGGTGCTCGATCTGCGCCTGCCCGGCGACAGCGGCCTGACCCTGATCGCGCCGCTGCGCGCGGCCTATCCCGACATGCGCATCCTGCTGCTCACCGGCTATGCGAGCATCGCCACCGCGGTCGATGCCATCAAGCTGGGCGCGACCAACTACCTGCCCAAGCCGGCGACCGTCAGCGACATCCTCGCCGCGTTGGAGGAAGACGCGCCCGATGCCGACCGGGCCGTGGCCGCGCAGCCGCTGCCGGTCGATCGGCTGGAGTGGGAGCACATCCAGAAGGTGCTGGCCGAACATGACGGCAACATCTCCGCCACGGCCCGGGCGCTGCAGATGCACCGCCGCACCCTGCAGCGCAAGCTGCTCAAGCACCCGGTGCGCGAGGCACCCATGGACAGTGCCGAAGACTGACCTGTTTGCCCTTTTTCAGCATTGCAGCAGGTGCAGTGCCATCGCCGCCTCGGCGGCGAGCCAGTGCTGGTGCGGTGTCCAGCCCGAAGCGCGCGCCATGCGCTGAAACACCGCGATCGGATATTTGTACGAATTCTCGGTATGCAGGGTTTCACCCTCGGCAAAGGTGAAGCGTTGGCCGAGCAGGCGTACCGTCTGTGGCGTGGGGCTGAGCAGGTGCATTTCGACACGGCTGCGCGCGCTGTCGAAGCGGGCCACATGGCGGAAGGCCTGCGGGTTGAAATCGGCGCCAAGCTCACGGTTGATGCGGATGAGCAGATTGCGGTTGAACGCCGCGGTCACGCCGCGCGCATCGTCATAGGCGGGCAGCAGCCGGGCCTTGTCCTGCGTGCCGTCCACGCCGACCAGCAGGTGGGCGCCGCTTCCCAGAAACTGCGCTGCGCCGTGCAGAAAACGCACCGCCTGCTCCGGGGTGAAGTTGCCGATGGTCGAGCCCGGAAAAAAGCCGATGCGCGGCTGTTGCCCCACCGCGGATTGCAGCGCCGGTGGCCAGGTCAGCGGCGCGCTGAAGTCGGCCTCCAGCGTCTGCACCAACAGGTGCGGGTAGCGCAGTTGCAGCCCCTGCACCGACTGGCGCAGGAAGTCGCCGCTGATGTCGATGGCGGTGTAGCTGGCTGGAGCCTTTAGCGCATCGAGCAGCAAAGGCGTTTTGCGGCTGGAGCCGCTGCCGAACTCGATCACCGCCGCACCGGCGGGCAGCCGGGCCAGATCGGCCCGCAGGCCGCGAAGCAGTGCGGTTTCGGTGCGGGTGAGGTAGTACTCGTTCAGTTCGGTGATTTGCTCGAACAGCTCCGAGCCGCGATGGTCGTAGAACCAGGTCGAGGGAATGCGTTTGGGACGGCTGGACAGCCCTTCGAGCACCTGCTCGGCGAAGACCTCGGAGAAGCCTTCGGGTTGGACCCCATCGGAGTCGGGCGGGTGCAGGGTGGTGGCGGGCCGGGGCGTCATGCGCAATCCTCTTTGGTGGGCTGAGGTGACTTACCGTGCCAGTCGCAGCCCGGTGAACTGCCAGCGCTGATGGGGATAGAAAAAATTGCGATAGGTGGGGCGCAGATGGCCAGGCGGTGTGGCGCAGGAACCGCCGCGCAGCACCATCTGGCCACTCATGAACTTGCCGTTGTATTCGCCCACGGCACCGGGGGCAGGGCGAAAGCCGGGGTAGGGCAGATAGGCGCTGGCGGTCCATTCCCACACCCCGCCCCAGAGATCGTGGAGGTCGCCTTCGGGCGCCGCGCCCATTGCAAGGGGAAGGCGCCACGGATGATCGGCGAGCTGCGCTGGCGCGGTCGGCGCCTGTCGGCCCGCTGCCGCCTCCCATTCGAATTCGGTCGGCAGGCGGGCACCGGCCCACCGGGCATAGGCGTCGGCTTCATAGAAACTGACATGACAGACCGGCGCCTGCGGCAGCAGCGGCTGCAGGCCGTGCAGGGTCATGGTCTCGGTGTAGAAGCCGTCGTCGTGCGCCTGCCAGTAGGCTGGTGCGCGCACCCCATGTTCCTGTACCCAGCGCCAGCCATCGGCCAGCCAGAGGGTGGGCGTGGCGTAGCCGTCGTCGGCCATGAAGTCGAGCCAGTCGGCGTTGCACACGGGGCGATGCGCCAGGGCGAAATCGCCCAGCCAGACGCGGTGACGGGGGCCTTCGTTGTCGAACGCGAAGCCTTCGCCGTCATGACCGATTTCGGTCAGCCCGCCGGGAAAGCGTATCCACCGCAGTGCAACTGGCGTGCGCTCGGCGGGCAGCGGGCCGGGCAGGGGCCGATATGCGGGATGCAGCGGGTTCTGCGCGAACAGGTGCAACAGGTCGGTGAGCAGCAATTCCTGATGCTGCTGCTCGTGATGCAGCCCCAGTTCGAGCAGCGACGCGGGCGCGGCGTCCAAGGGTAGCTTGAGTAGCGCCGCATCGACATGGTCGCGGAAGGCGGAGATCTGTTCGAGCGTCGGCCGGGTGAGCAGGCCACGCTGCGGTCTCGGGTGGCGCGGCCCGATGGTGTCGTAATACGAATTGAAGAGGTAGCGAAAGGCCGGATCGAACACCCGGTAGCCCGGCAGATGCGGCGAGAGGATGAACTCCTCGAAAAACCAGGTGGTGTGCGCCAGATGCCATTTGGCCGGGCTGGCGTCGGGCATGGACTGCACGGTGCAGTCGGCGTCGCTCAGCCCCTCCACCAGCGACACGCTGGTCGCACGGGTTTGTAGCAGGCTGTCGAGCAAACGCCCGGCCCTGACGGTATTCAAAGACTGTTGGTCATGCGCGTGCGGCGGCAAAGCCAGATCGAGTGTCGGCATGGCGATGGACTCCGTGTGACCCGTTGGCGAAGGCCAAGCATAGCCGCACGACGTGAAACACGCCGATCAGACCGTGACTGGCCTTAGCCCACCCGCTGCGGGGCGCTGCGAATTTCCTGACGCTGAGTGCCGAGCTGCGGGCTGCCCAGGGTGACCACGTCGCCGGGCTGCAGGTAACGCGGGGGCTTGCGGCCCATGCCCACGCCGGGCGGGGTGCCGGTGGCGATGAGGTCGCCGGGCAGCAGGGTCATGAAGCGGCTGAGATAGGCGACGAGGTAGGCCACGCCGAAAATCATGTCGCGCGTGTTGCCGGTCTGCATGCGCTCGCCGTTGACCTCCAGCCAGAGGTCGATGTCCTGCGGGTCGGCAATCTCATCGGCGCTGACCAGCCAGGGGCCGACCGGGCCGAAGGTGTCGCAGCCTTTGCCCAGGTTCCACTGGCTGCCTTGTTCGAACTGGTAGGCGCGCTCGGAGACGTCGTTGACCAGGCAGTAGCCGGCCACGTGCCTGAGCGCGTCGGCCTCGCGCACGAAGCGCGTCTCGCGCCCGATGACCACGCCCAGTTCGACCTCCCAGTCGAGCTTGTGCGCGCCGGGCGGGCGCAGCACCGCATCGTTGGGGCCGCTGATGCAGGTCGTCCACTTGTTGAACACGATGGGCGATGTCGGTATCGCCATCTGCGCCTCGTTGGCGTGGTCGCGGTAGTTCAGGCCGATGGCGATGAACTTGCTGATGCCGACGAAGGGCACGCCCAGACGTGGCCTGCCGGTGACCAGCGGCAGTTGCTCGGGGTCGAGGCGGCGCAGGGCTTTTTGGCCGGACGGGCCGAACACGCTGGCGTCGATGTCGTTGACCTGGCCACTCAGGCTGCGCAGTCGGCCCTGGGCATCGATCAGGCCGGGTTGTTCCTGGCCGTTGCGGCCGTAGCGGACGAACTTCATCGCGGTCTCCTCGGTAGGGGTGATTCAGCGTCGTTGGTACTGGGTGCTGCCGAACAGGTGCTCGCGTGCGGTGGCGTCCATCTCGGGCGGTCGCACGTCGGCCAGCACCTTGACGCCGCGCTGCACCGCAGGCCTTGCGGCGATGGCGTCGAACCAGCGTTTGGCGTGGGGGAACTCTGACCAGTCTATGCCCTGGTTGGCCGCGCTGCGACACCAGGGAAAGGTGGCGATGTCGGCGATGGTGTAGTCGGGGCCCGCCAGATACAGGTGAGACGCCAGCCGCCTGTCGAGCACGCCGTAGAGCCGGTGGGCCTCGTTGGTGTAGCGGTCGATGGCGTAGTCGATCTTCTGCGGCGCGTACTGGCGGAAATGGTGCGCCTGCCCGAGCATGGGGCCGATGCTGCCCATCTGCCACATCAGCCATTCCAGCGTGGAGATGCGCGCTCGCGGCCCGGTGCCGAGAAATCGGCCGGTCTTTTCGGCGAGGTAAAGCAGGATGGCACCCGACTCGAACACGCTGATGGGCTGGCCGTCCGGCCCTTCAGTGTCGACGATCGCGGGGATTTTGTTGTTCGGGCTGATGGCGAGAAAGTCGGGTGCGAACTGCTCGCCGCGGCCGATGTTCACGCCGTGCACCCGGTAGGGCAGGCCCAGTTCTTCGAGCAGGATGTGGATCTTGTGGCCGTTGGGAGTGGCCCAGGAGTAGAGGTCGATCATGGTGAGTGTGCCGACGATGCGGCGGTATGAACAGTGGATCGGGTCCTGTTCTCATGCGGGTTCGCAGACTTGGGTGCGTGCGTAGATCGTTGACAGGCTGTGACTGCATTGTGCGACGGCTGCCGCGAAGCTGCAGCGGCCCGCGAAGGCCGCTGTGAGCGCCGTCTCAGCGCAACAGTTCGCCCTGGGCGATCTGGGCGTGCAGGGTTTCGATCGGTGGGGTGAGTTGCTGCATCAGCCGCAGTTGAGCGGCCAGACCGGCCAGGGGCAGGCTGTCGTCGAGCGCGTCGGCTTCGTGGGCGACGATGCTCCACTGCACCGCGTCAAGCGCCAGCGGCAGCGCCAGGCTTTGCAGCATGGCGAGTTCCTGCAAGGGCAGGTGGCTGTCGTTCTGATCCATCTGCCAGGCGCTGCGGCGTGCCAGCATGCGGGTAGTGTCCAGCCCGGTGCGGGTGCGGGCGATGCGCTGCTGCCAGACCGGGTGATGAACGGCGAGCTGCTCGCCGATGCGGCGGGTCTGCAAGCGGGCGATCAGCAGGCCTAGCGCGCGCTCGGCCGCGCCCAGACTCCACAAGGCTTCATGCAGACCGACGATGCGCTGGCGGGCTTGCAGCATCTCCAGCCCCTGGCCCGGCTGGCCGATCACGTGCGATTCGGGCACGCGCACGCCGTCGAACCTGACCTCGGCCAGCACCGACTGCGCCGTGCCCCAGCCGTGCAACTGCCGTCCGATGTGTACGCCATCGGTTCCGATGGGCACGAGCAGCACGCTGAACTGCCGATGCAGGGCGGCCTCGGCATCGGTGCGGCACAGCACCAGCAGGCAGGCCGCGCGCGGGTCGAGCAGGCCCTGCACCCAGGTCTTGTGGCCGTTGAGCAGCCAGTGAGCGCCCTCGCGCGTGGCGTGCGTTTGCAGGGTGTCGGGCTGGTGCAGCGCGGCATCGGGCTCGGCCGCCGCCCAGGCGCTGCGTGTTTCGGCACGCAGCAGCGGCTCGAGCCAGGCGTCTTTCAGCGCTTCGCTGGCATAGCTGTCGAGCAGTTGCATATTGCCGGCATCGGGCTGGGCGCAATTGAAGAGCTCGGTGGCCCAGGCGATGTGCCCCATGGCCTCGATCATCGGGGCAAATTCCCAATGGCTCAGACCCTGACTGGCGCGGGGCGAGGTGGGCAGAAACAGGTTCCACAGCCCCGCGAGTTGCGCCTTCTGGCGAATGAGGGCGAGCTGCGCTCCTGCCGACGGCTCCGGGTTGGAGCTGCCCAGCCGCAGCGCGGTGTTGATGGCGCTTTCCTGGGGCAGCACCACGGTGTGCAGGAAGCGGTGCAGCCGGGTCTGGAGCGTGCTGACGCGTGGCGAGGGCGCCGCGTTCATCGGTCTGGGAGGCATGGGTCAGTCGCGCGTGACGGTGTGATGTTGGGCACTCAGATGCCGATGCAGGTCGCCATCAGCGTTGCGCGGGTTGGGCAGGTTCTTGCGCGGGGCGTTGGGCGTGTGACCGATGCCGTCGATGAGCCGCAGCGCAGTTTGCACGCTCAGGCCGGGTGGGCACAAGCGGTTGGCCACGCCGAGCTGATGCAGACGCGCGGCGCCGAGACCCAGACCGGGCAGCGCCGCCTCGTTGCAAACCGGGCGGGGCAGCAGTTGCGCGGCGAGCCATTGGGCTCCGCCGACATCCCGGTTGGGCAGCAGCGGGTCGATGAGCTGCACCTGCGCATCTTCCGCCAGCACGAGCAGGTCACAGGCCAGCGCCAGCGCTGCCCCGGCGCCGCGCGCCAAGCCTTCGACCGCGCCGACGATCAGCGGCTCGCAGTCGCGCAACGCGAGGATGCAGTCGTGCAGGGCTTCGAGCGCATCGAGGTCGTGCAGACCGCTGCAGAAATGGGGTGCGGTGCCGGTCAGCACCACGGCGCGGATGTCGGTGTCGCGCTGCGCCGTGGTCAGCGCCTCTAGAGCGGCGGCGCAAAGCGCGGCGGTCAGCGCGTGGCGGGTTTCAGGGTGGTGCAGGCTCAGCACCAGGCTGTCACCCTGTCGTTCGGCTCGGAGTTCGGCACTCATGCGGTCAAGGGGCTCTGTGAAAGAGGTGAGCGCATGATAGGGAGTCGGCTGCCGCAGCCTTGCGACTGTTGGTTGATTCCGACACTAAATCGGCAATTTGTTAATTTTGTCACACGGCTTTGGCTGCATTCAGCGCGGCGGCTTTCTGCTGCAAGGCCGCGTGATACATTGCCTTCCCAAGATTCGCTCCGTGGAGACACACAGATACTCTTTTGCATCCATGCTTTCGATTTTTCGCCCATTCGCCCGTTTTTCTGCACCTCGTCAAGACGTGAACTTGCGGGTGCGTGCGTGGGCCGTCGCAGCGGGGCTGGCCGTCGGGCTGATCGCACCGGCGCAGGCGCTGATGATCGGCACGCCGCACACACGCGCCGAACTGGGCCGCACCTTGCAGATGACGATTCCCATCCGCCTGGATGCGAAAGAGTCCTTGCCGCTGTCGTGCGTGAAGGCGCAGGCTCAATCGGCCGATTTCGGCCAGGGGCTGGGCACGCTGACGATCGCGTCGAGCCCGTCGGCAGACGGGGTGACGCTGTCGCTACGCAGCCAGCAGCCGCTGCGTGAGCCCATCGTGACCGTGCGGCTGCAGCTGGCCTGCCAGTATCAGCGCACCCAGGTCTATACCCTGCTCGTCGATCCGCCCGCACCGGAGTTGCCGATGGTGGCGGGCAGTGCTGCGGCATCGTCGCGGCTGGCGTCAACGTCCTCGCGTGGCTCGTCGGGTGCGTCGGCAGATGCAACGTCTTCCGGAACGTCCGGTTCTTCTTCCACTGCGCCGCAGGCCGTCCCGCAAGTCCCCCGGCCGGTTCGGCGCGACCGCGAGCCTCCCCGACATCCGGCACCGACCGTGGCCAAGACGGAGCAGCGCCGTCCTCCGCCGATCAAGGTCATCAAGCCTGTCGCACCGGTACATGCTGCCAATCGGCTCGAACTCGATGATCTCGGCGCGGCCGACTTGGCCGCCGTGCCTGAATTGCGTCTGGCCACGGCTCTGCCCGCGGCCCTGCCCAACCTCAGCCCGGAACAGCGCAGCCAGCTCAATCAACTGCGCCAGCTCATACTCGACGCGACCGCAGCGCCGGGAGAGGCACAGCCGACCCTGCAGCAGCTCAATGCGCTGCAGGAGCGCGCTACGGTGCTGCAGCGGCAGTTCGAGCAGGCCTCGGCGCAAGCGCAGCGATCGCGGTCCGAGCTGACGAACCTGCGAGGGCAGAGTTATTCCGCGGGTGTGGTCTACGCCCTGATCGCCGCCTTGGTGGCCATGGGGTTGTTGAGCTTCTGGCTCTGGCGCCGTGGCGCCGACCCGGGGCCGACGGAGAGCCCCTTCGTGCCGGCCTCGATCGGTGCCGGGGCGCGGGTTGCCAACGTAGAGCCCGAAGCGCCAGCGACGAGGCACGAGCTGGCGTCGCCGATGACGTCCATGTCGGTACAGGCCAGCACCATCCAGCCGCCGGTGCTGCCTTTCGGCCTGCCTCCCATGGTGGACGGCCGCCCCGTGCAGCCCGAAATCGATGCGCCGCAGCCCGATGTGGCCCGACCAGGGCAATGGGCCGATTCGGGCATCAACTGGGATTCACGCTTCATGCAGCCGCTCAGCCAGGACAAGCAGGTGCATGTGGACGAGCTGATGGATGCGGGGCATCTGGCCGAGTACTTCATCGACATGGGCGACGATGATCGCGCCATGGCCCTGCTCGAAAAATCGCTCGACGACAGCACGAGCGACAGCTTCGCCTTGCCTTACCTTCTGCTGTTCGAGCTGTATCGCAAACATGGACGCAAGCAGGCGTTCGAGGCGCTGTACGGCCGCTTCGAGCGGCGATTCAACGTCGCCGTACCGCCCTGGGGCACGTCGCCCGAAGTGCTGAAGCAATCGCAGAGCCGCGATCTGATGGACTACGACCGCGCCATGAAGCTCATCACCATGACCTGGGGAGAGCCGCAGATCGTGACCGTGCTCGAGCGCATGCTGCTCGATGATCCGCATCAGCACCGCATGGGGTTCGAGCTGGCGGCCTATCGTGACCTGCTGATGTTGTTCGCCGTCGCGCGCGATCTGTTCCCGGACAACATTTCCACGGCGACGCAGGTGGAGCACGTCGAGCTCTCGACGCTCGATACCCCGGCGCATTTCGATCTGGATTTCGAGCTGCCACTGGAGCCCTCCGCTGCCGGAGCCGACGCCCCCCGGCCTGAGACGCCCGGGCCGACTTCTGCCGAGTTCAGGCTGGTGCCGCGTCCAGGCGATAAACCTTCCGACGCCTGAGGGGCTTGCTGGTAACGGGCCTACTTCGGGCCCTGCCCGCCCAGCAGTGCGGCGACCTTGCGCCGCGGACGAATGCTCGGAGAGACCGAGCGGCCGCTGCCGCTGGTCGGCGTGGGCGTCGCGGCGTCCCAGGCTGGCTGGGCATTCGGGTCGGCCTCGTAGGGCTTGTCGAACCAGGGATCGTGTCGGGAAGAGCGCCCGGCACGGGGTGCAGCCATCGCGCTCGACTGTCCCTCGACCGTCAGGCCACGAGCCGCGCGGGGCATGCGGTGTTCACGTGATTCGTCGGCCTCGCGGCGCGGGCGCGACACGCGCTCGATCGACACGGTCAGCTTCTCGAACTGACGCTTGATCAGTTTTTCGATGTCGGCCACGGCCCGTGCGTCACGCGATGTCGCCAAGGTGATGGCCAGGCCCGAGGCGCCTGCGCGGCCGGTACGGCCGATGCGGTGCACATAGTCTTCGGCGTTGAAGGGCACGTCGTAATTCACCACGCCGGGCAGCTCGGCGATGTCGAGACCGCGTGCGGCCACGTCGGTGGCCACCAGCGCCTGGATTTCCCCGCGCTTGAAGGCGTCGAGAGTGGTCAGCCTCTCGGCCTGAGATTTATCGCCGTGCATCGCGGCGGCCTTGATGCCGTCGCGCTCCAGCGCCCGCGTCAGGCGGCCCGCGCCGAGCCGACTGTTGACGAACACGATCACCTGCGGCAGCGCGTTGTCGCGCAGCAGTTGCACCAGAGCGGCGCGCTTGTCGTCCTCGTCCACCTGATAGAGACGCTGTTCCACCGTGGTCGCGGTGGCATTGGGGCGGGCCACTTCGACCAGCAGCGGATTTTGCAGATAGCTCTGCGCCAGTCGCTTGATTTCGGGCGAGAAAGTGGCCGAGAACAGCAGGGTGGTGCGCTGCTTGGGCAGATAGCCCAGGATGCGCTGCAGATCGGGAAGGAAGCCGATGTCGAGCATACGGTCGGCCTCGTCGAGCACGACGAACTGTACCTGGCTCAGGTTGGCGGTCTTGGCTTCGATGTGGTCGAGCAGTCGCCCTGGCGTGGCCACCAGCAGTTCCACGCCCTTGCGCAGTTCGTCCTTCTGCGGGTTCATGTCCATGCCGCCGAAGACGCAGGCGCAGCGCAGTGGCGTGTGCTTGGCATAGGCCTTGAGATTGGTGTAGACCTGATCGGCCAGCTCGCGCGTGGGCGCGAGCATCAGCGCGCGCACCGGGTGGCGCGCCGGTGACACGCTGGTGGAAGCCAGAGGCAGGAGCTGCTGCAGAATGGGCAGTGAGAACGCGGCGGTCTTGCCGGTGCCAGTCTGCGCCGCGCCCATGATGTCGCGGCCGTCGAGCAACAGAGGAATGGCCTTGGCCTGAATGGGCGTGAGCTTTTCGTAGCCCATGTCGGCCACGGCGCGCAGAATGCGGTCATCGAGCGCCAGGTCGGCGAAGCGTTCAGGGAGGGGGGTGGAGTCGGTCGGGGGTGTGGTGGTGTTCATCCGTGCGGTGCCGCAGGCGGCGATGATGTCATGGAGCGCCAGACAAGAAGGGGGCCGGCCCTCGCGGTGTTCCGCCTGGACGAGGGTGCAGCACAAGAGTGCCTGCAGTGGCGGATGCATCGGCCGTGTATTCTAGGCCGATCGCGCCGTCGCCCGCGTTTTTGTAAATTCGGCTTTCGTCCCCATATGGCCGACAAGACTTCATGGCTGGATCGCACGATGGACTACAAGGACTACTACAAGGTGATGGGCGTGGAGCGCGGCGCCACGCAAGATGAAATCAAGCGGGCCTACCGCAAGCTCGCCCGCAAGTACCACCCGGACGTGAACAAGGAGGCCGGGGCCGAGGCCAAGTTCAAGGAACTGGGCGAGGCCTACGAGGTGCTCAAAGACCCGGAAAAGCGCGCGGCCTACGACCAGCTCGGCAGCAACTGGCGCGCCGGACAAGACTTCCAGCCCCCGCCGGGCTGGGGCGCGGGCTTCGAGCAGCGCGGCGGCATGCCCGAGAGCGAGGCCGACTTCAGCGACTTTTTCGAGGCGCTGTTCGCGCGCAGCGGAGCCGGGTCGCGTCGTGCAGGTGGGCGGGCGCAGGGCATGCACATGCGAGGGCAGGATCATCATGCGCAGATCCTCATCGACCTCGAAGACGCCTACCGCGGCGCAACCCGCACGCTCACCCTGCGCATGCCCGAGGTAGACGCGCAAGGCCATGTGGTGACGCGCGAGCGCACCCTGCAGGTGCAGATTCCGAAGGGCGTGCGCGCCGGGCAGCACATCCGGCTCGCCGGGCAGGGCGCGCCGGGCCTCGGCGAGGGCGGCGCCGGTGATCTGTATCTGGAGATCGGCTTCAATCCTCACGGCCTGTACCGCGTGGAAGGGCGCGACGTGTTCGTCGACCTGCCGCTGGCGCCCTGGGAGGCGGCACTGGGCGCGGAAGTGCAGGTGCCGACGCCGGACGGGCGTGTCGAACTCAAGATTCCTCCGACGACGGCTAGCGGCCGACGCCTGCGCCTGAAGGGCCGCGGCATTCCGGGGGCGACGCCGGGTGATCTTTACGTGATCGCGCAAATCGTGCTGCCGGCGGCCGACACCGACGCCGCCCGTTCGGCCTATCGGCGTATGCAGAGCGATTTTCCGGCGTTCAAGCCGCGCGCCCATCTGGATCAAGGAGCCGCATCATGAGCGACAAACTGACCGCCACGCCCCTGGTGGGCGTCGTCCTGGAAGAGCAGGTCGACATCACCGTCGATCAGATCTGTGCCCTCTGCCGGGTAGAGCACACGCAGGTCGTGCACCTGGTCGAGGAAGGTGTGATCGATCCGCTTCCCCCGACGCCTGCTCTCTCGGCGCAATGGCGATTCAGCGGCGAGGCGCTCTCGCGTGCGCGCCGCGCCCTGCGGCTGCAGCGAGAACTCGAACTCAATCCCGCAGCGGCGGCGCTAGTGCTCGATCTGCTCGATGAGGTTGCATCTCTGCGGCAGGCCCTGCGCGACTTCGCCGCCTGATGGCGCGTCAGGCCCGTTTTTGCAGTCCGGGGCGCGCTCACTTGGTGCGCATGCAAGCTGCCCAAGGCCCTTCACCCCTGGCAACGCCCGACCAGAGAGACCGGTTCTTGCAGGCGATGGCGCAGGGGCTCGCCCAGGTGTCGGTACGCCTGCATGCCTATGCGGTGCTGCCCGACGCGGTGCAGATGTTGCTCACCCCGCAGGCCGCGGAAGACTTGTCCCGTTTCGTGCAGGGGCTGGCGCGGCGCAGCAGCCGCGCCCGACCTGCCCCCCGCGTCGAGGCCCCCGAGCCTGTCGGCCGCGAGGCAGCATGGGCCGGGCGGTTTCAGAGCGCGCTGGTGCAACCTGGTGAATGGGAATTGACCTCCATGGTCTGGATCGACCGCGCCGCCGACCGCGCCGGGCTGGCGGGCGCCTCGCCCTGGCGCTGGAGCAGCCTGGGCGTTCACGTCGGTGAGGCCCCATCGAGCGCAGTACGCGGCCCCGCGCTCGCCGCCCCCGAGTCATATTGGCATTTGGGTAATACGCCCTTTGCGCGCGAAGCCGCCTACCGCGAACGTCTCGCCCACGGATGGACTGCCGAACTGGAGGACGCGCTGGACGCCGCCCTGCGACGAGGTCTGGCGGTGGGCGATGAAGTCTTTCTGACTCAAGTGGAGATGGAAACCGGGCGTCGTCTGCGACCAGCCGCGCGCGGGCGGCCGCGCATGAATATTGCTTGAGTCGGGGCGCAGACGCGATTCAATAATCTGTCCCTTTTTAGTGCCGTATTTGCGTGACTCGGGTATTTAATGGGGACGGAATAAAGATTTTTCCTTGCGCCTTGTGTTGCGATGCAGTAAATTCGCACCTCCTAGTCGACTTCATGCGGAGCCTGCCATGTCCACGCCCGAAATTTCCGCCTCCGGCGCCGAAATCGCTGCCCTCTCACGTGGCGGCCTGTATTGCCCACAAAACGAGCACGACGCCTGCGGCGTGGGTTTCGTGGCACACATCAAAGGGGTGAAGTCGCACGACATCGTGCAGAACGGCCTGCTCATCCTCAAGAATCTCGACCATCGCGGCGCGGTGGGGGCCGACAAGCTCATGGGCGACGGCGCAGGCATTCTGATCCAGATCCCCGACGCCTTCTTCCGTGAAGAAATGGCCAAGCAGGGCGTGGAACTGCCGCCGCCGGGTGAGTACGGCGTGGGCATGATTTTCCTGCCGCGCGAGGAGGCGTCACGTCTGGCGTGCGAGCAGGAAATCGAGCGGGCAGTGCGCGCCGAAGGGCAGGAACTGCTGGGTTGGCGTGACGTGGCTGTCGATGCCGAGATGCCGATGTCGCCCACGGTGCGCGCCAAGGAGCCGGTGATCCGTCAGGTGTTCATCGGTCGCGGCCCCGACGTGATGGTGACCGACGCGCTCGAGCGCAAGCTCTTCGTCATCCGCAAGACCGCGAGCCACGCCATCCAGAAGCTCAACCTGCGCCATGGCAAGGAGTATTTCGTGCCGTCGATGTCGGCGCGCACCATCGTCTACAAGGGCCTGCTGCTGGCCGATCAGGTGGGCGAGTATTACAAGGATCTGAAAGATCCGCGTGTGGTGTCGGCGCTGGCGCTGGTGCATCAGCGCTTTTCCACCAACACCTTTCCCGAATGGCCGCTGGCTCACCCTTATCGGCTGGTGGCGCACAACGGCGAGATCAACACCGTCAAGGGCAACTACAACTGGATGCGCGCACGCGAGGGCGCGGTGAGTTCGCCGGTGCTCGGCACCGATCTGCAAAAGCTCTGGCCACTGATCTACCCCGGTCAGAGCGATACCGCGAGCTTCGATAACTGTCTGGAGCTGCTGCTGATGGCGGGCTACCCGCTGTCGCACGCCATGATGATGATGATTCCCGAGGCGTGGGAGCAGCACACCCTGATGGACCCGCGCCGCCGCGCCTTCTACGAATATCACGCCGCCATGATGGAGCCGTGGGACGGCCCCGCCGCGATCGCCTTCACCGACGGCCGCCAGATCGGCGCCACGCTCGACCGCAACGGCCTGCGGCCGGCTCGCTACATCGTCACCGACGACGATCTGGTCATCATGGCGTCCGAGTCGGGCGTGCTGCCCATTCCCGAGAGCCACATCGTCAAGAAGTGGCGTCTGCAGCCGGGCAAGATGTTCCTCATCGACATGGAAGCTGGCCGCATCGTCGACGACAAGGAGATCAAGAGCCAGCTCGCCGGTGCGCGTCCCTACGGGCAGTGGATCGAGAACCTGCGTATCCGCATCGATGACCTCGATCATCTCGGCCACGCCGAGCCATCGCCCATTCCGCTGCTCGACCGCCAGCAGGCTTTCGGCTACACACAGGAAGACCTCAAGTTCCTCATGGCGCCGATGGCCGAGAAGGGCGACGAGGCCGTGGGTTCGATGGGCAACGACGCTGCGCTGGCGGTGCTGTCCAACCGCGCCAAGCCGCTCTACAACTACTTCAAGCAGTTGTTCGCACAGGTCACCAACCCGCCGATCGATTCGATCCGCGAGAACATGGTGATGTCGCTGGTGTCTTTCATCGGACCGCGCCCGAACCTGCTCGACATCAACCAGGTCAACCCGCCCATGCGCCTGGAGGTGAGCCAGCCCGTGCTCGACTACGACGACATGGCGCGCCTGCGCTCCATCGCCCAGCACACCGGGGGCAAGTTCCGCAGCTACGAGATCGACATCTGCTATCCCGTCGCCTGGGGGCAGGAAGGCATCGAGGCGCGCATCGCCTCGATCTGCGCCGAAGCGGTGGATGCGCTCAAGAGCGGTCACAACATCCTCATCATCACCGACCGCCACATGAACGCCGAGCGCGTGGCCATTCCGGCGCTGCTGGCCATGAGCGCGGTGCATCAGCACCTCACCACCCACGGCCTGCGCACGCAGACCGGGTTGGTCGTGGAAACCGGCAGCGCGCGCGAAACGCATCATTTCGCCGTGCTCGCGGGCTACGGCGCCGAAGCCGTCCACCCCTATCTGGCGCTGGACACCATCGCCGAGATGGCGCGCGACCTGCCGGGCGAACTCAGCGCCGACAAGGCCATCGCCAACTACATCAAGGCCATCGGCAAGGGCCTGCAGAAGGTGATGTCCAAGATGGGCATCTCCACCTATATGAGCTACTGCGGCGCACAGATCTTCGAGGCCGTGGGTCTGTCGCGTGAACTGGTGGACAAATACTTCACCGGCACCATCAGCCAGGTGGAAGGCATCGGCGTGTTCGAGGTCGGGGAAGAAGCGCTGCGGATGCACCGCGACGCCTTCGGCGACTCGCCCGTGCTCGCCAACATGCTCGACGCTGGCGGCGAGTATGCCTGGCGCACCCGCGGCGAAGAGCACATGTGGACGCCCGACGCCATCGCCAAGCTGCAGCATTCCACCCGCGCCGGCAACTACAACACCTACAAGGAATACGCGCAGATCATCAACGATCAGTCGCGCCGCATGCTCACGCTGCGCGGCCTGTTCGAGTTCAAGATCGATCCGAGCAAGGCCATTCCCATCGACGAGGTCGAGCCGGCCAGCGAAATCGTCAAGCGCTTTGCCACCGGCGCGATGTCGCTGGGCTCCATTTCAACGGAAGCGCACGCCACGCTCGCCGTGGCCATGAACCGCATCGGCGGCAAGAGCAACACCGGCGAAGGCGGCGAAGACCCGCTGCGCTACCGCCCTGAAATGCGCACCGGATCGAGCGGCATCAAGGATGGCGACACCCTGGGTTCGGTGCTGGGCGCCGACCGCGTCGTCAGCGACATTCCGCTCAAGAGCGGCGATTCGCTGCGCTCCAAGATCAAACAGGTCGCCTCGGGCCGCTTCGGCGTCACGGCCGAATACCTGGCTTCGGCTGACCAGATCCAGATCAAGATGGCACAGGGCGCCAAGCCTGGCGAGGGCGGGCAACTGCCCGGCGGCAAGGTTTCCGAATACATCGGCATGCTGCGCTACTCGGTGCCGGGCGTGGGCCTCATCTCGCCGCCGCCGCACCACGACATCTACTCCATCGAAGACCTGGCCCAGCTCATCCACGACCTGAAGAACGCCAACTCCCGCGCCTCCATCAGCGTCAAGCTGGTGGCCGAAAGCGGCGTGGGCACCGTGGCCACCGGGGTGGCCAAGGCCAAGGCCGACCATGTGGTCATCGCCGGACACGATGGCGGCACCGGCGCGTCGCCGCTGTCCTCCATCAAGCACGCGGGGTCGGCCTGGGAAATCGGCCTGGCTGAAACCCAGCAGACCCTGGTGCTCAACCGCCTGCGTAGCCGCATTCGGGTGCAGGTCGATGGTCAGATCAAGACCGGCCGCGACGTGGTCATCGGCGCGCTGCTGGGCGCCGACGAATTCGGCTTCGCCACCGCGCCGCTGGTGGTCGAAGGCTGCATCATGATGCGCAAGTGTCACCTCAACACCTGCCCGGTGGGCGTGGCCACGCAAGACCCGGCGCTGCGCAAGAAGTTCTCGGGCAAGCCCGAGCATGTGGTGAACTACTTCTTCTTCATCGCCGAGGAAGTACGCGCCATCATGGCCCAGCTCGGCGTGCGCAAGTTCGACGATCTGGTCGGCCGTGCCGACCTGCTCGATGCGCGCAAGGGCGTGGCGCACTGGAAGGCGCGTGGACTCGACTTCTCGCGCGTGTTCCACCAGCCCGATGTGCCCGCCGACGTCGCGCGCCGCCACGTCGAGGAGCAGGATCACGGCCTGAGCAAGGCGCTCGACCATGTGTTGATCGAACGCGCCCGTCCTGCACTGGAGCGCGGCGAAAAGGTGCAGTTCATCCAGAACGTGCGCAACGTCAACCGCACCGTGGGCGCCATGCTCTCCGGCGAAGTGGCGCGGCGCTACGGTCACGAGGGTCTGCCCGACGACACCATCCACATCCAGATGGAAGGCACGGGCGGCCAGAGTTTCGGCGCCTTCCTCGCCCGCGGCATCACCCTCTACCTCATCGGCGAGGCCAACGACTACACCGGCAAGGGGCTGTCAGGCGGCCGCGTGGTAGTGCGCCCCAGTCTCGATTTCCGCGGCGACGCGCCGGGCAACATCATCGTCGGCAACACCGTGCTCTACGGAGCCATCGAAGGCGAGGCCTTTTTCCGCGGCGTGGCGGGCGAGCGCTTCGCAGTGCGCAACTCCGGCGCCACTGCGGTGGTCGAAGGCACGGGCGACCACGGGTGCGAATACATGACCGGCGGCACGGTGCTGGTGCTGGGCGAGACCGGGCGCAACTTCGCCGCGGGCATGAGCGGCGGCATCGCCTACGTCTACGACGTCGATGGGCTGTTCGCCAAGCGCTGCAACACGTCCATGGTGGCCCTCGACAAGGTGCTGCCTGCGGCCGAGCAGAAGGCGCAGGTGGCCGAGGCGCTGTGGCACCGCGGCCAGACCGACGAGGCGCAGTTGCGCAAGCTGCTGCAGGATCACCTGCGCTGGACCGGCTCGCAGCGCGCGCGCGAACTGCTCGACACCTGGGAAGAGGCGCGCGGCCGCTTCGTCAAGGTGTTCCCGCATGAATACAAACGGGCTCTGGGCGAAATGGCTGCCAAGCGCGAAGCGCAGGCCGCCACCGCGAAAGCCAAGGCGCCCGTCGGCAACGCAAGCGTCCCCGCCAAATAACTGCAGTGCATCGTCAAGCACCACGAACAAGGACCGACCATGGGAAAAATCACCGGATTCATGGAATTCGAACGGCAGGAAGAGCAGTACGAAGCGCCAGCCGTGCGACTCAAGCACTGGAAGGAGTTCGTCCACGAACTGCCCGACGACAAGGCCAAGACTCAGGCCGGGCGTTGCATGGACTGCGGCATTCCGTTCTGCAACAACGGCTGCCCGGTCAACAACATCATTCCCGACTTCAACGATCTAGTGTGGCAGGGCGACTGGAAGCAGGCGCTCGACGTGCTGCACTCCACCAATAACTTCCCCGAGTTCACCGGCCGCATCTGTCCCGCCCCCTGTGAAGCGGCCTGCACCCTCGGCATCAACGAGGCGCCGGTGGGCATCAAGTCCATCGAGCACGCCATCATCGACCGTGGCTGGAAGGAGGGCTGGGTTCAGCCGCAGCCCGTGGAGCACAAGACGGGCAAGACCGTGGCCATCGTCGGCTCCGGCCCGGCCGGTCTGGCGGCGGCGCAGCAACTCGCCCGCGCCGGTCATGCCGTGACGGTGTTCGAGAAGAACGACCGCATCGGCGGCCTGTTGCGCTACGGCATTCCCGACTTCAAGATGGAAAAGAGCCACATCGACCGTCGCATCGCGCAGATGCAGGCCGAGGGTGTGACCTTCCGCACCGGCGTGCTGGTGGCCGAGATGCCCAAGGACGGCCCCGGAGCGACCGTGGCCAACTGGGCCAAGGAGACCATCACCCCCGAACAGTTGCAGGCGGAGTTCGACGCCGTACTGCTGACCGGCGGCGCCGAATGCCCGCGCGACCTGCCGGTGCCGGGCCGTGAACTCGACGGCATTCACTTCGCCATGGAATTCCTGCCGCTGCAGAACAAGGTCAACGCCGGCGACAAGCTGAAGAACCAGATCATGGCCACCGGCAAGCATGTGGTGGTGATCGGCGGCGGCGATACCGGCTCCGATTGCGTGGGCACCAGCAACCGCCACGGTGCGGCCAGCATCACCCAGTTCGAGGTCATGCCGCAGCCGCCCGAGCAGGAAAACAAGCCCCTGGTCTGGCCGTATTGGCCGATCAAGCTGCGTACCTCCAGCAGCCACGAAGAAGGCTGCTCACGCGACTGGGCGGTGGCGACCAAAGAGTTCGTGGCCGGCACCGGCAAGGACAAGAACAAGGTCAAGCAGCTCAAGGCCTGTCGCGTCGAGTGGAAGGACGGCCGCATGCAGGAAGTGCCCGGCAGCGAATTCACCCTCGACGCCGATCTGGTGCTGCTGGCCATGGGCTTCGTCCATCCGGTCTCCAGCGTGCTCGACGCCTTCGGCATCGACAAGGACGCGCGCGGCAATGCCAAGGCCGGTACCGAAGACGAAACGGGTTACGCCACCAATGTGCCCAAGGTTTTTGCGGCGGGTGACATGCGCCGCGGGCAGAGCCTGGTCGTCTGGGCGATCAGGGAGGGCCGCCAGGCCGCACGCGAGATCGACCGGTTTCTGACGGGGAGCACCGTTCTGCCTCGGTAATTCGCTTCCGGCCTTCGCGGCTCGCGCGTTCGGGCGAAACTTGATCCGGGTGAGCGCGAAGTTTGAGCACAATGCGGGCATGATGCGCGACGCTGAAAACGATCATGGCCTGCCCCAGTTTCCGGGGCGCGAGCCACAGGAGATGCTGGAGACCACTCTGGCCAGCCGCCCGCCCGGCGATCTCTGGGTGTTCGGCTACGGTTCGCTGATCTGGAACCCCGAGGTGCGCCACAACGAAGTGCGTCCGGCCCGCGTGTGGGGCTGGCGGCGCACGCTGCGCATGTGGTCGCGCATCAATCGCGGCACCGATGAGCAGCCCGGGCTGGTGTTCGCCCTGATGGCCGGCGGCTCCTGCAGCGGCATTGCGCTGCGCGTGCCGCAAGAGCACGCCGAGCGCGAATTGCATCAGCTCTGGAAGCGCGAAATGCCCCGAGCCGTCTACGATCCGCGCTGGCTTCCCACGCGTACCCCGCAGGGCGTCGTGCAGGCGCTGGCATTCACCCTGGCGCCCAGCAGCCCGAGCTATACCGGCGCGCTCGACGATGCGCAACTGCTGTCCATTCTGCGCACCTGTCGCGGCCGTTACGGCACCACTTACGACTATGTGGCGCGCACGGCACGGGCGCTGCGCGACATCGGCATCCGAGACGCCGAGATCGAGCGCATTATGCGTCTGGCCGAGCAGCATCGTCTCGACTGCGAGGCTTGAAGCGCGCAGCCCGTGGCCCGTTGACCCGCCTGCGCACTCTGGTCGCTTGCGACCCGAAGTGACACGTCTGGCCTGCCGAGTTGTCTTCCCATATTCCTCCACTGGCCTATTTCGCCGTTCTCGCCGGCGCCTTGCTGCACGCTGGATGGAACGTGGCGATACGCGCCGGAGCCGACCGGCGCATGGAAACCGCGCGGCTGGTCGTGGGCGGCAGTCTGGCGGCGTTGCTCGTGCTGCCCTTCCTGCGTCAGCCCGCAGCGGCGGCGTGGCCGCATCTGCTGCTGACCGCACTGCTGCATGTGGCTTACTTTGGCCTGCTGGCCGCGGCCTACGCCCGAGCGCGGGTGGCGGTGAGCTATCCGCTGATGCGTGGTGTCGCCCCGGTGCTGGTGCTGGTGGCGTCGATCTGGTTGTTCAGCGAGCCGCTGCGCCCGCTCGCCGTGGGCGGCGTGGCGGCTGTGGTGCTGGGGGTGCTGCTCCTGCGCGCGCGCCTGCTGCCCGGTGAGGGCGGCGCGCTGCGTTATGCGCTGGCCAATGCGGTGGTGATCGCGGCCTACACCCTCAACGACGCCGCGGGCGCCAGGTTGTCGGGTGCACCCATGAGCTACGCCCTGTGGACCTTTCCGCTCACTGCCCTGCCCACCGTGTGGTGGCTCATGCGCGGGCGGCGGCTGGGTACCTTGCTACTGCCCACGCCTGGGCAGCCCGCATCGCTGCGCCAATCCGTCCGGTTGCTGCTGCGTGGCATGGGCGGCGGAGCCAGCAGCCTGGTTTCGTATGCCCTGGCGCTCTGGGCCATGACCGTGGCACCCGTGGGGCCGGTGGCCGCACTGCGCGAGACGGCCATGCTCTTCGGGCTGCTGCTGGCCTGGCTGTTTCTCGGCGAACGCCCCACGCGGCGCGGTTTGCTCGCTGTGGTGTGCATCGCCTTGGGCGCCGCGCTGCTGCGTTAGCAGACCCTGGTCATTCGCCGTCGCTGTAGTTGCGCCAGGCTTGCATCGACTGGCGCATGGTCCGCACCTCCTGCGCGAAGTTGGGACAGGCTTTGCACACCAGGAAGTGAATGCGCACCGCCAGACGCTCGCCCACGTTGAGCGCACGATCCTCCCGCGCCAGAATCAGCGCAGCGACTTGTCGGCAGGTGCGGCGAAAGGGGTAGTTCACGTTGTCGGATTTCCAAACCAATTCAGTTGCAGGCATTCGCGCAGGCGCATGCGGGCGCGGTGCAGCATGGTCCAGACATTGGTCGAGGAAATGCACAATTCCTTACAGATGGCGTCGGTGTCGAGTTCCAGCCATTCGCGCATCAGGAACACCCGGCCGATCTGGCCGGGCAGCGCATCCATGCAGGCTTCGAGCACTTCGAAGAACTGGCGCTGCTGCAGAGCGTCGGCGGGAGTTTCCCAGGTCTGCGGCATGGTGCGGAAATGGCCGTCCGGGGCGAACACCAGGTCTTCGAGTACCTCGCCTTCGTCGTCGGTGTCGTAGGGCGCTTCGCGCTGGCGCAGGCGCAGCTGATCGAGCACCTTGTGTTTGAGGATGCCCACCACCCAGGTCTTGAACTGAGACTGCCCGGCAAACCGCGCCGCGCCTTCCAGCGCCGCCAGCAAGGTCTCGGACACGGCATCTTCAGCCCACGCCAGATTGCGCAACTGCAACTGCGCCAGACGCAGCAAGGTCGGGCGCAACGCCTCGATGCGGCGGTGCAGATCGGCTAGCTCGTCGGCGGCTGGGGACATGGGGCGGCAGAGTCGAAAGGCACTTGCATTCTTCCATAGGCACGGTGAATCCACCTGCGCGCATGGGTTGAGGGTTTCCCCTCATACGCCGTCTTGTCAGGAAAGCGAGCCCATCACGACTCATGCTCAACCCGCCCGATTTGCGACGGGTTAATGCAGGCGATGGGCCTGCGCAACCTCACCTTTCTGGAGATTCACCATGAACAAGCGTCAATTCCTCAGCACCGCCGCCGCCTCCATGCTCGCCCTGGGCGCGCTTGCAGCGGTGCCCGCGGCTCACGCCGAGACCATGGGCAAATGCTTCGGCGTGGCCACAGCCGGCCACAACGACTGCGCCGGACTGTCGGGCCTGCATTCGTGCAAGGGCACCAGCACCATGAACTACAACCCGGGCGATTTCGTCGTCAAGCCCACCGGCACATGCGAGAAGCTGGGGGGACTGAACATGGAACAGGCCAAGGCCATTCTGACCAGCCCGGAAAAGACCAAGGCTTTCGAGGCCGAGATGGCCAAGAAGATGAGCTGATGAATGTCCGACCCTCCGCATAGACGAGCCCGTTGCGGGTCTGTCGATGCGGAGGCGCTGCGATGATTCGAGGAGATGTGCCATGACCCTGCACCCAGCCCGATCCGGCATCGGCCTGCGCCAGCCTCATTACCGCGACTTCCACGCGGCGCAGCCCGATGTCGGTTTCGTCGAAGTCCACTCCGAGAATTTCTTCAACCCGTACGACGCCGCGGCCGCCGTACTCCAGCAGGTTCGGGCCGATCATGCCGTGAGCCTGCATGGCGTGGGGCTGGCACTGGGCTCGGCCTGTGGCCTCGACGTCCGGCATCTCGACCAACTCGCCGCGCTGGTGGCGCGCATCGAGCCGGTGCGCGTATCCGACCATGCCTGTTTCGCCCGCGCACCTTGGAGCGAACGCGGCATTGTGCATGCCAGCGACCTGCTGCCCATTGCCTTCACTGAGGCGCAGCTCGACATCTTCTGCGCCAACGTCGAGCAGGTGCAGGACAGATTGCGCCGCCCCATTCTGGTGGAAAACCTCAGCAGCTATCTCGACTTCGCCGAGGCCGATTTCACCGAGCCCGAGTTCTTCGCTGCGCTGGTGCGTCGCACCGGCTGCGGCATGCTGCTCGATGTCAACAACCTCATGGTCAATGCCAGGAACGCGAACCAACCCGCGCCGCTGCAGGCCGTGTGCGACTGGATCGACGCGCTGGCCGCGCTGCTGCCCGCCGGTGCCGTGGGCGAGATTCACCTCGCCGGCCATAGCGTGCAGAACGGCCTGGTCATCGACGATCACGCCGACCTGGTGTCGTTGCCGGTCTGGATGGCCTATGTTCACGCGCTGCGCCGATTCGGCGCCACGCCCACACTGATCGAATGGGACGACCGTCTGCCCGCACTCCCCGTGCTGCTCGGCGAGGCCGAGCAGGCCCAGCGCCTGCTCGATGAACAAGGGCAAGAGCCGCTCACTTACCGGCACGCCGGGGCCGACACTCCTTCATTCCCGCAGGAGATGGCGGCATGAACGCCCCCCTCGCGTCACGCGGCGAGCACCGAGAGGCCGCTCGCCAGCAGGCCCTCGTGGCGCTGCTGTTCGCGCCCCAGGCCATGGCAGAGCGCCCCTCGGCACTCGGCGTGAAACAGTTCGGAGCCCGCTGGGCCGAGGGCCTCGCCGCCTACCGCGGCAGCGGGCGCGAGCATGCCCGCGTGGCGCTTCGCGCACAGTTCCCCACTGTGCTGGCCATGTTGGGCGAGCCGACATTCGACACGCTGGCCGCTCGGCACTGGCTTGCGCGCCCGCCTCGCAGGGGCGATCTCGCCTGGGTTGGCGAAGACTTCGCAGATACCCTGGCTGAGCAGCGAGATCTGCAAGCCTGGCCCTGGCTGGCCGACAGCGCACGGCTGGATTGGGCGCTGTGGAACGTGCTCCACGCTCGGCCCGCGGCGCTGAGGGCGGACGATCTGCAACGCCTGGCCTGTGAGCCGCCGCAGCGTCTGCGCCTGCGCCTGGCGCCCGGCACGCGTCTCGTAGCGTCGCGCTGGCCCATCGTCAGCCTGTGGCGGCTGCACCGCGCCGAAGCGCCCGATGTCGTCGCTTGTCGCGACGCGCTGCAAGGTATGGGCGAGATCGCCTGGGTCTGGCGCGAGGGTTGGCAAGCTCGGGCCGAGGTCTGCGCTGCGGATACCCAGCAATGGCTGCTGGCCTTGCAACAAGCGCCCACGCTGGAACACGCGCTGCAAGCCATCGATGACGGCGATTTCGATCCTGCTGCCTGGCTGCAACAGGCCGTCCGGCATGGCTGGATCGACACCGTCGAGCCGGTTTCGGCAACCCCTTCCATCCCCTGACTTCACGACCGACACAAGGAGACTTCCATGACCACGCTCACCGCCCCGCAGCGCCTGCGCTGCACCCTGCCCATGCGCCGCGCCTGGGGCAGGATCATCAACCTGCTCGACGGGTTGCAGGCCCCCGCGCTGCTTGCGGCCAGGCTGTATGTGTCATACGTCTTTTTCAACTCGGGCCTGCAGAGCTTGCGCGACTGGTCGGGCACGGTGTGGCTGTACGAAAACGAGTTCCACGTTGCGTTGCTGCCTCCGCACGTCGCCGCGGTGGCCGGTACGGCCGGCGAACTGCTGCTGCCGCCGTTGCTGGCGCTGGGCCTGTTCGGCCGCTTTGGCGCGCTCGGGCTGTTTGTCGTCAACGCCGTGGCGCTGCTGTCCTACATGTACGCCTTGCAACCTCCAGCGATCCTCATGCACGTCATCTGGGGCATCCTCATCGCTGTGGCGGCGCTGTGGGGGCCGGGCAAGTGGTCGGTGGACCATCTTCTGTCGCGGCGCCGAACCTAGGGCCTGTTGCGTTTAGCAAAGTTTTAGCAAGTCATGATGAAACTTTAAGTAACAAAAGAACGGTCGTTCTTTTATCGTTCTTCCCATGCCGGACGCGCATTGCGGCGGTCGGTTGCAACCAGGGAGAACATCATCATGAGCAGTTCGTTGTTTCGTGCCGCGGCGGTAGGCATCGCTTGCGGATTGTGGATGTCGGCAGGGGCGGCATCGGCCGCAGAAAACGGTCGCGTGTCGCCGCAGGGCAGCCCGGATGGCCCGGCGCGCGGCATGTATCTGCTGCGTATCACGGGATGCAATGACTGCCACACCCCAGGCTATGCCGAAAGCGGTGGCAGCACGCCGGGTTCGGCTTGGCTGACCGGCAACCCGGTGGGATTCAGCGGCCCCTGGGGTACGACTTACGCCGCCAACCTGCGGCTGGCCCTGGCCCGGATGAGCGAGGCGCAATGGCTGCAGCGGGCGCGTCAGCCGATGCGGCCACCGATGCCCTGGTTCGCCTTGCGCGACATGTCGGACGACGATCTTCGCGCCATTTTGGCCGCAGTACGCCAGCTCGGCCCCGCAGGGCAGGCGGCCCCGGCGTTCGTTCCTCCCGATCAACACGCGCAAGGTCTGGTCATTCACTTCGTGCCGCAGCCTGCGGCGGCGCGGTGATGCCTTACCGGGAGAATCGCCATGCTTAGGGAAGAGCATCAGACCCGATCAGCCCCAGCCGAACTTCAGCGCATGATGGAGCGGTTTCAAACCCTGCCGATCAGCGCGCGCTGCGGCAACGCCGAGGCATTGCTGCGCGCCGCGCCAGAGGCCGAGCGCGTTGCATGGCTCGACGCCTTGCGAGCGCATCTGCATCCGCAGGCGCTGGACATGCTGCTGGACCGGCTGCATCCGCTGCCCGGTCTGCCATCCGCGTTGTCTGCAAATTGCCAGAGCGCCCGGTAGCCAACCTTCAAGACCCCACACCTGCGGCGGCGCAGCAAGGCCGCAGGGTGTCATTGCCTTGCTGCGAACTTTCGAGGATTTGTCATGTTTGCATTTGAAGCCACGCCCGATCTCCTGATCCACGCCCGCCAGTCGCTGGTGCGCCCCGACCTCTACCGCCCCATCCACAAGGCGCTGCGCGCGTCGATGGCCGAGGTGATGGTCGCGCTGGGCCATCTCGATCTGGACGACACCGACGCCTTTGACCACACCCTGTTGCGTACGCAGCGCCTGCTCGATCACCTCGCTGCACATGTCGAGCATGAGAACACCTTTCTCCATCCCGCCATAGCCCGCGCCGCGCCTGATGCGGCGACGCACACCGCCGGGGAGCACGACGCGCATGCAGCCGACATTGCCGCGTTGCGTGAGCGGCTACAGGAGCTGAAAGACGCCTGCGGGCAGCGGGAGCGCCGCGCGCTGGCGCTGTGCCTTTACCGCGAGTTCGCCGCTTTCGTCGGCCGCAATCTGGTGCACATGCACGAGGAGGAGAGCGTCAACACGGCGGCCTTGTGGGCTGCGCACAGCGACGCCGAACTGCACGCCCTGCATGAGCGCCTAGTGGCGCATGTCGATCCGCAAATCCTCGCCGAGCTGCAGCCGTGGATGGTGCGCGCTCTCGATCCCGCGGAGCTTGCCGATCTGTATGCCGGTCTGCGCGCGTCGCTGCCGCCAGCCGCTTACGCCGCCGCGCTGGAACTGGCCCGGGCCGAACTCGAAGGTGAGCGCCATGCCGCGCTGGTGCGGGCGCTGATGGCGCCTGACCTCGCGCTGGCCGCGTGAGCGCAAGGTGGTTTCAGTCTGAGCCGGGTGTCTCGACCAGCCGCAGCGGCCGTTGCACGACCAGGCGGAAACGGCCGCGACCGGTCTTCTCCAGCAGCACACCACGCTGCTGCTCGGCAAGGCGGCGGTCGAGCAGGATGAGACGGGCTTCGAGGTTGTCGGTCAGGTCGGGCAGGCCAAGCGCGGAGTCGAGGCGAAGCTCCTTGTTGCTGAAGGCGGTGCGGCCTTGACGCACATAGTCGCGCACCAGTCGCATGAAAATGGCACCGGCCACGCCTTTGATGAGATAGTGCTCGTCGAGAAACACGCTGTCGTTGGCGGCGAAGTGGCGCACCATCAGTGGCGCGGCGTCTCGCGGTGGCGTGGGTGCAGCGCTGGCTCCGGGCTCGGCGGGATCGTCTGCCTGCGCCAGAAGTAAAACGATGGCCTGGCCGAGCTGCTGGGCGAGGACGACCAGAGTGTCCTCGTCGGCTGCGTCGAAGCGCAGGTTGCGCGTGCTCTCGACGAACAGCACGCCGAGCAGCCGCCCGCTCTGGCAGATGGGCACGGCGAGCTGGCTGTGCGGCTGCGGCAGGCCGGGCAACGGAATTTCGGTTTCCAGGGCATGGCGTTCGGCGTCGCCCAGTTCCGCGCGTATGGCCTGGCTGTAGGCCGAGTCCTGGGTGTAGTAGCCGATGCGGATGGGAGTGCGCTGCTGCCCGGCCACTCCGATCACGCCCTGGCCGAGGGCGATTTCGGCGCCCACGCCGCTGTCGGCGTAGCCGCGGCTGGCCACGGCGTAGAGCGCGCTGCGGGCGGGGTCGAGCAGCAGCACCATGCTGTGCTGCATGTCCAGATGCTGCGCCAGATCGTCGAGCACGGTCTGGGTCAGCTCTGACAGATCGCCTGCGTTTTGCAGCCGTGCGCCCATGCGACGCAGCGCCTCCAGCCGACAGCAGGGAGGGTCCTCGACCACAAGCACCATGCCGGGCACGGGGTCGATACGGCGCACGCGGTACACATCCGCGCCGAGCAGGCGGAACACCCGCGCCATGCCGCTGTGCGAGGCGATGCCCGCCAGCCGCGCCTTCATCGCCTCGAACAGCGGCCCCTCGCTTTCGGTGCGCAGATAGTGCAGGGCCAGACGAAAGCTCTGGCCGGTGTCGGGGTGTATCAACAGCACCGACACCCGTGGGTTGGCCAGCACGTTTTCGCGCGTCTTGTTGAAGAACTGGAAGGTCAGCGCCACGTGATCGGCGTCGACATACTCCACCTGCGAGACATAGGTCACGTTGGGGGTGCCATCGGGCGCGCAAGAAGCCACGGCGGCCGGAATGATGCCCTCCAGACAGGCACGGATGGCGGCGAGGCTCACCGGGCGGCTGCGGCGTTCGGGCCGCAGGGTCGCGTTGCTTTGCCGTGCGGCGAAATCGTGCTCGAGCCGAGCGGGCAGATCGATGGCCGACGACGGGTCGGCGCGAGGTGCGGCCTGCGCACTGGTCAGGGGCTGGCCCGCGCGTGGACCGGGAGTCTGCTCGAACGACGCGTTCGGCCGAACCACGATGCGCAGGTCGGCGTCTTCAGGCGAGCCCAGCGCGGCGCGCAGCAACGCGCCCTGATGCGGGCCCATCAACAGCTCCACGTCGGCGACGAAGGCCTGTTGCGAGCGCGCGATGAAGGCACGGTCTTGTGCCGTCAGCGGCCTCAATTCCGCCGTGGCAGCCTTGATCTGCAGGGTGCGATGCGTGCTCGGGCGGGTGAACGCCACCGCGATGGGCGCACCGCCACGCAGATGGTCGAGCAGCGGCTGCGCTTTCTCCGCCACGACGAACAGCTCCACCACCGCGCCGCCCTCGCTGACCCGGCAGGCCAGCGCCCGGCCCACGCTGGGCTCGCCGTCTGCTGCCGAGGCGAGGATGATGGACAGCCCGCTCTGCAGGAAGCGCGCGGTTTCCTCGGACAGATGCAGCGGCATGGCGGCGTCGGGCATGATGGCTACTGGGCGGGGATCGATTCGCGGCAAGATAGGCTGGCATCGCCGCACTGTAAAGAAGAAGTCGCTGCCAAACCCTCTGCCAATGCACAGGCTGCGTCGCGGGGCGCCAAGGCCTGGCTGTTTTGCTGCGCACGGCCGGGGCTTGGGGCAAGCCCCGGCTCGCGTCGCATCTGGTTTCTTTGGCGAGCCTTAAGCCGCTGCACTTTCCTGGCCGACTTCGATCCAACCCAGAGTAAGGCTGCACATGGCCCTGCAGCAATGCCCCTCACGCCCACGGAGCGAGTCGAGGCAATGGGAGTTGGACATGGGTTCTGCACGCAGGCAAGTCGGCATCGCATCGGCGGCGGATGGCTTCGCGGTGGAGCAGTCCCCCGTGCTGCGAGGCACGCTTGGGTCCGAGGGGGTGTCAGTCCCCCCGGAGCGGCCGGATGATCTCGATCAGTTTTCCCGCTTGCTGGAAGTGGTTCGCACGCTCCATCTGGAGCTGAACCGCGACGCAGCAAGAACCGGCACAGTGGCACTCGACAGTGCACTCGACCGCGATCTTGGCTTCGACAGCCTGGCGCGGGTGGAGTTGCTGTTGCGACTGGAACGCGCCTTTGGTGTCAGCCTGCCTGAAGCCTTGCTGGAGCAGGCGCAGACCCCGCGCGATCTGCTGGTCGCGCTGCAGGCGGCAGCGCCCTTGCAGCGCGACGCGACCCAGGCCGGGCCGCACGGACTTGACCCGAAGGCCGGGCTGCAGGGTGCTGCGGCGGCTGCAACCAGCGACGTCCCCGACCAAGCCGCAACCCTGCTGGACGTGCTGCGCTGGCACGTGCAGCGCCACCCCGAGCGCACCCAGATCGTGCTGCTCACCGAAGAGGGCGAGCAGAGGGTCAGCTACGCCGATCTCTGGCGCGGGGCGCAGCACACGGCGCAGCAGTTGCAGGCCATGGGGGTTCGGCCGCGGCAAACGGTCGCCATCATGCTGCCCACTTGCGCCGACTATTTCACCCGCTACTTCGGGATCCTGCTGGCTGGCGCCATTCCGGTGCCCATCTATCCCCCGGCGCGGCTGTCGCAGATTGAGGATCATGTGCGTCGCCATGCCGGCATTCTGGCCAACGCACAGGCCGTGGCCCTGATCACCGTGCCCGAGGCCCTGCCGGTGGCGCATCTGCTCGAAGCGCTGGTACCGGGCCTTCATCGCGTGATCACCGAGGCCGACCAGCGCCCGCGCCCGCCCGCGCTGCCGGTTGCCGTCGCGGCAGACGACATTGCCTTCATCCAGTACACCTCCGGCAGCACCGGAGACCCCAAGGGTGTGGTGCTCACTCACGCCAATCTGCTGGCCAATGTCCGCGCCATCCATGCGGTGCTGCAACTAACACCCGACGATGTATTCGTGAGCTGGCTGCCGCTGTATCACGACATGGGGCTGATCGGCGCCTGGCTGTCCAGCCTCTACACCGGAAACCGCCTGGTCGTGATGTCGCCGCTGGCGTTTTTGCGGCGTCCGCAAAGCTGGCTCAAGGCGATTCATCGCTTTGGCGGTACACACACCGCGGCGCCGAATTTCGCCTACGAACTATGCCTGCGCCATGTGACCGATGCCGACATCACTGGCCTCGATCTGCACACCCTGCGGCTGGCGGCGAACGGCGCCGAGCCGGTGAACCCGGACACCATCGCCCGCTTCAGTGAGCGATTTGCGCCCTACGGCCTGCGGCCCGAGGCCATGACCCCGGTGTACGGTCTGGCCGAGAATTCGGTGGCGCTGCTCCTGTCCTCGCTGCAGCATGCACCGGTCATCGACACCATCGACCGTGCCGTGTTCGAGCAGACCCACCACGCCCAGCCCGCCGCCGCGAACGACCCGCACGCGCTGCACTTCGTTGCTTGTGGACAGGCCATTCCGGGACACCGCGTGCGCTTGGTCGACGACCTTGGCGAAGAAGTCGCCGAGCGGGTTGAAGGGCGGCTGGAATTCCAGGGCCCGTCCGCCACGAGCGGCTATTACCGCAGGCCGGACGAGACGCGAAAGTTGCTTCACGACGGCTGGCTCGACAGCGGCGACCGCGCCTATCGCGCAGGCGGCGAGATCTACATCACCGGGCGGGTCAAGGACATCATCATCCGTGGTGGGTGCAACATCTATCCGCACGAAGTCGAACTCGCCGTGGGCGAGTTGCCCGGCGTGCGCAAGGGCTGTGTGGTGGCCTTCGGCGTCACCGACACCGCGCGTGGCACCGAACGACTGGTGGTTCTGGCCGAAACCCGCGAAACCGACGCTGCAGTACGCGCCCACTTGCACGACGCCATTCTGCGCATAGTCACCGAGGTGCTGAGCGAGCCACCCGATGAGGTGGTGCTCGCCCCGCCGTACACCGTGCGCAAGACCTCCAGCGGCAAGCTGCGTCGTGCCGCCACCCGACAAGTGTGGGCCTCGGGCGGCATGGGCGCGAGTGCACCGGCGGCATGGCGACAATTCGCCCGACTGGTGCAAAGCGCCCTTGCCGCGCGCCTGCGACATGGGGCGGAGCACATCGTGCATGGGCTCTACGCCCTTTGGTGGTGGCTGGTGCTCGGGGCGATGATGCTGATCGTCTGGCCTATCACCGCGCTGCTGCCCCGACCGGCCTGGGCCTGGCGCTTTGCTCATCACGCCACGCGGCTGTTTCTGCTGCTGGTGGGCCAGCGTCTGCAGGTGCAGGGGCGCGAAGTCTTGCCGCAGCGCCCGCACATGCTCCTGGTCAATCATTCCAGCGATCTGGACGGACTGATGCTGCTTGCGGCGCTGCGCGGCCCCTACCGCTTCATCGCAAAAAACGAGCTGCTGAGCAATCCGGTGGCGCGCGTGTTTCTGCGCCACCTCGGCGCCGAGTTCATCGAACGCTTTGACGCCCGGGGAAGCGTGGCCTCGGCGCAGCGCATCAGCGCCCTGGCGGCGCAGGGCGCATCACTCTGCATCTTCCCTGAAGGCACCTTTCGGCGCGATCCCGGTTTGCTGGGCTTTCATCTTGGGCCGTTTGAAGCGGCGGTGAAGGCGGACATGCCGGTGGTACCCGTGATCCTGCGCGGCACGCGGACGGTGCTGCCCGACGGCGCGCATCTGCCGCATTGGCATTCGGTCCGCCTCACCATCGGCGCGCCACTGCATCCACGCCTTGAAGCTGGCACCAGCGCCTTCGACGCGGCCGTGCAACTGCGCGACGCCGCCCACGCCGCCATGCAGCAAGCTCTGCAGGCCAGCGCCGAGGCGCGGCGGAACTCACACTCTGCGCGCCCGTCCTTGGCCCTGCGCCAACGCTCACCCCACACATGACCAACGCCATGACCTCCCCAGACTCCAGCGCAAACGACGCCAGCAACATCGACCTGCAGGCCGCGTGGATACGCCGCTCCAGCGCTGACATCCAGGCCTTTGTCGAGGGCCTGGCGGCGCGTCTGGAAGGCGACCTGCCGGGACAGGTGGATGTGGTGCGCAAGCGTGACGGTCTGTTCGCCAAGACCAGCCATGTCCAGAGCATCACCGTGCGCACCGAAGAGTTTCATTACCTGCTCGAAAGACAGCCCTCCGGGGTGCGCACGCAGCGCGCCCGGGTGGTGGGCGGGGTCATTCTCAAGCGCGACGAACTGAGTCTGGCTGGCTGGATGGAAAGCCTGCTCGCCGCGCTGTTCTCGCAGTCCGGAGAACTGCAGCGCGCCAGCCAGTCGCTGCATGATTTTTTGATGAACTGAGAGGTGCAGGCCATGTCACTCTGGAATACCTTGAAGCAGCGCGTCGAAGGGGTGGCGCAGGATGCGCGGCACGCCGTGGACGGCCTGACCTCGACCGCCTACACCTTGGCTGCGCCGCGCGCGCTGACCGCCGAGGAGCTGGCGCGGCAACAAGCCTGGGCCGACGCCCTGCCCAACGGCGACCTGCCCGATTTCGTCAAGACGCGCCTTGCTGCCACGTCGCGGCGCGAACTGCCCTGGATCAGTACCGCGACCCCGGCCGAAATGCTTGCGCAGCGCAGTCACGGCATCGAACCGGTGGGCATGGTCAATGGCAATTGCTGGTATCACTTCGGCTACTCGTGGTCCGATGGCCATTACGACGGCTGGCATCAGGCCCTCGACCGCCTGAGGCTGGAAGCGGCGTTGCTGGGCGCCAATGCGGTGGTGGACGTGAAGCTGCAGGCACACCCAGGGCGCGAGCCGACCGAACTGGACTTCTCCCTGACCGGCACGGCGGTGCGCATCCGCGGACTCCCGCCGTCGAACGATCCTGCCGTGGCCACGGTCTCGGCGCTGCACTTCGTGCGTCTGCTCGACGATGGCGCAGTGCCGGTGGGCATTGCCATTGGCGCGCACTTCGACTGGTATCTGCCGCGAGGCGCAGTCTATGGCGCGGGGTTCGGCATGATGAACAGTGCGCCGTTCGGTGCCTCGGCGCAATCGGCGTATCAGGCCGGGGCGTTGTGGACCAATGCCGAGCTGCGCGAACTCTCTGCATTCCAGCAGCATGTGCGCCTGAGCGCCATCGAGCACTTGCGCAGCGATGGCCAGCGCCTGAACGCCTCGGTGCTGGCGCATACCGAATACAGCGAACTCAGCCGCGAGGACGGCGACGGCGGCGAACCGCCGCGTTTCCAGTGCCGCTATATCGCCCTCGGTACGGCTGTGGCCTACGAGCGCGAGCGCCCGCTGCGCTCGCGCGTCAGCCCCTCCTTCAGTCTGGCCGACCGCCAGCTCGAAGCCCCTTGCGCACAACCCTAGGAATCCCCATGAACGATATGACCTCGCCCCCGCAGGCCGCCGTGCCCGCCCCCGCAACGCAGGCCGCCGAGCAGCTTGCGCCCCACGCCGTCGAACGCCTCAAGGGTCTGCGTGCCCAAGGCAGCCACGAAGGCATTTTCACCTCAGACCTGTCGGTCAACGAATTCGTCATGGTGCGCCAGGCCGGGTTCGAACCCTTGGGGCTGGTGGTCGGCTCCTGCGTCTATCACCTCGGCATTCAGTACGGCCAGTGGTCCACCAGCATGGAAATGGACGTGCTGTCGCAGGCCATGTATCAAGCGCGCGAGCTGGCCATGAGCCGCATGGAACAGGAGGCCATTCTGCTGCGCGCCGACGGCGTGGTCGGCTTGCGCCTGGAGGTCAAGCGCATGGAATGGGACAAGGACATCCTGGAGTTCATGGCCATCGGCACGGCCATTGCCCACCGCACCGGCGACCCCGGATTCAAGGGCGTGGGCGGCAAGCCCTTCACCTCCGATCTGTCCGGACAGGACTTCTGGATGCTGCTCAAGTCAGGCTACCGGCCGATGGAAATGGTCATGGGCTCGTGCGTCTATCACGTTGCCCACCAGGGCGCGCTGCGCTCGCTGGGCAATATCGGCAGCAACGTGGAACTGGCGCAGTTCACCCAGGCCATGTACGACGCCCGCGAGCTGGCGATGGAGCGCATGCAGCACGAAGCCGCCGCCGCGCAGGCCGACGGCATCACCGGGGTGCAGTTGCACGAGGGCTCGCACAACTGGCAGCCGCATGTCATCGAGTTCTTCGCCGTCGGCACTGCGGTGAAGGCCATGGAGCAGGCCGACGCACTGGTCGATGCACTCGCTCCGCAACTCGTCATTCCGGTCAACGACTGAAAGCGCATCGGCCCGAAGCACTCAATCCCAGTCCTGCCTCCCTGTGCAATCCTGAAGGAGAACCTTATGTCCATGCTCAAACATGCCGCTGAAATTCTTGAAGCGCGAGTCAACACCTTTCTCAACCATGCCGACGATCCGTCGCAGACGCTCGATCTGTCCTACGAAAAAATGATCACCACCCTGCAGGACACCAAGCAGCATCTGGCCGACGTGATCACCGAGCGCATTTCGCTGGAAAACCAGATCACCGCAGCACGGCACGATGCCGACAAGGCCGAGGCCGACGCCCGCATGGCGCTGCAAGCGCAGCGCGAGGACTTGGCGCGCGCCGCCTTGGGCGAAAAGCAGGCCGCGCAGCAGAAAATCGACAGCCTGCAACAGTCACACGACAACATTGCGGCCCAGGCCGAAAAGCTCACCGCCTATGAGAGCAAGCTACAGGACCGCATCGAGCAATTCCGCACGCAGAAAGAGGTGATGAAGTCGCAGATGGCAGCCGCGAGCGCCGAGGTCGGCGTGTCTGAATCGCTCTCGGGTCTGGGCACCGGTCTGGCCGACGCCGGCGACGCCATGCGCCGCGCACAGGACAAGACGGCGCAGATGCAGGCCAAGGCCGAAGCCATGGAAGGCATGACTGAGGCCGGCATTCTGAGCGACCCGCTCGACGCGCGCGACAGCACCGAGAAGGAGCTCGACAAGCTGCGCAGCAGCACCGGAGTGGACGCCGATCTGGCCCGGCTGAAGTCCGAGATGGCGAACGCCAAATAAGGGCGCGTGGCGCGCAGGGCCGATCGGCGCCCCCATCCGCGCCAGCCTAGCCTGCCCATCACGCCACTCCTGCGTGCACCGGGCGTTTGCGGCATACTGCGCCGCAGAAAGATCCACAAAACCAGGAGACACGCATGCAGTCCACCCTACTCGCCACGCTGCGCATGGCCTTCGTCGCAGCCCTTGGTGCCAGCTTCATCGGCCTGTCCCCACTCGCCCATGCACAGCCGACCCAAAGCCAAAACCCCGACGCCGTGAAGGTGTTGGCCGAGATGGGCAAGGCCACCGTCATCACCCAGGGCAAGGGTCCGCGAGTGCTCAATGTTTTCATCGACGCCAACTGCCCTTACTGCCACGAACTGTTCATCGCCCTGCAGGGGAAGGCGGGCAAGGACGGGTTGCAGGTGCGGTGGGTGCCGGTGGCCGTGCTCGCGCCCAGCAGCGTGACCAAGGGCGCGGCCATCCTGCAGGCCAAGGATCGCCTGGCCGCGCTGCGCGACAACGAGCTGAACTACGGCAAAGGCCCCACAGGGCAGGGCGGCGGCATCACCCCTGCCACGCATGTGCTGCCTGCCACCAGTGCCATACTCAACGCCAACAACGCCTTGCTCGACGCCACCAGGTCGCCCGGGGTGCCGACCCTGCTCTACCGCGACAAGCAGGGCCAGGCCATGCTGGTGGTCGGCCCGCCCGATGCGCAGCAGCTCAAGGACATCCTCGCCAGTGTGAAATAAGAATGCGCGACTTTTAGCGCGCGCTGCGCAACACGATCGCCAGGGTGTTGTCGGGCAGCAGACCGTTGATCAGGTGGGCCCGGCCGTTTGCGGTGCGATAGAGCATGACGGGAAAACTGTCCAACCCGGCGCTGTGCATCAGCGCGGCGTTGACTTGCAACTTGTGCCGCACCGCCGCGCCGGGGTGAGCGAGGGGCCGGATGCCGCCGCCCGGAATCTCGCTGAAGTCCCAGTCGTTTTCGTTATGGCGAAACGCGGCCAGCGGGTCGGGCGCGGCAAGGATGGCTGCGGCCTTGCCCGGGCTGCTGGCATGCAGGGTGCCGACGATGATCCAGCGCAGTTGCAGGCCATCACGGCCGACCACCGAACGTGTCGCCAGATACAGCTTGTGCGAAAACGGGCAGTTCGGGTCGACGAACACATAGACGATGCGCGGGCCGTTGCCTTCGGCCACCCAACTCGCCTGGCCGATGCGCGCCCACAGCCTGGCGGCGCGCGCCGCATCGGGGTTTGCCGCCCAATCGTCCTCGGCCGCCGCGGCAGCACGCGCCATGACCCCATGCAGCGCAGCGACGAGCGCGACCCAGCGCAACACTCGGCGCCGCGATGGCAATGGGCAGTCGGTCGGCATGGACGTTCTTCCAGACATGCCCGACGTTAGGCAGCCTCATGCGCCGTGTAAACCGCGCTTACCCTCAGAGACCCAGCTTGCGCGCGAAAAAAACCCGGCCGCGGCCGGGTTCGAGGTCGAGCGTGAGCCTGCCTTACTCGGGGATGAACACCTTGCCCGCCGCAATGGCCTTGAGGGTGAGCACCACCAGCAGGGCGATCAGCGCCGTGGTTAGCGCCAGCAGCGCGCCTCCCAGGCCCATGAGGAAGCCGCTGCCGATCTTGCTGCCCATGGTGAGCGAGGCAATGGTGATGGCCGCCATCGGGAAGGAATAGGCCCACCACGACATGAAGAACGGCACCTTGCGGAACTGGGGCAGTTGGTAGAACAGCAGGAAGGTGGTGAACAGCGCGACGTAGAACAGCACCCGCGCGAAGTTGTCCACCACGCCGCCGTCGAGCGCCAGGTAGGAGAGAAAGCCCACGGCTGGCGGCGCGATCAGGATGAACAGCGTCGGCAGCAGCTTGGCGGGCACCGGCGGATGAAAGAAAAAGCGATTCATCATCACCGTCAGCAGCACGATCCAGAACACCAGGCCGACGCTGAAAAAGAACCACGAGATCTCGGGCGAGCCATGCGTCATGCCGGCAATCGGCACCAGGATGTTGCCCACCACCGGGATGAACCACGCCGGGGTGGAATGTTGAATCTGGTAGTGCGTGTGGTGAATCCACGAGGACATGATGACCAGGGTGAACACCAGATGCAGCGCCACGCCGCCCCACCACAGCGCCCACGACAGCCCGGGCTGCACATGCAGCAAGGCGATGGACAGCAGGATCGCGCTGATGGAAATGGCCGGAAAGAAGCTGATGCGCACCGGGTGATTGAACTCGGCGACGAACTCACCCGGATAGCGCGCCACCTTGGCCGCATAGCCCAGCAGCAACAGCACGAACAGCGCCAGCGCCGCATAGCTCAGCCCAATGCCCACGCCGTGCGGCATGGAAAGCACCTGCGCTGATTTGTGCCAGGCGATGGCCAGGCCCGTGGTGCCCATGATGGTGGCGAACAGGGTGATGGGAAAGTGCGCCAGCCAGCTGCTGGCGTGCGCCGGTTCGGCGGCTTGGGGGGATGGAGCTGTGGACATGGCGTGCAAAAATAGTTGAGAAAAACGGTACGGAATTGTGGGGGCTTGCGCCTGCTCGGTTATTGATCTGACGCAATATTGAAAAATTTTGATACATGATTGTGACCATGGTCACGCTCGATCTCTTCCAAGCCTGCCTTCCCGGGTGCTTTTTATACTGCCGACATGAAATCACTGGCCGATTTGCGCAAGGACTATGCCCGCGCCGAGCTCGACGAAGCCCACGCCGACATCGATCCCCTCAAACAGTTCGAGCATTGGCTGCAGCAGGCGATCGAAGCCGAAGTGCCCGAGCCCAACGCCATGACCGTGGCCACCGTGGGCGAGAGCGGTCGACCGTCCAGCCGTGTGGTGCTGATCAAGCAGGTCGATGCCCGCGGCATCGTCTGGTACACCAACTATGCCAGCCGCAAGGGACGGGAACTTGCGGCCAACCCGTTTGCGGCGCTGCAGTTTCACTGGGTGGAGCTCGAACGCGTGGTGCGCATCGAAGGCAGGGTGGAGAAGGTCAGCGAGGCCGAGTCTGACGCCTACTTCGCTAGCCGACCGCTGGCTTCGCGCATCGGTGCCTGGGCTTCCCCGCAGAGTGAACCCATCGAGAGTCGCGGCACCCTGCTCAAGCGCGCCGCCGAGTTCGGCCTGCGCTATGGCATCCACCCGCCGCGTCCGCCGCATTGGGGTGGGTACCGACTGGTGCCGGACTACTGGGAATTCTGGCAAGGCCGCCCTTCGCGCCTGCACGACCGCCTGGCCTATGCCTTGCAGCCGGATGGGGCCTGGGCACGCAAGCGACTGGCGCCTTGAGACCTCAAGCCTCAAGCAGTTGTAGCGTGGCGGCGCCGTCCGAACGGCGGATGGCAATGCGCAGTTCGACATACTCGGGCAGTTCGCTCATCGGTGTCGGATCGGCCTCGCAGGCGCAACCGGGGTCGATGCTGAAATAGCTCAGCCCCGCCTTCACCCACAAGCCATCGTCCTGCTCGCCGCGCTGCAACACCAGCAGGGCAACATCGTCGGTCAAGGCGTGGCTGCCACGCCTCATGCCTTGTTGCAGCGGCCTGTGCAGGGCGTCGGCCTGCCGCAGTTCGGCCAGCAGCACGGCGCCGAAATCGGGCCGCGACCAGGCGTTGCAGGTTTCAGGTAGGGTCAGGGTCATCGCAATCCATCATGCCGAAGGCCTTGTTCTGCGGCATTATTCAAACCCTGATTCACGATCACAATAGGGAGACCCGCATGGCTTCACATCCGTCCCCGCATCGTCGTCAAGTGCTTCGCTCCGCCGCTGCGCTGGCCTGTCTTGCCGCCTGGCCGGGGGTCCAGGCGCAGAGCGCCCGGCAGGCCGAGGGCGTGCTGGCGAACATCGGCAAGGCCACCACCATCGTCGAAGGCAAGGGCGCACGCTCGCTCTACATCTTTTTCGATCCGAACTGTCCGTTCTGCCACGAGCTGTACAAAAAACTGCGCCCCTTGGTGGGCAAGACCGATGTGCAGTTTCGCTGGATTCCGCTGGGCCTGCTCACCGCCAGCAGCCTGCCCAAGGCTGCGGCCATCCTGCAGGCCAGCGACCCGCTTCAGGCGTTTTACAAAAACGAAAACGACTACGACTTCGCCGCCAACGGCCAGCCCGGCGGGGGCATTGAACCTGCGCAGTCCATCAGCCCCAAGGTGCGCGCCGAACTGGCGGCCAATCTGGCGCTTTACAACAGCGAAAAGCTGTTCGGCGTGCCGGTCATTCTCTGGCGCAAGGCCGATGGACGCGCCGACATGATGATCGGCGTGCCTTCGGAGGCGCAGATCCAGATCATGCTGAAGGAGGCGCAGTAGGGTTTGCCTGCGGGGTGCGATGCAGCGCCCGCATCACGTCGCTCTGGGTGATCATGCCCACCAGCCGCGCCGAGGCATCGATGACCGGCAGGTGATGATGGCCGCTGCTGGCGAAAAGCGGAATCAGTTCGGAGAGATGCCGCGTCTGCGAGACGACCCGCACCTGGCGCGTCATGCGCGCGGCCACGGGCGTGGAAGATTCCAGCATGGCGCTCGGGGCACCCTCGGGGTTCAGGCGCAGGTCGGCGGCGGTGACGATGCCGACGACCTGTCGATGCCGGTCGATCACCGGCAGGGCCTTGATGCCGTGTTCGATCAGACGGTCCTGAGCCTCGGCCACGCTTTCGTCGGGACGGGCCACCTGCACCTCGCGCTGCATGATGTCGGCGCAGCTCACGGCGTCCAGGCGCTGGCGGTAGGCCTGGGTCTGCGCTTCTTCGAGCAGATTGCGCAGCGTCGTCCGATCGATGTCGAGCACTTCGCCGTAGCGTGTCACCGCCGCGTCGATAGCGCTGGACAGATCGTCGGTGTTGGGCAGCATGGCCTCGGCTGCTTCGGGCGGTGCGGGATGCGGACGCCGCGTGGCGGCATGCCAGAGCCACGCTGCGGCCACGAGCAGGGCCGAATTGAGCGCCACGGGCATGAGGGCGAAGCGCCAGTCGGTGGTGTGCGTCAGCACCGCCAGCAAGGCGGCTGCGCCACCCGGAGGATGCAGGCAGCGGGCCTGCAACATCAGGGCAATGGCCGCGCCGACCGCCACCCCGGCCGCGATCCAGGTCGGGCCGATCCACGCCGCGCAGACGATGCCCATCAGCGTGCCCAGCGTGTTGCCGCCAATGACCGACCACGGCCGCCCCAGTGGACTGCTGGGCAAGGCGAACACGATCACCGCACTGGCCCCGATGGGGGCGACCAGCCAGACGGCTTGCGTCCACCCCGTGCCGGTTTCGGCGAAGTGGCTCAGCAGCCCGACGGCGGCCAAGCCCAGCACCGCGCCCGCCGAGACGCGCACCCACTCGACCCAGCCCACACGAGGGCTGCCGGCAGCCTGAGCCCCGCTCATGCCTGCGAACGCAGCAGCGTGGCGTACTTTCGACGCAGCTTGTCCACCTTGGGCGCGATGACCGCGGCGCAATAGCCCTGATAAGGATGATGGGCGAAATAGTCCTGATGTTCGGCTTCAGCGGGGCTGTAGTTGGATTCAGGCGCGATTTCGGTCACGATCGGGTCGGCGAACAGCGCCTGATCGCGCAGTCGCTGCACGTAGGCGCGCACGGCGGTGAGCTGGGCCTCGTCGTGGGTGTAGATGCCGGAGCGGTATTGCGTGCCGACGTCGTTGCCCTGACGGTTCAGGGTGGTGGGGTCGTGCATGGCGAAGAACACGTCGAGGATGGTTTCCAGACTGATCACGTCGGGGTCGAAGTCGATGCGCACGACCTCGGCGTGGCCAGTCTGGCCGGTGCAGATCTCGCGGTAGCTGGGGCGCAGCGTGGTGCCGTTGCTGTAGCCGCATTCCACGCGCAGCACGCCGCGAAGCGGACGGTACGCAGCGTCGAGGCACCAGAAGCATCCCCCCGCGAGGGTGATGCGCTGAGGTAACGAGGGCAGGGTAAAGGTCGACATGGAGCGGCAAGGGTGAGTGCGGCAATTTGCCGCGGTACGGGTATTGTCGATGGCTGACAGAATGCACGCTTTTTCTGTGGCGATTTTCGCCGACAATCGGCAGCGGCGTATGCGCCGTTTGCACTTACAGGAGAACCTCGATGACGATCCGCATGTTGACCCGCCGACAGGCTCTGGCGATGGCCTCCGCTGTCTTGATGCTGAACTTTGCGCCCGTGGCGCTGGCGCAGAAAGCGGGCGCCATCGAAGTGACGCAGGCCCAGGCGCTGCCCTCGATACCCGGCGCTCGCAACGGCGGCGGCTTTCTCACCCTCGTCAACCACGGCAAGGCCGATGACAAGATTGTTGCTGCGTCCTCGCCGGTCTGTGGTCATGTGGAGCTGCACACCATGAGCATGGAAAACAACGTGATGCGCATGCGTGAGGTGGAACACATTCCGCTGCCCGCAGGCCAGACGCTGCGCATGCAGCCGGGCTCGGGCTACCACCTCATGTTCATGGACCTCAAGGCTCCGTTGAAAGTGGGAGAAACCGTCCCCGTGACGATCAAGTTCGCGTCCGGCGGGCAGATGGACGTGCAACTCAAGGTGGAACCGCGGGACAAGATTGCTGGCGGCGCACCCATGCCGGGCAAGGGCATGCAGGGTGGCATGCACTGAAGGGCTGCGAAATTGAGACGGGCCGCAACCGAAAGGTGTGCGGCCCGGGAGTCCGACAGTCGGGTTTGCTGCCGCCTGTCAAGCTCATGCAGGGATGCATGAGGGGGGTCTTGCAACAGTGCGGGTTCGGCCCGCTCTGTTTGCCGAAGCAGCTGCACTGCAACGACGCCTTAAAGGTACGCCCCGCACTTCGGCGTCGTCAAGATCAAACATGACTTGATCTTGGGGGTATGGTCGAACTCGCGCGGTGAACATGGCGCAAGGCCTTGAAAACGCCCCGTTTCACCGCGTGCCCGGCTGGGCCGAAAGGGTATCGATCAGGGCCTGCATGCGTGCGTTCACCGTCTCATCAGGCACGATGGCCCGACCCCATTCGCGCTGCGTCTCGCCGGGCCATTTGTGGGTGGCGTCCAGGCCCATCTTGCCGCCCAGGCCGGACTGCGGCGAGGCGAAATCGAGATAGTCGATCGGGGTGTTGCCAACCAGCAGCGTGTCGCGCACCGGGTCCATGCGGGTGGTGATGGCCCAGATCACGTCAGGCCATGAGCGGATGTCCACATCCTCGTCGGTGACGACGATGAACTTGGTGTAGAGGAACTGCCGCAGAAAACCCCAGATGCCGAACATCACCCGCTTGGCGTGTCCGGCATAGGCCTTGCGGATGGACACCACGGCGAGCCGGTAGCTGCACCCTTCGGGCGGCAGGTAAAAATCGACGATCTCCGGGTATTGCTTCTGCAGGATGGGAACGAACACCTCGTTGAGCGCTACGCCGAGTACGGCCGGTTCGTCGGGCGGCTTGCCGGTGTAGGTGGAGTGGTAGATGGGCTGCTCGCGGTGGGTGATGCGCTCGACTTCGAACACCGGAAACCAGTCCTGCTCGTTGTAATACCCGGTGTGATCGCCGAATGGCCCTTCGAGCGCGTGCAGGTAGCCGTTTTTCTCCATCAGCGGCACCCCGGTCTCGCTCTCGCCGCGCCAGCCTGCCTCGGCGGGTGGCAGATGGCCTTCGAGCACGATTTCAGAGGTGGCCGGAACCTGCAGGTCGAGACCGATGGCGCGCGCCACTTCGGTGCGCGAACCGCGAAGCAGGCCGGCGAACTGGTACTCGCTCAAGGTATCGGGTACGGGTGTGACCGCGCCCAGCGTGGTTGCCGGGTCGGCCCCCAGCGCGACGGCCACCGGAAAGGGCCGCCCAGGATGGGCCAGGGCGAACTCGCGGAAATCGAGGGCGCCTCCCCGGTGTGCCAGCCAGCGCATGATGAGCTGGCGCCTGCCGATGCGCTGCTGGCGATAGATGCCCAGGTTCTGCCGTTTGCGGGGCCGAGGCACGTCTTGAGGGCCGCGCGTGATCACCAGTCCCCAGGTGAGCAGCGGCGCCACGTCGCCTGGCCAGCAGGTCTGTATCGGCAGCCGGTTCAAGTCCACATCGTCGCCTTCCAGCACGACCTGCTGGCACACAGGCCGCGATACCGTGCTCGGACGCATGTCCCAGACGGCCTTGACCAGATGCATCAGCTCGCCTGCGTCCTTGAGGCCTTTGGGCGGCTCGGGCTCCTTGAGGCGGGCGAGCACTTCGCCGATGCGGCGCAGTTCGCCGAGATCGTTCACGCCCATGCCCATGGCCACGCGCTGGGGGGTGCCGAACAGATTGCCCAGCACTGGCATGGCATAGCCCGTCGGTCGCTCGAACAGCACCGCCGGTCCGCCCCCCCTGAGCAGGGCGTCGCAGACCGTAGTCATTTCGAGGTGGGGAGAGACGGACTCAGTCGTGCGACGCAAGAGGGAAAGCGTCTCCAGTTGGGACAGAAAATCGCGTAGATCCCGGTATTTCATATAACCAATAGAAGTGAAAAAGAAGACCTTATGCGTTGACCAGGAATAACGACATTCCTAAAATTCGATCCGTGTTTGCCCTAATACGTCTGCAAGTCAGACCGGCAACACACTCGCCCCGAAACACGCCTTGCCGCAAACGACCCATGGATGGGTTTCGGCAATTCGATGCAGTCCCTTGTGAAGATTGCATCTTAGGCTGATGGGCTCCCCTGGTGAGCCTGTGTTGTCGGATCTGTGCCCTTGGAAACTGGCGCTGACTGTCTTCTGACACTCGCCCGTTCCGCTCAGACACAGGAGTGTTCCATGTTGAACGCCATGCAATCTTCTCTGCCGCGCGCACGTCGGCTGGTGGGAGGTTTTTGGGAATTGGCCCACCAGACCTTGATGATGGTGGGCTTGTTTGTGGTGGCCGGTGGCGCGTATCTGTACTTCCAGCCCCAGGCGATGAGCACGCTCGACCGCGGTCTCACGCAATGGGTCATGGCGCGCAAGGCGGCAGGCGACGAGTTGCAGGCTCTGGCGCAAAAGCCGACCGAGGCGCTGCTTCCGGCGGCTCAGGCGGCTCCCTTGCCGACCGAAGTGGGCCCCGCACTGACGCCGCAACAGCGCACCGTCTCGAACTGGCTGGCACGGCGCTACAGCATCGCGCCCACCGCCATGTCGCAGCTCGTCAGTGCCGCCTACACCGTGGGCAAACAGGAGAGGCTCGATCCCCTGCTGCTCTTGGCCGTGATGGCGGTGGAATCGAGTTTCAACCCCTATGCCGCCAGCGGAGCCGGCGCGACCGGTCTCATGCAGGTGATGGCTGGTGTCCACCGTGACAAATTCGCGCGCTTCGGGGGGCCGCAGGCCAGCATTGACCCTCTGGTCAACGTGCGGGTGGGTGCCGTGGTGCTCAAGGATGCGATCAGCCGCGGGGGTTCGGTGCGTGTTGGGCTGCGCTATTACGTTGGCGCCACGACCGATGCGAACGAAGGCGGCTATGCCGACAAAGTGTTGGCCGAGCAGGCGCAGCTCGAACGCGTGGCTGGGGTGCAGCCCAAGGCTGCGGCGCCGATGACAGCCAGCGCGGGTCACGGCGCGATGACGCAGAAGGCCGCGGCTACCGCCAAATCGACCGTGGCAACCGAGCCATCGACCGCTGCGCAAAAGCACGCATCACTCACCTGAAGTGCCGCCAACTCGCTAACATATAGGCTGCACGACTGGCGATAGAGACCTGCGACATGCGTGGTCTCGAGGTGGGACGAACCACCGGGGAGTGCTGGATTTCGAGCGCAGTGTTTCACTTTGCAGAAGAGTGAAACACCGCGCTAGCCGTTCGCCTGGGCCAGCGCCATCGCTGTCTATGATCGTCATCAGCCCAGGCTTGCGCGCTTCTGCGTTGAATGAAGCGGCGCGGGCCGTCAATTGGACCTTCTTTCCATGTTCGACCGCACCAAGACCATCGCCCAGATCGACCCCGAACTGTGGGCCGCCATCCAATCCGAGAACCAGCGCCAGCAAGATCACATCGAGCTGATCGCCTCGGAAAACTACACCTCGCCCGCCGTCATGCAGGCGCAGGGTTCGCAGCTCACCAACAAGTACGCCGAAGGCTATCCCGGCAAGCGTTATTACGGCGGTTGCGAGTTTGTCGACATCGCCGAGCAGCTCGCCATCGACCGCGTCAAGCAGCTCTTCGGCGCCGAAGCCGCCAATGTGCAGCCCAACAGCGGCTCGCAGGCCAATCAGGGCGTGTTCTTCGCCTTGCTCAACCCGGGCGACACCATCATGGGCATGAGCCTGGCCGAAGGCGGCCACCTCACCCACGGCATGCCGCTGAACATGAGCGGCAAGTGGTTCAAGGTGGTGAGCTATGGCCTGAACGCGCAGGAAGAGATCGATTACGACGCCATGGAACGCCTGGCGCACGAGCACAAGCCCAAACTGATCATCGCCGGGGCCAGCGCCTACAGCCTGCGCATCGACTTCGAGCGCTTCGCCCGTGTGGCCAAGGACATCGGGGCTTACTTCATGGTGGACATGGCGCATTACGCAGGGCTGATCGCGGCCGGCGTCTATCCCAACCCGGTGCCGCATGCCGACGTGGTGACCACCACCACCCACAAAAGCCTGCGCGGCCCGCGCGGCGGCGTGATTCTGATGAAGGAGCAGCACGCCAAGGCGATCAACAGCGCCATCTTCCCGGGCATCCAGGGCGGGCCGCTGATGCATGTCATCGCAGGCAAGGCGGTGGCCTTCAAGGAGGCGCTCGCGCCCGAGTTCAAGGCTTACCAGCAACAGGTGGTGGTCAATGCCCGCGTGATGGCCGAAACCCTGCAGGCGCGCGGCCTGCGCATCGTCAGCGGGCGCACCGAATCGCATGTCATGCTGGTCGATCTGCGCGCCAAGCACATTACCGGCAAGGAGGCCGAACGCGTTCTGGGCGAAGCGCATCTCACGGTGAACAAGAACGCCATTCCGAACGACCCGGAAAAACCTTTTGTCACCTCAGGCATCCGCGTCGGCTCACCGGCCATGACCACGCGCGGCTTCAAGGAAGCCGAGGCCGCCAAGACCGCGAACCTGATCGCCGATGTGCTGGACAACCCACAAGATGCGGCCACCCTGGAGCGGGTGCGCGCCGAGGTCAAGAAGCTGACCGACGCCTTCCGGGTCTATTCCGTCTGACCGCCGGGCGCTCGCCCCAGGGCGGCAACAGTGAGTGCCGACAGGCGCTCACGCTGCCGCCCTTTTTCATCGAAGTTTGCCGGGGCCAGCCAGCGCAGGAAGGCAGCGCGGAGGGCTGGCCATTCGCCGTCGATGATGCTGAACCACGCGGTGTCGCGGTTGCGACCTTTCACCACGGTCGCCTGACGAAAGATGCCCTCGAACTGAAAGCCAAGGCGCTGGGCTGCGCTGCGCGAAGCCGCGTTCAGGGCGTTGCATTTCCATTCGAGTCGGCGGTAGCCCAGCGCAAACGCCTGATCCATCAGCAGGAACAGCGCCTCGGTTGCCGCGGGCTGGCGCTGCAGCAGCGGCGAGAAATAGAGGTGCCCGATCTCGATGCTCCCTGCCGATGGTGTGATGCGCAGGTAGCTGGCCAGCCCGACCGCACGCCCGGTGCGCGCATCGACAATAGCGAAGAACATCGGGTCCGGGCCCAGGCAGTTGTCCTTCATCCAGACCCGATAGTCCTGTTCCGACGCGAAAGGACCGTAGGGAAGGTAAGTCCAGCCCTCACCTTGGCTGTCCAAGGCCTGCGCTGCGTACAGATCGGCACTGTGACGGGTGGGGTCAGCGGGTTCCAGCTTGCAGAAACGGCCTTCGATAGCGGTGTGGTCGGGCAGACGGGGCGGGTGCCAGACCGGAACGGGCTGACCCAGCGGAGCCGTGGATAGCTCAGAGGATGGCATGGGCGTCGGGTGCTGAAACTGCCATTGTCAGGCATGCATGCTCGGTTCTGCCCGGGAGCACGTTAGCGGTTGATCCTACCGGGGGCTAAACCCCGCACGGGAAGGCACGGGCAGACCTCGGTCGTTGATGTGCGTCAACACGGCTCGCAAGCAAAGGATTGCAATGCAAGCGTTGACACGAAGCCGAAGGAACTTGCCATGCAAACGCCCGCACTGCTGCATGATTTGCAAAGCCGCACCCTCCTATCCGCTCTTGATGTCGAACAGCTGAAACGGCTGCTTGCTCATGCACGCAAGGTGCAACTCGCGCCTGATGGCGTGCTCTTTCTTCAGGATCAGGCGGCAGACTCCTTCTATGTGGTGCTGGAAGGCCGCGTGAAAATCTGCGTGCCTGCCATCAACGGCCCGGGTATCGAGGTGCAGACCCTGGAGCCCTGGGATGTGATCGGCTGGTCTTGGCTGATTCCGCCCTACTGCTGGGCGTTCGAGGCCAAGGCGCTCACCCCGGTCAGGCTGTTGCTTTTCGACGGCAAAGCCATTCTGCAGGAGTGCGAGCAAGACCCTGCACTTGGCTACGCGCTGATGAAAATCTTCGCCACGCTGATGTCCAAGCGCCTGCGTGCGGCGCGGCTGCGCATGATGGAATCGTGGGCGCCTCCGGGCTGGGCGTGACCCCACCCTTTAAGGCCGTGAAAGACGCAGCAGGCCCAGTCCGAAAGCGCAAAACACCGAGCCCGACAGCCTCTGGGGCCAGCCTGAGGCGAACCAGCCGTTCAAGCGTTTGCGCGCCAACACGGCTAGGCCCGCGTATGTGCTCAGCGCCAGCAGCGAAATCGCCATGAACGTCAGCGTCAACGCGACATACTGCGGCACCAGCGGGCGTGAGACGTTCAGGAACTGCGGAAACAAGGCGGCGATGAAGGCAATCGCCTTGGGATTGGTCACTGCCACAGTCAGACCTTTGACATAGAGCCCCCGTGGCCTCTGCGCAGGCTCAGGCTGCCGAGCCACCTCGGCCGACGCGGATGCCGCCCGCTTCGGCGCGTTGCGCCATTGCTGTACCCCGAGCCAGACGAGGTAGGCGGCGCCCATCAGTTTGACCGCAGTGAAGGCCAGATCGGAGGATTGCAGGATCGCGTTGAGCCCCAATGCGCTCAACGTGGCGAGTAGCAAAAGGCCTGAGATATTGCCCAGGGACGACCAGATCGCATGCCGCCAGCCCAGGTTCATGGCGTTGTGAATGGAAAGCATCACCGCCGGCCCAGGCGTGAACGAAGCGGCCAGCGCAAAGCTGATGAACATCAGATAAGTCGTCAAGGAGGGCATGACCGTGGCGAAAGAAGCGGAGCTGCGCTTCTTCGTGCATTCGTGGAGTTTTGGTAGGCCGTGTTGGACTTGAACCAACGACCAAAGGATTATGAGTCCTCTGCTCTAACCAACTGAGCTAACGGCCCGATTTGCGCGCCGCGCAGGGCTGCAAAAAAAGCCCACATCTTAGCGGGCGTCGAGTAGGCAAGGGGGCGAGCGAGGCCGGCCCAATACCCGCGCGTCATGGGGTGATTGACAATCATTCGCAACAATAAGATGATGCGACTTATTCGTATTTTCTGGAGACTGTTCCGCCATGTTCGTCTGCATTTGCAACAATGTCACCGATGGTCAGATTCGTCAGGCCATGCGGGAGCATGATCTATGCAGCCTGCGCGAGGTGAGGGAGCATCTGGGCGTCGGGGCGCAATGCGGTCGCTGCGCGCGGTGCGCCAGGCAGGTGATCGCCGGTGAGCTCGAGCGGCGGGCGCAGGTCGAACTTCGGCACAGTGTGCCGATTGCCGTGGCGGCTTGAGCGTGGCGCTGCTGCCTGGCCTTCCGGCAAGATCAGGCCATTCACTTTTTTCGATATCGGTACGGCGTGGCACTGCTACGCTCGGCGCATGCCATGCCGTGAAACCCCGTTGACGGTGCCACAGCCTGTTCAACCCATCTGGAGACGCCCATGAAAGGTGACGCCAAGGTCATTCAATATCTGAACAAGGCGCTGAAAGTCGAGCTCACTGCCATCAACCAGTATTTTTTGCACGCCCGCATGTATCAGAACTGGGGTCTGAAAGATCTGGGTGAGCATGAGTACAAGGAGTCCATCGAGGAGATGGGGCATGCCGACAAGTTGATCAAGCGCATTCTGTTCCTTGACGGACTGCCCAATCTGCAGGATCTCGACAAGCTGCGCATTGGCGAAGAGGTGCCGGAGTGCTTGGAGTGCGATCTTAAACTCGAGGAGCATGGTCGTGCGCTCTATGTCGAAGCCATTGCCTATTGCGAGTCGGTGCGGGATTTCGTGTCCCGCGACATTCTCACCGACATCCTCGATGACACCGAGGAGCACATCGACTACCTGGAAACGCAGATCAAGCTGTGCAAGAACATGGGTTTGCAGAATTATCTGCAGACCGCGGCGGGCGAGATCGGCGGCGACTGAAGCGCGCGTTTCGTGCCGCAAGCGTGGCAGGCTGCGTCTTATGACGACTTGACCGCTGCCGCCTGCTCCGGGTGACAATGACCTCTCCTTCCACCTCGTCACCGGTACGCTCATGCACAACCTCGACTCCCTCAACCGTTTTGCCATTCCCGGTCAACTGGCTTTCCGCGCCCATCCGACCGGCCTGATCTTCGCCGAGATCGACAACGCCGACGGGCAGGCCAGTGTCTGTCTGCAGGGCGCGCATCTCACGAGTTTTCGGCCCAAGGCTCAGCCGGAGCCGGTGGTGTGGGTGTCGGAGGTGGCGCGGTATCTGCCGGGAAAGTCCATTCGCGGCGGGGTGCCGGTTTGCTGGCCGTGGTTTGGCGCGCATCCGAGCGAAAGTCAGTTTCCGGCGCACGGCTTCGCGCGTACCGTGCCGTGGGCGGTGACCGACAGCGGTGCGTCCAATGGCGTGACCCATCTGACCCTGCAGCTGCAGACCTCGGAGGCCACGCGGGCCCAGTGGCCACACGACACGCCGGTGACCCTGCACATTCAGGTGTCGGACGTGCTGGAGATGGCGCTGACCACGCAAAACGCCTCCGGGCTGACCCTGCCTCTGAGCGAGGCGCTGCACACCTACTTCCAGGTCGGCGACATCGCCGAGGTCGAGCTGCACGGGCTGGACGGCTGTGCCTTTCTCGACAAGACCGACAACTTCGCACGCAAGCACCAGACGGGCGCGCTGCGCTTTGGCGGCGAGACTGATCGGGTGTATGTGGATACGACTGCCGAGTGCGTCATCCATGATCCCCTTCTGCAGCGCAAGCTGCGCATTGCCAAGCAGGGGTCGGCTTCCACCGTCGTCTGGACGCCTTGGGAACAGAAGGCTGCCGCCATGGGCGATTTCACCGCGCAGGGCTGGCGCAACATGCTGTGCGTGGAATCGGCTAACGCCGCAGACAATGCCCTGAGTCTGGCGCCCGGCGCGATGCAGACTTTGCGGGTGCGCTACAGCGCCGAGGCGCTGTGAACGGCCGCTGAAGTCGTTGCATCGGCGGCCGCGGGATTGCGCGCAGTTACCCCTTGGCCGCTGCGCGAATCCAGCGGGCGGCCTTCTCGGCGATCATCAGCGTCGGGCTGTTGATGTTGCCGCTGGGAATGAGGGGCATCACCCCGGCGTCGACCACACGCAGCCCGGTCACCACGCCGCCGCGGCCGTCGCGAAGGCGCAGCCGCGTATCCACGACCGCATTGGCGTCGTCGGCGCGGCCCATGGCTGTTGTACCTGCTGGGTGGAAGATGGTGGTGGCAATGTCTCCGGCCAGGCGGGCGAGTTCGGCGTCGGTCTGAAACTGCGTGCCTGGCTTGAACTCCTCCGGCGCGTAGCGCGCCAGCGCAGGTTGCGCCACGATGCGGCGGGTGAGTCGCAGGCTGTCGGCCGCCACCTGGCGATCTTCGTCGGTGCTGAGGTAGTGCGGTGCGATGGCCGGGGCGTCGATGAAGCGCGGGCTCTTGATGTGTACTGTGCCTCGGCTGCTCGGGTTGAGATTGCAGACGCTCGCGGTGAAGGCGTCAAAGCCGTGCAGCGGTTCGCCAAAGGCCTCCAGGCTGAGGGGCTGAACGTGGTACTGAATGTTGGGGTGCTCGTACTGCGCGCTGCTGCGGGTGAACACGCCGAGCTGGCTTGGGGCCATGCTCATCGGGCCGGTGCGCTTGAGGGCATATTCGAGCCCGATCATCGCCTTGCCCCAGATCGAGGCCGCCCGGGTGTTGAGCGTGCGGGTGCCCTTCACCTTGAACACCGCACGGATCTGCAGATGATCCTGCAGGTTGGCACCCACACCGGGCAGGTCGATCAGGGGTTTGATGCCGTGTTGCTGCAGCAGCGCGGCAGGCCCCACGCCCGACAGCTGCAGGATTTGCGGCGACCCGATGGCACCGGCGCTCAGCAACACCTCTCGGGTGGCTCGCACGGTGAGCATCTCATTGCCGGTCCAGACCTCGACGCCGATGCAGCGTTGGCTGCCGTCTGGCTCCTTGTCGAACAACAGGCGGGTGACGTGGGCTCCGTTCCAGAGCTCGAAGTTCTTGCGCCCGTAGCAGGTCGGGCGAAGAAACGCCTTCGCCGTGTTCCAGCGCCAGCCGCCTTTCTGATTGACCTCGAAGTAGCTCACGCCCTCGTTGCTGCCACGGTTGAAGTCGTCGGTAGCGGGAATGCCGGCCTGCTGGGCTGCCTGGGCGAAGGCATCGAGGATGTCCCAGCGCAGGCGTTGCTTTTCCACCCGCCATTCGCCGCCATGGCCATGCAGCGCGGCGAAGGACGGGTCGTTCGCGCGGTCGGCACCGACATCGCGGCGCCAGTGGTCTTCATGGGCGATGAAATCGGGCAGACAGGCGTCCCAGCGCCATTCATCGTCGCCGGTGAGGGCGGCCCAGGCGTCGTAGTCACGCGCCTGGCCACGCATGTAGATCATGCCGTTGATACTGCTGCATCCGCCAAGTACCTTGCCGCGCGGGTAGCGCAGGGTGCGGCCGTTGAGCCCGGGGTCGGATTCAGTCTGGAAGAGCCAGTCGGTGCGCGGGTTGCCGATGCAGTACAGGTAGCCCACCGGAATGTGGATCCAGTGGTAGTCGTCCTTGCGCCCGGCCTCGATCAGCAGCACGCGTTTGTCGGCATCCGCACTCAGGCGGTTGGCCAGCAGGCTGCCCGCGGTGCCCGCGCCGATGATGATGTAGTCGAAAGTGGAGTCGCTCATGGTGGGGGCATGATGACACGACTCGCGTTCGTTAACGGCTTCTCACTTTGCCGTCGGCATGACGAACTCGGCGCCTTTGGGGGTGCTTTCCGGCCAGCGTTGCATGATGCTCTTCTGCTTGGTGTAGAAGCGCACGCCTTCTTCGCCATAGGCGTGCATGTCGCCGAACAGGCTGGCTTTCCAGCCGCCGAAACCGTGCCACGCCATCGGTACCGGAATGGGCACGTTGATGCCCACCATGCCGGCCTGCACGCGGCGGCCGAACTCGCGGGCCACGTGGCCGTCCCGGGTGAAGCAGGCCACGCCGTTGCCGTAGGCGTGGGTGTTCACCATGTCCAGCGCAGCGGCGAAGTCGGGCACGCGCACGCATGACAGCACCGGGCCGAAAATCTCTTCCTGATAGATGCGCATGTCGGGCGTGACGTGATCGAACAGCGTGCCGCCGATCCAGAAGCCGCCGTCGTAACCGGGCACGACGTGGCCACGGCCGTCCACCAGCAGCTTGGCGCCCTGTTCCACGCCGGAGGCGATGTATCCGGCGATGCGCTCGCGTGCCGCCTGGGTGACGATGGGGCCCATCTCGGCGTCGAGTTCCATGCCGTTCTTCACCTTCAGCGCCCGGGTGCGCTCCACCAGCCGGGGCAGAATCTTGTCGGCCACGTCGCCCACCAGCACGCCTACCGAGATGGCCATGCAGCGCTCGCCGGCCGAGCCAAAGGCGCTGCCCATCAGCGCATCCACCACCTGGTCGAGGTCGGCGTCGGGCATGACCACCATATGGTTCTTGGCGCCGCCCAGTGCCTGCACCCGTTTGCCCTGGCGCGCGGCTTCCTGCGCGATGTGATGCGCAACCGGGGTCGAGCCGACGAAGCTGATGGCCTTGACGTCAGGGTTGGCCAGCAGGGCGTCCACGGCAACCTTGTCGCCCTGCACCACGTTGAATACGCCGTCGGGCAGACCGGCCTGCTTGAGCAGTTCGGCCATGAACAGGCTGGGCGACGGATCGAGCGGACTGGGCTTGAGCACGAAAGTGTTGCCCGCCGCGATGGCCACCGGGAACATCCACATCGGCACCATGCAGGGGAAGTTGAACGGCGTCACGCCCGCCACCACGCCCAGCGGCTGGCGCATCGTCCAGTTGTCGATGCCCGTGGAAACCTGCTCGGTGTAGTCGCCCTTGAGCAGTTGCGGTATGCCGCAGGCGAACTCCACGATCTCAATGCCGCGCGTGACCTCGCCCTGCGCGTCGGTGAACACCTTGCCATGCTCGGCGGTGATCATGGCGGCCAGCGTGTCGCGGTGCTGATTGAGCAGGTCGAGGAATTTGAACATCACCCGGGCACGGCGGATCGGCGGCGTGTCGGCCCATTTAGGGAAAGCGGCTTTGGCCGCGGCAACGGCGGCGTCCACGTCGGCTGTCTCACCCAGCATCACTTCGCGCGCGACCGCGCCGGTGGCCGGGTTAAAGACCGGCTGGCTCCGCGAGCCGGTTCCGGCGACGGCCTTGCCGCCGATGAAATGTCCCACCGTGCTGGTGGCGGTGAATGCCTCGGGTGCGCCCATGGTCGAGTCTCCTGTGAACGGCAATAAAAAGTATCCGTCGAGTCTAGGAGGCGTGCGGACGTTTGAACAGCGATCTAAACTGACAACATTGTTCTGAAAAGCGAACAATCCAACTTCAGGAGAACACGATGTCGCTGCCACCTGCCACGCGGAACGATCTGCTCTGGCAACAGGTGCACTGGCTGGGTAGCATTGCCACACATGGCAGCGTGACCGCCGCCGCGCAACACCTCGGAGTCTCCAAGGCCGCCGTCAGCCAGCAGCTTGCCGCGCTGGAGCGCCGCATCGGGGTGCCCTTGGTGCGCCGGACCACGCGCACCCTGCGTCTGACCGAGGCCGGCCAGCGCCTCGTCGACGAGACGGCCCCGGCTTTTGCCCAGATCGTGCGCAGCGTGGGCGCGGTACACGATCTGGCCGATACACCGCGCGGGTTGGTGCGCGTTACCGCCCCGGTAGCGCTGGGACGGCAGCATATGGCGCCGCATATTCTGAGTTTCCTGCGCCGCTATCCCGACATTCAGGTCGAACTCGACCTGTCGGACCGGCTGACCAATCTGCCGCAGGAAGGCTTCGATCTGGCCGTGCGGCACGTCGCCGCGCCGCCTCAGAGTCATGTCGCCTGGAAGCTGTGCGAAACCCGTTCCGTGCTGGTGGCGAGCTCTGCCTACTTGCGTCGGCACGGCGAGCCCGGGCATCCCGACGATCTCGTGCGGCATGCCTGCCTGACCTATCTGCGCCCGGGCGCCGCTGTCTGGATGTTCGAACGCCCTGATCCCGATCTGCCCGAACCCGAGCGCGTGCGCGTAACCGTGCAGGGGCCCCTGAGGGCCAACACCAGCGAGGTGCTGCGCGAGGCCGCGCGCGCCGGACTGGGCATCGCCCTGACGCCCGACTTCAGCCTCGATCCGGGCGGTCGGCCCTCCACGCTGCGGGTGGTCTTGCCGCAATGGCGGGCCGTGGGCTTCTTCGGTCAGGCCATCTACGCCATTCGACCCTGGAGCCCCGGCACGCCGCGCGCGGTTCAGCTTCTGGTCGAGCACCTGCGTGCGTCGCTGGCGCAAGGTTTCTGACAACACGGTAAGTACAAACATCGTTGCGATGCGATCATGGGCGCACTTGGTCAACGATCTGGTGGCGCTTGAACGGCGGGTAGGAGACGACAAGATGGAAACTCAACAATGGGCCGTGGTCACCGGGGCTTCCGGCGGCATAGGCCGAGACATTGCACGCGAACTGGCGGCTCGCGGCCACAACCTGATCCTGACCGCGCGGGATGAAGCGAAACTGCAGGCTCTCGCGACCGAGCTGACGGCCACCCACGGCGTGAATGCCCTGTGCATGCCCGTCGATCTGGGCGCGACCGACGGGCCCGAGAGGCTGGTGGCGAGCATCGCCGCAGCAGGTGTCTCGCCCAGCGTGCTGGTCAACAACGCGGGGTATGGCGTTTACGGGCCGCTGGCCCAGGCGGACGTGCCCCAGACCCAGGGCATGATCGATCTCAACATCAGCGCGCTCACGCGCCTGACAATGCGCCTCCTGCCCGATCTGCTGCGCAATGGGCGCGGGCATATTCTCAACGTGGCCAGCACCGCCGCGTTTCAACCCGGGCCAGGCATGGCGGTGTATTTCGCGTCCAAGGCTTATGTGCTGTCATTCAGCGAGGCGCTGGACGCCGAGTTGCGGCCGCAAGGCGTTCGGGTCACGGCGCTTTGTCCAGGGGCCACGCTCACCGACTTCGGCACCCGGGCGAAGGGGGAGCGATCGGCGTTGTTTCGGGGTCGTCTTGCCACCTCGGAAGCCGTGGCGCGCTTCGGCGTGCAGGCCATGGAGCGGGGACAGCGCGTGGCGGTTCATGGTCTCTACAACCGATTTCTGGCCATCGGCGTGAAGTTCACCCCACGGCACTTGGCGACCGCATTGGCCGGCTGGAAAATCCGCGCGGTCTGACGGTGCCCTCAAGTAAAAATCAGGCTGCCGTGAGGTGCCCGCAGACGGGGCATGCCGGGTTGCGTTGCAGGGTGACGGTCTGGAACTCGGCGTCCAGCGCATCGATCAGCAGCAGCCTGCCGCGCAGGGTGTTGCCCGCTTGGCTCAGAATCTTCAGCGCTTCGACGGCCTGCAAGCTGCCCACGAGGCCGACCAGCGGAGCGAGCACGCCCATGGTGGCGCAATTCACCTCCTCGGCGGGGGCTTCCTCCGGGAACAGGCAGGCGTAGCAGGGGCCGCGTTCGCCCTGGGCGTCGGGTCGGGTATCGAACACGCTGACCTGACCCGCAAACCGCAGGGCAGCGCCGCTCACCAGGGGCACGCCGTGGGCCACGCAGGCACGGTTGAGCGCGTGGCGGGTGGCGAAGTTGTCGCTGCAATCCAGCGCCACGTCGGCGGTGGCGACCAGCTCCCGCAGCCGGGTCGCGTCGGCCCGCTGCGCCAGCGTGTCGATCCGGATCTCGGGGTTGATCTGAAGCATTGCGGCGCGGGCCGATTCGACCTTGCGCTGGCCCACGCGTGCTTCGGTATGGGCGATCTGCCGCTGCAGATTGGTGAGATCGACCGTGTCGTCATCGATCAGGGTGATGCGACCGACGCCCGCGCTGGCCAGATAGAGCGCGGCCGGAGAGCCCAGACCGCCCGCGCCGAGGATGAGGGCATGGCTGGCACAGAGACGCTCCTGACCCTCGATGCCGACTTCGTCGAGCAGGATGTGCCGCGAATAACGCAGCAGTTGGCGGTCGTCGAGAGACATCGCGGCGTGCGCCTGTCGTTGACCGACGTGGCGGGTCGTGCTCTTACTTGGCCTTGTCCGCCCCGCTGGCTTCGGCCTTGGGGCTGCTGGCGGGGCTGGAAGCCGCCGCCGACTTCGCCTTGGCCGTCTGCGCCGGGTGCTTGGCGGTGATCACCGGTTTGCCTTCGAGGTAGTTCAGCGCCTGGGTGACCTGCCAGTCTTCCTTGCTGCCGTATTCGGGCAGTTTGGGCAGCTTGTTCGGGTTTTTCGCCAGCTCGGCTTCGAGCAGGCGGCGGGCCTCTTCCTGCTTGCGCACGTCTTCTTCGACACGCTTGTTGTCGGCGGCCTCGTTGCCGGTGCCGATCTGATTCTTGTAGTCGATCTCGCGCATGCGCAGGGCCGCGTAGGGGTCGCCGCTCTCCAGAGGATCGACCTCGTAGTTCGGGGTGATGCCCTTGCCCTGGATCGACTGCCCGTTGGGCGTGTAGTAGCGTGCGGTGGTGAGTTTGAGCGCGGTATCGGGGCCGAGCGGCAGCACCGTCTGCACCGAGCCCTTGCCGAAAGTCAGCGTGCCCATGACTACGGCGCGCTTGTAGTCCTGCAGCGCCCCGGTGACGATTTCCGAGGCCGATGCCGAGCCACCGTTGACCAGCACCACCAGCTTGACGGTCTTCACCGCGGCGGGTAGGGTGTCGAGCGGGTTGTCGCCCGGGTTGTTGAGGTAGTCGCTCGGGGTGTTGCGATAAGTGGCGTTGGCCTCGGGCATCTGGCCGCGGGTGGAGACGATGACGGCGTTGTCAGGCAGGAACACCGAGGCCACGCCCACGGCGCTTTCGAGCAAGCCGCCCGGATCGTTGCGCAGGTCGAGGATCAGACCCTTCATGTTCGGGTCTTCCTTGTACAGCGCGTCGATCTTGGCGACGAAGCTCTTGAGCGTGTCGGACTGGAACTGGGTGATGCGCACCCAGCCGTAGCCTGGGGCGATCATCTTGCCCTTGACGCTCTGCACCTGAATCAGCTCGCGGGTGATGGTGAAGGTAAAGGTGCGGTTTTCCGCCTTGCGCAGCACGGTCAGCGTGACCTTGGTGCCAGGCTTGCCGCGCATGAGCTTGACCGCGTCGTTCAGGCTCAGGCCCTTCACCGCGGTGTTGTCGATGCGGGTGATCAGGTCACCGGCGTGAATGCCTGCACGGGCTGCGGGCGAGCCCTCGATGGGAGACACCACCTTGACCAGTCCGTCCTCGGCGGCAATCTCGATGCCCACGCCGACGAACTTGCCGCTGGTGCTTTCCTTGAAATCCTTGAAATCCTTCTTGTCGAGGTATTCCGAATGCGGATCGAGGTTGTTGACCATGCCATTGATGGCATTTTCCACCAGCTTCTTGCCGTCGACCGGCTCGAAAAAGTCGGCTTTGATCAGGCCGTAAACCGCCGCGAACTGTTGCAGTTCCTCCAGCGGGATCGGCGACGCGGTGTTGCGCGCCAGCGCCTGAACTTGCAGGGTGGCCATGATGCCCGTAATGGCACCAACGACAACCCAGGCTGCGACTCGGAATTTACTGGCCATGGTGGGTCAAGCGGAGTATCTGCGAAGAGCGGGCAGTATAGGGGTTGCGCCCCCGGCGCGGCGCGGCCACCCCGCATTCCACGGGTGGCCTGCGGGAAAGGCTATTGGGGCGAAGTCGGCAGCTTCGTCAGCGAGGCCGCAATCAGACTTTGTTACCCGCCGCGTCCAGGTAATAGCGCTGCAAAGGCTTGAGATCGGCGTCGAGCTCGTACACCAGCGGAATGCCGTTGGGAATGTTCAGCCCGGTGATGTCCTGGTCGGAGATGTTTTCCAGGTACTTCATGATGGCGCGCATGGAATTGCCGTGCGAGACCACCAGCGTGCGCTTGCCCGCCTTGATGGCCGGCGCCAGCGATTCGTGCCAGAACGGCAGCACCCGAGCGATCGTGTCCTTCAGGCACTCGGTCAGTGGCAGTTCCTCGGGCTTGAGTCGGGCATAGCGGGGATCGGCAGCCAGTTCCCGGCGGTGGCTCTCGTCGAGCGGCGGCGGCGGAATGTCGTAACTGCGGCGCCAGATGTGCACCTGCTCGTCGCCGTACTTGGCGGCGGTTTCCGCCTTGTTCAACCCCTGGAGGGCGCCGTAGTGACGCTCGTTGAGGCGCCAGGTGTGCACGACGGGCAGCCACATGGCGTCGAGTTCGTCCAGGGTCAGCCACAGGGTGCGCACCGCGCGCTTGAGCACGGAGGTGTAGGTCAGATCGAAGCCGTAGCCCAGTTCCTTGAGCAGTCGCCCGGCGGCGCGGGCTTCCCGAATGCCTTGCTCGGTCAGATCGACGTCGGTCCAGCCGGTAAAGCGGTTTTGCTGGTTCCAGGTGGATTCACCGTGGCGCAGCATGACGAGTTTGTACATGGGAGTCTCGGAGTGCAAATAGCGAAGAAGTGAAACAATGCGACTTCTTTCGATATCTTAGCCCACATGCGGCGCATCGCTGCACTGCAGCAAATGGCCTGCGGATAACCACACATCAGTCAATGCGGATTTGATTTTTTAGAATTTCGACCTCTCTGGGAGATAGTGAAGTGCAGTTCATCATCGAAAACTGGGCTCTCGTGCTGATTGCTCTGACCTCCGGCGGCATGCTGCTGTGGAGTTCCTACGGCGGCAGTTCGGGATCGGACGGCGTCAGCGCGGCGCAGGCGGTGCTCAAGGTCAACCGCGAAAAGGGCGTGATGATTGACGTCTGCGAGCCCAACGAGTTTCAGGCCGGTCACGCCGTGGGCAGCAAGAGCATTCCGCTGGGTCAGCTCGACAAGCGTCTGAACGACCTGCCGAAAGACAAGAACACGCCTGTGCTGGTGATGTGCGCTTCGGGCATGCGTGCCAAACGCGCCGCAGCGCAACTGCGCAAGCAGGGCTTCGTGAACGCCGCCGCGGTCTCTGGCGGCATGCGTGCCTGGCGTGAGGCCGGACTGCCCGTCGAGAAAGGATGAGCGTCGAATGAACAAGGTTCGCATGTACACCTCCGCAGTCTGTCCTTACTGCATCCGCGCCAAGGCGCTGTTGCAGAAGCGCGGCGTTGCGGAGATCGAGGAGATCCGCATCGATCTCGACCCTGGCCAGCGCCAGCACATGATGGCGGCGACCGGCCGCCGCACGGTGCCGCAGATTTTCATCGGCGACACCCATGTGGGCGGCTGCGACGACCTCTATGCCCTCGATGCCCGTGGCGGCCTGATGCCGCTGCTGCGCGAAGCGGCCTGAAACCTTCTCGGTCGGTGGATGGGTTTGACAGGCCCGTCACCCAGCGGGCCTAGAATCCTCCAAAATGAACTTGTGCCCGCACCCAGCGGGCTTTTTTCCATGGAGAAGTTTTGATGAGCGCCACCCCCGAGAACTCCCAATCGGCCGACCCGGTCTTCATGCTGCAGCGCTGCTACTTGAAAGACCTGTCGCTGGAGCAGCCCAATTCGCCGCAGATCCTGCTCGAGCAGCAACAACCGAATGTGGACGTGCAGATGAGCGTGGAGGCGCATCCCGTTGTCGAGGGTCTGTTCGAGATTACCGTGGCCGCCACCATCACCGCGCGCATGCAGGATCGCGTGCTGTTTCTGGTGGAAGGCAAGCAGGCCGGCATTTTCGAACTGCGCAACATCCCGCAGGAACATGCCGACATGCTGCTGGGCATCGCCTGCCCGCAGACCGTCTATCCCTATCTGCGCGCCAATCTGGCCGACGCCATCACCCGCGCGGGCTTCCCTCCGGTGCATCTGGCGGAAATCAACTTCCAGGCCATGTACGAGCAGCAACAGGCGCAGCAGCAAGCCGCCAACGACGCCCCCGGCCAGTTGAACTGATTCGTGCCGTCACTCATGGCGCAGCCTTCGACCTGCTCCATCGGTGTGCTGGGCGCCGGTGCCTGGGGCACGGGCATCGCCTGCCAGATCGCGGCGCATCAGCCGGTTGTGCTGTGGGGCCGTGATGCCGAGTTGATGCGGCAGTTGCAGGGCACCCGCATCAACGCCGCCTATCTTCCCGAAGTGACCTTGCCGGAGGCTCTGAGCGTCAGCGCCGATCTCGATGCCACGCTGCGCCACGCTGCGGGTCCGCAAGGGCTGCTGCTGCTGGCGGTGCCGGTCTCCGCGCTTCGGAGCACGGCTCAGGCGGTGCGGATTTTCAATGCCGACAAACCTCTTGGCGCTCGCGTGCAGCGCCTGGTGTGGCTGTGCAAGGGTTTCGAGCAGGGCAGCGGACTGTTGCCGCATGCGGTGATTGATGCGGTGTTCGCCGGCATGGATGCGCCCCCGGCGACGGGTGCGTTGTCCGGCCCGAGTTTTGCGCTGGAAGTAGCTCGCGGCCTGCCGGTCGCGCTATCCCTCGCCAGTGCCGACGCCGCGCTGCGCCAGTCCGCCGTGGCGGCCCTGCATCATGGCGCCATGCGCATCTACGCCACGCCCGACGTGATCGGCGTGGAGGTGGGCGGCGCGGTGAAGAACGTGCTGGCCATCGCCACCGGGGTTAGCGACGGCATGGGTCTGGGCCACAACGCCCGTGCCGCGCTCATCACCCGGGGTCTGGCTGAAATCTCGCGCCTCGGCGTGGCGCTGGGCGGTCAGGCCGATACCTTCATGGGCCTGAGCGGCCTGGGCGACCTGGTGCTCACCGCCACGGGCGATCTGTCGCGCAACCGCCGCGTGGGGCTGGCGCTGGCGCAGGGGCAGAAGCTCGAACGCATCGTCGCCACCCTGGGCCATGTGGCCGAAGGCGTGCATACCGCGCAGACCGCGTTGCAACTCGCGCGGGCGCATCGTGTGTCCATGCCCATCACCGAGGCGGTGAGCCGACTGCTCGACGGCAAGCTCAGCCCGCGCGAGGCGCTCGAAGGGCTGCTGCAGCGCCAGCCGCGCGGCGAGTGAACAGTCTGGGTTCAAGGATGCATTCATGATCCAACTGCTCGTCGGCCTGGGCAACCCTGGCCCGGAACACGCGCTCGACCGTCACAACGCCGGGTTCTGGTTCATCGATCAGGTCGCCACCGCAGTCGGGGTCAGCCTCAAGCCCGAGCGCGGATTCTTCGGTGATGTCGCGCGGCTGCGTCTGCACGGCCACGAACTCTGGCTGCTCCAACCCAGCACCTACATGAACCGCTCGGGCCAGTCCGTCGGTGCCTTCGCCCGCTTCTACAAAATCGCGCCTGAGAACATTCTGGTGGCGCACGACGAACTCGACCTGCCGCCGGGCCAGGCCAAGCTCAAGCTCGGCGGCGGCCACGCCGGGCACAACGGCCTGCGCGACCTCATCGCTCATCTGGGCACGCCTAACTTCTGGCGGCTGCGTCTGGGCATTGGTCATCCGGGTGATCGGGCGGCCGTGGTCGGTTTCGTGCTGGGCAAGCCGCCGCAGAGCGAGCTCAAGCTGATCGAGCAGGCCATGGAGCAATCGCAGGCGGTGCTGCCGCAACTGCTCAAGGGCGAATTCGAGGCCGCGATGATGCAGCTCCATCGCGGCAACCGCGCGGGCGGTCAAGCTGCCAAGGCAGGGGCATAGCGATGCGCTGCGCCGTGTCGCTTGCTTGCACCGCCCTGCTGGGTGTGGCGACGGCGGGCCTTGCCGTGGCGCAGACCGCTGGGCCACAGGCCAAGCCGATCTGGCGCTGCGGCAACAGCTATTCGCACCAGCCCTGCGATGACGGGCATGCCGTGAGCGCGCAAGACCCGCGCACCCCGCAGCAGCGCCAGCAGGCCGAGGAACAGCAGCACCGACTCAGTGCCCTGCTGGCAGAGCGCGACGCACAACGTGCCGAGCAGCAGGCGCAACAACGCAAGGAAGCTGCCGCGATGCAGCGGGCTCAGCTCAAGGCCCTGCGCGCCCAGCACCGGGCCGCGAAAAAGGCCAGGGCGGCGCAGACCTCGCGCAAGAAACGCCAGATCAAGCCCGCGCCGCAGCGCAAGGTGGTGGTGCCGCAGCAGCCTTAGCAGCCCGCGATTCTCAAGTCCGCGGGCTGGCAAGGGTGGGTCAGGACGCGGGCGCCTTGGCCGTGGTGAGCTGACGATACTTGTCCATCAGTTGTTCCCGGCTCTCCACGCGGTCGGGACGCACGGGGATGCAGCTCACCGGGCAGACCTGCACGCACTGCGGTGTGTCGAAATGGCCCACGCATTCGGTGCAGCGGTCGGGGTCGATCTCATAGATTTCGGGGCCCATGAAAATGGCCTCGTTCGGGCATTCGGGCTCGCACACATCGCAGTTGATGCAGTCGTCGGTGATCCACAGGGCCATGATGGGTCTTCAGTTTGCGGCGGAGCGGCGCTGCGCCACCTTGGCCTGCAGCCGCTCCATCACCAAGGGAACCACGAATTTGCTCACATCGCCACCTAGCATGGCGATTTCCCGCACGAACGTCCCGGAAATGAACTGGTACTGGTCGGCCGGAGTGAGGAACAGGGTTTCGACATCGGGCATGAGCTGGCGGTTCATGCCGGCCATCTGGAATTCGTACTCGAAGTCGCTCACCGCCCGCAGCCCGCGCACCACCACCTGCGCGCCGCGCGCCACGACGAAATCGCGCAGCAGCCCGGTGAAGCCGCTGACCTCCACGTTGGGGTAGGGCGCGAGCACCTCGCGGGCGATGTCCAGGCGCTCGTCGAGAGTGAACATGGCGTTCTTGTGATGACCGGCGGCGATGGCCACCACCAGCCGATCGCACAACTTGCTGGCGCGACGCACCAGGTCTTCATGGCCGCGGGTGAGCGGATCGAAGGTGCCGGGGTAGATGGCGAGCAGCATGGCAGCGGGCGAGAAAGGGGAAGGGAAGCGCAGTTTAGAGGCTTTGCCCTTCCGGCATGCTGACAGTGTTGCGGCGCAGCAAAGCAAAATGCACCTGACCCGCGCGCCCTTGGCGCCACAGCGCCCAGCCTTTGGCGTCAAGCGCCTCGAACAGATCGGCGATGTCGGTTTCGACATAGACCAGACCTTGCGGCGCCACCAGGGGCTGCACCGCCCGCAGCGCGGCGAGCTGCTGCGCGCTGGCATAGGGCGGGTCGATGAAGATCACGTCAAAGCGTTCACCGGCGCGTGCCAGGCTCTGCGCAGAGGCGAGCGCGTCGGCGGCGCGCACCTGTACCTGGGTGGCGCCCAGGCGCTGCGCGGCGGCGGCGATGGCGGCCACGCAGCGCGGATGCTGTTCGATCAGTAGCACCGAGGCCGCACCGCGCGAGGCCGCCTCTAGCCCGAGTGCGCCGCTGCCCGCGAACAGATCGAGCACGCGCAATCCCGCGAGCGTTTGGCCCAGCCAGTTGAACACGGTCTCGCGCACCCGGTCGGGGGTGGGGCGCAGACCCGGCAGGTCGGGCACGGCCAGCTTGCTCCGTTTCCACAGGCCGCCGATGATGCGGACTTCGCCGACGGGGTGGCGCGGGCGGTGGTGGGCGGGCGTCGGGGCGCGGTGGCTGGAGGTGGGTGTTTTCATGGGCAGGTAAATTGTAGGGAGGCATTGCTTGTCTACGTTCCGTTATCTCCCTCGTTCGATCGGCCGTCCATGTTCCGCTTTTTTAAACGCAAGTCCGCTCCAGAAACTGTCGCTCCCGATGTCGCACCTGATGCGACGCCTGTGGCCGGGACGGGGCCTGCGCCGGTTCAGTCCCCGGTGCCCGCGTCGTCTTTGGCGGACACCGATACCTCGGCGCAGGCCGTGGAGGTGGTAGAGGAAGCGCCCGCCTCCGGCTGGTTCACCCGCCTGAAGTCGGGTCTGCGCAAGACCGGTGCCGGATTGACCGGGCTTTTCGGCGGCAGCAAGATCGACGAAGCGCTTTATGAGGAACTCGAATCCGCCCTCATCATGGCCGATGCCGGCATGCCGGCCACCACTGCCTTGCTGGCCGATCTGCGCAGGCGGGTGAAGGCGGCGCGCGCCGAAACCCCGCAGCAGGTGCGCGGTCTGCTCGCCGACGCCCTGGCCGATCTGCTCGGCCCGCTGCAGAAGCCGCTGGACATCGGCCGCACCAGGCCCACCGTGTTGATGATGGTGGGCGTCAACGGTGCGGGCAAGACCACGACCATCGGCAAGCTCACCCAGCATCTGCTGGGCGCCGGGGAAAAAGTGCTGCTGGCTGCAGGCGACACCTTCCGCGCCGCGGCGCGCGAACAACTGCTCGCCTGGGGGCAGCGCAATGCGGTGCAGGTGATCGCGCAGGAAGGTGGCGATCCCGCCGCCGTGGCGTTCGACGCGGTGAGCGCGGGCAAGGCGAGGGAGATGGACGTGGTCATCGTCGACACCGCCGGGCGGCTGCCCACCCAGCTGCACCTGATGGAGGAGCTGAAAAAGGTCAAGCGTGTGGTCGCCAAGGCGATGGACGGCGCGCCGCACGAAATCCTATTGGTCATCGACGCCAACAACGGCCAGAACGCCCTGGCGCAGGTGCGCGCCTTCGACGATGCCCTCGGCCTCACCGGGCTGGTCATCACCAAGCTCGACGGCAGCGCCAAGGGCGGGGTGATCGCCGCCATCGCCCGCGAGCGCCCGGTGCCGGTGTATTTCATCGGCGTGGGCGAAGGTCTGGAGGATCTGCAGACCTTCGATGCCCGCGCGTTTGCGCGCGCGCTGGTCGGCGAGTGACGCCGGGCGCGCTTCAGCGTGGCTTGGCGGGCAGGGTACGGGCCATCGCGTCTGCCAGAGCATTTTCGCCGCGCTTGCGCAAGGCGTCGACAGCGCCTTCGCGGTCGGGCAGGTCGCGGTTCTGGCTCAGCTTGGCCTTGCCTTCGAGCCGGGTGAGGGAGATTTCGATGCCGACGATGGCCCGCAGCATGGCATCGATGTAGGCAGGATCGGAGTCGCCCATTTTCCAGGGGCGGGGTTCGTGCGCCTCATGGGTGCGCGTCAGCCGGGCCACCACTCCCCGCACGAAACGTTCGTCGTCGTGCACCGTGAGGTGGCCATGGGCATGCACAGTCTCGTAGTTCCAGGTGGGTACCTGCCGATGCGTTTGGTGTTTGCTCGGATACCAGTTCGGCGAAATGTAACCCTCGGCTCCGCGGAAGACGACCAGCACCTCGGCACCGCTGCTGCATTGCTGCCAGACGGGATTGGCGCGGGCCACATGGCCGACGAGCCGCCCCGGGCCGCCGGGTGTCGCGTCGAACTCGAACGGGATGTGATGCGCATCGAGACCTTCGGCGGTCTGGACGACCAGAACGCCCAGAGGATGTGCGTGGAGTATGCGGTGCAGTTCCTCGGTCTGCGTGACGGCGAAGTGAGAGGGCAGATACATGGCGTCGCCTTTCGATGGGGGCACGACGAAGGGGTTGGGCCGCCCGCGACGGTCAGGAGCGAATCTACGTCAGCTCGCGCCCAGCATGCCGGCAATCACCGCGCCGCCGATCACCACAGCCCACGGTGGAGTCTTCCAGAATTGCAGCAACAGCAGCGCGGCCAGGGCCAGGGCGAAATCGCGCGGCGTGTGGATGGCCGCAGTCCACACCGGATCGTAGAAGGCCGCCAGCAACAGGCCGACGACCGCGGCATTGATGCCCATGAGCGCGCTGCGCAAGGCGGGGCGCCCGCGTAGCGCATGCCACAGAGGCAAGGCGCCCAGCACGAGCAGAAAGCTGGGCAGGAAGATGGCCAACAGCGCCACGGTCGCACCCAGCCAGCCCCCCGGTCCCTGGGCCGACACCGCACCGAGAAACGCGGCAAAGGTGAACAGCGGCCCGGGCACCGCCTGCACGGCGCCATAGCCCGCGAGAAAGGTGGCGTTATCCATGCCGCCGGGCACCACCTGGGCCTGCAGCAGGGGCAGCACCACATGGCCGCCGCCGAACACCAGCGCCCCGGCTCGGTAGAAGTCAGCCAACAGCGTCAACCATGGCCACTGCGCCCAGGCCGCCAGAATCGGCAGCCCGAGCAGCAGCGCGACAAACGCTGCGAGCAGCCCCCAGGCGTGGCGATGGCGCAGCGCCAGGGGCAGCGGCGGGTGCACGGCTTCCAGCGGCGCATGAAGCAGCCATCGCCCCACCACCGCGCCGAGCGCGATGACCGCGAGCTGCCCGCTCACCCCGGGCACCAGGGCCGCCAGCACGGCAGCGGCCACGGCCAGACTCGCGCGCGTGCGGTCGGGGCAGAGGCTGCGGCCCATGCCCCACAGGGCCTGCGCCACCACGGCCACGGCGACCAGCTTGAGGCCGTGCAGCCAGGCACCGTGCGTCAGCCCGGCGACGTGGGTCAGCAGCAGGGCGAACAGCGTCATGGCCAGCGCCGAGGGCAGGGTGAAGCCCAGCCAGGCGGCGAGGGCGCCGGACACACCGCCGCGCATCAGCCCCAGACCGATGCCCACCTGCGAACTCGCCGGGCCGGGCAGAAACTGGCACAGCGCCACCAGATCGCCATAGACCTGCGCCGAAACCCAGCCGCGCCGCTCGACGAACTCGCGGCGGAAGTAGTCCAGATGCGCGATCGGGCCACCAAAGGCGGTCAGGCCCAGCCGCAGAAAGGCCGCGAAAATGGCGCCAGGGCGATCCGTCAGGGGAGGTGTCGTCGCGTTGGACATGAGGGTTATCGAGCTACCCGGTCGAGCGCGACATATTCTATGGATAGGGCATGTCAAAGAGGAGATCGACATGCGCCGATTTGCCAGCTTCACCCTCGTCCTGCTCTTGCTGCCCGCAAGCGTCTTCGCGGCGTCCGTGCAGGTTCAGATCAAGGGCATGAACTTCCACCCCGACGCGCTGACCGTGGCGCCGGGCACCACGGTGACCTGGACCAACGACGACAGCTTCGCCCACACCACCACCAGCGACACCAAGCTGTGGGACTCGGGCCTGCTGCAACCCGGAAAGAGCTTCAGCCACACCTTCGACAAACCCGGCAGCTATCCCTACCACTGCGCGGTGCACACCTTCATGACCGGGACGGTGACGGTGAAGTGAAGCGGGGATGGGTTTCGTGCGCGCGCAGCAACACCCACAGGCCTGAGGCCAGCAGCAGCACGGCGGTGAACCAGAATGTCGGGGCGATCAGTCCGGCAGCCTGGGCGACGCCGCCCAGCACCAGTGCGCCCAGGGCGTAGCCGGTGTCGCGCCAGTAGCGGTAGGTGCCCAGCGAGGAGCTGCGCCAGTTCGGGTGCGAGATGTCGGCCACGGCGGCGATGAGGTTGGGGTAGAGCAGCGCCATGCCCACGCCCATCACCGCGGCGGCGGCCAGCCAGGCGGCTGTGCCTGTGACCAGGAAAACCGAGGCCACGCCCAGTGCCAGCAGCCACAACCCGGCGACGATGGGGGGCTTGCGGCCGATGCGGTCCGACAGCGGCCCGGTCCACAACTGCGAGGCGCCCCAGGTCAGACCATAGACCCCGGTGACCCAGCCGATGTCCACCACGCTCAGGCCGTGGCCGTGCAGATAGAGCGGAAACAGCACCCACAGCAGGGTATCGGCCACCTTGTTGGCCACCCCGGCCTGGCACAGCGCTGAGAACGTGGCGTGGCCGAAAGAGACGAAGGCGAACACCTGCAACGAGGTCGGATGCGCGGGCAGCCCTTGCGCGAACATGGGCTTGACGCCCTGGTGCCTGCCATCGGCGTGCCGCCTGCTTTCCGCCTGCGCCCAGGGCAGGGTTTCGCGCACGAACAACAGCGCGGTTCCGAGTCCAGCGGCAATCACCAGCAGGGCGAACCCCAACAGGGCAGGGCGCGGGCCGACAAGCTGCGCCAAGTAGCCGGTTGCGATGCCTGCCAGCCCCACCGCGGCATAGCCCGCGAACTCGTTGATGCCGGTGGCAAGTCCCCGTTGCTCGGCGCGGGTGATGTCCACCTTGCTGGTCACGGTCATGCTCCAGGCGAATCCCTGATTCACGCCGAGAAACAGGTTGGCCACCACCACCCACCACCAGTTGGGCGCGAAATAGATCAGCAGCGGGATGGGAATGGCCGCCAGCCAGCCCATCACCAGCACCGGCTTGCGTCCGATGCGCTCGGACAGCCGCCCGGCGACGAAATTGAGCGCGCCTTTGACCAGCCCGAACGAGATGACGAAGGCCATCAGGTAGAGGAAGGACGACTTGGGCACGCCGAAATCCTGCGCAGCTACCACCGGCAGCACAATGCGCTCCATGCCGATGATCAGGCCGACGAAGCCCACCTGCACCGCCTGCCAGATGAACTGGTGCAGGTTGATGCGGATGCCTTGCAGATGCTGGGTTGACGTCGCCTCGGCATCGGGTTGACCACCGTCGATCGGGGCGGAGGGCGCGTGGCGCATGATGAGCTTTCTACGCGTCATCCTGCTCCAGCGGCAACCCCGCAGCTTGCCATTCCGGCACGCCCTCGGCTACCTTGCTGGCGCGAAAGCCATGTTGCAGCAACAGCTTCACCGCGGCGTCGGACATGACGCAGAACGGCCCGCGGCAATAGGCGACGATGTCCTTGCCGCGGGGCAGCTCGCTCAGACGCGCCTGCAGCTCGGCCAGCGGCAGAGACCGCGCCCCGGGCAGATGCGCGGTGCGGTATTCGGCCTCCGGGCGCACGTCGATGAGGACCGCGTCGCCCTTGCTCACCTTGTCCAGCAGGGTCTGGCTGCTCTCCAGCGTCAGGCGCTCGGGTCCCGCAAACAGCCGCTGCATCACCATCTGCAGATCGGCCACATGCGCCTCGGCCACGCTGCGCAGCGCCACCCAGAGCGCGGCCACGTCGGCGCCGCTGAGGCGGTAAAGACGCTTCTTGCCCTCTTGCCGCACCTGCACCAGTTGCGCGCCTCTGAGCACGCGCAGATGGGCGCTGGCGAGTTTCATGTCGATGGCGGCTTCACGCGCCAGCGCCTCCACCGGCTTCTCGCCCTGGGCCAGGATTTCGAGCAGTTCGAGCCGCTTGGGGCTGGAGACGGCAGCGCCGATGCGGGCAACCTGCTGGTACAGATGATTCTTCAGTTCGCGGGATTCCATGAAACACACTCTAACGAACGTTCGAATGTTTGTCGATCAGAGATTGTTCCGGCGGGCACGGCGTTGCGGGTTTGTCCGCTGCGGAAAGCGCACAGGCGCTCCTACCATCCATCCATGCGCATGCACCCCATTCCAGTCTCGTCATGACCTATCCCCACCAGGCCGAAGTGGCCGCCCTGCGCGCGCAGCTCGCCACCGACATCGTCGGCCAGACGGCGCTGCTCGACCGTCTGGTCATCGGCCTGCTCACCGGAGGGCATCTGCTGCTCGAAGGTCTGCCCGGGCTGGCCAAGACTACCGCGGTCAAGGCGCTCGCCAGCCGAGTGCACGCCGGTTTCCAGCGCGTGCAGTTCACTCCCGATCTGCTGCCGGGCGATCTCACCGGCACCGAGGTCTTCAACCCGGGCGACGGCTCGGTGCGCTTCGTGCGCGGGCCGCTGTTTCACGACATCGTGCTGGCCGACGAGATCAACCGCGCCCCGGCCAAGGTGCAGTCGGCGCTGCTCGAAGCCATGCAGGAGCGGCAGATCACCGTGGGCGGCGTGAGCTATCCGCTGCCGCCGCTGTTCCTGGTGCTGGCCACGCAGAATCCGCTGGAGCAGGCCGGCACCTATGCCCTGCCCGAGGCGCAGCTCGACCGCTTTCTGCTGCATGTGCGTCTCGACTACCCCGCAGCCGACGAGGAGCTGCGCATCCTGCAGATGCACCTTCAGGCCAGCGACCCGGCGCGCCAGCTCGCCGCCCGCGACCAGGCGCAGACGATGGACATTGCCGCGGTGCTGGCGGCGCGGCAGGAGGTGTTGCAGGTGCATGTGGCCGAGAGCCTGCAGCGCGCCATCGTCGAACTCGTGCGAATCACCCGCGCGCCCGAGCAGCGGGTGCCGGGTCTGGCGGGCGTGGTGGCGGCCGGGGCGTCGCCGCGTGCGGTGCTGGCGCTGGCGCACGCGGCGCGCGGCATGGCCTACCTGCGCGGGCGCGACTTCGTGTTGCCCGACGACGTCATCGCCCTGGCGCCCGACGTGCTGCGTCACCGCATCGTGCTGTCGTTGGAGGCGGGGCTGCGCGATGTCACTGCCGACAGCCTGATCGCCGAGCTGCTGGCGGCGATGGTATGGCCCTGACGCGCGTTTGAGGGTCATGCCGATCTTGCCCCGGCTCTGGGCTGTTCAAAGCGCGTTCGCCGCAGCGCGGCCGCGGCCCTTGCTGCAGGCGGACGATGCCGCCGGGCTCATCGCCCTCGCAGCGGCGCAGCGCATGGCCCAGCCCCCTCGGCCGGTGGCCAGACAGTCGGCGGGCGAGGCGCCCTCGAGCTGGAAAGGGCGCGGGCTCGACTATGCCGAGAGCCGCGTCTATCAGCCCGGCGACGATCTGCGCGACCTGCACTGGCGGCTGCTCGCCCGCACCGGGCGGCCCTATGTCAGGGTGCATCATGAGGAACAGGCCACCGCCTTGCATCTGCTGCTCGATCTGCGGCCGGGCATGGTGTTCGGCACGCGCAGCCGCACCAAGGCCGAACAGGCGGCGCGCATGCTGCTGCTGGCGGCCTCGGCGTATGCGCTGGCGGCAGAAGGCGCCAGCGGCGAGGTGAGCCTGGGCATCTGGCGCGATACGGTGCACGCCACCGAGCTTGGTCGTGGGCGATCCGCGCTGCAGCAGCTTGCGCGCAGGCTGCAGACCGAGACCATCGAGCCGCCGCACGCGGAAGCCGCGCCTTCACCCATACCCGCGGGCGTCGAGGGCTGGGTGGGCCATGTGCTGCGCCGCCTGCCCTCCGGGGCGCGGGTGGTGCTGGCCAGCGACGGCGCGGGTTGGGACACGCCCGAATCCGACGCCGCACTGTGGGCGCTGTGCAGCCGAGCCGAAGTGCTGCTGCTCGAGGTGCGCGATCCGGTCGAGGCCGCACTGCCGCCGGGGCTGGAATCGGGTGCGGTCGAATTTCTCGACCTGGCGCAGCGGCAGACGGGGCGTCTGCAGGGCGACGCCAGGGCGCAGTTTGCCGAGCGCGCTGGACGACGCCACGAGGCCCGTCTGGCCCGGTGGCGCTCGCGCGGCCTGCGCTGCATCGCCGCAGGCGTGGAGCAGTCCGACGCCACCGTGCTGCAGCGCCTGCGTGCGCTGGGGGAGTGATGGATCGCCTCGCGGCGCTGGCCGACATTCTTCCGCCGCCGCCCCCGGCGCCCCTGCCGCCGCTGCCGTGGTGGCAGATGCCGTGGGTCGCGTGGTCGCTGCTGGCGGTGCTGCTGCTCCTCGCCTGGGCGCTGCTGGCCTGGCGTCGCGGCAAGCGCTGGAGGCAGCTTTGCGCCCGGGCCCGCGCCGCGCAGGGCGATGGCGTGCCCACCGCGTCGGCGGCTGTGGAACTCGCCACTAGCGTGCGGCGGTGCTGGCCCGAGGCCGGGTGGCCGCAGACGCTGCGCGCGAACTTCGACGCCCTGCGCTTTGCACCCCGGCCCGATCCTGTCCTGTTGCGCGTTGTCGCGCGGGGCGTGCAGACGGCGGCTGCGCGTGCGGCGCGGGCGGCCTGGTGGTCGCGCGCATCCGCGCAGCGCCGGTTCGTGCAGACGCTGCGCGACCTCACGCCGGAGTCGACATGAACCTGCACTCCGGCGCATCGCTCGTCGCCTGGCTGGGCGAACTGGTGTGGGCGCAGCCGCTGGCCTTCGCGCTGCTGCCCCTGGCCTTGCTGCCGCTGGCTGCGGCATGGCGCGGGCGCGTGCAGACCGAACCGACCGGGTTGCGATGGTTGCATCCCGATCTGCATGGCTTGTTGCTGGCCCGTCCGCCTGCACGCAGGGCGCTGGGGGCACCGCTGCTGCGCGCGCTGGCCGTCGTGGCGCTGGTGCTGGCGCTGGCGCAGCCGCAGCGGCTGGGGGCGTGGATCGCTGCCGCGCCCGAGGGCCGCGACATCGTGGTGCTGCTCGACACCTCGCTCACCATGGGCCTGCACGACGTGCAGTGGAACGGCAAACCCGCCAGCCGCCTCGCGGTGGCACAGCGCGTGTTTGCCGATTTCGCCGAGGCGCGCCGGGGCGATCGCTTCGCCCTCGTCGCCTTCGGCAGTCACGCGGCGACGCTCTTGCCGCCGACCTTCGACGCCCGCGCCGCCGGTCAGATGGCGGGCCTGCTCGCCGTGGGACAGCTAGGGGATAACACCGCGCTGGGCGACGCCATCGCCCTGGCGCTGCGCCAAGTGCGCCGCGATGCCGCGCAGCGCCTGCGGCCCATCATCATCCTCTACACCGACGGGGGGCAGAGCAACACCGGGCAGATCAGCCCGGCCGATGCCGTAGCGCTGGCGCAGCATCTCGGCGTGCGCATCTACACCGTGGAAGTCGGCAGCACGCCCGATGCGGGCCAGCCCTACACCGTGCCGGCCTACGCCGGGCCGCAGCCCGATCTGCGCCTCATCGCCCAGGCCACGGGCGGGCGCTTTTACTTCGCCGCCAGCGCCGGGGCGCAGCAGGCGGCCGTGCGCGACATCGGCGCGCTCAACCCCCGGCTGCACCCCCCGCCCACCCGGCGCGCGGTGCAACCGCTCTACATCTGGCCGCTGCTGTTGGGCGTGGTGCTGATGTTGCTCGCCGAAGCCACACCTGGGGGTGGGTTCAGAAGGGGCGGGCGATGACGTCCTGGGACGCGCTTTGGACCCAGCCGTGGTTCTGGTCGCGGCCCTGGGCCTTGCTCCTGCTGCTCGTGCCGCTGGGGCTGGCCGCATGGCGGCTTCGCAGCGCGCGTGCCGAGCGCCATGTGGCGCTGCGCTGGGCCGACGCCGAGCTGCTGCCGTTCGCCACCGCGCAGCCTCCCGCCCGTGCCGTCTGGGGCCGTCTGTTGCGCGACACCCTGATGTGGACGCTGCTTGCGCTCGCCGCCGCAGGCCCGCGCCAGCCACTGACCGACGCCGCCGGCGCCGCAGGGCCGCACCGCATCGCCGTGATGGTGCTGATGGATGCGAGCGCCGCAGCCAGCGCCGCGCCCGCCGACGCCACGCTCTCGCCGCTGGAGCAGCAGCGCCTGCTGCTGGCCGCGCTGTGGCCCGAGCTGAGCGGCGAGCGCCTCGGGCTCATCGCCTACGGCGCCTCCCGGCCTGGCGCAGCGATGGCTGTGGCGCAATTGCTGCCGCCGACCAACGACCCGGCGCTCTTCAACCACGCCGCCGATCAGGCGCGGCCGCAGATTCTGGCGGTGGACGGCGCAGGCGCCGCGCTGCCGGGTCTGCTCGACCTCGCGCGCCAGCGCCTGCGGCAGCAGGCCGAAGGCGAGCCCGGAGCCCTGCTGCTCATGGCTGGCCCAGGGCTGGCGCTGCCGTCCGATCTCGACGGGGCCGCGCTTGGCCGCGCCCTGCGCGCTGCGCATCTGCCGCTCTACGGCCTGGCGCTGCCCGGCCTGTCTGCCGAGGCCGCGTCCGTGCTGCGCGCCGTGGCGCAGACGAGTGGCGGCGAGTGGGATGCCGTGGCAGCGGGGCAGACTGGCACCGCGGCGTGGCAGCGCCTGTACGCGCAGGGCATGGCGCGTCTGCCCGCTAGCCCGGCGGCAGCGTCGGCCGTCACCGCCTGGCGCGAGCTGTACGGGCTGTTCCTGCTGCCCGCGCTGGTCGTGCTGCTAGTGTCGGCGTGGCCGCGCCCTCGGGCCATGCCCGCGTTGCTGCTCGCCGCCTTGTTCTTGGGCGCGAGCCTCACCCATGCACCGTCGGCTCGCGCCGCCGAGCCATTGCCGCAACGTCGCGCCGAACACGCGGCCTGGTCGGCCTGGCAGCAGGGCCGCTACGCCGAGGCGCAGCAGCGCTATGCCGCGCTGCCGGGCTACGCCGCACGCATGGGTGAGGGCGCGGCGGCCTATCGGCTGGGGCACTATCAGGTGGCGGCGCAGGCGTTTCATCGCGCCCTGCTGCTGGCCGACACGCCGGGGCAGCGGTTCGCGGCCTTCTACGACCTGGGCAATGCCACCCTGCATCTGCCCGGCCGATCGCTCGAAGCCGTGCAGGCTTTCGACGCGGCGCTGCGTCTGCGCCCGAATGACGCCCAGGCGCAGCGCAATGCCCGGCTCGCTCGGCGCGTGTATGAGACCGAGCACCCGCCGAGCTATCTCGTGGGCATCGCCAAGCGCGCCCCGCCCAGCCATCAGTCGCGCTTCGGCCAGCAGACCTCCGACACCCCGTCGCAGCTCAAACATCATCCGCGCGCGCAGGCTTCGGCCCCGTTGCAGCAGGGCGCGGCGCTGTCTGCCCAAGGGCATCTGAGCGCCCCGACTGGCGCGAGCGCAGCCGTGGCGCAAGCCGCGTGGCAACCGCCCGCGCTCGACTGGGCCGGCATGGACAAACGGGTGCAACTGCTCCTCGATGCCCGCGCCGAACTGCTGGCGCAACGCGCCGCGCTCGACACCCGCGCGGCTGCAGGAGCTGCGCCATGATGCGCTGGCTGCTTGCCGCCACCGGGCTTTTGCTTTCGGCTTTCACCGCATGCGCGGCAGCGCAGGGCACTCTGACCTGCAGGGTGGACAGCGCCACACCCGTGCTCGGCCACCCGCTGACCTGGACGCTCACCGCCCGCGACACGGCTCAGTCCCTACCTGACATCACCGCCGCCAGCCTGCGCCCCGACTGGCTGCTCACCGAGCAGCAGGGCGCCAGCGGCAGCGACGCCGCGGGGCATCGCGAGCAGAGCGCCGTGCTCACCCTCATCCCCCTGCGCAGCGGGCGGCTGACCCTGCCCGAGATGAGCGCAGGCAGCGCCCGCTGCCCGGCGCAGACCGTGGAGGTGGCGCCCGCCGCCGCGGGCGAGGCGCCGCTGCAATGGCGCACGCAGATGCAACCCGCCCGTCCCTACGCGCTGCAGCCGCTGCGGGTCGAGCTATGGGTCATCGGCGCGGGCAATCTGGTGTGGAACACGCCGCCCGCGCGCAGCGCCCAGGCCAGGCTGGTGCCGCTGGACCAGACCACGCGCACCGAAGTCATCGATGGCACCGCCCAGCTCGTGCAGGTCTTTGCCTGGCAGGTGCTGCCGCTGCAGGCCGGGGCAGTGACGGTGGATTTCGGTCTGGTGCGCGCGCATGCCTTCGGCCAGTTGCGGGTGTACGAGCCGCCGCCGCTGCAGTTCGACGCACGGGCGCTGCCGCAATGGTGGCCGACCGACGGCCTGATCGGCGCGCCGCAGCTTGAGGTGGTGCAGGCCTCGACCGCGCTGCGGCTGGGCCAGACCGGCGTGTGGCGGCTGCGGCTGTCGTCGCCCGGCATCGACCGCGCCCAGGTCTTGCGCGTAGCGAATGCCTGGAGCGCGGCGCTGCCGCCTGCCTTCGGCGCGGCGGGCGTCGAAGCGCACCGCGCGGGCGACGGCGCCGACGGCAGCGACGATGCGTGGGACATCGACCTCTATCTGCGACCACCGTCCGCCGGGCGGCTGCAGGCCCCGGCGCTGCGGCTGGACTATTTCGATCCGCGCACGGCATTGCCCGCCACCGCCCACTGGCAGCCCCCGGCTTTGCTGGTGGACGATCCGCGCCCGCGGCATCTGGCCATCGGCCTGCTGGGTGGGGCGGGCGTGCTCGGTCTGCTGTTCGGTCTGCGTGCGGCGGCATGTCTGGCGTGTCGCGCGCATCGCCGCCGTGCCGCCCTGCGCGCCGTGGCGCAGGCCGACACCCCGGAGGCGCTGCTGCGCGCCTGGCTGGCCGTGAAGGTCTCTGCCACCTCCGCGCCAACGCTGCAAGCATGGCTGCACGAGGCAGGCGTGCCCGAAGCGCATGCCCTGCGCCGCCATGCCGAGCGCCTGCAGCGCATGCTCTACCTCGCCCCGCTGGACGCATCGCAGGCCGACCTCGCCGCACTGGCCGCCGCCGTGCATGATGAACTGCGCCAGCGCCGCTGATGCGCATGCCCCGCGCGGTCGCGATCCATGCAATCGCGGGGGAGACCGGTCGGCGGAAAGGTTCACAATCGGCCCATCCAGTAAAGACCGAAGGAGCCGCCATGAAAACCTGGACCTCCGTGCTGGCCGGTGCCACTCTCTGCGTGGCCGCACTCGCCGTGCTACCCGCGCAGGCGCAGAGCGCATCCAGCCGTGCCGAAGACGCGATGGATCAGATCCTGTTCGACTTCGATGCGAGCGACTATGTGAGCTATCGGGTGGTGAACTTCGGCTACCTCGAAATCACCTTTCCCAGCAACACTCCGCGCGATGTGGCCAGGCGCATTCTCGATGCCGCCCGGCACAGCCCCGACATCAGCGGCATACGCGAAAACTTCGGCGGCGCGGCCTGTTCGCGGTTTTAGAAGCCCGCCGTGGCGCGGCTTTACAGCACCACTTTCACCATCGGATGACTGGTGAGCGCGCGGTACAGATCGTCGAGCTGGGCGCGGCTGGTGGCGCGGATGGTGCAGGTGCAGCTCAGGTAGTTGCGGCCGCTGGAGGGCCGAAGCTCCATGGTGGCCGGGTCGAAGTCGGGGGCGTGCAGCAGCACCACGGCGGCTATCGCGTCGGCGAAGCCATCGACATTGGCGCCCATGATCTTGATGGGAAAGTCGCTCGGATATTGGATGAGGCTTTCATCGCCGGGCGCGGTGGAGATCGGGTTCATGGTGACGGTGAAATGGGGGGACGGGGCGTGAGAGCCATTATCCGGCGTTCAGAGCGGTCCCGCCCCAGCCCTCCCCAGCAGTGGGGAGGGAGTAAAACAAGCGCCTCCCCCAGCAGTGGGGGAGGCTGGGAGGGGGATCGACGTTCGCTCGGGCGAGCTTGACTCAATAATGCGGCGGCAGTTCGTCGAACAGGCTGCGCGGGGCCGAAGGCGCGTCGGCCGGACGCTGGCGGCGGAGTTCTTCCAACTCGCGCCGCAGCCAGTCGATCTGTTGCTGCTGCTGCGCGACCAGCATGTTGAGGGCTTCGAGCAGGTCTTCGGCGTAGCCGAATTTCTCTTCCAGGCGGGTGAGCCGGTCGTCGGTGTTGGGGTCTTGCATGGGCTTGGCTACGACTCAGCCATGACCGTGCCGGTGATGAATGTCGGGCACATGCGCATGGGTGTGGGTCAGGGCGGCGTGGTGGTGCGGGTGAGTGTGCGGCTCACGGCCGTCCCAGGGGAAATCGTGGGTGTGCTGGTGATGCGCGTCGTGGCGGTGGCGGTGGGCATGATCCATCGGCTCGTGGGTGTGGGCGTGAACGTGGCGCTCGCGCACATGCAGCCACACGCCCAGCGCCATCAGCGCGGCGGCCAGCCAGAAGGCAGGCGCGGGCCATTGCGGCCAGATGGCCAGAGCGATCAACACGCCGAACAGCGGTGCCACGGAAAAGTAGGCCCCGGTGCGTGCGGTGCCCAGGTTGCGCAGCGCCACGACGAACAGCGCCAGACTCAGGCCGTAGCCGACAAAGCCCACGGACATGGCAGCGGCCACGGTTGCCGTCGGCGGCAGCGATGCCCCCGCGCCCAGCGCCGCCGCGGTGTTCACGGCCCCGGCCAGCGCACCCTTGAGTCCGGCGATGAGCAAGGCGTCGTGGGTAGCGACTTTGCGCGTCAGGTTGTTGTCGATGGCCCAGGCCAGACAGGCGGCCGCCACCAGCCCGGCCCCGGCCGAAAACGCCAGCCCGGCTCCGGGCGTCCAGGCCAGCAGCAGCCCTCCTGCCACGATGGCAGCCATGCCCAGCACGATGCTGCGGTCGGCGTTTTCACGGAACACCACCCAGGCCAGCAGCGCGGTGAACACCCCCTCCAGATTGAGCAGCAGCGCGGCGCTGGCCGCATCGAGCCGCTGCAGGCCGAACATCAGCAGCACCGGGCCTGCCACGCCGCCCGCGGCAATCGCCCCGAGCAGCCAGGGCAGATCGGCCCGCGGAATGCGCACATCCGGCACGGCTGCTCCTGCGCGCAACTTGCGCAGCACCATCAGCAGCGCCAGACCCGCGCCGCTGCCCAGATAGAGCAGCCCTGCGAGCAGTTGCGGCGGCATGTCGCCCAGCAGCAGTTTGGCCAGCGGCGTGCTGGCGCCGAACAGCAGCGCGGCGGCAAGGGCGGGGGCGGCGGAGCGCAGGTTCATGGTGGGTGACGGAGCGCGGACATGCTGCGAAGGTGCCATTGTCGCGCGCCGCCCGAGAGTCCTCACTGAACCCTGTCGATGCGCGTCACCACATCGGTGCCATCTTGCTGCTGCACGGTGAAGCGCACCTTGTCGCCCACCTTGAGGCCGTCGATCAGCTTGGGGTCGGCCAGGCGGTAATTCATGGTCATGGCGCCCATGCCCAGGCTGGGGATGGGGCCGTGGCGCAGGGTGATCTTGCCGCTGGCGGGGTCGATTTTGCGCACTTCGCCATTCGCCTGCGCCTGCTGCGTGGCGGCGCCCGAGGCGGCGGGCATCTGCATCATCTGCATGTGCTGCGCCATGCCATCCGGCGTGGAATGGTCGTGGTCGGCGTGGCTTTGCGCGGCCAGCGCCGGGGCGGTTAGGGCGAGGGCGAGTGCGAGGGTAGTGAGGGGTTTGCGGACGGTGTTCATGCGGTTCTCCTGGTGAGGTGGGTGGGAAAGACAAATGGGGCGAACGGGGGCGCTTCAATGCCCATGCAGGTGCGTCGGCTTCTGCACCTGCAGCACCCGCGCCCCGGCCTCGGCTGCGGGCTTGGGCGCATGCGGGTCGCGCGGCGCGGCGGGGGCGGTGTCGGTCGGCACGGTGTGGGCCTGGGTGCCGGAGGGCATGGCGTACCAGCCGAAGGCGTCGAGGCCGGCCCAGGCGAGCTGTTCGGTGGAGGCCGCAGGCAGCTTGTCGCGCACCTTGAGCACGCTGAACATGCCGCCCATTTCCACCGAGCCGTAGGGGCCGCGGCCGGTCATCATCGGCAGGGTGTTGTCGGGCAGGGGCATGTCCATCTCGGCCATCTCCGCCATGCCGCTGGAACCCATGGCCATATAGTCGGGCAGCAGCTTTTGCAGCGCCGGGGTGAGGTCGTCCTGCTGCACGCCGATCATGGTGGGCACGCTGTGGCCCATGGCGTTCATGGTGTGGTGCGACTTGTGGCAGTGAAAGGCCCAGTCGCCGGGGTTGTCGGCGATGAACTCGATGGCGCGCATCTGTCCCACGGCAATGTCCACCGTCACCTCGGGCCAGCGCGCCGTCCTGGGCACCCAGCCGCCGTCGGTGCCCGCGACCTCGAACACATGGCCGTGCAGGTGGATGGGGTGGTTGGTCATGGTCAGGTTGCCCATGCGGATGCGCACGCGCTCGCCGGTGCGCGCCACCAGCGGGGCGATGCCGGGGAAGGCGCGGCTGTTCCACGTCCACAGGTTGAAGTCGAGCATGGTGTTCACCTTCGGCACGCTCGAACCAGGGTCGATGTCGTAGGCGTTGATGAGAAAGGCGTAGTCGCGGTGGACAGCCATCTGCCGCGGGTTCCTGGGGTGGACGATGAACAGCCCCATCGCCCCCATGGCCATCTGCACCATTTCATCGGCATGGGGGTGGTACATGAAGGTGCCGCTGTTGTGCAGCACGAATTCATACACGAAGGTCTGGCCGGGTTTGATCTGCGGCTGCGTCAGGCCGCCCACGCCGTCCATGCCGTTGGGCAGGATGAGGCCGTGCCAGTGCACCGTGGTGTGCTCGGGCAGCTTGTTGGTGACGAACAGGCGTACGCGGTCGCCCTCCACCGCCTCGATGGTGGGGCCGGGGCTCGATCCGTTATAGCCCCACAGCCGGGCGATCATGCCGGGGGCGATCTCGCGCTCCACCGGCTCGGCCACGAGGTGGAATTCCTTGACGCCGTTCTTCATGCGAAACGGCAGGCTCCAGCCGTTGAGGGTGACGACGGGGTTGTAGGGTCGGCCGCTGCCGGGGTGCAGCGGCGGTGCGGTGTCGGCGCTGTCGTGGTGGTGAGGCTCGGGTGCGGTGGCCAGGGCGTTGCGACTGGCGGCGCCTGCGGCGAGCAGCCCGGCGGCGGCGAGAAAGTTGCGGCGGGTATTCATGGGAGGGTCTCGAAGGGAGGCGGCGCTCAATGGCCGGAGGATGCTGAAGGGGAGTTGACGGCGGGCGTGTCGATGGATGCGCCGGGGCTGACGTCCACGCCGAGCTGCGCGGCCTGCCAGGCGGCGTCGGCCAGCCAGTAGTCGCGCTGCGCGGCGATGGCGGCGCGCACCGCCTGCGCCTGGGTCTGCGCCGCGGCCACCAGCTCGAAGGTGCCGATGAGCATGCCGTTGTAGCGAAGCTGGCTCTCGTCGAGGACGGTCTGCGCCAGCGGCACGACCTTGCTGCGGCCGAGTCGCTCCTGCTGCCAGGCGCTGCGGCGCTGGGCGTCGGCTTCGCGCAGTTGCGAGGCGGCGCGCTGCGCGGTGGCGAGCAGCCGGTTGCGCGCGGCCAGCATCTGGTTGTCGGCCGCGCTGCGGATGGCGTCGCCCAGGTTGAACAGTGGCAAGGGCAGGCTCAGGTCGAAGCCGTTTTGCGGCGGCGCGTCGCTCAAGGTCTTGCGCACGCCGCCCAAGTCCACATGCTCGACCAGACTGGTGCCGCGAGCGAGCCCTGCGGCCTGGGCCTGCGCGTCGAGTTCGGCGCGGGCGAGTTGCACGTCCAGACGATGATCGAGCGCGGCCTGCAGCATGGGGCCGTCCTCCGAGGGGGGCTGCGGCGGTACGGTCGGCAGTTGCGTCGGCAGCCTCAAGGCCGCGGCCTGCGCGTCCGAAAGACCCAGCGCGCGCACCAGCGCTTCGCGGCTCTGGCTGGCGGCGAGCACCGCGCGCTGCAGCCGCAATTCGCTGTCGGCGGCGAACAGACCTTGCCGCGCAGCGTCGAGTTTGGTGAAGTTGCCCGCAGCCTGCAGGCGCTCGGCCAGCGTGGCGGTGGCCTGGGCGGCGCCCACCACATCGCGGTCGTAAGCGGTGGTCTGCTGCGCCGCCACGGCCTGCACCCACGCCATGCGCGCCTGCGCGGCGGTGCGCAGCACCTCGCGGGCCAGGGCGAGTTCGAGCTGCTTCTGTCGGGCGTGGTTCAGGCGCGAACGCGTGGGCAGGGTGAGCAGGTCGAGCAGGCCGATGCTCAGGCTGCGGGTGATTTCCACGCCTCCGCCACCAATGAGCAGGCGCTCAAAGCCGAACACTGGATTGGTCAGCCGGGCGCTCTGAGTGGACGCGGCGGAATCGGCCTGCGCCTGCGCGATCAGCGCCTGCAGCGCGGGGCTGCCCAGCAGGGCGGCGCTCACGGCGTCGTCGGCGCTCAGGGGCTTAGCCAGCAGCGCGTCGATCTGCTGCCGCGCCGACTGGCGCTGCGCCTCATCGTGCAGCAGTTGCACCGGCTGGCCGGTGTGGGGTTGGGCGATGGCATTGGCCGCTTGCAGCGACTGCCGGGTTTGCAGCGGGGCGCAGGCGGCCAGCAGCGCGCAAGCCGCCAGCGCACTCAGCCGCAACGCCCGCGGCCGCATGGGCACTTGGGGTGGGTTCAACATGAAAAGACACCTCGATCGAGCCGCAAACCGTTGCGGCGACACGATATGCGGCGCAGCCGCAAGGGCCGCGCCGCGACGCAGACGTGACGAGGGTCAGGTTCTGGGCGGGCGCTGCAGGGTTTGCAGCTCTGCGCTGTGCCAGGCCGTGTTGGCCGCAGCAGGGCAGGGGTGCTGCGCGGCGTGGGCCACGAGCAGTTCGAACGCCGAGGGCTGGGCCACGGCGAGGTGGCAGATCACGCAGTGCTGGTGGTCATGCGCCGTGGGGTCGATGTCGCCAGAAGCGCCATGGTCGGATGCGATCTGCTCATGGCAGCCCGTCATCGTCGCCATGTGCGCCGCGGCCATGCCATCCATCTGCAAGGCATGCACGGCCTCCCCGCGCATGGCGCAGCCGTCCGCCGTCATGCTCGCCTGCGCCCAGCCGCGCAACGGCAGCAGCACCAGCAGCAGAATGAGAACAGGGCGCAGGAACAGTGACATGATGGCCAATAGTGTATCCCGTTGCAACACACGGCGATGCCCCGTCGCGCCGCAAGGGCTTCGCGAAGCGAGACCTGCCCCCGCCTATTGATCCGTCATGGAGAAGGATGAACCGGTCATGGGCCCCGCCCTGCAAGGGCCTTCCCCTCCCAGCTCCCCCATGCGGTGGGGAGGTCTGGGGAGCGTTTGAGAGGCGCACCCTCGAGCGCCCGCGCTCTGTCCCAAACTCTTCCTCGAAGAGTCATCCCCGCCAGCCCGCCCCTTCGCGGCGGGCGCGGCCCAGGGCTTCGAGGGTGTCGAGGATGCGGGGCAAGCTCTTTTTCCACGGGCCGCGGCCTTTGAAGCGGGTGGCGATGTCGCTCTCGCCCAGCGGTTGGGGGCTGGCTGCGAGCAGGTCGGCCATGGCGCGCATCTGCTCGGGCAGGGTGGCGGGCCAGGGCTGGGCGGCAGGCTCGGCGCTGGATGCTACGAAGCTAGACCTGACCCCATCCAACCCTTCCAGCCGGACTTGTGACGGCTGGGTGGTGGCGGTCTGCGGGTTCTGCAACGCCGGGCGCAGCCAGCGCACGGTGCCTGCGGCTTCTTCGGCGGCGCGGGCGTGGTTGAGGGCGAGCAGGCGGGTGAGCAGTTCGGTGCGGGTGGCGGCATCGGTGTCGCCCGCGGCGAGGTCGGCCCAGCCGTAGGCGGCGAGGACTGCGGCGTCGAGTTCGGCGTGCAGTTCGGCCAGCACGGCGACCAGGCCGAGCTGGTGCACGGCGCGCTCCTTGGCGGTGAGGGGGCGGCCTGCGCGCAGGGCGTCGAGCACGTTGTAGAGCGCGGTGAGGGTGAGGGCGTCGGGGTGGGCGGCGAGCACGCGCTTGCGGTGGGCGTCGATGGCTTCGGCCCGTTCGGCGATGCGCTGGCGCAGCGCGGGGGTGAGGCCGGTGTCGGCGTCGGGGAAGGGGAAGGTTTCGAAGCAGCGGGTTTTGACATAGACCGGATCGTTGCCGACGCCGAGTCGGCTGCCCGTCGCCAGCGCCCATTCGACGTGCAGGCGGCTGGAGAGCGCGCCGAGGTAAAAGGCGTCGTCGAGGGCGATGGCGATGAGTTTGTTGTCGGGCAGGATGGCGACGTCAAGGAACTGGAAGGTGCGGTGCTTGGCGGTTTCGACGGTGGCAATGAAGCGCGGCAGACCGGCGAGTTGTTTGCGCAGTTTGGGATTGGTTTCACCGAAAAGCCACCATTTTTCGCGCCGACCAGCGCGGTTGTTCTGCTCGCGCTCGGGCTTCACTCGTTCGAGCAGCCATTGATAGACGGCTGGGTAGCGGCTGCGCACCTGCTCGGCGTCGAGGCCGAAGAGGTCGATGACGAGCACGCCGCGCGGGGTGTCGGTGAGGTCGCGGCCGTTGCGGTAGGGGCGGATGCGCTGCTCCAGTCCCGGCTCGCGGCCCAGCCCGAGCGCGGCGGCCTGCTCGGGGGTGACGATGAAGCCAGACCCGAACAGTTGCACGCCGCGGTTGCTCAAGCCGAGGTCAGCCTCCAGAGGGCGCGCCGACAGCAGGTTCGGTCCCACGGTCAGATCGGCATGAATCAGCCCGGTGTGCTCGCGCAGTTGCACCTGCATTTCGCCGTGCTCGCCGGGCACTTCGGCGGTGACGGTTTGCAGCCGCCCTGCGCCCGCGCCGGGGGCGGCCACGGTCATGGCGATGCGCACGGCGGCGCCGCTGGCGCTGTCCACCCAGGGGTGATCGGGAATGGCGTCAACGAGGTGTAAACCGTCTTGCAAGGCGCTTTGCACCACGCGGCGGTTGAAGGTCTGGCGCAGGCTGTTGGTGGTGATGAAGCCGAAGCGCCGGGCCTCGCCTGCGGCAACCTTGCGCGCGGCGGCGTGCCACCAGAACATGACGAAGTCGGCGCTGTCGGGCACCTCGGGCCAGACGGCGCGCAGCGCGTCCACATAGCCGTCGCCCAGGGCGCCGCGCATGGCGGCGGCGCCGATGAAGGGCGGGTTGCCGACGATGAACTCGGCCTGCGGCCAGTCGGCGCGGCGGGGCTGGTCGTAGGCCCATTGCGGCACTTGCGCGGCGGGGTCGGGCACGGGCTCGCCGGTAGCGGGGTGGGGGATGAAGCTGCGACCGTCCCAGCGGGTGCGCAACTGGCCGCGTTCGTCGAGCAGGGGGCGCTGGCTGGCCCAGGCGAGCACGGCGTCGCGGCAGACGATGTTGCCCCAGTCGTGCACCACGGGCTCGGCCACGGCGCGGTTGCCGCGGGTGCGGATGTGCCATTGCAGGTAGCCGATCCACAGCACGAGTTCGGCCAGGGCGGCGGCGCGGGCGTTGACTTCGATGCCGAGCAGTTGGCGCGGGGTGACGGTTTCGCCTTCGAGCGCGAGGCTGTCCTGCGTTTGCCCGAGGGCGGCGAGCTGGTTGAGCACTTCGCCTTCGAGGCGCTTCAAGTGCTCCAGGGTGACGTAGAGGAAGTTGCCGCTGCCGCAGGCGGGGTCGAGCACGCGCAGGGTGCACAGGCGGTGGTGAAAGCGGCGCAGTTCGGCGCGGGCGGCTTCCATTTTGGCTTCGCGCGCGCGGCCTTCGAGCTCGGCGGCTTCGTGCGCGAGCAGCAGCGCGGCGGCCTGGGCGTCGGCCCATTCGGCGCGCAGCGGCTCCATCACGGTGGGCAGCACCAGACGCTCGACGTAGGCGCGCGGGGTGTAGTGCGCGCCGAGGGCGTGGCGCTCGGCGGGGTCGAGGGCGCGCTCGAGCAGGGTGCCGAAGATGGCGGGCTCGACTTCGCGCCAGTTGGCGCGCGCGGCGGCCAGCAGCAAGTCCACCTGCTCGCGGGTGAGGGGCAGGGAGTAGGCGTCGTCGCTGGCGCCCTTGAACAGCTTGCCGTTGAAGCGCAGCACGGTCTGCGCCAGGGCGACGGAAAAGCCGCCGCGGTCCATGTCGGCCCACAGCGCGGCGAGCATGCGCTGGAGTGTGGCGGGGTCGTCGCAGTACTGGCGCAGCAGGCGGGCGAAGCTGCCTTCGCCGTCGGCACGGGGCAGCAGTTCCACGTCTTCGGCAAACATGGAGAACAGGCAGCGGGTGAGGTAGGCGGCAACGTGCTGCGGGGCGTGGCCGCTGGCTTCGAGGCTGCGGGCCAGCTCGGCCAGCCGGGCCGCAACCTCGCGGGTGACGCGGGCGCTGGCGCGGGCGGGGTCGAGCGAGAGCGGGTCGAGCCAGATGCGGCGCAGGGTGGCGCGCACCTCGGCGCGGGCGAGGTCGGCCAGAGCAATGCGGTGGCTGCGCGGATCGGGGAACGGGGTGTAGGTGGCGCCGCTGCGGGTGAACTCGGCATAGACCTCGATGAGCTGGCCGACATCGACCACAAGCAGGAAGGGCGGGCGCCCGGCGGCGGCAAGCTCGGCAGGTTCGAGCGCGCGGGCGTAGCCCTCGGCCTGGGCGCGGGCGCGCAGCAGGGCGTCGTCGAAGCGGCGGGTGTCGCTGGCGGCGCGCAGTTTCTTGGCTTCGAGCACGAAGCAGCCGCGCCGGTAGCAGTCGATGCGGCCGGGGCTGCTGCTGCCGTCGCCGTGACGAAAGGTGACGGGGCGCTCGAACATGTAGTCCTGCTCGGGCGTGGGGTGCGGCAAGGGCACGTCGAGCAGTTCGCACAGCTCGCGCACGAAGCTCTGCGCGGTGGAAAGCTCGGAGGCGGCGACGCCGCTCCAGCGGGCGATAAAGGCGGCGGCGCGGGCGTCGTCGGGATGGGCAGCGGCGGCGGTGGGCGGGGCGATCATGGTGTGATGGTAGAGGCGGCGAGGGCGGCGTAGTCCGGGGCAAGGAACAACTTGTCACAGCAAGCCGAGGCGTGGGTGAACACAATATGGACATTGACCTCGCGCCCTTTCGTTCATGCCAATCCACTCCTTGAAACGCTTTGCCCCTCTTTTTCTGGCCCTGGCGCTGATTTCGGGCGTCGCGCAGGCGGCCACGCTCGAGCAGGCGTCGGCGCTGCTGGATGCCGGTCATTTGACGCAGGCCGATCATGCGCTGGCGCAGGTGCTGGCAGACCAGCCGCATTCGGCTTCGGCCCACTATCTGGAAGCGCGGCTGCTGGCGGTCGAGGGCAAATGGCCGCTTGCCGAGAAGGAACTGGAACTGGCGAAGCGGCTCGATCCCACCTTGAGCTTCGCACCCGCGGCGCAGTCGCAGGCGCTGGCCAACGAGGTGCTCAAACACCAGTGGAAGAACCCGGCCGGCTTTGCTGGCTACGGGCAGGCCGCGCTTGCGGCGCTGTTCGTGCTGATTTCGGGCTACCTGGTTGTCGGGGTGGTGCGCAACAAGCGTCGGCCTGGGGGTCAGGTCTAGCTTCGTAGCATGGAGGGCATGGTGCTACGAAGCTAGACCTGACCCCCACCCGGGAACTTTCCGCCCTTAGCACTCTCTACTCGTGAGTGCTAATATCGGCACGAACAGGAGGATTCCATCGATGACCCACACCCCGTCAGCCGCACTTGCCCTGCGCCCGGCCCAGGTCGATGGCGCGTTTCCGCTCGCCCTGCCCAGCCTGGGCAATCTGGATGCCTACATCAGTGCCGTTAATCGCATGCCCATGCTCAGCGCGGAGGAAGAGGCGCGTCTGGCGCGCACCTGGCGCGAGCAGGGTGACAAGGACGCGGCGGGCAAGCTGGTGCTGTCGCACCTGCGGCTGGTGGTGTCCACGGCGCGGCAATATCTGGGCTACGGCCTGCCGCATGCCGACCTGATTCAAGAGGGCAATATCGGTCTGATGAAGGCGGTCAAGCGCTTTGACCCCGAGCACGGCGTGCGGCTGGTGAGCTATGCGCTGCACTGGATCAAGGCCGAGATTCACGAATACATCCTGCGCAACTGGCGGCTGGTGAAGGTGGCCACGACCAAGGCGCAGCGCAAGCTGTTTTTCAACCTGCGCTCGATGAAGACGGCCAATGCCGGCATGAACGAGGCGCAGATTGACGAGATGGCGCAGGCGCTGTCGGTCAAGCGCGAAGACGTGATCGAGATGGAAAGCCGCATGGGCGGCGCCGACATCGCGCTCGATCCCACTGTGGAAGATGGCGAGGAGAACTACGCGCCCATCGCCTACCTGGCCGACACGACTCAAGAGCCGGTGGCCGTGCTCGAAGCGCGCAGCCACGACCGGCTGCAGGTCGAAGGGCTGGAGAGCGCGCTCGAACTGCTCGACCCGCGCAGCCGCGCCATCGTGGAGCAGCGCTGGCTTCAGGTGGCCGACGACGGCAGCGGCGGCAAGACCCTGCACGAACTGGCCGCCGAGTACGGCGTGTCGGCCGAGCGCATCCGCCAGATCGAGGTGGCAGCGATGAAGAAGATGCGCAAGGCGCTGGCCGAGTTTGCGTGATCGCGTCTTTCAGCGAAAAATGAAAAAGCCCGTCCAAGACGGGCTTTTTTGTTGAGCACGGTACGGGACGGTGACGCCCGCGCTCGAGGCAATTTATCCCAAATTGTCCATTAGGCGGCGCTTCGCGCCTGCACGGGCGCTGGCCGCCGGTTTGGGGTGTCTTTGCCCCCGTGCTTCGCGCCCATAGCTTGGGCTATGGGCTTGTCGCACGAGGCCAAATCCATCCCCAACCCGCCTCGCCATCATCCCGTGCCCTAATGAACAATCTGGGCTTATTGCTGTTGCCCGTGCATGCCGCCGTGCATGCACTGATCCACAAAGGCCTTTTCCTTTTCGCCGGTCAGGCCCTGGCTCTTGGCTTCCTTTTCGCACATGGCCTTGGACGGCGCGGCGGTCTCGGCGGCATAGGCGCTGGCCATGCCTGCGGACGCGACGAGCAGGGTGGCAGCCAGGGCTTGGGCGAACTTGCCGGAGCGAAGAGTGGAAGTGGTACGCATATCGAACTCCTTGAAAGTGACTCGGGCGTGGTGCCCGCAGGGCGGTTTCAGCAATCGATGTGCCAAGGTGTAAAAAACCTGTCAAATCAGCAAGCTAGGGCTGCCAAGGGGTACAGACGCGGCATTGCGGGCGTGGATGCAGGCCCGAGGCGGCAGAAACCGTCGGGCAGGGGCAACGCACAGGCCGGTGTTGACGTGAGTCCTTGATGGATAGGGCTTTTTTTGTCGCCGATTGCCGACAGGCCGCAGTCGGGCTCGCGGGGCGCAGCATCGCCAGGGGGTGTCGCTCATGCCCGACAAGCCTGCTCATCCCCGCCAGCGGCGCACCGCGCGCTGCAGCTCGGCCCATTTCGATTTGCGCTGACCGGCGTCGCCGGGAGGGGCGTAGCGCCAGCGTTCGAGCTGCAGCAGCAGGGTGGCGGCCGCTTGCAGGGCCTGGGGCGTCAGCGCGGTGCCGTCCGGGCTTGCGCGTTGCAGCCGGGCGGCCAGGGCGCGGGGCGGGGTGGACGGTTCGCTGTCGATGCCTGCCTGTTCCAGCCTGGCGCGCAGCAGGGCGTAGGTCTGGCGCCACGGGTCTTGCCGGCGACGTTCGAGCGCGAGCAAGGCGCCGCCTGCGGCAGTGGCGACGAGCAGGGTGGCGATGGCCAGCGCCGCCAGCGTGGCCATGTCGGGCTGCTGCAGGCCGAGCTTGCGCAGCAGATCCTGCTGGCGGTTGCTGCCGTAGTTCAGCACCCACTGGTTCCAGGCGTTGTTGAGCGCGTCCCAGCGGTTGCGCAGTTGCAGCAGCAGCGCGGCATCGCGCGGGCCGAGCGCGGCCATGCCCAGCAGCGGCTCGCGTGCGGCGAGGGTGGCGCCGCTGCGGTCGATGCGTGCGGGATCGACCGCAGCGGTGGGGTCGGCGCGCACCCAGCCGCGTTCGGGCAGCCAGTATTCGGCCCAGGCGTGGGCGTCGCTCTGGCGCACCACCCAGGTGTCGTCCACCGGGTTGTAGCGCCCGCCCTGGTAGCCGGTGACGATGCGCGCGGGTATGCCGGCGGCGCGCATCACCACGACGAAGGCCTGCGCGTAGTGCTCGCAGAAACCGGCGCGGCGGTCGAAGAGAAACTCGTCCACGCCGTCGCGCAGGCCATAGGTGCCGGGGTTGAGGGTGTAGCGAAAGGGCTGGGTGCGAAACATGTGCAGCAGCGCCTGCGCCACGAAAGCGCCGCCCTTACCTGCGGCGCGGGCCTGCGCGGCGAGTTGCTTGCCCAGGGCCACGCTGCGGGGATCGAACCCCGGCGGGAAGCTTTCATCGGCCTGCAGCTCGGGGGTGAGCTGCTGCGGGCCGTAGCGGAACTGCGGCGACGACTCCACGGTGTAGCGGGCGAGATGGTCGAGAGGGCGGCCGACGACGAGTTGCAGGTCGGGCAGCCAGTGCACCCGATAGCCTTCGAGGGGCGGCGCTGCCTTAGGCGCATCGAGGGCGAAGACGAAGGTCTGCTGCGTGGGCTGCAGGGTGATGGTGTAGCGCACCAGCGGGCCGAGAAGCTGCAGGTCGGGCGGCGGCTTGAGGCTGGCGTGGTCGCGCTCGCCGGGGCGAGGCAGCCATACGCCGTTGTCGAAGGTGCTCAGCACCGGCCCGCGCCAATAAAGGTCACGGTCGGGCGGGCGGGGGCCGTCGAACACCACGCGGAAGGCGACCGAATCGTCGCGCGCGAGTTCTGCGATCTGCCCCGGCGACATGCTGGCCGACAGCCCGGTGATGGCCTGATCGCCACTGCGCGGCAAGGCCCACAGCGGCGCGCTCAGACGCGGGAACACCATGAACAGCACGATCATCGCCGGTGCGCCCAGCGCCATCATGCGCAGCGCGCTCATCAGGATATGGCGCAGCGGCGGCCGTCCGGCGGGCAGGTTGGCGTTGATCAGCGCGGCCAGCATGCCCCAGGTGGCCAGCACCATGACCAGCGCCGTGCCCAGCGACTGCGAGAACAGGAAATTGGCGGCGATGGTGAAAAAGCCGAGGAAGAACAGCACGTGGGCGTCGCGCCGCGAGCGCATCTCCAGGGTCTTGAGCCCGAGCAGCACGCACAGCAGGGTGACGCCGGCGTCGCGTCCGAGCACGGTATGGAATTCCCACAGGGTGATGACGATGGCCAGGATCAGCAGCAGCACGATGGGCGTGCGGTGCGGCAAGGGCGCGCCGCGCCAGGCGAGCACCGCGCGCCAGGCCAGCAGGCCGATCACCAGCACGCTCGCCCACAGCGGCAGATGGATGAACAGCGGCAGCATCAGCAGCAGCGACACGCCGAGGAGAAACAGCGTGTCGCGCGCGTCGCGCGGCAGCGCCTGCATGCGCTGCGCCCAACGCGCGAACCCTGCGGGCTGTGACGCGCTCGGATTCATGCCGCGGCACCTGTCTGTGCGGAAGCCTGGGTGGCGCGCAGCCGCAAAGGCCCGGGATGCAGCGCCAGCAGTCGCAGGCAGGCTGCGCGGTGTGCGGCGCCGGTGGACGGCGCGAGCTGTTGCGTGCCCAGACGCAGCCCGTAGGGCATGCCCGCGCGGTCGGCGGCCAGCACCCAGGCGCACAGCCGCGACAGCCGGGCTTCGGTGTCAAGCGAGGCGGGCAGCGCGGCGAAATCGAGCCACAGCTCGGCGCGGGCCTGCGGCTGGGCGGTGTCGCGGCTGACGAGCTCGTCGCTGCGGGCGAACTTTTTCCACAGCACCTGCCGTAGCGCGTCCCCCGGTCTCCAGGGGCGCACGCCTTCGGTCTCGCTGCCACCGCGCGCCACGGCGGGGCCGCTGCCCGGCGTGGGCCGCGCGGCAGGCAAGGGTGGGGCGGGGTGTTCCACGGCGGGCAGCACCAGCAGCTCGCCTTGCGGCCGCCAGCGGCTCCAGGCCGTCCACACCCCCAGCGGATACTGGCTCTCGACGGTGAGCAGCGGCCAGGGCAGCAGGCCGCGGTGGGGCGGCGTCCAGCTCAGCGTCACGAGGGCTTCGGCCTCTTTGCCGCAGTCGGTGTACGTCCAGGGGTAGGGTGTGGCGGCGGCCTTGGCGCGGCGCCGGGCCGGGGTTACGGGCTGAGGCGAGGGTGGCGAGCCTGCCGGACGCAGCGCCAGCCCCCAGCGGTCGCGTGTGCCGCCTTGCAGCAGCACCCCAAGGCGGGCGCTTTGCCCCTGGTGCAGCAGGCCTTCGGGGGCACGCGCGGCAAGCTGCAGGCCGCGCAGATTGTTGTGCGTGACATGCATGGCCATCATCGCACTGCCCGCAAGCAGAAAGGTGAGCAGATAGCCGAGATTGAGCTGGTAGTTGATGCTCAGTACCAGCAGTACCAGCAGTAAGACGGCGAAAAACAGGCCGACACGGGTGGGCAGGATGTAGACGTTGCGATGCGTCAGCCGGGTGCTGCTGCCGGGCGTGTGTCGCGCCAGCGCCCAGCGGTCGAAGCGCTGCACCAGACGGCCGCGCGCACCGCGCTGCGTTGATGGGGACGAAAGAGTGGAATCGACCGAGGACGACATGGCCGCAAGCGGATGAGTGGACGCTGCTTGGTCGGCCTTACACCGGCACCTGGTCGATGAGCGCACGCACGGCCTGCAGCGAGGCCACGCGGTTGACCGAGGGGCTGTCGGGGGTGCGCAGGCGGTGCCCGGCCACGGCGGGCAACACCTGCTGCACGTCGTCGGGGATGAGGTAGTCGCGTCCTTGCAGCAGCGCCCAGGCGCGGGCAGCGCGCAGCAGGCCCAGACCCGCGCGCGGGCTCAGGCCTTCGACGAACCAGCGACCGTTGCGCGTCTGCGCCAGCAGCTCCTGCACATAATCGAGCAGCGCGGGCGCGGCATGCACCTTCTGCACCTGATGTTGCAGCTCGATCAGCATCTGCGGTGTGAGCACCGGCTGCAGCGCGGCGATGAGTTCGCGCCGGTCGCGGCCTTCGAGCAGGGCGCGCTCGGCGGCGCGGCTGGGGTAGCCCAGCGAGATGCACAGCAGAAAGCGATCGAGCTGCGACTCGGGCAGGGCGTAGGTGCCGAGCTGGTCGAACGGGTTTTGCGTGGCGATGACAAAAAATGGCTCGGGCAGACGGCGCGTGAGGCCGTCCACGCTGACTTGACGTTCCTCCATGGCTTCGAGCAGGGCGCTTTGCACCTTGGGGCCGGCGCGGTTGATCTCATCGGCCAGCAGCACCTGCGAAAACACCGGGCCGGGATGAAAGATGAACTCGCCGCGATTGCGGTCGAACACCGAGATGCCCAGCAAGTCGCCGGGCATCAGATCGGCCGTGAACTGGGCGCGGGCGTATTGCAGGCCCAGGGTGGCGGCCAGGGCGTGGGCCAGCGTGGTCTTGCCCACGCCGGGCAGATCCTCGATGAGCAGATGGCCGCCCGCCAGCAGGCAGCACACGGCGAGCTCGATCTGCGGGCGTTTGCCGACGATGATGGTCTCGAGCTGGTCGAGCAAGGGTGTCAGGGCGGGAGGTTTCACGGGCAGCGAGGCAGTGGGGATGCAGCGCACTATGCTACGGGCGCGGCGTCCGCAGGCTCGATTCGAGGGAAATGCCGCAGGAGACAAGCACCATGACCACCGGCTTCTACACCCATGCCGACTGCGCCCTGCACGAGATGGGGGCGGATCATCCCGAGTGCCCGCAGCGCCTGGCCGCGATCGAAGACCGGCTGATCGCCGCGCAGATCGCCCCCTGGCTGGAGCGTCACGACGACGCGCCGTTCGCCAGCCTCGAGGCGCTGGAGCGCGCGCATTCGGCGCTGTATGTCGCCGATCTGAAGCAGCGCGGCGATTTCACCGAAGGTCACGAGTGGATCGACGCCGATACTCTGATGAACCCGCACACCTGGCAGGCCGCGCTGCGCGCCGCGGGCACGGCCATCAGCGCCACCGATGCGGTGATCGACGGCCATCTGCACAACGCCTTCTGCGCCATCCGCCCGCCCGGCCACCATGCCACCCGCGATCAGGCCATGGGCTTCTGCTTTTTCGGCAATGTGGCCGTGGCTGCACGTCACGCCCTCGACGTGCGCGGATTGGAGCGCGTGGCCATCGTCGATTTCGACGTGCATCACGGCAACGGCACCCAGGACATCTTTCGCGGCGATGCGCGGGTCTTGATGGTGAGCTTTTTCCAGCACCCGTTCTACCCCTACTCAGGGGCGGAGGGGAATCAGTCCAATATGCTCAACGTGCCGGTGCCGGCCTACACCCGCGGCGACGTGGTGCGCCGCATCGTCACTGAACAATGGCTGCCGCGGCTGCGCGAGTTTGCGCCGCAGATGCTGTTCATCAGCGCCGGTTTCGACGCCCACCGCGAGGACGACATGGGGCAGATGGGCCTGGTCGAAGACGACTACGCCTGGATCACCCGCCAACTGGTGGACTTCGCCGAAGCGCAGTGCGAAGGCCGCATCGTCTCCTGCCTCGAAGGCGGCTACAACCTGAGCGCCCTCGGCCGCAGCGTGGCCGAGCATGTGCGGGTGCTGGCGGGGCTGGATGGCTGATACGCCATCCAGCCCCGCTATGAGGGCTATTTGTTCAAATCACCAAGGCAGAGATATTTCATTTCGACATATTCGTCGATGCCGTGATGCGAGCCTTCGCGGCCCAGGCCGGATTGTTTCACGCCGCCGAAAGGCGCGACTTCGTTGGACATCAGGCCGGTGTTGATGCCCACCATGCCGTATTCGAGTTCTTCGGCCACGCGGAAGATGCGGCCGATGTCGCGGCTGAAGAAATAGGCGGCCAGGCCGAACTCGGTGGCGTTGGCGGCGGCGATGGCCTCGGCTTCGGTCTTGAAGCGGAACACGGGCGCGACCGGGCCGAAGGTTTCCTCGCGGGCGCAGAGCATGTCAGACGTCACGTCGGCCAGCACCGTGGCCTGGAAGAACCGACCTGTGTTGGGGCCGGTCTCCACCCGTTTGCCGCCCACGACCATGCGCGCGCCCTTTGCGGTGGCGTCGCTGATGTGTTTTTCCACCTTGGCCAGCGCCTGGTCGTCGATCAGCGGGCCGAGGTTGACGCCTTCCTCGAAGCCGTCGCCTACTTTCAGGCTGCCCACGGCCTGTGCCAGACGTTCGACAAAGCGGTCGTAGATGCCGTCCTGCACGTACAGCCGGTTGGCGCAGACGCAGGTCTGGCCGGCATTGCGGTATTTGCTCGCCATGGCGCCCTCGATGGCCGAGTCGAGGTCGGCGTCGTCGAACACGATGAAGGGCGCATTGCCCCCGAGTTCCAGCGACAGCTTCTTGATGCTGGGCGCCGACTGCGCCATGAGGATGCGCCCCACCTCGGTGGAGCCGGTGAACGAAAGATGACGCACCACCGGCGAGGCGCACAGCAGCTTGCCGATGGCGATCGAGCCCTCAGCGTCGGCCGTGAGCACATTGAGCACGCCGCGCGGAATACCGGCGCGGTGGGCCAGCTCGGCCGCGGCCAGCGCGGTCAGCGGTGTCTGTTCGGCAGGCTTGATGACCACGGGGCAGCCAGCCGCCAACGCCGGCGCGACCTTGCGGGTGATCATGGCCAGCGGGAAGTTCCACGGCGTGATCGCGGCGCACACGCCCACCGGCTGCTTGAGCACGAGCAGGCGCTTGGTGGCGTCGGGGCTGGGAATGGTTTCACCGTACACGCGCTTGGCTTCTTCGGCGAACCACTCGACAAAGCTGGCGCCGTAGAGCACTTCGCCCTTGGCCTCGGCCAGCGGCTTGCCTTGCTCGGCGGTCATCAGGCGTGCCAGGTCGTCGGCGTTGGCAACGAGCAGGTCGAACCATTTGCGCAGGATGGCGGCGCGCTGCTTGGCGGGCAGGGCGCGCCAGGCGGGCCAGGCTGCGTCTGCGGCGTCGATGGCGAGCTGCGCGTGCATCGGCTCCAGCGCGGGCACCTGGGCGAGCTCGGTGTTGGTGGCCGGATCGGTGACGGCAAAGCGGCGGGCGGAGTCGATCCAGGCGCCGTCGATATAGGCCTGGGTCTTGAACAGCGAGGGGTCTTTGAGCAGGGACAGCGGATTGGCGGGCCGGTTCATGGGCAGCTCCGGTGATGGTGAACGGGGATTAGGCGTCTTGGGGCAACAACTGACGATCTGTGGGGCCAGGTGGCAAGCCCTAAAATCTATCGTTTTGCACTGCCATGCGCCAGTGCCAGTTCGGCCCTTGCGACCCAGCCACTTACCCGCCCCATGAACGTCTCCGACATCCGCGAAAAATTTCTGGCCTATTTCGAATCGCAGGGCGCCACCCGCGTGCCGTCGTCCTCGCTTGTGCCGGGCAACGACCCCACGCTGCTGTTCACCAACTCGGGCATGGTGCAGTTCAAGGACGTGTTTCTCGGTCAGGATCAGCGGCCTTACAAGCGCGCCACCACCGCGCAGCGCTGCGTGCGCGCCGGCGGCAAGCACAACGACCTGGAGAACGTGGGCTACACCGCGCGGCACCACACCTTCTTCGAGATGCTGGGCAACTTCAGCTTCGGCGACTACTTCAAGCGCGAGGCCATCCGCTACGCCTGGGAGCTGCTCACTCGCGTTTACAAGCTGCCGGCCGAGAAGCTGTGGGTCACGGTGTACGCCGAGGACGACGAGGCGCACGACATCTGGGCCAAGGAAGTCGGCGTGCCGGTGGAGCGCATCATCCGCATCGGCGACAACAAGGGCGCGCGCTACGCCTCCGACAACTTCTGGCAGATGGCCGACACCGGCCCCTGCGGGCCGTGCAGCGAAATCTTCTACGACCACGGCCCCGAGGTCTGGGGCGGCCCGCCCGGTTCGCCAGAGGAAGACGGCGACCGCTACATCGAAATCTGGAACCTGGTGTTCATGCAGTTCGAGCGCTACGCCGCGGGCGAAGAGCGCTTCGACACCGAAGACCAGGCCAAGGCGCGCAAGGCGCAGGTCGAGGCCGAGGGCGGCATCGGCCTGGTGAGCAAGGATGGCGCGGCTTACAAGCTGGCGATCTTCCGCCAGAAGCCGTTGCCCAAGCCCTGTGTGGACACCGGCATGGGCCTGGAGCGCATTGCCGCGGTGCTGCAGCATGTGCACAGCAATTACGAGATCGACCTGTTCCAGGCGCTCATCAAGGCCGCCGCGCGTGAGACCGCCACCGCCGACCTCGGCCACGCCTCGCTCAAGGTCATCGCCGACCACATCCGCGCCTGCGCCTTCCTCATCGTCGATGGTGTCATTCCCGGCAACGAGGGGCGCGGCTTCGTGCTGCGCCGCATCGTGCGTCGCGCCATTCGTCACGGCTACAAGCTGGGCGTGCGTCAGCCTTTCTTCTACCGGCTGGTGCCCGATCTGGCCGAACAGATGGGTGCAGCCTACCCCGAGCTGGCCGAGGCGCGCAACCGTGTGGCCGATGTGCTGCAAGCCGAGGAGGGCCGGTTTTTCGAGACCATCGAGCACGGCATGGGCATGCTCGATGCCGAGCTGGCCGCTCTGCGCGCGGCAGGCGGCAATCTGCTGCCGGGCGAACTGGCTTTCAAGCTGCACGACACCTTCGGCTTCCCGCTCGACCTCACGCAGGACGTTTGCCGCGAACACGGTATGAAGGTCGATGAAGAGGCGTTCGACGCCGCCATGGCGCGCCAGCGCGAGCAGGCCCGAGCGGCGGGCAAGTTCAAGATGCAGGCCGCGCTCGACTATGTCGGCGACAAGACCCGTTTCGACGGCTACGAGCATCTGCTGGTGAAAGAGGCGCGGGTGGTGGCGCTCTACAAGGACGGCACCTCGGTCGCCGAACTGCGGGCTGGCGACAACGGCGTGGTGGTGCTCGACCGCACCCCGTTCTACGCCGAGTCCGGCGGGCAGGTGGGCGACAGCGGCGTGCTGTTCGAGGGAGACTCGTGCAACCTGCGCTTTGTCGTGCATGACACGCAGAAAATCCAGGCTGAGGTGTTCGGCCATCACGGCACGCTGGAATCGGGCAGCCTGAAGGTGGGCGAGATCGTCGCCGCTCAGGTGGACGCCGAGCGCCGCGCCGCCACCATGCGCAACCACAGCGTGACCCACCTGATGCACAAGGCGCTGCGCCTGGTGCTGGGCGACCATGTGCAGCAGAAGGGCTCGCTGGTCGATGCCGACAAGACCCGCTTCGACTTCGCCCACGACGCGCCGATGAGCGACGACGAGATCGCCCGCGTCGAGCGCATGGTCAACGAAGAAATTCTGGCCAACGCCGCCACCGTGGCGCGCGTCATGCCCATCGACGAGGCCAAGGGACTGGGCGCGATGATGTTGTTCGGCGAGAAGTACGGCGACACCGTGCGGGTGCTCGACATCGGCACCTCGCGCGAACTGTGCGGCGGCACCCACGTGGCGCGCACCGGCGACATTGGGCTGTTCAAGATCGTGTTCGAGGGTGGCGTGGCTGCGGGCATCCGCCGCGTGGAAGCCATCACGGGGCTGAACGCGCTGGCCTTCGTGCAGCAGCAGAACGCGCTGGTCGCGCGGTTGTCGCGCACCCTGAAGGCGCCGGCCGAGGAGTCGGTGGCCAAGGTCGAGCAACTGCTCGAACAGCAACGCCAGATCGAAAAAGATCTGGCCCAGCTCAAGGCGCAGCAGGCCGCCGCGCAGGGCGACGCCCTAGTGTCGCAGGCGATCGACATCGGCGGCACCTCGGTGCTGCTGGCGCGCATGGACGGGCTCGATGCCAAGGGTCTGCGCGAGGCGGTGGATCGCATCAAGTCCAAACTCAAGACCGGTGTGGTGCTCTTGGCCAGCGCCGAGGGCGACAAGGTGCAGCTGGCCGCAGGCGTCACCGCAGACCGCATCGCCAGCATCAAGGCCGGTGATCTGGTCAGCGCAGCCGCGCAGGCCGTGGGCGGCAAGGGCGGTGGCAGACCTGACTTCGCCATGGCCGGCGGCAGCCAGCCCGCGCAGATCGACGCCGCGCTAGCCCAGGCGCGCGACCTGCTGCAACAGCGTCTGAACGCCTGATTGAGCAGCGGTCGGGTCAAGTACCTGGAATGACACCCTCCCAAAACTCCCGGCCCGATGGCCTGCTTCCCGCAGATGGGGCCTACCTGCGCCCTTGGCGCATGCTGGCGCTGAGTCTGGTGCTTGGGGTGATCGGCGGCCTGGGCGCGGTGGTCTTTCTGTGGATGCTCGATCAGGCGCAATACTGGATGCTCGGCCGCATCGCCGGGGTGACGCCGCTGACGGTGGCGGGGGCAAAGCAACTCACGGCACTGCCCGCGTTCGATCAGGGGTGGAATCTGTGGATTCTGGCCTCCACCACGCTGGGTGGTTTGATCGCCGGTGTGCTGGTCTATACCTTCGCTCCCGAGGCCGAAGGGCACGGTACCGATGGCGCGGTCAAGGCGTTTCACCAGTTGCGTGGCTATGTGCGCGGGCGGGTCATCGTGGTCAAGAGCATCGCCTCGGCCATCACCATCGGCTCGGGCGGGGCCGCCGGCCGCGAGGGGCCGACCGCGCAGATCGCGGCAGGGGTGGGCTCGGTGCTGGGTCGGCTGTTGCGGCTGTCGGACGACGAGGTGCGGCTGATGGTGCTGGTGGGCATGGCCGCCGGCTTGTCGGCCATTTTCCGCAGCCCCCTGGGTACGGCCATTTTTGCCGTCGAAGTGCTCTACGCCGGCATGCACCTGGAAGGCCGCGCACTGCCGTTCACCCTGGCTGGCGCGGCGGTGGCCTACGCCGTGGTGTGTCTGTTCACTGGCTGGGGCACGCTGTTCGACATACCGACCACGGTGCAATTCGACCAACCCGTCGAGCTGCTCTGGTATGCGCTGCTGGGAGTGCTTTGCGGGATCATGGGCACGCTGCTGCCCAATCTGTTCTACGGTGTGCGCAACGCCTTCCGCGCCCTGCGGATTCCCAATCATGTCAAGCCGGCGATCGGCGGATTGCTGGTTGGCGTGATCGGCCTGTTCCTGCCGCAGATTCTGGCCGGCGGCTACGGCGTGATCCAGCTTGCCGTGCAGGGCAGCCTGGCAGCCAGCTCGTTGGGTTTGCTGCTGGTGCTCTCGGTCGCCAAGCTCGCCGCGCTCTCGCTCACCGTGGGTTCCGGAGGTTCCGGCGGGGTGTTCGCGCCGAGTCTTTTCGTCGGTGCGCTGCTGGGGGCGGCTTTCGCGGCCCTGCTTCAACTCTTCGGTGTGGATGCGGTGCCCGCAGCGGCGCTGGCCATGGTGGGCATGGCGGCGACGTTCGGCGCGGCAGGCCGGGTGCCCGTGGCAACCACGGTGATGGTGGCCGAAATGACCGGCGGCTACAAGCTCATGGCCCCGGCCATGCTCGCCGTGGCCATCGCCTACCTGCTGCAGGTGGCACTGAGCCGCCATACCCCCTATGCGAGCCTCTACGAGGCGCAGGTTCCCGCGCCAAAGGACAGTCCGGTCCACGCAAAAGACGGGCGATGATGGCGCGCGTGGATCGGGACGCAGCGCCTGCGGGGGAGGTTTCTACAATGGCGCACAGTCGTACCACCATCGTCGTCTGAAGCCCCGTCCATGCACCTGTCAGGCAAACACATCGTCCTCGCCGTCACTGGCGGCGTTGCCGCTTACAAGGCCGCCGAGCTGTGCCGACTCCTGGTCAAACAGGGGGCGAGCGTGCAGGCAGTGCTTACCGCATCCGGGGCGCGCTTCATCGGCGCGGCCACGCTGCAGGCGCTCACCGGCAGGCCGGTGGTCGACGATCTGTGGCAGTCGCCTGTGGCCGACGGCATGCCGCACATCGGTCTCACCCGTGCTGCCGACCTGGTGGTGGTCGCCCCGGCCACGGCTGACGTGCTGGGCAAGGCCGCCAACGGCATTGCCGACGATCTGCTCTCCACCCTGCTGCTTGCCTCCGACAAACCGGTGCTGTTTGCCCCGGCGATGAACCGCGAGATGTGGGGCCACCCGGCGACGCAGCGCAACGTGGCCCGGCTGCGCGCCGACGGGGCGCTGATCAGCGGCCCGGCAGCAGGCGAGCAGGCCTGCGGCGAAGTGGGTGAAGGCCGCATGGTTGAGCCCGACGATCTTTTGCAGGACATCGTGGCCGCGTTTCAGCCCAGGCTTCTGGCCGGACGCACGGTGCTGGTCACCGCCGGGCCTACCTTCGAGGCCATCGACCCGGTTCGCGGCCTGACCAACCGCTCCAGCGGCAAGATGGGCTACGCCGTCGCCCGCGCCGCGCGCGAGGCGGGCGCCGAGGTGGTGCTGGTCAGCGGCCCCACCGCGCTGCCCGCGCCGCATGGGGTGCAACGCATCGACGTGGTCAGCGCGCAGGAGATGTTCGACGCCGTCATGGCGCGGGTCGGCGCGGCGCAGATTTTCATCGCCACAGCCGCCGTGGCCGACTGGCGGCCTGTGCATGTGCACGCGCAGAAGCAGAAAAAACAGGAAGGCGAGGGCGCACCTGCCATTGCCTTGCAACCCAACCCCGACATCCTCGCCACCGTGGCCGCGCTGCCGCAGCCGCCGTTCTGCGTGGGATTCGCCGCCGAGAGTGAAAACCTAGCAGAAAACGCCGCAGCCAAGCGGCTGCGCAAGAACGTGCCCTTGCTGGTGGGCAACCTCGGGCCGGACACCTTCGGCCGCGACGACAACCGGCTGGAGCTGTTCGACGCCGCAGGCCATCACCCCCTGGGCAGCGGCGACAAGCTGGTGCTCGCGCGCAAGCTGGTGGCCGAGATAGCCGCGCGGCTGGATCGATCTGGCGGCTGAACCGCGATGTCGCGGTCTTCAAACTGATTCAACACCTTCCAAGGATTCGTCTTGTCCCAGACCCGTATCGCCGTGCGCCTGCTCGATGACCGTCTGCGCGAGCAGCTTCCCGCCTACGCTAGCCCCGGCAGCGCCGGCATGGATCTGCGTGCCTGCATCGACGCGCCGCTGACCCTGCAGCCGGGCCAGGCCGAACTGATTCCCACCGGGCTGGCCATGCACATCGGCGACCCGAACCTTTGCGCCATGCTGCTGCCGCGCTCGGGGCTGGGGCACAAGCACGGCGTGGTGCTGGGCAATCTGGTGGGGCTGATCGATTCCGACTATCAGGGCCCGCTGATGGTGAGCTGCTGGAACCGCAGCGCTACGGCCTACACGGTGCAGCCGATGGAACGTATCGCGCAGATGGTCATCGTGCCGGTGGTGCAGGCGCAGTGGGAGGTGGTGGACAGCTTCGACGCTACCGCCCGCGGCAGCGGGGGCTTTGGCTCCACCGGCGCGCATTGAACCCGGACGGAAAATGGCACGTCGCTGGGCGAAGGCGCTGGTACGCAAGTTCGAGGCCATGCAGGACAGCCGCTGGCTGCGCCCGTTTGCCCGCTACATCGCGCATCCGTCGCTGTGGAGTCTGAACCGCCGCAGCGTGGCGCTGGCGGTGGCCGCAGGCATGATCGGCGGGCTGATTCCGGGGCCGTTCCAGATGCTCACCGCCGGTCTGATCGCCATGGTGGCGCGCTGCAATTTTCCCATCGCGCTGGTGGTTACGCTCTACAGTAATCCGCTGACCATCGTGCCGCTCTACCTCGTGGCCTACAAGCTGGGCAGGATGGTGTCGCCAGCCCACGCCGCGCAGACGCTGGTGGCGCCGCCGAACTTCGACTGGCTGCATCTATGGGACTCCACCGTCGCGCTGGCGCATTGGGCGTGGAACCTGGGCACGCCCTTGTTCATCGGCGTGCCGCTGCTGGCACTCATTTTGGCCGTCGTCGGCTACGCCATCACCCGCCTGGGCTGGAGCCTGCATCTGCGCTTGGAGTGGCGGGCACGCAAGCAGGCGCGTCGACAGCGCGAGGCCGCGCAGTCGGGCAAGCGCGCTTCCGACTGAGCCGCCTACTTCGCTCTACTTCTCACCGGGCATGAACAGCCCGGCATCGGCCGAGTCGAGCAGGGCGCTTTGGGCTTCGATCTCGTCGGGGTCGGCCGCGCGCACGTCGAGCACGGTGTATTCGATGCGCAGCGCCAGACCGGCCAGGGGGTGATTGCCGTCGAGCAGTACCTTGTCGTCGTGAATCTCGGTCACGGTGTAGAACACCCCTTTGGCACCGTCCGAGCAGCCCTCGGGCAGTTGCTCGAACATCATGCCCTCTTCGAGTTCGGCGGGAAACAGCTTCCGATCCTCGACCAGCAGCAGGTCGGCGTCGTAGTCTCCGAAGGCGTCTTCGGGCTGCAGGTAGATGTCGCCCTTGTCGCCCGCTCCCTTGCCCATCATCTGCTCGGCCATGCGCGGCAGCAGGTCGTCACCGCCGACATAGAAGTCATCGCCCTCCAAGTTTTCGTCGATCAACTCGCCTTGCGAGTCCGTCATGCGCCAGGACAGGGTGGCGACAAGGCCTTCGGTGATTTTCATGGGTATGCTCGTAGGAGTTTAGGAACGGAAACGGGGAACGAAACCAAGTTTGCCCGCATTGGAACATGACCAAGATGTCAAACGCGACGCTGCATTGGGGGGCCTGCACCGAGGCCCGCTTTCTGCGCGATTTCTGGCAGCGCAAGCCCCTGCTGCTGCGCCAGGCCTTTCCGGGATTTCAGCCGCTGCTCAGCCGCGCGCAATTATTTGCCCTGGCCGCCGACGAGGATGTCGAGTCGCGCCTGCTGCAGCGCGAGGGTCGGCGTTGGCAGCTCGATCACGGGCCGTTCACCCGCAAGCAGCTTCCCGCAGTCGAGAAACCCAACTGGACCCTGCTCGTTCAGGGCGTAAACCTTCATGTCGATGCGGCCAGCGAGCTGCTGCGCCTGTTCCGGTTCATTCCCGACGCACGGCTGGACGATCTGATGATCTCCTGGGCGAGCAAGGGTGGAGGCGTCGGGCCGCATCAGGACGCTTACGACGTGTTTCTGCTGCAGGCTGCAGGGCGCAGGCGATGGCGCATCGGGCCGGTGCACGACGCCACGCTCCAGCCGGGCAAGCCCGTCAAGCTGCTGGCACGGTTCACGCCCGAGGAAGACCTGGTGCTCGAACCCGGCGACATGCTCTATCTGCCGCCGGGCTGGGGGCATGACGGCATTGCCGCCAGCGACGACTGCATGACCTATTCCATCGGTTTCCGCGCGCCTCCGCAGGGCGAACTGCTCAAGGAAGTGCTGTGGCAACTGGCCGAGGCGCAACAGGGCGGCGAGATTTACCGCGACCCGCCGCTGCGCTCGCAAGCCGCACCCGCTTTGCTGCCCCCCGCGATGGTCAAGTTTGCGCGCGACGCTTTCGCCCGCCTCAAACCGGATGCCGCCTGGTTCGAGAACATGCTCGGTATCTACCTGACGACGCCCAAGCCGCAGGTCTGGTTCGAGGCTGCCGAGGCCAACAAATCTGCGCTGCGCCGCGCCTGCCGCCAGTCGGGTTGCCGTCTGGATCGGCGCAGCAAAATGCTCTATACGGCAACCTCGGTCTTCATCAATGGCGAGACCGTCGAGATGCCTCTGGCCTCCTCGGCACTGTTGCGCACCTTGGCCGACCAGCAAACGCTGAACGTCTCCCAGGTGCAGAGCGCCAGCCCCGCCGAGCTGGCCTTGCTGGCCGATTGGTGCGCGCTGGGCTGGCTGCAAGTCGGCGTTGACGTCTACGGTGCTGCAGGCAAGCCTGCGCAGGGCCGCCATGGATGATTTCGGGCTGGATGTTTCGTTCGATACGCGCACCCAAGCACATGTGGCGCTGAGCGCCGTTGTGGCAGATCAAAGCACGAGCCTTCGCTGCTTCAGCGCCGACTATCGGGCCTGGCCGCTGGACCAATCGGCGTTCATGCGGCTGCTCGAATTGTGGGCGCTGCGCGATGCCAAACGTCCCGATGCCATGCGCTTTCTCGCGCTGGACTGGGGTCAGGTCGCAACGCGGTTCCCGCGCTTCGCCACGTTCCGCCGCGACTTCGCCCACAGGGTCGCCTGCCGCCAGATTGCCGAGTCACGCGCGGGTGGGCTGGTGGAATTGGCGGCGTCCGAGCGCTGCGTGGTCTATGCCCACACGGCCACTTGGATGTCGGGCGAATGCATCCAGACCGCCTCACGCATGCACGCGTTCAGCCTTCGTTTCGATGCAGCCTGGGAGCAGGCCGTGCCCGCCTTTCCTTCGGGGATTCTCGGATTGTGACAAATCCGCAACAGATGGATTTCGCGCTACGAATCTGCAACACGGGGATAACCCGAAGTCCCACTATACTTACTCGCTGAACTTGATATGCATACCGGTTCTGGTTGCAATTGGGTTCAATCAGGACGGTTACGAATTTATCGGGCTTGCGCCCATTTTTGACTGACGCTTAGAGGAAAGTAATGAAAAAGTCCATTCTGCTGGCATCCATGATCGCCGCTCTCGCCCTGGCCGCTTGCGGCAAGAAGGAAGAAGCCGCTCCTGCTGCTTCCGCTCCCGCCGCTGCCTCGGCTCCCGCCGCTGCCTCGGCTCCCGCCGCTGCTTCGGCTCCTGCTTCGGCTCCCGCCGCTGCTTCGGCCCCTGCCGCTTCGGCTCCTGCCGCCGCTGCTTCTGGCGCCAGCGCTGCCAAGTAATCGACTGGCAATCGCAAAAAAGCCGGCGAAAGTCGGCTTTTTTGTTGCCCGGCGAAAGCCGGGCTTTTCGTTGTCTTCTTCGGTTGCTGTGATGAACCGAATGACCGCGGCCACCCTGCTGGGGCTGCCACGGCCCAGCGCGTCTTACTGAATCTGCTGCTGCAGGATTTGCAGGATCTTGCGGGCGTCGTCCGTCTTCAGCGGTTTGCCGTCGAGCGTCTGCACGGTCACCACGGTTTGCGTCCCGGCATTTTGCAGGGCAATGCGGTAATCGGCAGGTTTGGGCTCGCTTTCCTTCTTGCCGAACAGCTTGCCGAAAAAGCCGCTGCTGTCCTGCGAGGCCTTGAGCGCGGCTTCGGCGCTGATGTAGCGCACATCGAATCGGCCCTCGGCCCGGTTGCGCTCGATCACGGTGAAGCCTGCCGTGTTGATCGCCAGGCTGACCTTGCGCCATGCGGTCTCGAAACCGTCCTGCAGTTGCAGTGCCAGGCCGTCGTCCGTGAGCTTGGCGGCCACGGGCTGCGCGATCGGCGTCGGATTGTCGAGGCGCTGTTTCGCGGCCTCATCACTCATTCCGAGCGTGACCATGAGCTTGCGCAGGAAGATGGTGTTGAGGCCAGGGTCGGGTGTGGCGGGCTCCCAGGCGGTGGTCGATTTGTCGTTGGAGTTGTAGACCTCCTTCATCGACTGGTGGGTGATGTAGATCTGCGTGCCCTTGCCATCCGGCGTGCGCTCGAACACGGTGCGGAAGCGGTCGCGGGTGCCGGTGTCGTAGAGGCTGTCGAACACCTTGCCCAGATACTTGCGGATGAAATCTTGCGGCAGCTTAGCGCGGTTTTCGGCCCAGTCGGTTTCCATCACACCGGTCGTGGCATCGGCCTGTGTGAGGTAAAAGCCGTTCTCCTGCCAGAAGCCCTTGACCTTTTCCCATAGCTGGTCCGGGGTGGCATCGACTACCAGCCAGCGCTGGCTGCCCGCCTGATCGATGTGCATGCCGGGATACTGAGGCAGCACGGCATTGGTCTTGGCGACCTGCTCGGCGGTCTGCAAGCCCCTGTCATAGGCCAGGGCGCTCACGGGGGCATTGGGATTGCCCGGCACCACATAGCGTTCCTGCCTGGCCAACTGCGTCAGATCGGGCGGCACTTCCAGGGGGTTGCCCTGCTTGGCGCTTTCATAGTCCACACTCTTGCCCTGCACGACCGTATTCAGGGAGGAGCAACCACTCATGAGGACGCCAGCGCCCAGGGCGAGGGACAGGGCGCTCAGTCGCCAGGTTTGGGATAGGTTCATACGCAAAGGGGGTCTCGGAAATACGGAGGGTCAGTGAACGAGGGGCAGGTCCAGCGCCTGCAGCACCGCGCGCAGCTTCGGGTGGAGCGAGCTTTGCAGCGGGGTCAGGGGCAGCCGCAGCCCCGACCCGATGCGGCCCATGAAGTGCAGGGCCTGCTTGACGGGAATCGGGTTGGGTTCGCAGAACAACTGCTGGTTGAGTTCTATCAGCTCGAAATGCAGTTTGCTGGCGAGCGCGGCGTTGCCCGCCATGGCTGCTACACACAACTCATGCATGCGGCGCGGAACGACGTTGGCCGACACGCTGATGTTGCCGTGCCCGCCCAGCAGCATCAGGGCCACGGCCGTCGGATCGTCGCCCGAATAGATGGAGAAAGACGAAGGCGCGCGGCGAATGAGCTGGGCGGCGCGGTCGATATTGCCCGAGGCCTCCTTGATGCCGATGATGCCGGGCACCTGCGCCAGACGCAGTGCGGTGTCCACGCTCATATCAGCCACGGTGCGACCCGGCACGTTGTAGAGCACCACGGGAATATCGACGGCCTCGGCGATGGCGGTGAAGTGCGCTGCCATGCCCTCCTGCGTGGGCCGGTTGTAGTAGGGCACGACACTGAGCACGCAATCGGCGCCGACGTCTTTGCAGCGGCGCGTCAGCTCGATGGCTTCGCGCGTGGAGTTGGCGCCGGCACCCGCCATCACCGGCACCCGGCCCGCGACCTGCTCGACGACCGTTCGCACGATCTCGATGTGCTCTTCCACGGGCAGGGTAGGCGACTCACCGGTGGTGCCGCAGGGGCTGATGCAGTCGGTGCCTTGTTCGATATGCCAATCGACCAGTTTGCGCAGCGCGTCAAAGTCCACGCTGCCGTCGGAGTGCATGGGGGTCACCAGCGCGACGATGCTGCCACGGATGACCAGAGGTTGGGAGGACATTGTTCTGCGTGCGCTGTGAGCCAGCTGCTTGTCAAATAGGAAGATTGTATCGGTCTGCCGCCTGGGCGTTGGGTGCCTCCCTCACGGCGGCGATGCGCTGCACATAGGCCGGGTGCGGGGTCTCGACGAAGCCATCTTCATACGCCAGCGCCCGCAGCGTCGGGCGCACCGCGTCGAGCAACTCGCCGGGTCGCAGCAGGAACTCGGGATTGGACGGCTTGCCCAGGCTGGCCTGCCCGACGGCGAAGGTTTCGTACAGCAGAAAGCCGCCCGACGCGATGGCCTGCACGATTCGCGGCAGCAGCGGGCGCCACAGATAATTGGTCACGACCACTGCGTCGAAGGTCTGATCCCCGTAGGGCCAGGGCCCGGCTTCGAGGTCGGCGACCCGGGCGTCTGCAATGGCGCTCAGCCCGGCGATGGCCTCGGCGTTGCGATCCACCGCGAACACTTTGAATCCTCGCTGGTACAGCCAGCGTACATGTCGTCCGCCGCCACAGGCGACGTCGAGCACGGTAGCACCAGGCCGCAGCCACGCGGCATGGCGGACGATCCAGGGAGAAGGGGGCAGGGCGACAAGGTTTTCGGTAGCCATGGCGAGGCATCGTAACGGGGCCGGGTGGGCCGCGATGCGTGAGCATCATTCTTGCAAGGCAGAATAGGCACTGTCTTCTCTCACCCTCGACGAACACACGAACCCATGACCTCAGCGACCATTCTCGTGACCGGCGGCGCCGGGTATATCGGCTCGCATACCTGCGTGGCCCTGATCGAAGCGGGCTACACCCCCGTGGTGTACGACAACCTGTGCAACAGCAGCGCTGAGTCGCTGGCGCGGGTGGAGCGCATCACCGGCAAGCGCCCGGCTTTCGTGCAGGCAGACATCCGCGATGTCGCCCGGCTCGACGCCGTTTTCGCGCAGCACAAGATCGACGCCGTGATCCACTTCGCCGGCCTGAAGGCCGTGGGCGAATCGGTCGAGAAGCCGCTCATGTACTACGACAACAACGTCGGCGGCACCGTGGTTCTGCTGCAGGTGATGCAGCGCGCCAAGGTGAACAACCTCATTTTCTCGTCCTCGGCCACGGTCTATGGAGACCCGGCTTCGGTGCCCATCCGTGAAGACTTTCCGCTCAGCGCGACCAACCCGTATGGCCGCAGCAAGCTGATGATCGAGGAAATCCTCGGCGATCTGTACCGCGCCGAGCCGCATTGGCGCATCGCCCGCCTGCGCTACTTCAACCCGGTTGGCGCGCACGAAAGCGGCTTGATCGGTGAAGACCCGCGCGGCATTCCCAACAACCTCATGCCCTTCATCACGCAGGTGGCCGTGGGCCGTCTGCAGAAGCTGCGCGTGTTCGGGGGCGACTGGCCCACGGTGGACGGCAGCGGCGTGCGCGACTACATCCACGTCATGGATCTGGCCGAAGGGCATGTGGCCGCACTCAAGCACCTGCTGGCGAAAGAGGGCATGTTCACCGTCAACCTGGGCACCGGCCAGGGGTACTCGGTGCTGCAGATGGTGCAGGCCTTCGGCAAGAGCATAGGCCGTGATCTGCCGTACGAGATCGTGGCGCGCCGTCCGGGCGACATCGCCGAATGCTGGGCCGATCCCAGCGCCGCACGCGACCTTCTGGGCTGGAGCGCCAAACGCGGGCTGGACACCATCTGCGCCGACGCCTGGCGCTGGCAGCAGGGCAACCCGGAAGGATACGGCGCCTGAACCCTCGGCCCACACGCCTACTCCATTTTTTGAAGCCCCGCGCTCGCCGCGGTTTGCAACCAGGCATTATGGTTAACCCTGGACCAACAGACTGAAAGGAACATCATGAGCAAGACCACGCTGCATGCCTCGCCCGCGCCGATTCACATCGGCATCTCCGACGCCGATCGGGCCAAGGTGGCCGAACAGCTCTCGCATCTGCTGGCCGATACCTACACCCTCTACCTCACGACGCACAACTTCCACTGGAACGTGACCGGGCCCATGTTCAACAGCCTGCACCTGATGTTCATGGAGCAGTACACCGAGCTGTGGAATGCCGTCGATCCGATTGCCGAGCGCATTCGCGCCCTCGGTTTCGCGGTGCCGGGCTCGTATCACGGTTTCAGCTCGCGCTCCAGCCTGCCCGACGTGCCGGCGCAGCCGCCGAAGGCGCAGGAGATGATCGGCATTCTGGTGAAGGGGCACGAGGGCGTGGCGAAGACGGCGCGCTCGGTGTTCTCCGTGGCCGATGAGGTCAACGACCAGCCTACCGCCGACCTGATGACCCAGCGTCTGGACATCCACGAAAAGACCGCCTGGATGCTGCGCTCGCTCCTCGAGGCCTGATCGGGCTCGCTTCGACGTTCCTTGCGCGCTGGCGATAATTCACGCATGGAACGTCTGCGCTTGTGGCTGGCCTTGATCCGATGGGACAAGCCGGTCGGGTCTCTTCTATTGCTGTGGCCGAGCCTGTCGGCCTTGTGGATCGCCAGCGACGGCCGCCCGAGCTGGTGGCTGGTCGTGGTGTTCATCGCGGGCACCTTTCTCATGCGTTCGGCCGGCTGCGCCGTCAACGACGTGGCCGATCAGGATTTCGATCGCGCCGTGCGCCGCACCGCGCAACGGCCCGTGACTTCCGGCAAGGTATCCACCCGTGAAGCCTTGCTCGTGGGGGCCGTGCTGGCGCTCGTCGCCTTCGGTCTGGTGCTCACCACCAACGCGCTTACCATTCAGATGTCGGTCGCGGCTCTGCTGATTGCCATCGCCTATCCCTACACCAAACGCTGGCTGGCGCTGCCGCAGGCCTACCTCGGCGTGGCCTTCAGTTTCGGCATTCCCATGGCCTTCGCTGCGGCGCGAGCCGAGGTTCCGCTGCTGGCCTGGGTGCTGCTGCTGGGCAATCTGTTCTGGGTGCTGGCCTACGACACCGAATACGCCATGGTCGACCGGGAGGACGACCTCAAGGTGGGCATCAAGACCTCGGCCATCACCTTCGGCCGCGCCGACGTGGCGGCGGTGATGGCGAGCTACGCGGCCTATTTGGCGCTGTGGGCCGCAGTCGGCTGGGCGCTGCAGCTCGGCTGGCCTTACTTCCTGGGCATCGCAGCGGCAGCCGCCCAGGCGGTTCATCACTACACCCTCATCCGCGAGCGCAACCCGGCGCAATGCTTTCGCGCCTTCAGACTCAATCACTACCTGGGGCTGGCGATCTTTGCAGGCGTGGTGGTGGCTTACGGCTTCAGGACGTGAGCCGCTCCAGAGCTTCGCGGTAGCGTGCCACGGTGTGCGCGATGACATCGGCGGGCAGAGTGGGGGGGGGCGGTTGTTTGTTCCAGCCGGGCACACCTTCGAGCCAGTCGCGGAGGAACTGCTTGTCGAAGCTGGGCGGCGAACTGCCCTCGGCCCAGGTGTCGGCAGGCCAGAAGCGCGAGGAATCGGGGGTGAGCACTTCGTCCATCAGGGTGAGGGTGCCGTTTTCGTCCAGGCCGAACTCGAACTTGGTGTCGGCGATCAGGATGCCTCGTTGGGCGGCGTAATCAGCGGCGCGCTGGTACAGGGCGATGCTGACGTCGCGCACCCGCGCGGCAAGCTCGGCGCCAACGGCTCGTTCCATCTGGGCGAAGGAGATGTTCTCGTCATGCTCGCCCAGCTCGGCTTTGGTCGCCGGGGTGAAAATGGGCTCGGGCAGCTTGCTCGCGAGCTCGAGCCCGGCGGGCAGGGCCACGCCGCAGACCGCGCCCGAAGCCTGATAGTCCTTCCAGCCCGAGCCGGCGAGATAGCCGCGCACCACGGCTTCCACCGGCAGGGGCTTGAGGCGCTTGACCACCATGGCGCGACCGCGCACCTGCTCGCGCTCGTCGGGCGCGACCACGGTTTCGGGGTCGACATCGAGCAGATGGTTGGGCACCACGTCGTGCAGCAGGCCGAACCAGAAGCGAGCCATGCGAGTGAGAATTTCGCCCTTGCCCGGAATCGGCTCTGCCATGATGACATCGAAGGCCGAGATGCGGTCGGTCGCGACCATCAGCAGCCGGTCGTCGCCGACAGCGTAGTTTTCGCGCACCTTGCCGCGCGACAGCAGGGGCAGGGAAGTGATGGTGGATTGCAGCAGGGCAGAAGGCATGGGCGTGGCTTTCAAGGGGAACGCAGGCATTGTAGAAATCCGGGCATCGCAAGCTTGAGTTTTCGCGCACAGCGGATTCACAATCGAACAGCCGCATGTGCGGTGACAACGGAGACGAGAAAATGGCTGCAAAACGCATTCTGCTGCTGGCGGGCGACTACGCCGAAGACTACGAGACCATGGTGCCGTTCCAGACGCTGCTGACCGTGGGCCACATGGTGCATGCCGTGTGTCCGGACAAGAAGGCGGGCGATCAGGTCAAGACCGCCATCCACGATTTCGAAGGCGCGCAAACCTATTCCGAAAAGCCCGGTCACAACTTCACACTCAACGCCACCTTCGCCGACGTCAAGGCGGAGGATTACGACGCGCTGGTCATCCCAGGCGGGCGGGCGCCCGAATATCTGCGGCTCAATCCGCGCGTGCTGGAGATCGTGCGCCATTTTTTCCAGGCGAACAAACCCGTGGCGGCGGTATGCCACGGCGCGCAGATTCTGGCCGCCGCGGGGGTGCTGCAGGGGCGGCATTGTTCGGCCTATCCCGCCTGCGGCCCTGAAGTGCGCGCAGCGGGCGGAGACTACGCGGAGATCGCGGTCGATCAGGCGGTCACGCAGGGCAATCTGGTGACAGCCCCCGCCTGGCCGGCGCACCCGGCGTGGATGGCGCAGTTTCTCAAACTGCTGGGCACGCAGATCACGCTGTGATGGCCCGATAGACAACGAAACAACGCCGACTCGAAGTCGGCGTTGTGGCGTGTAATTGTCAGCTCAGCACCGTCATGCTCAGTCGGCGGCGGTAGCTTTCGACCGTGGGGTCGGTGGCGGGCGGCTGGCCGGGCGCGGGCTTGGGGGCGTCGGCCGGGGTCATCAGTTCGAGGATGTTGACAAAGGTCTTGCGCGCGCGGTCGTCGCTCCAGGTCTTGTCGCGCATGAGGATGTCGAGCAGTTCGTCGAGCGCCGCCGTCCACTGCTGCGCGGCCATGTGCTGCTGTGCCAAGGCGTAGCGGGCGTCGAAGTCCCGCTTGTTGGCCGAGATGCTGGCCTGCAGCGCTTCCACGGCAGGCAAACCGGGCGCGGCCTGGGCGGCGGCGAGCCAGTCGCCCAGCGCCTGAATGCGTGCGTCGGCCAGAGCCTTGCCCGCCAGGGGCTCGAAAGCCATCTTGGCCTCTGCCGTGCGGCCGTCCTTCAGCAGCAGTTCGACATAGGTCTTGCGCGCGGCCTCGTTGGCAGGATTGGCGGCAAGGTCTTGCTGCAGCTTCTCCAGCGGCGACAGCGCGGGCCCGGCGGCGGCTCCGGCCTCGGGCGCAGGGGCTTCGTCGCCCTGGTCCGGCGCCGTGTCGGGCACATGCTTGTCGAGGAACTCGCGGATCTGGCCCTCGGGCAGGGCGCCGACGAAGCCGTCCACCGGCTGGCCATTTTTGAGCAGCATCACCATGGGAATGCTGCGCACGCCGAAGGCGGCCGCCAGTTCCTGCTCTTCCTCGGTGTTGATCTTCACCAGTTTGAATCGGCCTTCGTAAGCCACCTCCAGCTTTTCGAGAATGGGGCCGAGCGCGCGGCAGGGGCCGCACCAAGGCGCCCACAGATCCACCAGCACGGGGACGGTGTTGGAGGCTTCGACGACTTCGGTTTCAAAATTGGCTACGGTGGCATCAATCATGTTCGACTCCTGAAAGCAGGGCAGATGGGGGCGTTCGGCGCCATACCAAGAGGGGTATGGCGGCGCAGACTGCGCCTTTTGCTGCAAGCATAGCGGGGCGAGGTTTTGAAAGCGTCTGCCGCAGATTCCTAAAATCTCCACTTTTCTGTGCACAGGAGCAGGCAGATGGCCGCAATCGGCGTGGTGATGGGTTCGCAAAGCGACTGGGAGGTAATGCGCCATGCGGCCGACATCCTCGCCCGCTTCGGTGTAGCACACGAATGCCAGGTGGTATCGGCCCACCGCATGCCCGACGACCTGTTCGCTTATGCCGAAGGCGCGCAATCTCGCGGCCTGCGGGCCATCATCGCCGGTGCCGGTGGCGCGGCGCATCTGCCGGGTATGCTGGCGGCCAAGACGGCGGTGCCGGTGCTGGGTGTGCCGGTTCCCAGCAAGTATTTGCGGGGCGAGGACTCGCTGCTGTCCATCGTGCAGATGCCCAAGGGCATTCCCGTGGCGACCTTCGCCATCGGCGAGGCCGGTGCGGCGAATGCCGCGCTGTTTGCCGTGGCGATGCTGGCGGCGCACGACTCTGATTTGCGCGACAAGCTCGACGCGTTTCGCGCGGAGCAGACCGCCGCGGCGCGTGCGATGCGCGTGGGAACCGCGGCATGAGTCAGGAGTCGGCCTTCATTCCCCCTGGCGCGACGCTGGGCGTGCTCGGCGGCGGACAACTGGGTCGCATGTTCGCGCAGGCTGCGCAAAGCGCGGGTTACGGTGTGACCGTGCTCGAAGCCGACGAGGCGGCCCCTGCGGCACAGGTCACCGGGCGCCATCTCGCCGCACGTTACGACGATCCCCTGGCGCTCGATCAGCTTGCCCGCGACTGCGCGGCGGTGACGGTCGAGTTCGAGAACATTCCCGCAGCGTCGATGCAGTGGCTCGATGCGCGTGTGCCGCTGGCACCGGCACCGAAAGCGCTGGCGCTTTGCCAGGATCGGGCGCAGGAAAAGGCCTTGTTCCACCGACTGGGCGTGCCTTGCGCACCGCACGCCGTGCTGGCGGCGGGCAGCGACCCGAGCGCGGTCGGTGCCGATCTCTTCCCCGGCATCCTCAAGACCACGAGGCTGGGCTACGACGGCAAGGGCCAGATGTCGGTGGCGTGCGCTGCCGATCTGCCAGCGGCATGGTCTGCCCTGGGCGGGGTGGATTGCGTGTTGGAGAAAAAGCTCGACCTGGCTTACGAGCTATCGGTGGTGATGGCGCGCGGGCGAGACGACAGCATGGTGTGGTTCGAGCCGCAGCAGAATCTGCACCGCGACGGCATTCTGTTTGCCAGCTTTTCGCCCGGCCCCTCCATCAAACCAGACATCGCCGAGGCGGCGCAGAACGCCGCACGCACGGTGGCGCAGGGGCTGGACTATGTGGGCGTGCTCTGCGTGGAATTTTTCGTGCTGCGCGACGGTCGCCTGCTGGCCAACGAAATCGCGCCGCGCCCGCACAACTCCGGGCATCACACCCTCGATTCCTGCACCGTCTCGCAGTTCGAGCTGCAATGGCGCGCTTTGGTGAACGCGCCCCTGCCCATGCCCCGGCAGCACAGCGCCAGCGTCATGCTCAATCTGCTCGGCGATCTCTGGTTCGACGCCGCGGGCCGTCAACGCGAGCCCGACTGGGCGGCGGTGCTGGCACTGGCCGACGCTCATCTGCACCTCTATGGCAAGCACGCCCCGCGCAAGGGTCGCAAGATGGGCCATCTCACTTGTACCGCGGCCACCCCGGCGCAGGCGCGGGAGATCGCACTGCGAGCCTGTGCCATCCTCGGGCTGGAGCCGTTCTGACATGGCCGAGATCGGTACCGACGCCCAGGTGCGTCCGCGCGAAATCATCGAGGCCGTGCGGCGTCTGGAGGCAGGTGAGATCATCGGCTTGCCGACCGAAACCGTCTATGGCCTGGCTGCTGACGCCGAGAACCCCGACGCCGTCGCCAAAATCTACGCCGCCAAGGGACGGCCAGTCGACCATCCCGTGATCGTGCATGTGCACCGCCATGCCGATCTGGGGCACTGGGCCGCCGAGGTGCCCGAGGCGGCGCGTCGGCTTGCGGCAGCGTTCTGGCCCGGCCCGCTGACGCTGATTTTGCCGCGCAGGCCCAGTGTGGCCCAGGCCTGCGTCGGCGGACAAGACACCATCGGGCTGCGTTGCCCTTCTCATCCGGTCGCGCAGGCGGTGCTGGCGCTGTTCAAAGGCGGGCAGGGCGGATTGGCCGCGCCTTCGGCGAACCGGTTTGGCCGCATCAGCCCCACCACCGCAGCGCATGTTCGTGCCGAACTCGGCGACAGCCTGCTGGTGCTTGATGGCGGCGCGTGCGCCGTCGGCATCGAGAGCACCATCGTCGATTGCACCGCACAGCCACCCCGCATCCTGCGGCCAGGGCAGTTGCAGGCGGCAGACCTCGCTGCGGCGCTGGGCGTGACCGAGCAAGAGCTGTTACGCCCGACAGAAGGGTCTCCCCGAGTGGCTGGCGCACTGCCCGCGCACTACGCGCCGCGCACCCCGCTGCTGCTGCGAAGCGGCGCGGACATCGACGCCGACTGGCCCGCCCGGGCGGCTGGCATTGGCGTGCTGGCCCTTCACCCCAGCCCCACCGGCCCGTCGGCCAACTGGGTGGCCCTGCCCGCAGACGCAACGATCTATGCCCGCGAGCTCTACGCCGCCATGCGCGCACTCGACGTTGGCGGGTTTCGCCAGATCTGGGTCGAGTCTGTCCCTCTGACCGCCGACTGGCTGGCGCTGCGCGACCGTCTCGGCCGCGCGGCCAAGGGATCGGGTAGCGGCTAAAGTCAGTCCAAGGACTGCCGTTTTCACTGCGCCCTGCGCGCCGTGTATCAAAATGTTGCGAAAGTGCAATCCTGTGCGAAATGCGGAAATCCTCACTTGCGACGCCATTTTCCCTGGGATATGCTGAACCGAACGGTCGTTCTTTTTTGACCCGCCCGCCTGCAGGTCAGCAGGCCTACAACAATGTTTGAGGAGATATTCATGCGGAATCGCGTCTGGATTGCGCTGGCCCTGGCCAGCGCCTTGGGCTTGTCGGGTTGCGGTGGCGGAGGCAACCCCTCGGCGCCGACGCTGTCAACCGTGGCAAGCGTGAATGCGGCAAGCACGGCGCCGACTGCGCCGCCGAGCGGCGGGTTCAAGCAGGTCGTGGCGTTCGGAGACAGTCTTTCAGACGATGGCGCCTACACCTTGGCGGCGATTAGCACCTATGGAGCGTCGGTTCCCTTTACGGGCTTGCCTTATCCTGCTGGTGGTCAGTTCACGGTCAATGGGGACACCACCGGCAATTGGACGGGCGTTCTGGCTGCAAGCCTGAATGTTGGATTGACGCCCAACGTCATCGGTTACGGCACCACTTCTGGGGTGATGTATCTGGGAACAAGCGGACCGACCCCGACGCCTACCGTCTGTGCGTTCAGCGCTCCAGCCGCATCCGGGCAGGCGACCTGCACCAATTTCGCGCAGGGAGGCTCCATGGTGAGTAACCCCATTGGCATTGGAAATCCGATGAACACGGCCAACCCCGGCGGTGCACTAACCTATCCGGTGACGCAACAGATTCAAAACTACCTCGATCAATTCGGTGGCAGTTTCAACGGCAATCAACTGGTGACGGTGCTGGCGGGCAATAACGACATTTTCACGGCGCTTGGAACCGTGAGCGCCACCGTGACCCAGGCGGTCACGCAGGCCGTGAGCAGCGCTTTGCAACAAAACCCCAATCTGACCCAGGCGCAAATCGCGTCCATCAAGGCGACTGCGCAGCATGATGCAACCTCGCAGGCGGTTGCCGTCGCTCAGGCGACCGTGGCGCAAGCGGCCGACGAACTCGCTGCCCAGGTCAACCTGATCACCAGCAAGGGGGCCAAGTATGTCTTGGTCTACACCCTGCCGGACTCGTCGCTGACGCCGTTTGGTCGTGGTCTGCCTTACACCGGGATGACGCCTCCGCAAGCTCCGCCCGCGGGCTATGTCTGCGACAACAAGTCTACCTCCACGCCTTGCTATCTGCTGTCGAATCTGGTGCAAGTGTTCAACCAGCGGTTGCTCAACGACCTGCAGGGGCAACCGGTCAAAGTGCTCGATGGCTACAGCCTGCTCAATCAGGAAATCGCCAACCCCTCGCAGTTTGGCTTCACCAATGTGACGACGCCCTGGTGCAACCCGGCAATGACGAGCTCACTGCTTTGCAACGTGAACACGCCAAACACGGCTGCGGTTGCCAGCACCGCCAACCTGGGCACTTGGCTCTTTGCGGATTCGGTCCATCCCACGCCCGCCGGTTACAAGGTGATCGCCAGTTCCACCCTGCAGGCCATGAAGGGCTTCGGCTGGATTTCGCAGTGAACTCGCAGCACTCATAAAACTTCTGAGGAGAACTCATGATGCGTCAATCGCGATTCCATGTACTGCGCGGTGCCTTGATGGCTGCGGGGTTGCTGGCCGGGGCCGTATTCGCTCCCGCTGCCATGGCGGACGACACCGGGCCGCAAAACACGGTGTTTGTGGGCCTGGCCTATCTGCAAAACCACTCCAAATCGGCCGATCTGAGCGGGTACAACACCCCGCCCAATCTGAATCTGGATGTGGGGGATGCCACCACGCTGGGCGTTGTGTATGTGCGCAATCTGCCCGGGCCTTTCACGTTTGAATTGGTGCTGGGCTATCCGCCGCGCGTGCGTACCGATGCCGCCGGGTCGGGCTGGGGGGCTTTGCGCGGCGCGGGTGTGACGGATGTGGATGTCTATTCGCCGACCGCCTTCATCAACTACCACTTCTTCGGCGACTACGCCAAGTGGGACCCTTTCGTCGGTGTCGGTCTGAACTACACCAAGTTCACCAATACCAAGGCGCTGCCGCCGCTGACCGGTGCTCAGGGGCCGACGCAGATCAGTCTGTCCGATTCCTGGGGCGCCGCGGCGCACGTCGGTCTGATCTACCGCTTCAATTCCAAGTGGTCGGTGGTGGGCACAGTGGCCGTTGCGGATGTGCAGAGTGATCTGACTTCCACCTCGTATTCGCCGATCAACCCCTCGGTCATCACTTCGCAGGCCAAAACCCACATCAACTTCCACCCGGTGATCTACACCCTGGCCGTGGGCTATAGTTTTTGATCGGCCGCCCGGCACAGCAAAGGGGAGCTTCGGCTCCCTTTTTTCGCGGCCATGACGCCGAAGAAATCTGTCTTTATATACAGTTGTGCTACATTGCTCGGCAGTGCTGTTTGTACGGGAAGACTTGAGGAAAAGCCATGGAACAGGGAAAGACCGCAGTGAATCCAGAAAAAGCCAAGGCGCTTGCCGCGGCGTTGTCGCAGATCGAAAAGCAATTCGGCAAGGGCACCATCATGCGCATGGCCGATGGCGAGGCGCAGCATGACATCCAGGTGGTCTCCACCGGCTCGCTCGGGCTCGACATTGCGCTGGGCGTAGGCGGTTTGCCGCGTGGCCGTGTGGTCGAAATCTACGGGCCCGAGTCTTCCGGCAAGACCACGCTCACCCTGCAGGTCATTGCCGAAATGCAGAAGCTCGGCGGCACCTGCGCCTTCATCGACGCCGAACATGCACTCGATGTGCAATACGCCTCCAAGCTCGGGGTGCAGCTGCCCGATCTGCTGATCTCGCAGCCGGATACCGGCGAGCAGGCGCTCGAAATCGTCGACGCGCTGGTGCGCTCCGGTTCGGTGGACATGATCGTGGTCGATTCGGTGGCCGCGCTCACGCCCAAGGCCGAAATCGAAGGCGAGATGGGCGATTCGCTGCCGGGCCTGCAGGCCCGTCTGATGAGCCAGGCGCTGCGCAAGCTCACGGCCAACATCAAGCGCACCAATTGCCTGGTCATTTTCATCAACCAGATCCGCATGAAGATCGGCGTGATGTTCGGCAACCCTGAGACCACGACCGGCGGCAACGCGCTCAAGTTCTACTCATCGGTGCGCCTGGACATTCGCCGCATCGGCGCCATCAAGAAGGGCGAAGAGGTCATCGGTTCGGAGACCAAGGTCAAAGTGGTGAAGAACAAGGTGGCGCCGCCGTTCAAACAGGCGGAATTCGACATTCTCTACGGCGAGGGTGTGTCTCGCGAGGGCGAGATCATCGACCTGGGCGTCCTGGCCAAACTGGTCGAGAAGTCGGGTTCCTGGTATGCCTACAACGGCGAGAAGATCGGCCAGGGCAAGGACAACGCACGCGAGTTCCTCAAGGCCAATCCCGATGTCGCCCGTGAGATCGAAAACAAGATTCGCGCCAGCCTCGGCGTGCCCGAAGCCAACGCGCTGATGAATGCCGAGGTGACCGAGGAAGAGCAGGACTGAGCGCGGCTCATGTGGAGGAAGGCGCAAGCTGCGCCGTTGAGCCATGACGCCACCTCGCGCCCAACCATCCCTACGTGCACGGGCCGTGCGCTACCTGTCGCAGCGCGAGCACAGTCCGCAGGAGCTGCGCCGTAAGCTGCTGCGCTACTGTGAAGAGGCGGACGAAGTCGATGCCCTGCTCGCCAGCCTGGAGCAGGCGGGCCTGCTCAGCAGCGAGCGTTTCGCCCAGTCGTTGATCCATCGTCGACAGCAACGCTACGGCAATTTGCGCATCGCCCAAGAGCTCGAGGCGCATGGCGTCTCGGGTGACGCGACGGCAGGGCTACGTCAATCGCTCAAGGAAAGCGAGCTGGCGCGCGCCCAAGCCGCCTGGGCGCGGAAGTTCCATGCGCTGCCGCAAGATGCCGCCGATCGCGCCCGGCAGACCCGTTTCCTGACCCAGCGAGGGTTCAGCAGCGACACCGTGCGCGCGGTGTTGCGAGGCGAGACGCCCGTGGATACTGACTGACTTGCTGCACCGCAGCAGGCTGCTACACTGATTATTGCGCTCCATCAAAATAAATCAGCCATGCGCGATTCTTCTGCCGCCGCTCCTTCACCCCAGCGCCGCCTGGTTCACCGCCGCAGTCTCAGTGTCGAGGTTTATGCGCGTGATGACGGTCTGTGGGATCTTCAGGCCGAATTGCGGGACGTCAAGACGCGCGATCTGACCCTGTCCGAACGCACCCGGCCCGCGGGCGTGCCGGTGCACGACATGTTGCTCATCGTCACCATCAACGACGCGCTCGACATCGTCGATGCTCGTTCGCACACCCTGTTCAGCCCTTACGACACTTGTGGCGATCATGGCGACGCCTATGCGCGGCTCATCGGCCTCAATCTGCTGCGCGGGTTTCGCGCCGCCGTGCGCGAGCGCCTCGGTGGCGTGTTGGGCTGTACTCACCTCACCGAGCTGACGCAGATCCTGCCCACCGCGGCGATTCAGGGTCTGGCGGGGCTGACCCAGATTGCCTTGCCCGTGGCCGAGAATGATCGCCCTGCCGACATGCCGTTTCAGCTCAACCGCTGCCATGCCCTGCGGCTGGACGGGTCAGCGGTGGCCGAGTTCTACCCGCGCTGGGCGCAGCCCGCTGTGCCGCAGCGCGCCAAAGGCACAATGCCAACACCCCAAGTCGAGGACGAGACACCATGAAAATTCATGAATATCAAGCCAAGCAATTGCTGAGGGAGCACGGCGTGCCGGTTCCCCGCGGCAAGCCCGCGTTTTCCGTTGATGAAGCCGTCGCCGCGGCTCAGGAATTGGGTGGCCCGGTGTGGGTGGTGAAGGCGCAGATTCACGCCGGTGGACGAGGCAAGGGCGGCGGCGTCAAGCTGGCCCGCAGCCTGGACGAAGTCAGGCAGCTCGCGTCGCAGATTCTGGGCATGCAGCTCGTCACGCATCAGACCGGGCCTGCCGGGCAAAAAGTGCGGCGGCTGCTGATTGAAGACGGTGCGGACATCCGCAAGGAGTATTACGTCGCCGTGCTCACCGACCGCGCCACGCAGAAAGTGGCCGTCATGGCTTCGAGCGAGGGCGGCATGGACATCGAGGAAGTGGCCGCCAAGACGCCGGAGAAAATCCTCAAGGTCTTTGTCGATCCGCTCGTCGGCTTGCAGGACGCTCAGGGCCTGGAACTGGCCGCGGGCATCGGCATTCCGCTGGCGTCGCAGGCGCAGGCGGTCGAAGTGTTCAAAAAGCTCTACCAGTGCTATATGGATACCGACGCCTCGCTGGTGGAGATCAACCCGCTGATTCTGGAGGGCAGCGGCCAGATCAAGGCGCTCGATGCCAAGTTCAACATCGACGACAACGCCCTGTTCCGCCATCCCGAGATCGTGGCGCTGCGCGATCTCGATGAGGAAGATCCGGCCGAGATCGAAGCGAGCAAGTTCGACCTCGCCTACATTCAGCTCGACGGCAATATCGGCTGCCTGGTCAATGGCGCCGGGCTGGCCATGGCCACGATGGACACCATCAAGCTGTTCGGCGGATCGCCCGCCAACTTCCTCGACGTGGGCGGCGGCGCCACCACTGAGAAAGTGACCGAGGCGTTCAAGATCATGCTGCACAACCCGCACGTCAAGGCGATTCTGGTCAACATCTTCGGCGGGATCATGCGCTGCGACACCATCGCCGAGGGCGTCATCGCCGCCTCGCGCACCGTGGGGCTGAGCGTGCCGCTGGTGGTGCGCATGAAGGGCACCAACGAGGAGATCGGCCGCAAGATGCTGGCCGAATCCGGCCTGCCCATCATCAGCGCCAACACCATGGGCGAAGCGGCCCAGGCTGCCGTGCATGCCGCGCAATAAGCCGCATACCCCACAGAATCCGAGGACACCATGGCTATCCTGATCAACAAAGACACCAAGGTCATCACCCAGGGCATCACCGGCAAGACCGGCCAGTTTCATACCCGCATGTGCCGCGACTACGCCAACGGCAAGAACTGCTTCGTCGCTGGCGTCAATCCGAAGAAGGCCGGGGAAGATTTCGAGGGCATCCCCATCTACGGCACCGTGGCCGAGGCCAAGGCCGCCACGGGAGCCACAGTTTCGGTCATCTACGTGCCTCCGGCCGGTGCGGCTGCGGCCATCTGGGAAGCGGTGGAAGCCGATCTCGATCTGGCCATCTGCATCACCGAGGGCATTCCCGTGAAGGACATGCTGCTGGTACGCAACCGCATGAAGGCCAAGGAAGCGGCCGGGGGCAAGAAAACCCTGCTGCTCGGCCCCAACTGCCCCGGCCTGATCACGCCCGATGAAATCAAGATCGGCATCATGCCCGGGCATATTCACCGCAAGGGCCGCATCGGCATCGTCTCACGGTCGGGCACGCTCACCTACGAGGCGGTGGCGCAGGTCACCGAACTCGGGCTGGGCCAGAGCAGCGCGGTGGGCATTGGCGGCGACCCGATCAACGGCCTCAAGCACATCGACATCATGCGCGCCTTCAACGACGATCCCGATACCGACGCCGTCATCATGATCGGCGAGATCGGCGGTTCCGACGAGGCGGAAGCGGCGCGCTGGTGCAAGGCGCACATGAAAAAGCCGGTGGTCGGCTTCATCGCCGGGGTCACCGCCCCGCCAGGAAAGCGCATGGGGCACGCAGGCGCGCTGATTTCCGGCGGCGCCGACACCGCCGAGGCCAAGCTCGCCATCATGGAAGAGTGTGGTTTCAAGGTCACGCGCAACCCTTCGGAAATGGGCAAACTGCTGCAACAGGTCTTGCGCTGATCGGCGCAGATTCCGGGGCTGCTCCCGGTTACAAAAGGTATGATGCGTGTGAAGTCCCGATGGGACTGCATAGATACGCTTCGGGGCAGCCATCGGCATGGAACACTATCTCACCGTCGAGTTCCTGACGGCCATCGGTCAGATCGTTCTGATCGACATCCTCTTGGGCGGAGACAACGCGGTGGTCATCGCATTGGCCACGCGCAAACTGCCGCCACACCAACGCAAGCTTGGCATTTTGTGGGGCACCGCGGGGGCGATCGGCCTGCGCGTGGTGCTGATTTTTTTCGCGCTCACGCTGCTCAAGCTGCCTTTTCTCAAGATCATCGGCGCGCTGTTGCTGTTCTGGATCGGCATCAAGCTGCTTGCGCCGCAGGAGGAGGAAGGCCACGGCGATGTGCAGGCTGCCGATAAGCTCTGGGCGGCGGTCAAGACAGTCATCATCGCCGACTTCGTCATGAGCCTCGACAACGTGATCGCCATCGCGGGCGCCGCACAGAACGCGGGCGAGCAGCACAGCATGTTGCTGGTGGTCTTCGGTCTGTTGCTGAGCGTGCCCATCATCGTATGGGGCAGCCAGTTGGTCATTCATCTGATGCAGCGCTTTCCAGTGATCATCGTGCTGGGCGCCATGCTGCTGGGCTGGATCGCGGGCGGTCTGCTTGTGACCGACCCGGCCGTATCCCATTGGGTTGAGACGCAGCCCTGGGCCGCCTATGCCGAAAAAATCGCCGGGCTGATCGGTGCGATTGTGGTCTGGGCAGCGGCCAGATGGATCTACCGCCGTCCGCAGGTGTCGGCACCATGAGCGCGAACATGGCCAAAACGTCGGGCTCGAACGTGGTCCTGCAGTACGACATGGTCAGCCTGACCCATCCGGGCCGGGTGCGCGAACACAACGAAGATGCGGTGGCCTTCGACGCGCTGGCTCAGGTTGCCGTACTGGCCGACGGCATGGGCGGCTATGCCGCGGGCGAAGTGGCCAGCGGCATGGCCACCGCGCAGATCTGCGCCCGCATCTCCCGCCTGAAGGCCGACTATCCCAAGGTGACGGCGCTCGATCTGTCCACCGAGCTGCGCTTTGCCGTGCGCCATGTGAATGCCGAAATTCTCCGGGCGGCGCGTGGCAATGCGCAGTTTTCCGGCATGGGCGCCACCCTCGTCGCGGTGGCCTTCACCGGCAATGTGGCGGTGATCGCCCATGCGGGCGATTCGCGTGTCTATCTGCTGCGTCAGCGGCAATTGCGACTTCTCACTCACGATCATTCGGCCTTGCAGGAGCAGATCGACATGGGTCTGATCCTGCCGGAAGATGCGGAGAAAATCGGGGGCAAGAATCTCGTGACGCGCGCGCTGGGCGTGGATGTGAAGCTGGAGCCCGATATCGCCATGCATCCCATGTTGGCGGGGGACGTGTTGCTTCTGTGTTCGGACGGCTTGAACGATATGTTGACTGATGCCAAAATCGAAGCCGTGATGCAGCGGTATGCAGAACATCCTGCAGCGGCTGCGCGTCAGTTGGTGGAAGATGCGAATGCCGCGGGGGGGCGCGACAACGTATCTGTCATTTTGGTGAACGTGCATGCGTCGGCCTGACTCTACAAGCCCCATTTTCCGACCAGCCTGATCAATCAAACGGACTTCAAATCGTGGCCAAACTCGTCATTACCCTGGATGGCAAGGTTTTGAAAGAGGTCGTGCTCAGCAAGGATCGCACGACCCTCGGGCGCCGTCCGTACAACGATGTCGTCATCGACAATCTGGCCGTCAGCGGGGAGCACGCCGTGCTGTTGCGCGACACCGGAACCGATGCCGAGAGCTACACCATTCAAGATCTGGGCAGTACCAACGGCACCTACCTGAACGGCGCTCCCATCAAATCCAGCCCGTTCCGCGAAGGCGATACGGTCGATATCGGCAAATACAGCCTGCGGCTGCTGTCCGATACCCGACAGACCACTTTCGGGCCGTCGCGCTTCGGTGCGTCCACCGGTTTTGGCAACTCGCGGTTCGGCAACTCCGGCTTTTCTGATTCGCGCACCCGAGCGGGCGACGTGCAGCGCAGCTACAAAATCAAGGTGCTCAGCGGCGATGCGGCCGGGCGCGAAATTCTGCTCAGCAAGGAGCAGACCACCTTCGGCCAGCGCGGCACCCTGGTCGTCAGCGTGATGCACAAGCCTCGCGGCTACGAGCTCGTGCAGGTCGAGGGCGAGAAACGGGCGCAGGTCAATGGTGTGTCGCTCGGACTCATGCCGGTGGTGCTGCGATCGGGCGACGTGATCAACCTCACCGGTATCCAGTTGCAATTTCTGCAGGTCTGAACGTTTCTCGCCAAACAAAACGCCCGCATCGGCCGAGGCCAATGCGGGCGTTTTTGCGGGTGCGCCGCGCGATCAGCGCGGTACGCGCATGACTTTGAGCATATTGGTGCCGCCAGCCGACCCGATCGGCTCGCCGCAGGTGATGGCGTAGCTGTCACCCGACGCCACGGCGTTTTTCTCGATCAGCCGGGCTTCGGCCTGGTTGAGCAGGGCGTCGCGGTCGGTAGTGTCGAAACTGAGCAGCGTGGGCCGCACATTGCGGTAGAGCGCCATGCGCCGCACCGAGGTCTCGCTGCGCGACAGCGCGTAGATGGGCACGTTGACCCGGTGGCGGCTCATCCACAGTGCCGTGGAGCCCGATTCGGTCAGCGCCGCGATCGCCTTGCAGCCCAGGTGATGTGCGGTGAACAGTGCCGCCATGGCGATGGACTGGTCGATGCGGGTGAACTTCTTGTCGATGAAGTCGTGTTCGAGCTTGACGTCCTCGAATTTCTCGGCCGCCTCGCAGATGCTGGCCATGGCTTCGACCGTCTCCACCGGATACTTGCCGGCTGCGGTTTCCGCCGAGAGCATGACGGCATCGGTGCCGTCGAGCACCGCATTGGCCACGTCGGACACTTCGGCCCGGGTGGGCACGGCGTTGACGATCATCGACTCCATCATCTGGGTGGCGGTGATGACCACGCGATCCATCTCGCGAGCCATGCGGATCATGCGCTTTTGCAGCGCCGGCACGGCGGCGTTTCCGACTTCCACCGCTAGGTCGCCGCGCGCCACCATGATGCCATCGGAAGCGCGCAGGATTTCGGGCAGAGCCGGAATCGCCTCGACCCGCTCGATCTTGGCGATCAGCGCCGGTTTGTGGTTGTAGGGCTCGCCCGCCACATTGGCGAGCTGGCGCGCCAGCTCCATGTCGGTGGCATTCTTGGGGAAGGACACGGCAAGATAGTCGGCCTGGAAGGCCATCGCGGTGCGGATGTCTTCCATGTCCTTGGCAGTCAGCGCCGGAGCGGACAGACCGCCGCCCTGCTTGTTGATGCCCTTATTGTTGGAGAGCTCACCGCCGATGGTGACGGTGGTGTGGATCTGCTCGCCGGCGACGTGATCGACGGTCAGCACGATCAGGCCATCGTTCAGCAACAGGCGGTCGCCCGCCCGCACGTCGCGCGGCAGGTCTTTGTAATCGAGACCGCAGCGATTTTCGTCGCCCAGCTCGCAAGTGGCGTCGAGGGTGAATTTGTGGCCGGGCTGGAGCATGACCTTGCCATCCTTGAACCGGCCCACGCGGATTTTGGGGCCTTGCAGATCGGCCATGATGGCCACCGCCTTGCCCAGCCGGTCGGCCGTCTCGCGGATAAGCCGGGCCCGATCAATGTGATCCTGCGCCTTGCCGTGAGAGAAGTTGAGGCGGACGACGTCGACCCCGGCGGCAATCATGCGCTCGAGGATGTCTGGCGAGGAACTGGCGGGGCCGATGGTGGCGACGATTTTGGTGGCGCGGGACATGAGTAGCTGAATGAGGGGGATGGGCGGGAACGCGATCGGTGAAAATGTGGATTCATTCACGGTCAGCGGGCCGTAGTGTAGAGCTTGCCGTTGACGGTTTCGTTTCCGGTGTCAGAATCACGTCAGGCGGATTGATCCGACTCACGCCGACCTTACCGACCCCCAGTGGGTTCATCCATGAGCGATTCTTCCACCGACGAGACGATGCCCGCCGACGCCGACCGCGCCGAGATGCTGCCGGGGCTGGCCGCCGTGCCGGAAGTCAGGAGCCTGCTCGAAGCCGTCGATCTGCCCATTGGCCGCTGGGACGCCGAGGGAAGGCTGACCTTTTTCAACCCCCCTTATGTGAGCTGGGCACGCCGCGCGCCTCAAGAGCTGCGTGGCCGCACCCTGGCGGAGCTGTACGGCGACGAAGCCTGGCATGCGGCCCGCCCTGCGTTCGACCGAGGTTTTTCCGGGCACCAGGCGCATTACCTGCGACTGCTCAGACATCTCGAACCGCCACGCTGGGCGCGTATTCAGGTGTTTCCCGAACGGGGTTCGAATGGCCGCATCGACGCCATCTACACCATCGCGCACGACGTGCACGACGACATCACCGCGGCAATGGCGCTCAAGCGCTCCAACTGGCTGCTCGAACAGGCGCTGGACAACCTGCCCTGGGGCGTGATCGAGAGCAATGCCGATCTGATCATCACCCGCTGGTCGCATTCCGCCGAGACCATACTCGGCTATACGGAGACCGAGCGTCTGGGCACCCACCGCCTGGCCATGGGCGTGCCCGAGGAAGAACGCGCGCGCACCCTGGCGGTCTACGAGCGCCTGCTGCGAGGTGAGATCGACAGCTGGGTCGAGCAGGCGCAATACATCCGCAAGGACAGGCGGCGCATCTGGGTGGAGTGGACGCTGTCGGCCCTGCGAGACGAGGAGGGGCACGTCGTCTCGCTGCTCACCTTCGTGCGCGACATCACCCACCAGATCGACACCCATGCGCGGCTGCTGCACCGGGCCGAGCGCGACGCTCTAACGGGCGTGCTCAGCCGTCGCGCCGTCATGGAGCGGCTCGAAACCGCCTTGGCGCGCCGCACGCGCGAAGATCGGCTCGCCCTGTGCTTCATCGATCTCGACGGATTCAAGCAGATCAACGACCGTCTGGGTCATGTGCGCGGAGACCGGCTGCTGGTTCAGGTGGCGCACGCCATGCAGGACGCCTTGCGGCGCGATGACGCCATCGGCCGTATCGGCGGCGACGAATTCGTCGTGCTCAGCGCCGTGGCCGATCTGGCGGCGGCGCAGTCGCTGGCGGCCAAGCTCGTCGAGGTCAGTGCGGCGGCGGGTTACGACCTGCTTTCCGGTCTGCGGGTGACGGCCAGTGTCGGGGTGGCGGTAGCGCCCATTCATGCGCGCAGCAGTTTCGAACTGCTGCAGCGTGCCGACGACGCCATGTACGCAGCCAAGCAGGAAGGCAAGAACCGCTGGGCCCTGTGCCATCGCCGCATCGACGGCGGTTGAGCGCGCCCCCAGGGCTGGGCTGCGCCCAGCCCGCCCCCCGTGGGGGTCAAGAAAACTTGGGGCGGCCCTGCGTTTTCTTGAATGTCGTGCTGTAGAGCTTCAAGGGCCTCACGCCCAAGTGTGGCTGACCCAGGTCAAGGCCCAGTAAGCCACCATGCCGCTGAGGATGGTGCCCAGAATGCCTCGGCGGGCAAAGAAATAGCCGGCGGCGATCACGGCTGCGCCCAGCTTGACCCAGGGCGGCCCCAGAGGCGTGAGCAGCAGAAGCTCGGGCGCCACTACGGCGGCAAGCGCTGCGGCCGGTGCAAACCGCAGGGCGATCTTGACCCTCGCGGGCAGGGGCATGGCCTTTCGTGAGAGCAAAAAGAGGTTGCGGCTCAGCACGGTCACTGCCGTGAGGCCGACAACCAAGGCGATCTGTTGAAGCAAGGTCATGGCTTGAACGTTTCCCGGCTTCTTCAGGGTTTGGTGCCGTCGAGCAGGCCGCCGCCGCCCAGTTGCCGATTGCTCCAGGCTTCCCAGGCCATGCCCACGACCAGCGCGCCCAGAATGGCCACGACCAGATTGAGCCGAAGCGGCAGCCAGAACATCAGCGCGCTGAGCGCCGAAGCGACGACGATCACCCCGGCAATGGTGCGATCGGCCAGCAAAGACAGCACGATGCCCAGAAGCGCCAGCGTGCCGGCGAAGGCCAGCCCCCAGGAGCCCGGAATGTGCTGCGCCATCAGAATGCCCAGAATGGAGGGAATCTGCCAGGCGACCCAGTTGGTCAGCGAGACCCCCAGGAAATACTGCGTCTGCTGGGGGTCCTGCGTGGGATGGGGGTGGCGCCGGATCATCAGCACCTGGTTCAGGTCGCCGATCAGGTAACCGTAAACCAGACGCCGCAGCCTGGGCAGGTTTTCGAAGTAGGGGCGCATCTGCGCGCTGAACACCACGAAGCGCAGATTGACGCAGAACGCGGTGCCGAGAATCAGCCACAGCGGCGCTCCAGCGGCGATCAGGGGCAGCACGGCGAGTTGGGCGCTGCCCGCGAACACGAACAGGCTGATGGCCAGGGCAAGCTGCACGCTCAGTCCCGACTTCACCATGGCCACACCTGTGACGAGCCCCCACGCGGCGATGCCCAGAGAAACGGCGCGCATGTCCTGCACGCCTTCCCGGAAGGCCGGGCGGGCAACCATCGATTGAACGCGGGAGAGGGTGGACATGGTGAAAATAAGGATAGATGCTATTTTGCGCCGCATCAAAAGATCGCGGCAAGCGGTGAAACCACAGGTGTGACAAATCAGCGATTCACGGGAACCGTGATACGGCGCAGCACCGGGGCGTTTTTCAGCGCCTCGAGCAAAGGGGCGGTCTGACCGGGTGTCAGCCCGGCCTGTGCCGCCTGGGCGGGAAACTGCTTGACCAGTCCGGGTGCATACAGCCAGAAGGAGCTTGCGGTATAGCGGGCCAGCGCCAGCGCCTCGCCCGCATGCCCCAGGCGGCTGAGCAGCAACACGCGGCGGATCAGCAGGCTCGGGTCGCCATAGGCATGACTGACCCGATCGATCTCGGCCATTTCGCGCAAAAGCTCGCTGTGGCTGTCGGCGGCGCTCACCTGAATGCCGCTGGCCAGTGCAAAGCCGATCAGGGGCCGGAAGAACAGGTCGCTGCGCTGCGCTTGTGCGATGGCCTGGCTGACCAGCGTGCGATCGGCGGAGTAGGCATCGTTGGTGACGTTGTAGTCGTAACCGGCCTTGACCACCAACAGGGCCGCCAAGAGCCCTGCGCCCAAGGCTGCGGGGCGTGGCAGCGTCAGTCCGCGCCCGTTCGTTGGTCGGCTTTGCGCCTCGGTTCCGGGTCGGTCGAACCCATCCATCCAGCCCGCCAGAAAGGCGAAGACCCAGAGGAAATAGAGGTACCACAGGGGATACTCGACCAGGCTGTGCAGGCCGAGGAAAGCCACGCCCATCCACGCGGTCAGGGGCAGCGGCGTGGGGTCTTCGGGTTTGCTGCGGCCGAGCCGCATCCAGCCCCGGGCGGAGCGCCAAAGCCAGGCCAGGGCGACGAGCAGAATCGGTACCGTGCCGACAAGGCCGGTCTCGGCGAGCAGTTGCAGGATGAGGTCGTGGGCGTTGTCGATATTGTCCAGCGGCAGCGGGTGCAGCGCGTGATGGATGGCCGCGTGCTGCAGCCCCCAGCCGAGCTGTCCCCAGCCCGCGCCGAACCAGGGCAGGTGCTCGAACACCTGCCAGGCATTGCGCCAGATCAGCGCCCGCGCATTGACGGGCTGATCGATCTGCCGGGTCACGGCATCGAGAAAGCTGATCCAGCCGAGGTGGTCGGCTGCGCGCAGCGCCAGCCACCACAAGGCGTAGAGCAGCGGCACGGCCACCAGCGCCGCCCAGCGCGGATGACGCCAGGCGCCGCGCACCGCGATGAGCACCAGCGCCGACGCGACCACCGCCTGCACCATGCCGGTGCGCGATCCGCAGACCACCAGCGCCCAGCTCATGCCGATGACCGCGGCCCACACCGCACCCGTGCGCAAGCGTGGCGCCCACCAGGCCAGCCCCGCCAGACCGAGGGCCACCGCCGTGGCGTAATGATTGGGCTGGCGCAGATTGCCGAACACCCTGCCCGTCGAGGGGTAGCTGATGATGTCGGAATACAGCGGCGCATGCGCAGCCAGCCAGGTGGCAAGCGATGGCATTTGCCAGAGGGCGAACTGCACCAGGCCGAACGCCACCTGCACCAGACCCTGCAACAACAGCCCGGCAGCCGCCACGTCGAGCCAGGGGTGGCCGCCCGCAACCTCGGACGAAACTTGCGATCGTGCCGCCGACTGCCCCAGCCCGGCCACGAGCGCCGCGCTCAGCAGCACCGCCACGGTGATCGTGCCCTGGCTGGCATAGGCGAGCTGACCGCTGAGGGTCTGTAGCGCGACCACCGCCGCCGCCACACCAAAGCCCAGCGAGGCCAGGCCGAAGCGTGGCGTCAGCCCGCCCCAGGCTGCCGAAAGCAAGACCGCAGCCCACAGCGCGGCCGCCACCAAGGTGGTGCCCATTTTGGCCACTACGCCTGGATCGAAAGGCCAGAGCAGAGGCAGAGACATCGCCAGCCCCAGCAGGGTCAGAGCGAGTTGTGACGGGAATTTAAGGCGGGCCGAGGCGGGCGCTGGCGCGGAGGAGGCGGGAGAAGGCGATGGCATGTCGCGCATTATCCGTGCGGCCGATTCGTGACTGAATTCCGAGTACACCATGCGCCTTCACGGCGCCATGCCTCACTGCGGCAAGGTCTTGTCGATAGCCTGCTGCTGCTTGTGCAATTGCTGCATCGCCTGCAAGCGCGCGGCGATGATGGAGGCTTCGAAATAATCGGCCCCCGGCGTGCGCTGGGCGATGCGCAATTGTTCGATGGCGGCCTCGAGCTTGCCTTCCAGGGCATAGGCCTCGGCGGTGGCGCGGTGTTGCGCGGCGTAAGCGCCCAGCGCGGCTTCGGCGCGGGCGAGGTCGTTCCACAGCGCCCGGTCTTGCGGGTGTTCCACGGTTTGCTGGCGCAGAAAGTTGCGCGCGGCGGTCTTGTCGGGCTGGGCCAGCAGGCAACGGGCCAGCAGGTGTCGCGCTGCGGTGGATTGGGGAAACCGGGCCTGCAGCGCACGCGCGGCTTCGACGGCCTGCGCCGGGTGGCTCGCCAACTGCAGCTCGACCTGCAACAGATCGAGCGGAAGCCGCTCGGTAGCCGGTGCATCGCCTGCGGACGCCTGTGCGCGGGCCAGGGCCGCCGAGGCGGCATCAGTGCGCCCCAGACGCTGCAGCAGCACGGCCTGACCGTATGCGTTGGCGGCCTGCTGCGCAGGGAAGTCAGCTTTTCCGGTGCTGAAATGCTGCATTTCGCGCAACAGGGCGTCATGCGAGGTCGGTGTGAGCGCCTGGGCTCGGGCATGCATCAGCCAGAACATGAGATCGTGATCGGGCGGCAGGGGCTTATAGCCGCCTCGCGCCTCGGCGTCAGCGATGCGCTCGCTGGTGAGCGGATGGGTCTGGAGGAATGCCAGCACATCGCTGTCGTCCAGCCGCGACAGGCTCTGCAGCCGCAGCAGCATGCTGGCCATGGCCTGCGGCGGGTAGCCTGCTGCCGCGAGCACCTCTTCGCCGGTGCGGTCTGCATCGCGCTCGTTGCTGCGCGAAAACCGCAGGGCGTTGTCAATCGCGGCGGCCTGTCCTCCCATGGCCAGGCCCTGCGCGGCCTGATCCTGTCCTGCACTTGCGGCGGCAATGGCCAGCAACAGCGAGCCGATGCTCAGCAGCCTATCCTTTCCCGCCTGCGCCAGTCGCTGCGCGATATGCCGTTGGGTGATGTGCGACATTTCGTGGGCGAACACGGCGGCTACCTGATCGTGCGACTGCGCGTCGATCACCAGGCCGGTGTGCACGCCGATCCAGCCTCCGGGCAGGGCGAAAGCGTTGAAACTGCGGTCGCGCAGCAGAAAGACACGGAAGTGCGCCGGTGCTTCCATTTCGGCAGTTAGCCGCGCAGCCGGGGTGAGGCGGTCGACAATGGTCTGAAGGTAGTCGCGCAGCAGGCTGTCGTCGAGATAGTCGGGCTCCTGGCGCATCTCGCGCATGATGATCTCGCCCAGGCGCTTTTCCTGTGCGGCGGAGAAGCTGCCTTGCGCGGGGTCACCGAGGGCTGGCAAGCCGCTCGAAAGACCCGATGCGGACGGCTCGGGCGTCTGCGACCAGCTCGCAGTGCAGGGCAGCGCCAGCGCAAGCGCGGCCGCGAGGGTGCCGAGGCGTAGAACGCGCAGATGTTGAGGGGAGACGGAACGCATTGGCAAGCACTCTGCAGGCAAGCAGTTAGAGAGCGTTCTCGCGCCGGTCAGTTCCCGTCAGGCAAGGCTCAGTTGAGCGCGGCCAGCGCGGCCTGCAGTTCCTCGGGCTCGAAGCTCGACAGCACGGTTTGCACCAAGGGTGCGAGTTTGTCGGGGTCGGCGCGCAGCACTTCCTGCTTGACGGCGAGGATCTGCGAGGGATGCATGGAAAAGCTGCGCAGCCCCATGCCCAGAAGCAGGCGCGTCATGGCAGGGTCGCCCGCCATCTCGCCGCAGACGCTGATGTCCACGGGTCGGCCTTTCCAGGCAGCTGCGGCGCGCGTCTGGGCGATGATCTGCGCCAGCAGATTCAGCACGGCCGGATGCAGCGGGTCGTACAGGTTGGAGACGCTCTCGTCGGCACGGTCGATGGCCAGGGTGTACTGCACCAAGTCGTTGGTGCCGACGGACAGAAAGTCGAAGTGCCGCAGAAACAAGGGCAGCGCCAGTGCGGCGCCGGGCACCTCGATCATCGCGCCGACTTCCACCGGGCCGAAACGCACGTTTTCAGCCGCGAGCTCGGCGCGCGCCTTGTCGAGTTCGTTGAAGGTCTGGCGGATCTCGCTGGCGTGCGCCACCATGGGAATCAGCACCTTCAGCGGCCCGAGCGCCGCCGCACGCAGCAAGGCGCGCAACTGCACCCGGAACATGGCCGGATCGGACAGGCTGTAGCGTATGGCCCGCAGGCCCAGCGCGGGGTTGAGGTGGGTGAAGTCGCCGTCGCGATGGTCTTCGGCATCGAGCGGCTTGTCCGAGCCGATGTCGATGGTGCGGATGGTGACGGGCTTGCCCTGCATCGCCTGTATCACCCGGCTGTAGGCGGCGTACTGCTCGTCTTCGCCCGGCAGCTTGCCACCGCGGTTCATGAACAGGAACTCGGTACGGAACAGGCCCACGCCCGCGGCGCCCGCCTCCAGCGCCGGAGCGCAGTCTTCGGGCTGTTCGATGTTGGCCAGCAGTTCCACCGGCTCGGCGTTGAGGGTGCGCGCTGGGGTGAACTTCAGGCGCTTGAGGCGCTCGCGGGCGAGCTGCGCCTCCTGCTGGCGCAGACGGTAGTCGTCGAGGATGACGGGCGAGGGATCGACGATGAGCAGGCCGCTGTCGCCGTCGATGATGACCAGATCGTCCTGCCGGATCAGGCTGCCTGCTGCGCGCGCGCCCACCACGGCCGGAATGTCCAGACTGCGGGCGACGATGGCGGTATGCGAGGTCTTGCCGCCCACATCGGTGACGAAGCCGCGGAACACGCCGGTCTTGAACTGCAGCATGTCGGCCGGGGCGATGTCGTGGGCGATGAGCACCAGATCGCCGTTGCCGCTGGCCGAGTGGGCCAGCCCGGCGCTGCCGCGCAGGGCGCGCAGCACGCGCTCGACCACCTGCTCGACGTCGGCGATGCGCTCGCGCAGATAGGCGTCGTCCATCTCTTCGAAACTGCGCGAAATCACGTCGAGCTGGGCGGTGAGCGCCCACTCGGCGTTGTAGCGGCGCTGGCGAATCCAGGTGATGGTGTCGAGGGCCATTTGCCGGTCGTCGAGCAGCAGCTTGTGCACGTCGATGAACGCGGCCATCTCGGCCGGAGCGTCGGGCGGAAGATCGGCCTTGAGGGTATCGAGTTCGTGCCGCACGGCGCGGCGTGCGGCACGCAGGCGCTCGATTTCCGCCTCCTCCATGCCGGGGTCGACGAAGTAGTGCGCAACGTCCAGCCGCGCCGAGGCGAGGATGACCGCACGACCAATGGCCATGCCGCGGGATACCGGAATACCGAAGAGTTGAAGCGCCATGCGGCGATGGTAGCGGTCGCGCCCTGCGAAGAGAACAGCGGCAGGCTGCAGCACCAATCAGCGCTGCAGGGTTATCTGCGGCCTCTTATCCTCCGGTCAGGCCTGCGCGTCGCAAGAACGTGCGGTCTTCCCCCTGATCGACGTTCTTTTATTGGAGATGCACCATGCACAAAATCGCACTCGTACTGTCCATTCTGGGCTTTGCCGCAGCACCGGCCTTCGCCTCGACCATGCACCATGAGCTCAAGATCGAACTGCACCCGCAGAACAACTCCGGCGAAAGCGGCTACGCCATCATCAAGCCCATAGGCAAGGGCATCGAGGTCATCGTCCATGTCAAGGGCGGCCCGAAGGGCGTCGCCCAGCCCGATCACATCCACCCCGGTACCTGCGCCAACCTCAACCCGGTGCCCAAGTACCCGCTGGAAAACGTGGTGGATGGCAAGTCGGTGACCAAGCTGCCCGAGGTGAGCATGGACGACCTGTTTAAGGAGCCCATGGCCATCAACGTCCACGAAAGCGCGCAGGATCTGAAGAAATACGTGGCCTGCGGCGACATCAAGAAATAAGCCGCACTAACATCCAAACTTACGGGGCGCGTGGTGCGCCCCGTTTGCATTGGAGACTCACGGTTTGGTGACCTTGGAAGATGTGGATTTGGATCGGCCCGAACATGCGCGGGCCGTAACCGAGCTGATATCGCGCTACGCCCGCGACCCGATGGGCGGCGGCGAAGATTTGTCGGACGATGTCAAGGCCGTGCTGGCCGAGCGCCTGCGTCAGCGTGCCGATTATGTCGGCGTGCTCGGCTACGACGGCGCCGATCCAGTGGCGCTGATCAACTGCTTCGAGGGCTTTTCCACCTTCATGGCGCGGCCGCTGATGAATGTGCACGACGTCTACGTCGATCCTGCCTATCGCGGGCACGGCCTGTCGCGCCGTCTGCTGGAGAGGGTCGAGGCCCTGGCCCGGGCGCGTGGCTGCGGCAAGCTCACCCTCGAAGTGCTCGACGGCAACACGGCGGCGCTAGCCAGCTACCGCCGTTTCGGGTTCGAGACCTACGCCCTCGACCCGGCGTTTGGTCGGGCGCAGTTCTGGCAGAAACGGCTCTGAGATTCAGCGCTGCGCACGTGTGCGCAGGCCGTGCCAGAGCAGCACGACCGCGGCCAGGGCGAAGCCGATTTCATCGGTCATCGGCAGCGCCATGATCAGCATGGCGGCCGCGGCGAACGCCAGCAGGCGCTCGGGCACCGACATCGGTCCGCGCAGATAGCCCACGGCCACCGCGCCCCACAACACAATGGCCAGCACGGCCTTGGCCGTCACATAGGTCACGCCCAGCCAGGTCCAGTCGCCCTGCAGCATGAGCTGCGGGTCATACACGGCCATATACGGCACGACGAAGCCAGCTAGCGCAATCTGCGTGGCTTTGAAGCCGATGCGCATGGGCGAGGCCTTGGCCACCGAGGCGGCCGCGAATGCGGCCAGGGCCACGGGCGGCGTGAGGTCGGCCATGATGCCGAAATAGAACACGAACATATGGCTGACGATCAGCGGCACACCCAGCTTGAGCAGGGCGGGCGCGGCGATCGAACTGGTGATGATGTAGTTGGGGATGGTGGGAATGCCCATGCCCAGGACCAGGCATACCGCCATGGTGAGCAGCAGCGACAGCAGCAGGCTGTGCGCGCCGATGTCCACGATGAAGCCGGCAAAACTGGTGGCCGCGCCCGTGAGGGTGAGCACGCCGACGATCACACCGACGATGGCGCAGGCGATGCCCACGGGCAGGGCCTGCCGGGCACCGTCGATCAGACTGTCGCGCAACACGCGCAGCGTCTGGCGTCCACCCTGGATCAGCAGGTTGACGGCCACCAGCGCGGCAATGACCCCCAGCACGGGGACGATGCCGTACCGCAGGAACGCCGCTGCGCCCAGTCCGCACGCAAACCAGAACACCATGCGGAACGCCGTGTGCGACATGCGGGCGGCGATGGCCGCGCCCAGCAGCAGGATGGCGGTGAGCGACAGCCCCATCATGCCGGCAAACATGGGGGTGAAGCCGTGGAACAGCATCCACACCAGTACCGCCAGCGGCAGGGCCAGATGCCAGTTCTCCTTCAGCGCCCGCCAGGGGTTCGGGATCTGGTCGGCAGGCAGGCCGAGCAGCTTTTTGCGCCCCGCCTCCAGATGCACCATCCAGAACGCGGTGAGGTAGTACAGCGCGGCCGGAATGACGGCGGCCTTGACGATGTCGGCATACGGCACGTTGAGGGTCTCGGCCATGATGAAGGCTACCGCGCCCATGACCGGCGGCATGATCTGTCCGCCCATGCTGGCCGTGGCCTCCACCGCCCCGGCGAAGACCGGCGAGTAGCCGAAGCGCTTCATCAGCGGAATGGTGAACTGGCCTACCGTGAGCACATTGGCCACGCCCGAGCCGGAGATCGTACCCATCAGGCCCGAAGACATGACCGCCACCTTGGCCGGACCGCCTCGCGCCTTGCCCACGAGCCCCAGCGCCAGGGCGTTGAACAGCCGGATCATGCCGGCATGTTCGAGAAACGCCCCGAACAGAATGAACAGGAAGATGTAGGTGGCCGACACCAGAGTGGGAATGCCGTAGATGCCCTCGGTGCCGAGATAGAGCTGGTTGATGATCTGGTCCAGCCCGTAGCCGCGGTGGCTGATGGCGTCGGGCAGGTATTGGCCGAACAGGCCGTAGAGCAGAAAGGCCGCGCAGACCAGGGGCAGCGCCAGGCCCAGGCTGCGGCGCGCGGCCTCGAACAGCAACACCACGACGGCGGCGCCGACCCACAGGTCGGTCGTGGTCGGGTCGCCGCTGCGCTGGATCAGGTCGGCCTCGAAGATCCAGTGATACAGCCCGAGCCCGAAGGCCACGGCGCCCAGCAGCCAGTCGAACCACGGAATGCGGTGCATCCAGCTCTCGCGCTTGAGCGCCGGCACCACCCAGAACACCAGCAACATCAGAAAGCCGACATGCAGCGAGCGCATCACCAGGCTCGACAGCGGGTGAAAGGCGGCCACGACGAGCTGATAGGCCGAAAAGGCGAGCGCCGCCGCCATGACCGTGCGCTGGGCGAGACCGGAGAGACTGCGCTGGTGACCGCTGTCGGCGTGCGGCTCGGAGGAGGTGTGGATCAGATCGTCGGCGGTGGCGCTCATGGCTGGACTTCTGGCGTTGCGGCGACGGCCTCGTGAGCGCCGCGGCAATGGGGGTGAGTCGGTGCAAAACGGCCCGCGCACAGCGGGCCTGGGCAAGACGAGGTGGTGCAGCGCAAAGGCTTACTTCAGTACGCCCGCCTCGCGGTAATACCTGGCCGCGCCCGGATGCAGCGGTACCGGCGAGTTCAGTGGGGCATCCTTTAGGCTGATGCCCTTGGCGGCCGCGTGCGCGGCCACCAGCTCGGGCAGGTGGGTGAACATGGCCTTGGTCATCTGATAGACCAGATCGTCACTCAGACCCTCACGGGTGACCAGGAAGTTCTGGATGCGTGCCGTCGGCACCGCGCTGGTTTGTCCCTCGTAGGTATTGGCGGGAATGACGCCGCTTTGATACGCCGGATCGCCCACCTTGGCAATGATGTCATCGGGCACCGGCACCACCACGATTTTTTGCGATGCGGCCAGATCGCGCAGCGACGCCACGCCTAGCCCGGCCGACTGCAGGGTGGCGTCGAGCTGGCGGTTTTTCATCAGCTCGACCGACTCACCGAAAGGCAGGTATTCCACCTTGGAAAAATCCTTGTAGCTCAACCCGGCGGCCTTGAAAATCGCACGGGCGTTGAGTTCGGTGCCGCTCTTGGGGGCGCCGACGGAGATGCTCTTGCCCTTCAGGTCGGCCAGGGATTTGATGCCCGAGTCGGCCCGGGCGACGATCTGGACATAGTTGGAATAGATCGCCGCCATGGTGCGCAGTTTTTTCAGCGGCGCCTTGAAACCCGCGTCGGCTTCGCCCTTCCAGGCATCGGAGAGCGCATCACCCAGCGAGAAGCCGAGCTCGGCGCGCCCCGCTTCAAGCAGGTTGAGGTTTTCCACTGAGCCCTTGGTGGCCTGCACCGAGCTTTTTGCTGCGGGAATTGCCTTGGCATAGATCTGCGACAGCGCCACGCCGAGCGGGTAATACACCCCGCTGGTACCGCCCGTGGCAATGGTGATGTACTCGGCGGCGAAGGCTTCGCGCAGTGCCATGGGCACGAGCAAGGCAGCACCTCCCGTGATGGCGATGGCGCGGCGGCGGGAAACGGCATGCGGCATTTTGACCATGATGGATCTCCGTGAACGATTTGTTACAAACGGAAACGATGCTAATCGGTCTGGTGCCAAATGCAACAGGGCAAGTTGCCATGGCGCATGTCCACCGCCCCAGTAATGGGGCGGGGAGGTTCACAGAATCTTGGACAGAAACTGCTGCGTGCGCTCGTGTTGCGGTGCGCCGAAAAACTGCTCGGGCGGAGCCGATTCGATGATCTGGCCCTGATGCATCATCACCACCCGATCGGCCACCTCGCGGGCGAAACCCATTTCGTGCGTGACCACCACCATGGTCATGCCGTCACGCGCCAGCGACTTCATGACGTCGAGCACTTCGCCGACGAGTTCGGGATCGAGCGCCGAGGTGGGCTCGTCGAACAACATCAGCTTAGGGCTCATCGCCAGCGCGCGGGCGATGGCGATGCGCTGCTGCTGTCCGCCCGAGAGCTGGTTGGGATAGGCGTCGCCCCGATCGGCCAGACCGACGCGGGCCAGCAGTTCGTGCGCGCGCTGCACGGCCTGCGCCTTGGGCATCTTGCGCACATGGATGGGAGCCTCGATGATGTTCTGCAGCGCCGTCATATGTCCGAATAGGTTGAAGCGCTGGAACACCATGCCGACTTCGGCGCGGTGGCGGCAGACTTCGTGATCGCGCAGTTCATGCAGGCGGTCGCCCACCTGGCGGTAGCCGACGAGTTCGCCATCGACCCACAGCCGCCCCGAGTCGATTTTTTCGAGGTGGTTGATGCAGCGCAGAAACGTGGATTTGCCCGAGCCCGAGGCGCCCAGCAGGCAGACCACTTCACCGCGTTGCACGTCGAGCGACACCCCTTTGAGCACTTCGAGGGCGCCGAAGCGCTTGTGCACGCCCTCGGCCTTGACCATGACCTGGCTCATGCCGTGGCCCTCCGGCGGGCGACCCATGCGCGCAGTTGTTGCAGCGGCGTCGCGGGCGTCTTGCGGGTGGCGCTGCGGCCGAAATGCCGCTCGATGTAGAACTGGCCGATCGACAGCACCGTGGTCACCAGCAGATACCAGATGCTGGCCACCAGCAGCAGCGGGATGGTGCGGTAGTTGGCCGCGTAGATCAGCTGCACCGAGTACAGCAGATCGGTCACGGCGATGACGCTGACCAGCGAGGTGGTCTTGAGCATCGAAATCGCCTCATTGCCGGTGGGCGGCACGATGACCCGCATGGCCTGAGGCAGCACCACGCGCCGCATGATCTGCAGCCGCGACATGCCCAGCGCTGCCCCGGCCTCGCTCTGGCCTTCGTCCACCGACAGAATGCCGGCGCGCACGATCTCGGCCATGTAGGCGCCCTCGTTGAGGCCCAGCGCCAGAATGGCGGCGATGAAGGGGGTGATCAGATTGTTGGCATCGAAACTCCACGAGCCGATGCCGATGCTGGGATAGAGCGCGGTGATGTTGAACCAGAACAAGATCTGAACCAGCACGGGGGTGCCGCGGAACAGCCAGATGTAGAACCAGCTCGCGCCCGACACCAGCGGGTTGTGCGAAAGCCGCATCACCGCCAGCAGCACACCCAGCGCCACGCCGATGAGCATCGAGATCACGGTGAGTTCGAGCGTCAGCAGCAGGCCCTGCAGCACACGTACGGAGAAGAAATATTCACCGACGACCGACCACTCGAATCGAGGGTTGGTGGTGAAGGAATATGCCATGGTCAAAGCCAGGAGGAAAACGGCGGCAGCGGCGATCCAGCGCCCAGGGTGTCGTGCCGGAATGGCTTTGATGTCGTCAGGTCGCATCATGTTGAAGCGTTGAAATTAGCTGGGTGCGGCCCGCAGGCCGCGCCCAGCAAGGCGACATTACTGCGCGGCCGGATTGATGGCGGGGTCTTTGATCGCGCCCTGGGTGATGCCCCACTTGTGCAGGATCTTGGCGTATTCACCGCTGGCCATGACCTTTTTCAGCGCGGCCAGCACCGGCTCGGCCAGGCCGCTGTTCTTCGGAATGGCGATGCCGTAGGGCGCGGAGTTGTAGGGCTCGCCGGTGAGCTTGAACTGGCCGCGCGATTCCTCGACGATCCAGGCCGCAACCGGGGAGTCGGCCATGCCCACTTGAGCGCGGCCGCTGGCGATCGCCAAGTTGGCGCCGTTCTGGTCGGGGAAGACCGAAACGGTCACGGGCTTCTTGCCCGCAGCCACGCATTCCTTGCCCTGCTTGGCGGCGTCGTCAGCTTGGGTGGTGCCCTTCTCGACGGCCACCGTCATGCCGCACAGGTCGGCCAGGCCATTGACCTTCGGGCCGCCCTTGGACTTGACGTAGAACGAAGTGCCCGCCGTCATATAGCTGACGAAGTCCACCACTTCCTCGCGCTTCTTGGTGATGGTGAACGAGGACATGCTCATGTCGTACTTGCCCGACTGCAGCGCGGGAATGATGCTGTCGAAGCTGGCGTTGACGAAGTCGGCCTTCACGCCGAGTTCCTTGGCGATGGCCTTGCCCAGATCGACGTCGGCGCCGACCACGGTCTTGCCGTCCTTGGCGATGAATTCCATCGGCGCGTAGGTCGCGTCGGCAGCGATGGTCAGGTGACCTTGGGCCTTGTACTTTTCCGGCAGGGCGATGGAGGCTGCGGATGCGCTGGCGCTGAAGACCGAGCCGAGCGCCACCAAGCCTGCGAGTGCGCCCAGACGGCGGGGCGAAGCGAAGTTGCGAAGCGTGAACGTCATGATGTTGTCCTCGGAAGTTGTGAACTGCGATGTTTTAAGCGCCCCCAGGGTCGGCTCGCCGACCCTCCCCCCGTGGGGGTCAAGAAAACTTGGGGCGGCCCTGCGTTTTCTTGAGAGAGGTATGCCAGCGGCGGCAGTCCGCCCACGGCAGAACGAAGGGCCCTAGGTTCTGCCGCGGCTTCTCGCAACCGGCCAAGCATGGTAGTCAAAAATCCAACCACGTCGGCAGCCGAAGCCGGTCTGCCGAGCATCATCGTCCTAGCAAGATCTGCGCCAATCAGGGCTTGCGGCCCAGCCAGATCTCGAAGCAGCTGCCGCCGCCAGGGCGGGGCAGGCAGCGGGCCTCGCCGCCATGTTGTCTGGCGATGCGGCGCACCAGAGCCAGCCCCAGGCCGGTGCCATCACCGCGTTCGCCCAGGCGCTCGAAGGGCTCGAAAATGCGCTGCGCGTCTGCGGGAGGAACGCCCGGGCCCTGATCGCAGACGCGGATGATGCCTCCGCCCTCCACGGCGCTCAGGCTGACCTGCGGCGTACTGCCCGGCGCATGCCGCTGCGCGTTGTCGAGCAGGTTGCGCACCGCGCGGCGCAGCAGGCGTTCGTCGCCCTGAAGAGTGATCCAGTCGCCGTGCACCTCGACGTCGAAGCGTGCGGCCTCCTCGGCCACCAGAGCGAGAAGGTCGAGCTCTTCGAGGTGAACCGACTTACCAGGCGCGGCATCGAGCCGACTCGACAGCAGGATGTCGTCGATCAGCGCGTCGAGCTCGGCCAGGTCTTGTTTGGCCGCGCGCGCGGCCACCTGACGCGCGGCGACGGGGGCAGGCCCGGCCAGCGTTTCCAGGCTGAGGCGCAAACGGGTGAGCGGAGTGCGCAATTCGTGCGAGGTGTAGGCCAGCAGCGACTTGTGGCTTCGCATCAGAGCCTCGATGCGGGACGCGGCGGTGTTGAAACTCTGCGCGAGCTGGGCCACCTCGTCGCGGCCCTGCACCGCCACGCGAGCACTCAGATCGCCTTCACCCAGCGCCTGCACGCCTTGCTGCAGGGTTTCCAGGCGGTGGGTGAGGCGGCGCATCAGCGGCAGGGTCACGGCGCTGACCACCAGCGCGGTGAGCACGGTGCTGGTGAAAGGCGACAGCAGCAGATGCCGCCAGGGCGAGGGCTGAATGCCCTGCGCCGCCATGAGGGCGCGGAACATCGCGCGGCGGATTTCGGCTTCGTGGGGATCGGAGAAAAACAGCCAGTGAAACAGCAGCGCCGACACCAGCGCCTGTGCGAGCAGCGCGAGAATGAGCGCCAGCCACAGACGCTGCCACAGCCGGGATGCAGCACCGGATGCGGCCATGGTCAAAGCCCGTCCTGCGACTTGGTGAACACATAGCCCGCGCCGCGCAGCGTGAGGATGCGCCGCGGGTGGCGCGGGTCGTCCTCGATGGCGGCGCGGATGCGGCTGATGTGCACGTCGATGGAGCGGTCGAAGGCTTCGAGCGATTCGCCCTTGACCGCACCGAGCAGAAATTCCCGCGTCAGCACCCGACCCGGGTGGCGCGCGAGCACCTGCAGCAGGTCGAACTGGTAGGCGGTCATCTGCCGTTCTTCGCCGTCGATGCGGGCCTGGCGCGCGGCGGGGTCGATTTCCAGTCGGCCGAAGCGCAGAACCTGCTCGGCCTGTGGATCGTGCGGCGACAGGCTGCCCGCCCGCCGACGGGTGATGGCGCGCAACCGCGCCAGCAGCTCACGCGGCTCGAACGGTTTGGTGAGGTAGTCGTCAGCGCCGATCTCCAGTCCCACCACGCGGTCGAACGGGTCGCCGCGCGCGGTCAGCATGAGCACGGGCAGATCGCTGTGGGTGCGCAGGCGTCGGCAGATGTCCAGGCCGTCGCCGTCGGGCAGCATCAGATCGAGCACCAGGGCGTCGAAGGTCGGGGCTTCGCCACGACGGGGAGCCAGGGCGACATCGGCCTGCGCGGCGTTGGCGGCGTGGGTGACTTGCCAGCCGGAGCTGTGCAGAAAATCGCTGACCTGTTGCGCCAGACGAAGATCGTCTTCGACCAGCAGAAGTTGGCTTGGCGTGGTACGAGAGAGCGGCGTCATGGGGCGGCCCATTCTGGAATGACACGCAGGCCGCCGCGGCGGCCTGCCTCTTGCTGGGACCAGCTTATTGCATCATGCCCGGCCCGCCCATCGGGCCCTTGCCGGGTTCGCCCATCGGGCCGCGGTGGTGCTTCATGCGTTCCATGCGCTGTTCCATCATGGCGTAGAGCTTGGCGCGCTGCTCGGGGGTGAGGATTTGCGCCATCTCGTACTGGGTCTGGGTGCGGTCGCGCGAGAGCTGATTGGCCAGGGCCATCTGCTTGTCGCGCAGCGCTTCGAGGGCGCCGCGATCGATGGTGGGCGCGGCCAGCAGCTTCATGCGTTGCTGCATCAGTTCGCGCATCTGCATCATTTCGGGGCGTGCCTTTTCCCAGGATTGCTTTTGCAGAGCGCGTATTTTCTCGCGCTGCTCGGGGCTGACACCGGCCTTGGCCAGCATGCGCTGCATGCCGCGTTCGCCGTGCCTGTCTGGGCCGCAGTGACCCATCTTGCCGCCCATGCCCGGGCCGCCCTGCGCCATGGGGGCGGGCGGGGGAGGGGGCGGAGTCTGGGCGGCCGCCAAGGCGGCGTGGCTGGCGACGGTGACGACCAGCATGGTGCCGAGCATGCCCAGGGCACGGCGCAGGCGCGACGGCGCGGTGGATGCTGTTGCCGGAGAGGTTGAGATTTGAGGATTCATGGCAGTCCTTGTGAAGGAAGTGACGATGAATCCATTTTGCGAGCCGGCGTTTGCCCCCAGGTCTCGCGAGGGTGAAGATATGTAAAGCCGGGGCGTTCTTGGGGCCTTATTCGCCTTCGCCGAATTTGTCGTCGAACAGGGCCTGCACAGCGTCGAGCGCGATGTCGGCCTGATCGCCCTCGGCGTCAACCGTGACCGTGGAGCCGATGCCCGCAGCCAGCATCATCACCCCCATGATGCTCTTGGCGTTGACCCGGCGCGAGCCCTTGGAGATGAAGATGTCGCAGGAAAACTGACCTGCGAGCTTGGTGAGTTTGGCCGACGCGCGAGCGTGCAGGCCGAGCTTATTGCTGACTTGAATGGTGCGTTGCGGCATGAGAAGGGCTGCGAAGCGGTTGTTGTTGCGGCGCGCTCGCGGAGATTTGAATGACGCCCTGGATGGCACCTGCAGTGGCGCGGGCGGCGAGCGCCTCAAGCGATTCGTTTTGATAGCACACGGATCGCAGCAGCATGGGCAGATTGACCCCCGCCACGATTTTCAGCTTGAGATCACTTGCCAGTTCAGTCAGCCGCTGCGCGATATTGCTGGGCGTGGCGCCGAAAACGTCGACGAGCAGCAACGCGCTGCCATCGCTGGCGGCCTGGCGCAAACCCACAAGCGCATCCTGCGCGGCAGCCTCGACGGGCGCATCGGGCGCGACATCGAAGGCCAGAAGTCTTTGCGGACACCCGGCGTACACATGGCTCGCGCACTCTCGCAGTGCGCTGGCCAGTGGGGCATGGGCGACGATGAAAAGACCGGGCATACGGTGTTACCGACGAGGGATCTTGTAGCGCATGATAGGTCGCCGGTTTTCAGGGCGTAGGCGACAAATTCACGGATTCGACGAAAGTTTGCGCGGCCTCATCCTTGAAATCCGGGGTCGGCGCGAACGCCGTAATCTGATAGACGCTGTTGCCCTGACTGAAAAGTAGCACGCGCTCGCGCACCGGTTTGCCGTCGGGCGTCTGACCGTCGATGCGCAGGTCCAGCGAGTCGGGCAGTCCGGGCGTGGCGTTCTTGGGGATGTCGGGCGCGGAATGCGTGACCTTGCCGTGCACATTGCCGATGGCAGCCTGATGCAATTGCCCCAGCGCCTTGGCCGCCAGGGCGGGGTCGGGCAACTGGGCGTGGGCGAGGGCGAAGGTCATCTTGTCGGCGACACAGCCCGTCATGCTCATATTGACCTTCTGGCCGGCGAGCACCACGTCCTGCGCGATCTGCTCCGTTTTGCACGGATAGGTCAACAGAATGTTGATGTCTTTCGGGCGTACATCCCGCCAGTCGAGGGCGGGGGAGCAGGCACTGAGGAGCGCCGCGGCGGCGAGCGACAGGGTGGAGTACCGGATCACCGACGCCGCCGCTGGGTATCGAGCTGTGAATAACATGCCATCATTATCCCGTGACTCGACCTTCGAGGGGGCAGTATGGTGGTGTGGAACGGTTGGGCGCAATCTGGACAGAGCCGACAGGCGGACGTGCTTCGGGTCGGGCGAAAGCGTGTCTTGCGCTGGGTGGCGGCCTTGTCGGTGGCCTTGTTTCTGGCCTGGATGACCGGTGTGGCCTGGGCGGAAACGCCCCTGCCGCCAGTGCGTAACCTGCAGCAGAGCGCACTCAAGGCCGCGGTCAAGGACCAGCCCCTGATCGTCATGTTCAGTCTTCCCAACTGCCCGTTCTGCGAAAAGCTGCGGCGCACGCAGTATCAGTTCCTCGCCAAGGAGGGCTATGTGGTGCGACAGATCGAAATCACCGATCGCGCCGAGGTGATCGGCTTCGACGGCAAGCCCACCTCGGGTGTGCTGCTGGCGAAGCAGTACGGCATCAAGCTCGCGCCGACCGTGCTGTTCTTTGGGCCTGGCGGCAAGGAAATCGGGGAACGCATCACCGGTGCCCCGACGGCGGATTTCTACGGCGCCTTCATCGACCGGGCGCTGAAGGAAAGCGCGCAGGCGCTCAAAACCATCAAGGCGCCGCAGCCTACGGCCTGACCGGACAACGGTTGTCGCAGTCCGGCGACAAAGTTCCCCAGTGAAAGGCGGGAATTCATATACCCCCATGGGTATTGATATACTCCGTCCTGTATATATCGCGTGACCTGGGCGGATCAGAAGGCTATCCTCGAAAACCGACCCAAGGTCAAGGGGCGGTGGCCCGGGCCAAGCGAGTTCCGGACCGCGCCTCGCGCATTCCCGTTTGTTTGACTTTCCTCTTTCTGGCGGAGCTGGACAATGATGGTTTCCTTGCCCCGGCGTGTGCGCGTCGGGCTGCTGACGAGCGCTTGTCTCTACATCATGGGTGGATGGGCACTGGCCCAGGCCGAGACGCTGGATTTCCGCCAGGCGGTGGACATCGCCCTCAAACAGAACCCGGAGCTGCTCGGGGTTCAGGCGCAGATGGCGCAGGCCCGGGCAGGCATCGCCCAAGCCGAGGGCTCACGGTTGCCGAAGATCACGGTATCGGCCGGTGTCACCCGCACGAACGATGCGCTCAACGCCTTTGGCATCAAGCTGTCACAGCGGCAGGCGACGTTCAACGATTTCGGGGCCAATCAGTTTCTCGGCCCGCAGTCTCTCGGCGTGGCGCCCGACAACCTGAACTATCCCGGATCGGTCAACAACTTTAATACTCGCATCCAGGCCGAACTGCCGCTCTACACCGGCGGCAAACTGCAAGGCTATCTGCAGCAGGCGCGTTCCATGCTGATGGCGGCGCAGTCGGGCGACCAGGCGGCCCGGCAGCAGATCATCTACCACGCTCTGCAGGCGTATGACGGGGTTTACACGGCGCGAGCCTTCAAGGGCGTGGCGGCCAAGGCTTTGGAAGCCGCCCAGAGCCAGGTCAAGACCGTGGACAGCCTGCTCAAGCAGGGCGTGGTGATCAAGAGCGATCTGCTGTCGGCGCAGGTGCGTCAGGAAGACGTGAAGCTGCAGCAGGATCAGGCCGCCAATATGGAATCGCAGGCCATGGACGCGCTGCATGTGGTGCTCGGCGTGCCGCTCGATCAGCCCATCACCCTGGGCCCCGAGGTTGCCGTGACCATGCCTCAGGGCGACCCGAGTACCTGGGTGGGGCAGGCGATGGAACGTAACCCGCAGATCCAGGCCTTGCAGCACCAGATTGCTGCGGCCAATGGCAAGATCGAGGTCGCGCGCGCCGACCGCTATCCGCAGGTCGGTGCGATGGCGCGCTTCGACACCAACGATCCCCGGCTGGGCTTCGAGTCGCGCAGCTACACCGTGGGCGCCCAGCTCAACTGGACGATCTTCGACGGTGGCGTGACGCAGAACGCGGTCGATCAGGCCGTGGCGCAGCGCATGGAGCTGCAGGCCAAGCTGCAGGCCGCGCAAAACCAGCTCGGCATGCAGGTGCAAGACAGCTACCGCAAGGCGCTCGACGCCGCCAACCAGGTCAAGACCCGCGAGCTTGCCGTCACTCAGGCCGAAGAGGCCGCGCGCATCGTCAACAAGCGCTATGCCGACGGCGTGGGCACGCTGGTGGAAGTGCAGGGGGCGCAGGCGCAGCTCGACAAAGCACGCGCCGACCTCATCATGGCCCGCCAGCAGGTGAACATGCAGCGAGCCGCATTGCGGCTGGCGCTGGGCGATCTCACGCTGGACGCCACGCAGCCGATGGCTCCCACCGCCGCGCCCGCCTCGGGCAGTGCGGCTGGCGACGCGCCCGCCAAACCCTGAAGGTGGCCGCGCCGCGCTACACCCCTTCTCGTTCGTGCACAAGATTCTGATTTTTACCCTCTGACTGCCATGACCCATCCTGTCCTGCCCATGCTGCGCCGTGCGCCACTGGCCCTCGTGCTATCCACGGCCCTGCTTTCGGCCTGCGGCCACCAGACCGACACGGCGCAAACCCCCGCTGCACCCCGCGTGGTGGCGGCGCAAACCCTCAAACTCGCTTCCAGCGATCAGCAGAACCTCACCCTGCTGTCGGGCACGGTCATGTCGAGCAACCAGGTGCAGGTGGCGTCCAGGCTGATGGGCTACATCCGCACCCTGTCGGTGAAGGAGGGCCAGACGGTCAAGGCCGGACAACTGCTGTTCCAGGTGGACCCGACCGATATCCAGGGTCAGGTGGCGCAGGCGCGTGCCGGGCTGGCGCAGGCGCAGGCCAATCTGGCCAATGCCAAGGGCGATTACGAGCGCTTCGGCAATCTCTACAAGGAGCAGGCCATTCCGAAGCAGCAGTGGGATCAGATCCAGTTGCGCTACCAGGTGGCGCAGGAACAAGTGGCCGCGGCTCAGGCCGGGTACAACACCGCCGCGGCGCAGATGCGCTATTCCTCGGTCACTTCGCCCATCACCGGGGTGGTGGTGCAGAAAATGGCCAACCAGGGCGATCTGGCCGCGCCCGGTCGCCCGGTGCTGGTGATCGAAGGGCAGGGCAAGCTGCAGGTCACCACCCAGGTGCCCGGCGAAGTGTTCGACAAGATCAAGGTCGGTGACAAGGTGCAGGTGCTGGCCAACGGCAAATCGCTGCAGGGCACCATCGCCCAGGCCGTGCCCGTGGCCGACCCGATGAGCCATACCCACACGGTGAAAATCGACCTGCCTGCGGACGCCGGGCTCGACAGCGGCAGCTTCGTGCGCGTGGGCTTTGCCGTGGGCAGCTCGCCGCAGTTGCGCGTGCCGCAGAGTGCCGTGGTCGACCGTGCCGGCATGACCGGCGTGTTCGTCGTCGACAAGGACGGCATCGCCCATTTCCGCCTGGTTCGGCTGGGCGCGCAGATGGGGGCAGATGTCGAGATTCAGGCCGGGCTGAACCCTGACGACACCATCGTCACCAGCAACCTGCCCGAAGTCGAGAACGGCGTGAAGATCGGCGGAGGCAACCGTGGCTGAACATGCGGCTCCCATGAACAGCGCGGGCAAGCTGGCCCGCGCCTTCATCGAATCGAAGATCACCGCGCTCATCATGCTCGGCCTGACGCTGGCCGGGGTGCTGGCCTTGCTGATCACGCCGCGCGAATACAACCCGCAGATCGTGGTGCCGGCGGCGAACATCATCGTCGCCAAGCCGGGCGCGGGGCCGCAGGAGATCCAGAATCTGGTGGTCAAGCCGCTCGAAGCCATCATGGCCTCGATGTCCGGCGTCGATCACACCTATGGCTATGCGACCAACGACTTCGGCGTGGTCACGGTGCAGTTCAAGGTGGGTGAAGACCAGGAGAAAAGCCTGGTCAAGATGTACAACCAGTTGATGCAGAACCTCGACCGCATCCCCCCCGGGGCGATGCAGCCGGTGATCAAGCCGATCAACGTGGACGACGTGCCCATCCTCACGCTCACGCTCTCGTCGGCCACGATGAACGGCATGCAATTGCGCGACGTGGGAGAAAAGGTGCTGGCGCATCTGCGCAACGTGCCGGGGGTGTCGTTCACCGAGGTCGTCGGCGGTGCGCCGCGCGCGGTCAATGTGGCCATCTCGCCGAGCAAGCTGGCTGCCGCCGGGATTCCGCTGGAACAGCTCGACAAGATTCTTCAAGGCAGCAACGCCGCGGCACCCATCGGCAATCTGGTGGACAACAACAAGGTCACCCCGGTGCGCATAGACAGCTTTCTGGGCAATGCGCAGCAGGTGGGCGACATCCTGATCGGCGCACCGAACGGCAAGCCGGTGTACCTGCGCGACGTGGCCAAGGTCACCGAAGGGCCTGAGCAGGTCGATGATCTGTCGCACTTCGCCTGGGGCTTGGCCGCCAAGGGCAAGCCGCATGGGCAGGAGATGAGCGCGGTCACCCTGGCGATCGCCAAGAAATCGGGCACGAACGCCGTGGTCGTGGTGCACGACGTGCTGAACAAGCTCAGCGAGATCGAGAGCTATGCCTTGCCGCAAGGCGTACATGTCACCATCACCCGTGACGATGGTCACAAGGCCAACGAGGCGGTGAACACGCTGGTGGAGCATCTGGGCATCGCCATCGTCAGCGTCTCGCTGCTGCTGTGGTTTTTCCTGGGCTGGCGCGAGGCCGGCATCGTCACCCTGACCGTGCCGCTGACCCTGTTCGCGGTGCTCACGGTCGATCTGATCGTCGGCCAGACCATCAACCGCATCACCCTGTTCGCGCTCATTCTGTCGCTGGGGCTGCTGGTGGATGGCGCCATCGTGGTGATCGAGAACATCCACCGCCACCTGCACGGCGGGCCGATCAAGAACTTCAACCGCACCGTGGTGCTGGCGACCAACGAGATCGGCAACCCGACCAATATGGCCACGCTGGCGGTGATTCTGGCCTTCATTCCGATGGCGTTTGTCAGCGGCATGATGGGGCCCTTCATGCGGCCCATTCCCATCAATGTGCCGGTGGCCATGATCGCCTCGCTCATCCTGGCCTATACCGTGGTGCCTTGGGCGGCTCGCGTCTGGCTGAGCAAGAAGGCCGCGCGCGAGGCTCTGGCGCACAGCGGCAGCCTCGAAGAGGAGGGCGCGCACAAGCAGGACAAGCTGCATGCGGCCTATCTCAAGCTGTTCGAGCCCATGCTGCGCAGCCGCACCCGCCGCAACCTCATGTTTCTCGCCGTGCTGGTGCTGCTCATCGCGGCCATGCTCATGCCGGCCTGGCAGTTCATCCGGCCTTCGGGCATGAACGGGCCGCTGTCGGCGCTGGGCGTCGAGCTCAAGATGCTGCCCAACGACAACACCAATACCTTCCTGGTGCAGATCGACACCCCCGCGGGTTCCACGCTCGAGCGCACCGACCAGGTGGCGCGGGCCGTGGGCGACGTGCTGGCGACCAATCCGTATGTGATGGATTACCAGACCTTTGTCGGTCAGGCGGCTCCGATCGACTTTGCCTCGCTGGTGCGCGGCGACATGCTCAAGCGCGGTGACAACTTTGCGCAGATTCGGGTGAATCTGGTGGGCAAGGGCGAGCGTTCGGTCGAGTCGCACGAAATCGTGCAGAAGCTCTACGACCAGCTCGCTCCGGTGCGCGCGCGCTTCCCCGCCACCTTCATCAAACTGTTCGAAACGCCGCCCGGCCCGCCGGTGCGCGCGCAGGTGATGGCTGAGCTGTACGGGCCCAACTATGACACCCTGCGCGCTTCGGCCAAGGATGTGCTGGGTGATTTCGACAAGGTCTACGGCCTGATGAACCAGGACGACTCGGTGACGGCGACGACCACGGAATACCGCATCAAGATCGACCGGCAGAAGGCTGCGATGTCGGGCATCGTCCCGGGGCAGATCATCCAGTTGCTGCACAACTATGTGTCGGGGCTGAAGGTGGGCGCCATCCACGACAGCAATGCACTGGAGCCGGTCAACATCATCGTGCGTGTGCCGCGCGCCGATCGGCAGAGCCCGCAGCAACTGCTCGATGTGCCCATCCAGAACGCGCAGGGCAAGGTCATTCCGCTGTCGAGCATCGCCACGGTGGAGAAGGCCACCCTGGCCAAGCCGATCTACTCCCGCGACCAGCACCCGGTGGTCTATGTGGGCGGCGAGATGATCCATTCCAGCCCCGTCTACGCCACGCTGAGCCTGAACTCGATGCTCGACGGCAAGAAGCTGGCCAACGGCACCACCTTCACGACCGGCAACCTCGGCTTCGCCGAGACACCGGCCAGCGATCTCAAGGGCTACCAGTTGCTCTGGGGCGGTGAAATGCGCCTGACGCTCGACGTGTTCCGCGATCTGGGCGCGGCCTTCATGGTGGCGCTGGTGTTCATCTACCTGCTGCTGGTGGCGTATTACAAGTCGTTCCTACTGCCGGTTATCGTGATGGGGGCGATTCCGCTCACCCTCATCGGCGTGTTCCCCGGTCACTGGCTCACGCATCAGTCGTTCACCGCCACCTCGATGATCGGCGTTATCGCGCTGGCCGGCGTGGTGGTGCGCAACTCGCTGCTGCTGATCGACTTCATCCTCGACTACCGCGCCCGCGGCTACAGCCTGCAGGAATCGGTGGCGCAGGCGGGGGCGGTGCGGCTGCGCCCGATTCTTCTCACGGCGCTGGCCATCATGTTCGGCTCGGCCATTATGGTGTCCGATCCGGTTTTCGGCGGGCTGGCGGTGTCGCTGATCTTCGGCACCCTGCTCTCGACCATCCTCACCCTGATCGTCATCCCTCTGCTCTACTACGTCTGGCAGATTCGGGTGAAGCCCAAGGTGCCTCCCAAGGCACCCGCGGCACCGGCTGAACCTGAGCTGACGGCCTGAGTCTGAATACTGACCTGTTTCCTCTATTTCACAACCTTGGAGAATTTGTAATGACTGTCGAACGCTACATCCGTGTCATCGCTGGCACCTTCATCCTGATTTCCGTGCTGCTTGGCGCGCCTGCCAGCCCGATCTATGTATCGCAGTGGTTTCTGCTGTTCACCGCCTTCGTCGGCGCCAACCTGCTGCAGTTCGGTTTCACCAACCTCTGCCCGCTCGGTTTCTTCTTGCGCAAGCTGGGCGTGCCCGACTCCAAAGCCAACTGCTGCGGCTGATCGGGTCGGATGATGGCGCGCGCCGCCCGCCCCTGGCTCAAATTTCTCGCTCCCGGCTGGTTCGCCATCGTTGTCGGCTGGGGCGGACTGGCGCTGGCCTGGCATCAGGCCACGGTTCTCCTGGGCGAACCTGCTGCCGTGGTCTCCCAGGTGCTCGGCTGGGCCGCGATTGCCGCACTGGCGGTGCTCCTGGTGCTCGCCGTGCTCCGAGCGCAGTGGCATGCTGGAGACTGGCTGGCCGACCTGCGGCATCCCGTGCGTCACCCTTTGCTGGCCCTGCTTCCCATGGCCATGCTGGTGACGGCAGGGTTCGCCGTGCAGGTTCTGGGGGCCGACAACGTCTGGATGGCCGGTTTCTGGATGCTTGGTGCGCTCGGGCAGCTTGCGGCGACCGTCTGGGTGTTTCACCGCTTGCGCCTGAGCGCGGCCACGGACAAGGGGCCGAACTGGGCCGGCGTGACGCCGGCGCTGTTTATGGCCGCGGTCGGCAATGTCGTGGTGCCCTATGCCGGCGTGGCGCTCGGCTTTCAGATCTGGTCCGTGGCGCAATGGGCGGTCGGGGCCTTTTTCTTCGTGATCGTGCAAGGCCTTTTCATGGTGCGTGTCGCGGCTTTCGGCATGTTGCCGCGACGTTTGCTGCCCATGATCTTCATCAGCATTGCGCCCCCGGCCGCGGGCGGCCTCGGCTTGGCGCAGATCGGAGCGCCGGTCGAGGCGCTCGAGGGGGCCTGGGGCATTGCGCTGTTTTTTGTGTTGCTGAGCTTTCTGTCCTTCAAGGCGATGATGCAGGAGGCCTTCACCATCGGTCACTGGGCGCTGTCCTTCCCTCTGGCCGCCTTTGCCGGCCTGTCGATGCATCTCGCCCTGGTCACCCAGAGTGGCGGCATGCAGACTTTCGCCATTCTGGCTTTGGCGCTGGCCTCGGTGGTGATTGGTTGGCTCACGCTGGCGACGGCCCGGGGGCTGCGCGACGGTACCTTGCTGGCACCAGAGCCCGTGGCGCTGATCCATTCGGCATGAATCGCGTCGGCGGGCATGGGCCTATGATGGAGAACATTGGATGAAGCGCAGTACCAAGATCCCACCGATTCCCGGAGCCATCACCATGTCAGTTCTGACCAACGAAGCCTCTCGCACGGACATCCTCAACCGCCTCAAGCGCGCCGAGGGTCAGATGCGCGGCGTGCAACGCATGATCGAGGAGGGTGAGCCCTGCCTCAAGGTGGCACAGCAGCTCTCCGCAGTGCGCAAGGCGCTCGACAGCACCTTCGTGCGCATGACCGTGTGCTATCTCGAACAGGAACTCGACGGCCGCCTGGAACACACCGAAGGCGGCGAGCAGCCCAAGCTCAGCGCCATGCTCGACGAGGTCGAAACCCTGCTGGCTCGCATGGCCTGATAGGTTCGCGCTTTCAGGAGACGGCGGCCTCGATGATGCCGCCGCCCAGACAAACCTCGCCGTCGTACAGCACGGCAGACTGCCCCGGGGTCACGGCCCACTGCGGGGTATCGAAATCCAGAGCGAACTGCTCAGCCGAGACGCCCAGATAGCGGCAGGCCGCATCGGCCTGGCGATAGCGCGTCTTGGCGCCGTAGGTGGCGCCGTTGTCATCGGGCGGATGACCTGCGACCCAGCTGGCCGACAAGGCGCGCAGCCCACGGCTTTGCAGCAGCGGATGGTCATGGCCCTGCACCACGATGAGCTGATTGCGCTGCAGATCCTTGGCAGCGACGAACCAGGGTTCACCGCTGCCGCTCTGGCTTCCACCCAGACCGATGCCCTTGCGCTGTCCGAGGGTGTAAAACGCCAGCCCGATGTGTTCGCCCACGGTCTTGCCCTCGGGCGTTTTCATCGGCCCCGGTCGGGTGGGCAGGTAGCGGTTGAGAAAGTCGCGGAAGGGACGCTCACCGATGAAGCAGATGCCGGTAGAGTCTTTCTTGCGGGCGTTGTGCAGGCCGATATCGGCGGCGATTTTTCGCACCTCGGTCTTGTGCATTTCGCCCACCGGGAACAGGGTGCGCGAGAGCTGGGCCTGATTGAGCCGGTGGAGAAAGTAGCTTTGGTCTTTGGCGGCATCCAGGCCGCGCAGCAGCTCGAAGCCGTTGCGGCCCTCGCGCACGCGGGCGTAATGCCCGGTGGCGATGCGGTCTGCGCCGAGCCGCATGGCGTGGTCGAGAAAGGCCTTGAACTTGATCTCGGCGTTGCAAAGCACGTCGGGGTTGGGTGTGCGGCCCGCGGCGTATTCGCGCAGAAACTCGGCAAACACGCGCTCCTTGTATTCGGCGGAGAAGTTCACCGCCTCGATGTCGATGCCGATGCGATCGGCGACGCTGGCCGCGTCGAGCCAGTCCTGCCGCGTGGAGCAGTATTCGCCGTCGTCGTCATCCTCCCAGTTCTTCATGAACAGACCGACGACCGTATAGCCCTGTTGTTTGAGCAGCCAGGCTGAAACAGAAGAGTCGACACCGCCGGAGAGGCCGACCACCACGGTGCCGCGAGAATGAGACGTCATGCGTCCATTGTAGAAAGCCGCTGGATCTCAGCCGTACACGCTGGGATCGGTGGCGATCAGTTGCAACGGATAGCGCTTCCCGCTCAGGTAGTCCTCCACACAGCGCAGCACCAGGGGGCTGCGATGCCGGTCAGCGCTGGCGCGGATGGCGTCGACATCCATCCACAGGGTGCGCACGATGCCTTCGTCCAGCGCATGCCTGGCGTCGGCCTCGGACACCTCGCCGTAGAACGCCAGGCGCAGATAGCTCACGTCCTGATCGCCCCGCCGGGTGCGCGACAGATAGATGCCCACCAGACCGCTGGGCTTGAAGCTGCGCCCGGTTTCTTCCCACGTTTCGCGCACGACGCCCTGCTGCGGGCTTTCACCCGCTTCCAGATGACCGGCGGGCTGATTCAGCCTGAGCCCGTCCTGCGTCTGCTCTTCGACGAGCAGAAAAAGACCTGCCCGTTCGACGATGGCGGCAACGGTCACGCGAGGGCGCGCTGAGAGCTGATCTGGCATGGCGGGAATCGGCAGATGAAATGCAGATGTCAAAAAAGCAAAAGAGATTTCCGGATGTGCGCAAATTGCGCGGGAACAATCTTAGGGAAAACGCGAGATAATGCCGCGTTCGCCCCAACGGCTCATGCAGACCGGTTGGCCGCGATCGAGTGGGGCCTAGACGACTTCGGGTTCGTGCTGCGATAGGCCCCTACCGAGCAGACCAAAAAAGGAGAGACTCCATGCGTATTGGCATTCCGGCAGAAACTTTGGCCGGCGAAGCCCGTGTTGCAGCAACACCGGAAACTGTCAAGAAATTGATCGCCCAGGGGCATACCGTGGTCGTGCAGGCCGATGCAGGCTTGCGCGCCGATGCTCCGGACGCGGATTACATCGCCGTCGGCGCCACGATAGGCAGCCGGGAAGAGGCTTTCGCGGCCGAGATGGTGCTCAAGGTCCGTCCGCCGACGACTGAAGAAATCGGGCTGATGAAGCCCGGCACGGTGCTGGTCGGCATGCTCGACCCATTCAATGCGGACGGTCTTCAGGCCATGACCGCCGCAGGCCTGACCGCGTTTGCCCTCGAGGCTGCGCCGCGCACCTCGCGCGCGCAGAGCATGGACGTGCTGTCCAGTCAGGCGAACATCGGGGGTTACAAGGCGGTCATCCTCGCGGCCAATATCTACCAGCGCTTCATGCCCATGCTGATGACGGCGGCCGGAACGGTCAAAGCGGCACGCGTGGTGGTTCTGGGCGCCGGGGTGGCGGGTCTGCAGGCCATCGCCACCGCCAAGCGTCTGGGTGCCGTGATCGAGGCATCGGACGTGCGACCGGCGGTGAAGGAACAGGTCGAGTCGCTGGGCGCGAAGTTCATTGATGTGCCGTTCGAAACCGATGAGGAGCGCGATATTGCTCAAGGCGTGGGCGGTTATGCGCGGCCCATGCCCGCGAGCTGGATGCAGCGCCAGTCGGCCCTGGTCGCCGAGCGGGTCAAACAGGCGAATGTGGTGATTTCCACCGCGCTCATTCCCGGTCGCCGCGCGCCCGTCTTGATTACCGAAGACATGGTCCGATCGATGAAGCCGGGCTCGGTGATTATCGATATGGCCGCTGCCCAGGGCGGGAATTGCCCGCTGACCGAAGCCGGCAAGATCGTGGTCAAGCATGGCGTCACTCTGGTGGGCGAAACCAATCTGCCCGCCCTTGTCGCGGCGGATGCCTCGGCCCTGTATGCGCGAAACGTGCTCGATTTTCTGAAACTGGTGTTCGACAAGGAAAAGGGCTTTGTGGTGAATAGGGAAGACGACATCGTCGCTTCCTGCCTGATGTGCCGCGATGGGCAGTTGCTGCGCAAAACCGCATGAGGTCGTGCCGCATCAACCCCGCGCCAACCCTTTTCATCCTCAACAAGGACTGAACCATGCATGAAATCTCTCCCCTGGTGATCAACCTCACCATATTTGTTCTGGCGATCTATGTCGGCTATCACGTGGTGTGGAATGTCACGCCCGCGCTGCATACCCCGCTGATGGCGGTGACCAATGCCATTTCCGCCATCATCATCGTTGGTGCCATGCTGGCCGCGGCACTGACCGTGACGCCACTCGGCAAGGTGATGGGCACGCTTGCGGTTGCGCTTGCTGCGGTCAACGTTTTCGGTGGTTTTCTCGTGACGCGGCGCATGCTGGCCATGTTCAAGAAGAAAACGGCCGACAAGAAATAAAGCTCATTCCAACGGATACCCGACGACTGCGCCGCGTCAACAACAGGACCATCAGCCCTTCGGCGCACGGCCGGTGACGTTCAGCACCAAGGATTTCATTTATGACACTCAGCATGAATCTCGTGACCTTGCTGTATTTGCTTGCAGCAGTGTTTTTCATTCAGGCGCTCAAGGGTTTGTCGCACCCCACGACGAGCCGCCGCGGCAATGTTTTTGGCATGGTGGGCATGGCCATTGCCATCGTCACCACCGTGGCGCTGATCATCAAGATCGGCGGTGATGCGGGCGCGCTTGGGCTCGGCTACGTGCTTCTGGGCCTGGTTGTGGGCGGCGGCGTCGGCGCCGTGATGGCCAACCGGGTCGAGATGACCAAAATGCCCGAGCTCGTGGCCTTCATGCACAGCATGATCGGCCTGGCCGCGGTCTTCATCGCCGTGGCGGCGGTGGCCGAGCCGCATGCCTTCGGCATCGTCCAGACGGCCGGCGATCCGCTGCCCGCGGGCAATCGCATCGAACTGTTCATCGGCACCATCATCGGCGCGGTGACGTTCAGTGGCTCGGTGATTGCGTTCGGCAAGCTGTCCGGGCGCTACAAATTCCGGCTGTTTCAGGGTGCTCCGGTGCGTTTCCCGGCGCAGCATTGGGTGAATCTGGTGATCGGTTTGGCGGCGATTGCCTGCGGTATCGCTTTTTTCACCACCTTGTCGTGGACGCCTTTCCTCATCATGATGGCACTGGCCTTCGTGCTGGGTGTGCTGATCATTATCCCCATCGGCGGCGCCGACATGCCCGTGGTGGTGTCGATGCTCAACAGTTATTCCGGCTGGGCTGCGGCGGGCATTGGTTTTTCGCTCGAAAACAATATGCTCATCATCGCCGGTTCGCTGGTGGGATCGTCGGGTGCGATTCTGAGCTACATCATGTGCAAGGCGATGAACCGCTCGTTCATCAGCGTGATTCTTGGCGGGTTCGGGGCCGAGGCTTCGGCGGGCGCGGCCCAGGCGCAGCAGCGCTCGGTGAAATCGGGCAGCCCGGATGATGCAGCCTTTCTGCTTTCCAATGCCGAAACGGTCATCATCGTCCCCGGTTATGGTCTGGCCGTGGCGCGGGCGCAGCATGCGGTGAAGGAACTGGCGCAGAAACTCACCGAACATGGGGTGAATGTGAAGTACGCCATTCACCCAGTCGCCGGGCGCATGCCGGGGCATATGAATGTGCTGCTTGCCGAAGCGGAGGTGCCGTATGACCAGGTGTTTGAAATGGACGACATCAACCCTGAATTCGGCCAGGCTGATGTAGCCGTGATTCTCGGCGCCAATGACGTGGTCAACCCGGCGGCGAAGACCGATCCCAAATCGCCCATCGCCGGCATGCCGATTCTCGAAGCCTACAAGGCCAAGACGGTGATCGTGAACAAGCGGTCGATGGCGGCGGGTTATGCTGGCCTGGATAACGAACTGTTTTACATGGACAAGACCATGATGGTGTTCGGTGATGCGAAAAAAGTGGTGGAAGATATCACCAAAGCCATCGAATAATGAACCGATCTGGTCAGTCTGTTTTGAATGAGCCCGCGTTTCGCGGGCTTTTTCATTTTGTTTTTTATCGTATGATGCGCACCATTCAATTTTTCGACACAGGAGAAGATGCAGATGGCCACGTATAAGGAATTGCAGGCTCAGATCGAAGCTCTCAAACAGCAGGCCGAAGCTCAGCGCAAGGCTGAGCTTGCCGCAGTGGTGAACGATATTCGCGCCAAAATGGACGAGTATGGAATTACCCTGGCTGATTTGGGTTCACGCCGTGGAGGGGCTTCGTCCAAAGGTTCGACAGTCGCTCCGAAATATCGCAATGCACAAACCGGCGAAACCTGGACGGGCCGTGGCAAGATGCCGCGCTGGCTGCAGAGCGCCGTGGACAGCGGCAAGTCCAAGGAATCCTTCCTGATCTGATCGGCGCAGAGTTCCCGTTTGGCGTCGCGGTAAAAGTCGCAACAAAATCACCGGGCTTCGGCCCGGTTTTTTTGCGTCTTCGTTTGCGTTCCGACATATTCGTTACAAGTGGCGACGTCAATTCGGGCCGAAAAGCACGAGCATAGAGTTCGGGAGAAGCGACGAGCCATGCCAATGAACGAGATCAATATGCCCGTCTGGGCCGCGCGCAGCGGGTGGTGGGAACGGCTGCTACCGCACGAAAAATCCCGCGTGGCTTCTGAAGTGGGCTACCAGACTGTGCCTGCAGGCGAGATGCTGCAGCCCTTGGGCGAGCCCGCGCTGCATTGGGTGGGGGTGATGTCCGGACTGGCGAAGTTCGTCGTCACGACATCGAGCGGGAAGGAACTGGTGTATTCGGGCGTGGGAGCTGGTGGATGGTTCGGCGAGGGCACCTTGATGCGGCGAGGTGTCTGGCGCTACCAGGCGCAGGCGGTGCGTACCTGCGAACTGGCGCTGATTCCACGCGAGTCGTTTTTGTGGTTGCTCGAGCGCAATATCGCCTTCAATCATTATCTGCTGCAACAACTCAACGACCGGCTCGAACTGATGACCTTGCAGGCCCTGGACGATCAGCCTGGGGGTGCGGAGTCGAGTGTGGCGCGCACCCTGCGGCATCTGTTTCACCCGCTGGCCGGCGCGAACGGCGGCGCTTTGCGGGTGACGCAGTCGGAAATCGGCCAACTGTGTCGATTGTCCCGGCAACGGGTGAATCAGGCTTTCAAGCGGCTTCAGGCCGATGGCGCGCTGCAATTGCGTTACGGCGGTGTCGAGATTCTCGACCCCGAGCGCTTGCGGGCCTGGGAATTTCGCGCTGCACATCCCAGGGGTGCGAGCAAGTCCTACACCTGCGCGCCGGGCCGTGCCGGTTCGAGGATGAGCGCCAGTTCGGCCGAGCCTCCGGGGTGCGGCACCCGCGGATAGGGTGGCCTGGGCCAGCGCCACTGGTCAGAGGTAAACAGGGCGCGCATGGCCAGAACGTCGCAGTGATAGGGTGGCCCCTGAATCCAGCCTTCCTCCGCGCCGGGCTTGGGCGTCTGCATGAACAGCGCGAACAGACGCCCTTGCGGTGAGAGCCACTGGTGCAGCCGCGCTGCGTAGGCTGCCCAGTCGTCGGGGTAGAGCGCGCACATGCAGGTCTGCTCCCAGATGGCCTCATACGGGCTGGGGGCATTCCACCGGCGCACATCGGCCTGGAGCACGGTCGCCTGCAGGCCCTTTTCATGCAGGCGACGGGTGAGCAGGGCAACGGCTTCTTCGGCATAGTCCAGCGCCGTGACCTCGAACCCGGCTTCGGCGAGATACAACACTTCGTGGCCCGCGCCGCAACCGGGCACCAGAATGCGACAGGGCTGCAAGGTCGCGTCGGCAAGCCATCGAACGAGTTGAGGGTGGACTACGCCACGGTCCCAGCCCGTGGTGTGGGTGCGAAAGCGTTCGTTCCAGAAATCAGCGGTCGGGCCTGGCATGGGAAGGGGTTTTCTCCGGAGAACTCAAACCTGTCTGCGGGGCTTTGCGGTGTTCGGCGGCTTGCTCGGGATATCCCTAGAATGGCGCGCTCAGTCCCGCTTTCCGTGCCTGCACGACGTTCGGTGGCATCAGGTGGCCTGATGCCCAGACCTTCATCATCCTATGCCTGTTTCCTCCGCCCCCGCCATCGTACAGATCGATTCGCTCGATTTTGGCTATGGCGAGCGTCTGATTCTGCGGCAGATCGACATGACCATCCAGCGCGGGCAGGTCGTCGCGGTCATGGGGGCGTCTGGCGGCGGAAAGACCACGCTGCTGCGACTGATAGGCGGGCAGGTCAGGCCGCAAACTGGCTCAGTGCGTTTCGAGGGCCAGAATCTGGCCGACGCCTCGCAGGAGCAGATTTTCGCCATGCGCCGACGCATGGGCATGCTGTTCCAGTTCGGCGCCCTGTTCACCGACATGACCGTGTTCGACAATGTGGCGTTTCCCTTGCGCGAACATACCGATCTGCCAGAGTCGATGATCCGCGACCTGGTGCTGATGAAGCTCAATGCGGTCGGGCTGCGGGGAGCTCGCGACCTCTTTCCTGCTGAACTCTCCGGCGGCATGGCGCGGCGGGTGGCCATGGCGCGTGCCATCGCCCTCGATCCGGCGCTGGTGATGTATGACGAACCGTTCGCCGGGCTCGACCCCATCTCGCTGGGCATTTCGGCGCGCCTGATCCGCAGTCTCAACGATGCGCTGGGTCTGACCAGCATCGTGGTGTCGCACGATGTCGAGATCACGTTCGAGATCGCCGATTACGTCTACATCCTGGGCAACGGCAGGCTGATCGCCCACGGCACGCCGCAGCAGATGCGCGACAGCACCGATGCGCTGGTGCACCAGTTCGTGCGCGGCGAGCCGGACGGACCGGTGCATTTCCATTACCCCGCGGCCGCGATTGATGACGATTTTCTGCGTCCGGCTGCGGTGTGCAAGGAGCGGTCATGACGGTCGCCGATAGATTGGTGTCGATCGGGGCAGGCACCCGAAAGCTGCTCTCCGACCTGGGATATGCCGCGCGCCTGTTCGTGCGACTGCTGTTTCTGGTCGGGCGAGTGCTGATGCGCCCCAGTCTGCTGATTCAGCAGATGTATTTCCTGGGCAATCTGTCGCTCGTCATCATCGCGGTCTCCGGCCTGTTCGTCGGCTTCGTGCTGGGGCTGCAGGGCTACTACACCCTGTCGCGCTACGGCTCGTCGAGCGCGCTGGGGGTGCTGGTGGCGCTGTCGCTGGTGCGCGAACTCGGACCGGTGGTCACGGCGCTGTTGTTCGCCGGGCGGGCGGGTACGTCGCTGACGGCGGAAATCGGCTTGATGAAGGCCGGAGAGCAGATCGCCGCCATGGAGATGATGGCCGTCGATCCGGTGGTGCGGGTGCTGGCACCGCGCTTCTGGGCCGGGGTGATCGCCATGCCCCTGCTGGCGGCAGTGTTCAGCGCGGTGGGCATTCTGGGCGGCTATGTCGTCGGCGTGGTGATGATCGGGGTCGATGCCGGGCAGTTCTGGTCGCAGATGCAAAGCGGCGTCGATGTGTTCAAGGACGTGGGCAACGGCGTGATCAAGAGCGTGGTGTTCGGATTGGCGGTCACCTTTGTCGCCTTGCTGCAGGGCTGGCGCGCCCAGCCCACGCCCGAGGGCGTCTCGCGCGCCACGACGCGCACCGTGGTCATCGCCTCGCTGGCGGTACTGGCACTGGATTTTGTGCTGACCGCCATGATGTTCAGCACCTGAGGGCAGCCAGCCCTGGAGTCGTCGAAAATGAATCAACGAAAAATCGATCTGTGGGTGGGCATACTTGTGCTGCTGGGCGCGGCGGCCTTGCTGTTTCTGGCGCTCAAGGCCGGCAATCTGCTGCAGATCAATTGGGGCCCCACGTATGAAGTGACCGCGCGCTTCGACAACATCGGCGGTCTCAAGGCCGACGCACCGGTGAAGAGCGCGGGCGTGGTCGTGGGGCGGGTGACGAGCATCACCTTCGACAACCAGACCTTCCAGGCCGACGTCCACATGGCCATCGACCAGCGTTACCAGTTCCCGGTGGATACCTCGGCGAAGATTCTGACGGCCGGTCTGCTGGGCGATCAGTACATCGACTTCAGCCCGGGCGGCAGCGAGAAGAATCTCACCAACGGTTCGGTCATCCGCAATACGCAATCGGCCGTGGTGCTGGAAAACCTGATCGGGCAGTTCCTCTACAACAAGGCCGCATCGAGCGGCGCTGGAGACGGCAAATGAAGCAAGCCGCACGTCTGCTGCCTTTGCTGGCGCTCGCCCTGCTTAGCGGCTGCGCCACGCACAATCCGCAAGACCCGCTGGAGCCCTACAACCGTGCGATGTTCAGCTTCAACGAGAAGGTGGACCGCGCCGTGGTCAAACCCGTGGCCACGGGCTACAAGGAGGTCACGCCCACGCCCATTCGTCATGGCGTCACCAACTTCTTCGGCAATATTTCTGACGTCTGGTCGATGAGCAACGATTTTCTGCAGGGCAATGTGCACGATGGTCTGAGCACCTTCATGCGGGTCGGCGTGAACACGGTCTTCGGCCTGTTCGGCACCCTCGACATCGCCACCGAAATGGGCATCTACAAGCACCCCAACGACTTCGGCCTCACCCTGGCCCGCTGGGGCGTGGGCTCGGGGCCCTATGTGGTGCTGCCATTTTTCGGCCCGAGTTCGGTGCGCGATGCCACGGGCACCGGGGTGGCTCTGGCCTACGGCCCGACAGCCCAGATCCAGCCGCCCAGCGCCAGTTACGGGGCCTTGGCGCTGAATCTGGTGAACACCCGTGCCAATCTGCTGGACGCCTCCAATCTGTTCGACCAGATTTCCCTCGACCCCTACGTCTTCGCGCGCAGCGCGTATGAACAACGGCGCAAATCGCAGGTGGAAGAAGTTCGCGAGCGCCCGATCATCGACCTCGGGCCGCCCAATCCGTTGGCCCAGTACAGCTATGGCGCCGACAACGGCGGCATTCTCGCTGCCGCCGCGCAGCCTCCCGCTGAGCCTGCGAGCGCTCCGGCTGCCGAAGCAGCCAAGCCCTGACTGCCCCGATGTCATCCTGCGGGTTGACGCAACGTTAACGATAACAACATCAGAACAACTGGAGAATCACCCATGCTTCGACGCACATTCATCGCCCTTTCCCTCGCCTCGGCCACCGTGCTGGCCGGCATGTCGGGTGTCGCGCAGGCCGCGGACGCCGTCACGCCGCCGCAACTGATCGAGTCCATGTCCAACGAGATCATCCGCGACGTCCAGCAAGACCCCAAGCTGCGCTCGGGCAACCCCGAGGTCGTGATGCAGTTCGTCGAGCAGAAGATTCTGCCCAACGTCGATTTCCAGAAAATCACCCAGAGCGCTGTGGGCCGTTACTGGCGCGAGGCGACTCCGGCCCAGCGCACCGCGCTTGAGCAGCAGTTCAAGCAATTGCTCGTCTACACCTACGCTGGCGCGGTGCGGCAGATCAAGGATCAGAAAGTGAAGCTGTTGCCGTATCGCGAGCCCGCCAATGCGCAGGATGTGACGGTGCGCACCCGCGTCATCAACAACGGCGAACCCCTGCAACTGGACTACCGTCTTGAGCAGACCCCCGCCGGCTGGAAGATCACCGACGTCAACGTCATGGGCATCTGGCTGGTCGACAACTACCGCAGCGTGTTTGCGCAGGAGATCAGCCAGAAGGGCATCGACGGCCTGATCGCTACGCTCAAGGAAAAGAACCAGACCCTGGCCCAAGCCAAGGTCGCGGGTTGATCCGAAGTTGCCATGCCCGTATACGCGTTGCCTGCTGAAGTCACCCTCGATTCTGCGTCTGGGATCAGGCGTCTGGCTTTAGCTGTGTTGCGCGCGGAGTCGACGCCCTGGGCGGTCGACGCCACAGCGCTGACCCGGTTTGACTCTTCCATCCTGGCGCTCCTGCTCGAACTGCGCCGCGCAGCGCCCCAGGAGCAGCTCGAGGTGCGCGGCGTTCCCGCACGGCTGAACGATCTCGCGGCGGCCTACGGTCTGGCGTTTCTGCTCGAAGCGGCGGCCGCGTATTCCTGATTTCTCGCGCCCGCTCGGGGCGACGTCTGACGTCGTCCCGAGCGGGCGCCTTTCCTTGACCTATGTCCTCGACGACTGCAGCGGTTTCCTTTGATCGCGTCATCAAGCAATACGGTACGAACCGGGCGGTGGACGGTGTCGAGCTCGATATTTCGGATGGCGAATTCTTCGGCCTGCTCGGCCCCAATGGGGCGGGCAAGACCACGCTCATCAGCATGCTCGCCGGGCTCACCCGCCCGACGGCGGGCCATGTGCGGGTCGCAGGCCATGACGTTCAGCGCGAGGCGGCGGCCGCGCGCCGCTTGCTCGGCGTGGTGCCTCAGGAACTCGTGTTCGATCCGTTTTTCACGGTGCGGCAGGTGCTTCGCATTCAGTCGGGCTACTTTGGCTTTCGCCGCAACGATCTTTGGATCGACGAGCTGCTGCACAACCTGGGCCTGACCGCGCAGGCCGACAAGAACATGCGGGCGCTGTCGGGCGGCATGAAGCGGCGCGTCATGGTGGCGCAGGCGCTGGTGCACCGGCCTCGGGTCATCGTGCTCGACGAGCCCACGGCGGGGGTGGACGTCGAGCTGCGGCAATCGCTTTGGGAGTTCATCGCCAGGCTCAACGCCGAGGGTCACACCGTGCTGCTGACCACGCACTATCTCGAAGAGGCCGAGGCGCTTTGCAAGCGCATCGCGGTGATCAAGGGCGGCAAGGTGGTGGCGCTCGACCGCACCGAGGCTCTGCTGCAACGGTTTGCGTCGTCGGTGCTGTATTTCCGTCTGGTCAAGGGGCGGCTGCCCGAAGGGCTCGGCGTGGAGCAAGGCGGGCGCGTGGCGCTTGCGGTGCGCGGTGCCCAGGACGTGGAACACAAACTGGCCGCGCTGCGCGAGGCTGGCTGTGAAATCGACGAACTCGAACTGCGGCGCGCCGACCTCGAAGACGTCTTTCTCGAATTGATCGGAGCGGCGCGATGACCGGGCTGCAGACCCTGCTGCAGAAGGAACTGCAACGCTTTCTCAAGGTTGGCTTCCAGACCGTGGCGGCTCCCGTGGTCACGGCCTTGCTCTACCTGCTGATCTTCTCCCACGCGTTCACGGCGCATGTGCAGGTGTTCGGCCATGTGCCCTACACGGCGTTTCTCATTCCGGGGCTGATGATGATGAGCGTGTTGCAGAACGCCTTCGCCAACACTTCGTCATCGCTCATTCAGTCCAAGATCACCGGAAATCTGGTGTTCGTCCTGCTGTCGCCGCTCAAGCCCTGGGAACTATTCGTGGCCTATGTGGGCGCTTCGGTGCTGCGCGGGCTGATCGTTGGCGCCGGAGTGCTGCTGGTGACGGTGTGGTTCGTGCCGCTGACCTTCGTTCATCCGCTGTGGATCGTGGTCTTTGCCATTCTCGGCGCCAGCATGTTGGGGGCGCTGGGGCTGATTGCAGGCATCTGGGCAGAGAAGTTCGACCAGATGGCCGCCTTCCAGAATTTCATCATCACGCCGGCGACGTTTCTGTCGGGCGTGTTCTACTCGGTTCAGGGGCTGCCCGGTTTCTGGAAGACGGCGTCGCATCTCAATCCCTTCTTCTACCTGATCGACGGCTTTCGCTACGGCTTCTTCGGTGCCGGCGATGTGTCGCCGTGGATCAGCCTGCTCGCAGCCATCCTCGGAAACCTGCTTTGCGGCGGCGTGGCGCTGGCCATGCTGGTGCGAGGCACCAAATTGCGCAACTGACATAGCTATCCCATGTCGCTACCCACACCGGAAGACCTTCACCGCTACATCGCCGACGGGCTGGCTTGCAGCCATCTTCACGTCGAAGGCGACGGCCAGCATTTCTACGCCACCATCGTCAGCCCGGCGTTCGAGGGGCTCAATCGGGTGCAGCGACACCAACGGGTCTATGCCGCCCTGGGCGAGCGCATGCGCGCGGAAATTCACGCGCTGTCGATGAAGACGCTCACCCCGCAGGAATTCGCGGCATCGGGCAAGCCCTAAAATCGTAGGTTTTTTCCGCACGCCCGCAAAGCGTGCTCGCCCGGCAGCGCCAGACTGTCGGCACCAAGGTCGTCATGGACAAACTCAGAATCACCGGGCAGCGCCCGCTAGAGGGCGTGGTGCAGGCCAGCGGGGCGAAAAACGCCGCGCTGCCGCTGATCGCAGCAGCGCTCTTAACCGCAGAGCCAGTGCGCTTGAACAACGCGCCGCAGCTCATGGATGTGCGCACCCTGGCCAAGCTGCTGCGCAGCCTGGGCGCGCAGGTCGAACAGGATGGCGCGCAGATCGAGATCAACGCCGCTGGGGTCGATCACTACGAGGCGTCTTACGAACTGGTCAAGACCATGCGTGCCTCGGTGCTCGTGCTCGGGCCCTTGCTGGCGCGGTTCGGGCAGGCGCGGGTGAGTCTGCCCGGAGGCTGCGCCATCGGCGCCCGCCCCGTGGACCAGCACATCAAGGGACTGCAGGCGCTGGGCGCGGACATCGTGGTGGAGCATGGCTACATCGTCGCCCGCGTGGCAACGCCCTCGGGTCGTTTGCAGGGTGCGCGCATCACCACCGACATGGTCACGGTAACGGGGACCGAAAACCTGATGATGGCCGCCACGCTGGCCGAGGGCGAGACCCTGATCGACAACGCCGCACGCGAGCCCGAGATCGTCGATCTCGCCAACATGCTGCGTGCCATGGGCGCGCAGATCAGTGGCGACGGCACCTCGCAGATCCGCATTCGGGGTGTGGAGGCCTTGCACGGCGCGGTGCACAGCATCATTCCCGACCGCATCGAAGTCGGCACCTTTCTGTGTGCGGCTCTGGCTGCGCGCGGTGATGTGACGGTGCAAGGTGCCGAGCCCGCGCACCAGGACGCCCTGCTCGACAAGCTCCGCGAGGCCGGCGCGCAGATCGATACCGGCAGCAACTGGATACGCCTGCGTGCCGACGCCCTCCCAGGCGGCCGCCCACGCGCCGTCTCGGTGCGCACGACCGAATATCCCGGCTTCGCCACCGACATGCAGGCGCAGTTCATGGCGGTGAATTGTGTGGCCGAGGGCGCCGCGCGCATGACGGAAACCATTTTCGAGAATCGCTTCATGCATGTGCAGGAGCTCATGCGCCTGGGTGCGCAGATCGACATCGACGGCCATACCTGCGTGGTGCGCGGCGTGCCCAAGCTCTCCGGCGCCACCGTCATGGCCACCGACCTTCGCGCCTCGGCCGGGCTGGTGGTGGCCGCACTGGCGGCCGAAGGCGAGACGCTGATCGACCGCATCTATCACCTCGACCGTGGCTACGACGCCATGGAAGTCAAGCTGCGTGGCCTGGGCGCGCAGATCGAACGCATCCGCGGCCAATGAAAGAACTCCCATGCTGACCCTCGCACTGTCCAAGGGACGAATCTTCGAAGACACGCTGCCCATGCTGGCACGTGCCGGCATCACCGTGTCGGGCGATCCCGAGTCCACGCGCAAACTCATCTTGCCGACCAATCGACCGGATGTGCGCGTGGTGCTGGTGCGTGCCAGCGATGTGCCCACCTATGTGCGCTACGGCGGCGCCGACATCGGCGTGGCCGGGCTGGACGTGCTGCGCGAATATATCGCCGGCAGCGGCTCCGACGGGCTGTATCTTCCGGTCGATCTGGGCATTGCCCGCTGCCGCCTGAGCGTGGCGGTGCGGCACGATTTCGACTACGCCGGCCAGGTCAAGCAGGGCGCGCGGCTGCGGGTGGCGACCAAATACCTGCACATGGCCCGTGAGCATTTCGCTACCAAGGGCGTGCACGTCGATCTGGTCAAGCTCTACGGCTCGATGGAACTGGCGCCGCTCACCGGGCTGGCCGATGCCATCGTCGATCTGGTGTCCACCGGCGGCACGCTTAAAGCCAATGGCCTGGTCGAAGTCGAGCACATCATGGACATTTCCGCGCGTCTCATCGTCAACCAGGCCGCGCTCAAGACCCGCACGGCCTTGCTCAAGCCCCTGATCGACCAACTGCGCGAAGCTGCGCAAACGCCGGAGGAGACCGCCGCATGAACATGCCGCTCAATGCCCCGCCACTGCGCAGGCTCGACGCCACCGGCCCCGACTTCGAGACGCAGTACCGCGCGCTGTTCGCCCGCATGGCCGACGAAAACGCCGAGATCGACGCCCGCGCGGCCGACATCCTGCGCGACGTTCAGAGCAGGGGCGATGCCGCCGTGCTCGACTGCACCCGCAGGTTCGACCGCCTCGATGTGCCCGACATGGCCGCACTCGAAATCAGCCAGGCCGAACTGCGGGCCGCGCTTGCCGCCATCACCCCGGAGCAGCGCAGCGCGCTCGAAGTCGCCGCCTCACGGGTGCGCCGCTACCACGAGCGCCAGTTGCAGCAAGTGGGCCAGAGCTGGGAGTACCGCGACGAAGACGGCACGCTGCTCGGCCAGAAGGTCACACCGCTGGACCGCGTGGGCATCTATGTGCCCGGCGGCAAGGCCGCCTATCCCTCCTCGGTGCTGATGAACGCCATTCCGGCGCATGTGGCGGGGGTGCAGGACATCATCATGGTCGTGCCCACGCCCGGCGGCGAGCGCAATCCGCTGGTGCTGGCCGCAGCCGCCGTGGCCGGCGTGAGCCGGGCCTTCGCCATCGGCGGCGCGCAGGCCGTGGGCGCGCTGGCTTACGGCACGGCCACGGTGCCCGCGGTGGACAAGATCGTCGGCCCCGGCAATGCCTATGTGGCCGCGGCCAAGCGACGGGTGTTCGGCATCTGCGGCATCGACATGATCGCAGGCCCCTCCGAGATTCTGGTGCTGGCCGACGGCAGCACGCCACCCGACTGGGTGGCCATGGATCTGTTCAGCCAGGCCGAGCACGACGAGCTGGCGCAGAGCATCCTGCTCTGCCCCGATGCCGCCTACATCGATGCCGTCGCCTCGGCGATCCACCGGCTGCTGCCCGATATGCCCCGCAAGGCCATCATCGAGGCATCGCTCGCCGGGCGTGGCGCGCTGGTGCAGGTGCGCGACATGGCGCAGGCCTGTGAGCTGGCCAACCGCATCGCGCCCGAACACCTGGAAATTTCGGCCCAAGACCCGCACCAGTTCGTGCCTTTGCTCAAGCACGCCGGCGCGCTGTTTCTCGGTGCCTACACCTCCGAATCGCTCGGCGACTACTGCGCCGGGCCCAACCACGTACTGCCCACGTCGGGCACGGCACGGTTTTCCTCGCCGCTGGGCGTGTATGACTTCATCAAGCGCTCCAGCATCATCGAAGTCAGTGCCGAGGGCGCGCAGCGGCTGGGCCGCATCGCCAGCGTGCTGGCCCACGGCGAGCGCCTCACTGCACACGCCCGCGCCGCAGAGATGCGCCTGCGCTAAAGAGACGTAGCACCATGAGCCGATACTGGAGCGAAGTCGTTCACGGCCTCACCCCCTATGTGCCGGGTGAGCAGCCGCGCATCGAAGGGCTGATAAAGCTCAACACCAATGAATGTCCCTATCCGCCCAGCGACAAGGTGCTGCTGGCCATCGCGGCGCAGACCACGGGCGATCTGCGCCTCTACCCAGACCCGCAGGCCGCAGGGCTCAAGGCGGCCATCGCCCACCATCACGGCCTGAAGTCCGAACAGGTCTTCGTCGGCAATGGCTCTGACGAAGTGCTGGCCCATGCCTTCATAGCGCTGCTGCGTCACCCGGCGCCACTGCTGCATCCCGATATTTCGTACAGCTTCTATCCGGTCTATGCCCGGCTGTACGGCATCGAAACCCGCGAGCTGGCACTGCGTGACGATTTCTCCATCGCCGTCGACGACTATCTGCAGGCCGGGCCGAACGGCGGCATCATCTTCCCCAATCCCAATGCGCCTACGGGCATGGCGCTGCCCCTGTCCGAAATCGAGCGCCTGCTGAAGGGCAATCCCGATTCCGTGGTGGTGGTCGATGAGGCCTATGTCGATTTCGGTGCGCAGACCACCGCCACGCTGATCGACCGCTACCCGCAATTGCTGGTGGTTCGCACCCTGTCCAAAGCCTGGGCGCTGGCCGGGTTGCGTGTGGGCTATGCGCTGGGCCACCCCGATTTGATCGACGCGCTGACCAGGGTGAAGGACAGCTTCAACTCCTATCCGCTCGACCGCCTGGCGCTTGCGGGTGCCACCGCCGCGATGGCTGATACCGAGTGGCTGGCGCAGACCTGCGCACGCATTCAGGCCAGCCGCGAGGCGTTGAGCGAGGGCCTGCGCGCGCGCGGCTTCGAGGTGCTGCCGTCGAAGGCGAATTTCGTGTTCGCGCGCCACCCCGCGCACGAGGGCGCAAGGCTGGCGGCGCAGTTGCGCGAGCACCGCATTCTGGTGCGGCAGTTCGCACGGCCGCAGCGCATAGCCGACTTTCTGCGCATCACCATCGGCACCCCGCAGCAATGCGACGCCCTGTTGAGCGCCTACGACACCATCGCGGCGCAGTCGGCGTCGCGCTGACGTTACGATTGCGTCTGACGCCCGCCGCTCTCAAGCCATTTCACGCCATTTCCCCATGCGCACTGCCCAGGTTTCCCGCAACACCGCCGAGACGCAGATCACCGTGTCCATCAACCTCGATGGCACCGGCGTGTCCAGACTGGACACGGGGGTGGGTTTTTTCGATCACATGCTCGACCAGATCGCCCGGCACGGGCTGATCGACCTCGACATTCAGGCCAAGGGCGATCTGCATATCGACGCGCATCACACGGTGGAAGACGTCGGCATTACGCTGGGCCAGGCGCTGGCCAAGGCGATCGGCGACAAGAAGGGCATTCGCCGCTATGGCCATGCCTACGTGCCGCTCGATGAGGCGCTCAGCCGTGTGGTCATCGACTTTTCGGGCCGTCCCGGCCTGGAATGGCAGGTGCCCTTCACCCGCGCCATGATCGGCGAGTTCGACGTCGATCTGGCCCACGAATTCTTTCAGGGGCTGGTCAATCATGCCGCCATCACCGTGCATGTCGATAATCTGCGCGGCGACAATGCTCATCACCAATGCGAAACCGTGTTCAAGGCGTTTGGCCGTGCGCTGCGCGCGGCGGCCGAGCGCGATCCCCGCATGGGTGAGGTGATTCCCTCGACCAAAGGTTCGCTGTAAATTCGCGTCACGGCCTGTTGAGCGCCTGCGCGTCCGTCCTCTGATCAATCGACCGTCACCAATCCTGAATCGATGAAACGCGTTGCCGTCGTGGACTATGGCATGGGCAATCTGCGCTCGGTGTCGCAGGCTGTCGCGCATGTGGCTGCCGATACGCCCTTCGAGGTGATCGTGACCTCCGATCCGGCCGCGGTGCGTGCTGCAGACCGCGTGGTGCTGCCGGGGCAGGGCGCCATGCCCGATTGCATGCGCGAACTGCGCGAATCGGGTCTGCAGGAAGCCGTCCTGGAGGCCGCTGCCAGCAAGCCGCTGTTCGGCGTCTGCGTGGGCATGCAGATGTTGCTCGATCACAGCACCGAAGGTTACGTCGACGGGCTCGGCCTCATTCCCGGTCAGGTGCAGCGCTTCGACCTCGAAGGCCAGTCGCAGCCCGACGGCAGCCGTTACAAGGTGCCGCACATGGGCTGGAACGCCGTCTGGCAGGGGCGCGATGCACTAAGCGCTCTGCATCCCCTGTGGGCGAATGTTCCCGACGGCTCGGCCTTCTACTTTGTGCACAGCTACTACGCCGCGCCGGAGCACGATGGGCACAGCGCGGGCGAAACCGAATACGGCGTGCGCTTTGCCAGCGCGGTGGCGCGTGACAATCTATTCGCCACGCAGTTTCACCCCGAGAAAAGCGCCGAAGCCGGGCTGATGCTCTACCGCAATTTTCTGCACTGGTCGCCATGAGCGAGCCGGTGGTGTTTGTTGTTTCGCTGTTGCGATCTCCGTGTTCTGACTGATCTTTCTCTGCCCTGACATCATGCTGCTCATTCCGGCAATCGACCTCAAGGACGGCCAATGCGTTCGCCTCGAACAAGGTGAGATGCAAGGCGCCACGGTGTTCTCCAAAGATCCCGCAGCCATGGCCAGGCACTGGATCGATCAGGGGGCCGAGCGTCTGCACCTGGTGGATCTCAACGGAGCCTTCGCGGGCAAGCCGCGCAACGCCGAGGCCATTGCGGCTATCCTCGACGAAGTGGGCGACGAGATTCCGGTGCAGCTCGGCGGCGGCATTCGCGATCTGGACACCATCGAGGCCTACCTCGATCAGGGCCTGAGTTTCGTCATCATCGGCACGGCGGCGGTGAAGAACCCCGGCTTCCTGCGCGATGCCTGCAGTGCCTTCGGCGGGCACATCATCGTCGGTCTCGACGCCCGCGACGGCAAGGTCGCCACCGATGGCTGGAGCAAGCTGACCGGTCATGAAGTCGCCGACCTGGCGCGCAAGTTCCAGGACTACGGCATCGAAGGCGTGATCTACACCGATATCGGCCGCGACGGCATGCTCACCGGCATCAACATCGAGGCGACGGTACGACTGGCCGAAGCCCTCGATGTGCCGGTCATCGCCTCCGGCGGGCTGTCGGGCATGGCTGACATCGAGAAACTCTGCGAGGTCGAGAGCAGCGGTGTGGAGGGCGTGATCTGCGGCCGGTCCATCTATACCGGCGCCCTCGATTTCGCCGCCGCGCAACGCTACGTCACCAGCCGTTGACCGCCCCCATCGCCTCCAAAGTCTTTCGTTTTCCGCCCCACCGCCCATGCTGTTCAAGCGCATCATTCCCTGCCTCGACGTGAACGGTGGCCGTGTGGTCAAGGGCGTCAATTTCGTCGGACTGCGCGACGCCGGCGACCCGGTCGAAATCGCCGCCCGCTACAACGCCCAGGGCGCGGACGAACTCACCTTTCTCGACATCACCGCCACCAGCGACGCGCGCGATCTGCTGCTGCATCAGATCGAGGCCGTGGCGTCGCAGGTGTTCATTCCCCTGACCGTCGGTGGCGGCGTGCGCACCGTGGAGGACGTTCGTCGCCTGCTCAACGCCGGTGCCGACAAGGTCAGCTTCAACTCCGCCGCCGTGGCCAATCCCCAGGTCATCGCCGATGTCTCGGCCAAGTACGGCGCGCAGTGCATCGTCGTGGCCATCGACGCCAAGCGGCGGGCCGACGGCGAAGGCTGGGAGGTCTATACCCATGGCGGCCGCAAGGCCACGGGGCTGGATGCGGTGGCATGGGCCGTGCGCATGACCAACGCCGGCGCCGGTGAAATCCTGCTCACCAGCATGGACCGCGATGGCACCAAGGCCGGTTTCGATCTGGCGCTCACCCGTGCCGTATCCGACGCGGTAAGCGTGCCCGTCATCGCCTCGGGGGGCGTCGGCAATCTCGATCATCTGGCCGCCGGATTCCTGGAAGGCCACGCCGACGCCGTACTGGCCGCCAGCATCTTTCACTATGGCGAATACACCGTGGGGCAGGCCAAGCAGCACCTAGCGTCTCGTGGCATCGCCATGCGTCCCGACTGGTCGTCTTGAGCATGTTGCGAAACCTGCTCGCGCGGACGACGTCTTCGGCGTCACCTGCTCAGACTAAACTTCGTCCAATGAACTGGCTCGATCAAGTCAAATGGGATGCCCGCGGTCTCGTCCCGGCCATTGTCCAAGACGCCCATACCGGGCGTGTGCTCATGTTCGCCTGGATGAACCGCGAGGCGCTGGAACAGACGCATCTGCGCGGCGAGGCCGTGTATTGGTCGCGTTCGCGGCACAAGCTGTGGCACAAGGGCGAGGAGTCCGGCCATGTGCAGACCGTGCGCGACATCCGCCTCGATTGCGATGGCGACGTGGTGTTGCTGCAAGTCGAGCAGGCCGGTGGCATTGCCTGTCACACCGGGCGCGAGTCGTGCTTTTTCAGCCGCCTCGAACAAGACCATTGGGTTGCGTCCGATCCCGTGCTGAAAGACCCGGCGCAGATTTATCACCAGACGCATGCTTCGGTCGATTCGACCGCAGCGAATGATTCCGGCGCGGTGCTGGAGCGCCTCTACGCCACCATCGCCAGCCGCAAGCATGCCGACCCGAGCGTGTCCTACGTGGCTCGCCTGTTCCAAAAGGGCGAAGATGCCATCCTGAAAAAGATCGGGGAGGAAGCCACCGAGCTCGTCATGGCGGCCAAGGACGGCGCGCCCGATAAAGTGTTGTACGAGACGGCCGACCTGTGGTTTCACAGTCTGATCGCCCTGGCCCAACATGGCCTGACGCCGCAGCAGGTTCTCGCCGAACTCGAACGTCGTGAAGGCCGCTCAGGCCTGGCCGAATTTGCGTCGCGTCCCACCTGAGCCTCCGACCATGCAAGACCGCACCATCGTGGAGCCACCCGGCTCGCAGGACATAGAAGGCCTCAAGACCATCGCGCTCGTGGTCTATGTGCTGCAGGCGCTGAGTTTTTTCTGGGGCATCACCGCCATCGTCGGCGTGATCATCGACTACGTCAAACTGGACGACGCCCGTGGCACCTGGCTGGAAAACCATCTGCGCTGGCAGATCCGCACTTTTTGGTGGGGCCTGTTCTGGTCGGTGATCGGTTTCGGCCTGATCTGGGTGTTCGGCCTGGGGTTCGTGGTGCTGGGCATCGTTTACTTCTGGACCATCTACCGCGTGGTCAAGGGCTGGCTCAAGCTCACCGAACGCAAGCTGGTTCATCCTTCCCTTTGATTTTTATTACAAGACGCCATGACCGATCCCCATTGCATTTTCTGCAAGATCGCCGCCGGTCAGTTGCCGGCGAAAATCCTCTATCAGGATGACGATGTCCTTGCGTTTCACGACATTCACCCTGCGGCGCCGGTGCATTTCCTGATCATTCCCCGACTGCATCTATCGTCTTTGTTCGATGTGGGTACTGAGCACACGGCCTTACTCGGTAAAATGTTGCAGCTTGTACCCAGACTGGCGCGTAAGCAAGGTTGCGATGACGGGTTTCGCACTGTCATCAATACCGGCCAGAATGGCGGTCAGGAAGTGTTCCACCTGCACTTGCACGTTATGGGCGGTCCCCGCCCGTGGAAAAAACAGGCCCCTTAATTTTTTGTGGTGAAGGAGTAGATCATGGGCTCATTTAGCATTTGGCACTGGCTGATCGTGCTGGTGATTGTGATGATGGTGTTTGGCACCAAAAAACTGAAGAACATGGGCTCCGACCTGGGTTCAGCGGTCAAGGGCTTCAAGGACGGCATGCGCGACGCCAGTGCCGACGACAAGCCGGCAGAGGCCGACAAGCAACTGGCGGCCGAAGCCAGCGCGAAAAAGGAAGCCATCGACGTGCAGGCCAAGGAAAAGGCCTCTTCCTGAGCGTCTTTTCACTCTGCGTGCCGGCAGCGATGCCGGTTTTTTGTTCTTGCCGCCGCCAGCCGCTCGGCTCGGATTGTCGTCTTGCCTCTCTCCCCCTGATCGCCCATGTTTGATATCGGAATGTCCGAAATCGGCTTGATCGGCGTCGTTGCTCTCGTCGTGCTCGGCCCTGAAAAGCTGCCGCGTGTGGCGCGCACTGCAGGCAATCTGCTGGGTCGCGCGCAGCGCTATCTCGCCGAGGTCAAGGCCGAAGTCAACCGGCAGATGGATCTGGAAGAACTGCGCAATGTGAAGGCGTCGCTCGAATCGGCGGCACAAGACATGAAAAAGTCGGTGGCCGACAACGTCGCCGAAGTGCAGGGCAGTTTTGATGACGCCTGGAAAGAGGCCACCGCTGGGTTGAACGGCGCAGCCGAACCCTCCATGGCCGACGGCTTTTCCTCGGCGTCCTTGCCCAGCCCCGACTACCCGACCAAGAAGCGCAAGAAGCTCTCGGGCAATACCGTTCCGCAGTGGTACCGGCGGCAAGCCCGGGTGCGCACGCAGGCGCTGTCGGGCGCGGCGCGCATGGCGCGTTACCGCGTCAAGCGCTGAAGCCGCATGGTGCGGCGTTCTCACCTCATGCTTCTTCTTCCCCTTGCAAACGAGTGCATCGCCCGTGTCTGACTCCAAGAAAACCGTGACACCGGACAGCCCCGAGGCCGAACAGCCGTTCATCTCGCACCTGATCGAATTGCGCAATCGCCTCATCCGGGCGATTGCGGCCATCGGCGTGGTGTTCATCGTGCTGTCGATCTATCCGGGCCCCTCGGGGCTGTTCGATCTGCTGTCTCACCCGCTGATCGCCCACCTGCCCAAGGGCTCGACGATGATCGCCATCGGCGTGATCTCGCCCTTCGTGGTGCCGATCAAGGTCACGCTGCTTGTGGCGTTCATGATCGCCTTGCCCGCCGTGCTCTATCAGGTGTGGGCCTTTGTGGCGCCCGGTCTGTACACCCACGAAAAGCGTCTGGTCATGCCGCTGATCGTCAGCAGCACGGTGCTGTTCTACATGGGCGTCGCATTCTGTTATTTCTTCGTTTTCGGCCGTCTGTTCACCTTCATTCAGAGTTTTGCGCCCAAGGTCATCACCGCAGCTCCGGACATCGAGGCCTACCTCAGCTTCATGCTGACCATGTTCATGGCCTTCGGCACTGCCTTTGAGGTGCCCGTGGTGTTGATGGTGCTGGTGCGCTTCGGGCTGGTGACGGTCGAGCAGCTCAAATCCTGGCGCAGCTACTTCATCGTGGCTGCTTTCATCATCGCGGCGATCGTCACACCGCCCGACGTGGTGTCACAGACTTCGCTGGCGGTGTCGATGATTCTGTTGTTCGAGGTGGGTATTTTGGCGGCGAAGTATCTAGTGAAGTATTCGGCGCCGCCGTCCGAAGACGAGCAGGACGCGCAATCCTCCACGTCGTAGTGCCGCGTCTTGGTGCGGCTCAGGGCAGCACGCCTTCGCTGTCCTCGGCGGGTTGATTCTGGCTGAGGCTCTGCGGTCGGGTGCCGATGCGAATGTGCAGGGTGGCGGCCTTGCCGTCGCGCAGCACCTGAAGCGCCGCTTCGCTGCCCGGCTTGAGACCGGCCACGGCGTTCAGCAGCTGGCCCGTATTGCTCACCAGCTTGCCGTTCACATCGAGCACCACATCCCCCGGGCGCATGCCTGCGGCATCGGCGGGGCCGTTGCGCAGCACCCCGACGATGACCACGCCTTCCGGGTGAGGCAGATTGAGGGCGCGGGCGAGGCGGTCCGTCACGTCCTGCGGCTCGACGCCGATCCAGCCCCTCACGACTTGGCCGGTGCTGATGAGCTGTTGCATGACGTTGCGCGCGGTGGATACCGGAACCGCGAAGCCGATGCCCAGGGAACCGCCGCTGCGCGAGAAGATGGCGGTGTTGATGCCGATGAGGTTGCCATTGGCATCGACCAGCGCGCCGCCGGAATTGCCGGGGTTGATGGCGGCGTCGGTCTGGATGAAATTCTCGAAGGTGTTGATGCCCAGCTGCGTGCGACCGAGCGCGCTGATGATGCCCTGGGTCACGGTCTGGCCGACGCCGAAGGGGTAGCCGATGGCCAGCACCACATCGCCGACGTGGGCATTGGCATCATTGCCGAAGGTGATGACGGGCAAGTCGGTGAGCTGGATGCGCAGCACGGCCAGATCGGTATCCGGGTCGCGGCCCACCAGGGTGGCCTTGGCCTCGCGCCCGTCAGCCAGTGTGACCTCGATCTGATCCGCGCCTTCGACGACATGGTTGTTCGTCAGAATGTAGCCATCGGGGCTGACGATGACCCCCGAGCCCAGACCGACGGTGGGCTGGCGCCCGCCCTGAAACTGGCGCAGCCAGGCGTCGCGGCCGGGCAGACGCTGCGGAGTTTTGGAGGTTGTGATGGAGACGACGGCCGGCATGGCCTTGAGAGCGGCGGCGCTGTAGCTGCCCGGTGCCGGTAGCGCCGCGGGCTTGCTCGATGCATCCTGAATGGTGACCACGGTTGGCGCCTGCTTCGGCGCAGTTGCGGATAGGCCGAAGCCTATCCACGTCGGCTTGAGGGTGGAGATGACGAACAGCGCGGCAAGCGCGATGGTCACAGTCTGGGAAAATAGCAGCCAGAGGCGTCGCATACAGAGGCATCAGGAGAGATGTTGGGTCACATGGCGGCGGCCGTTCGAGCTTCAAGACCACCATGCGCAGAGATCTATTGCAGAGCGAAATCGATACCTATCTCGATTGCGCGCGTTTCACCGATTATTGCCCAAACGGCCTGCAGGTCGAGGGCCGGGAGGATGTCCAGCGCATCGTGACGGGCGTGACCGCGAGCCTGGCCTTGATCGAGCGCGCGATTGCGCTGCGCGCCGACGCTCTGCTGGTGCATCACGGCTACTTCTGGCGGGGCGAAGATCCGCGCGTCATTCGCCAGAAGCGCAAGCGATTGGGGCTCTTGCTGGCCGCCGATCTCAATCTGTTTGCCTATCACCTGCCGCTCGACGCGCACGCCGAAGTCGGCAACAACGTGATGCTGGCGCGGCGGCTGGGCTGGTCGGTGCAGGGGCGTTTCGGCAAGCAGCAGCTCGGCTGCGTGGGTTACGCCGCGCAGGACTCGGTGGACGCGCTGGCCCAGGCCATCGCCCGCGACCTTGGGCGTGCGCCTCTGGTGGTGGGCGATGCCGATGCGCCGGTCGGGCTGCTGGCCTGGTGTACCGGCGGGGCGCAGGACTGGATCGAGGACGCCTGGGCCGCTGGTGCTCGAACCTATGTCAGCGGAGAGATCTCCGAACCCACGGCCCACTTCGCGCGTGAAATGGGCATCACCTACCTGGCCTGCGGTCATCACGCCACCGAGCGCGACGGCATCCGCGCGCTCGGCGACCATCTGGCCACCACTTACGCACTCGACCATGTCTTCCTCGATCTCGACAACCCCGCCTGAAGCGCGGCTGCCGCTGGCGCTCACCCTGGGCGACGCCTGCGGCATCGGTCCGGAGCTCATCGTGCGGGCATTCGCCAAAGGCGAGGCCGAGGGCTGCGTGGTCTATGGCGACGCCGCGTGGCTGGCGCACACAGCGCGTGCCATGTCTTTCACCCCGGATAGCAGCCGCCCGCCCGTCGTGGCGCTCGACGATCTGGCGCAGTGGCAGAGCGCACCGCGAGGCGCCATACCGGTGCTGCCCATCGTGCGGCTGCCTGAAGATCTGGCCGTCGGCCAGGTGGATGCGCGTGCGGGTGCGGCCGCCTTCGCATGCATCGAAGCCGCAGCCCGCGACGCGCTGGCCGGTCGCGTGGCGGCTGTGGTGACGGCGCCGATCCACAAGGAGGCGCTGCATGCGGCCAGGGTGGACTTCCCGGGTCATACCGAAATCCTGCAACATCTGGCGGGCGGCGTGCCGGTGCGCATGATGCTGGCCAACGATCAGCTCAAGACCGTGCTGGTCACGGTGCACATGGCTCTCAGGAAAGCCATCGATGCGGTGACGACCGACGCGGTGCTGCAGACCCTGCGCATTGCGCATCACGCGGCCCGCGCGTGGGGGCTGCGGCGGCCCCGTATCGCAGTGGCGGGGCTGAATCCGCATGCGGGTGAATCAGGGCTGTTCGGCGACGAAGAGGCGCGTGTCATCGCCCCTGCGATCGCTCAGGCGCGCAGCGAAGGCATCGACGCCAGCGGCCCCTATCCGCCCGATACGGTGTTCATGCGGGCGCGCCACGCGCCGCCCGAACATCCCGGCGCTTTCGACATCGTCGTGGCGATGTACCACGACCAGGGGCTGATTCCGGTGAAGTATCTCGGCGTGGAGCAGGGTGTGAACGTGACCCTGGGATTGCCCTTCGTGCGCACCAGCCCAGATCATGGCACGGCGTTCGACATCGCTGGACGGGATGTCGCCGATCCGGCCAGCCTCATCGCCGCCATCCGCATGGCGCGTCAGCTCTCGGCGCAGCCGACGGTACAAGGCGAGCCAGGAGCCTGTCGGACTTGAGGATCGCGTGCTGCAAAATGGCCTGCGGCGCCCTGCGGCAGCGTCTTTTTGCCCCATAGCTCGGGCTATGGGGCTGCAAATCCGCCGCCACATGGCAATCCGCATGCCCATTTTTCGCTTTCCGCGCCCCAAGCCCGACAGGCTCCTAGAGCCCCAGTCCGAGTAGCAGGCTGCGCAGTTCGCGCAGGGCCAGATCGATGTTCGGATGTTCCGCCGCGAAGCGGGTCGCCAGGGTCTGGGCCTGCTCGGCGAGATCGTTGCTCGGGGCGGGCTCGGGCTGGGTCTGCTGACGGTCGAGTGCGGCCTGAATGTCCTGTTCTAGCGTTTGCAGCAGGCCCTTGAGTTCAGGATCGACGGTCGGTTGGGCTTGCAGCGCGGCGTGAAGGCGCTGCAGGGTGTCGCGGATTTGTGTGTCGGACATGATGGTTGGGTGGGCAGTGGACAAAGGCATTGTGCCGAGCCGCGACGGGTGCGGCAAGCCTCGCGTCAAATCATCGCCAGGGGCTGCTTCTCGCGGGGCGGGTTGAAGAGGGCGTCGAGGCGCTGCAGGTCTTCGGCCGAAAGCGCCAGTTGCGTGGCGGCCAGATTTTCTCGCAGGTGGGTGCTGCGCACGGCCTTGGGGATGGCGATGACTTCCGGTTGATGCAGTACCCAGGCCAGGGCCACCTGGGCGGCGCTGGCGCCGAGATTTCGTCCGATGGCCTCCAGGGCCGGATGTGAAGCGAGCGCGCCCTGGCCGATGGGGCTGTAGGCCATGAGCGGCATCGAGTTGCGCTGCTGCCAGGGCAGCAGATCGAACTCGATGCCGCGCGCCTCCAGACTGTAATAGACCTGATTGGTGGCGCATGCGGTGCCGCCCGGCAAGGCGAAAAGCTCGTCCATGTCGCTCACATCGAAATTGCTCACCCCCCAGTGCCGAATCAGCCCGCGACGCTGGAGCTGGGCTAAGCCCTCGATCGTTTCTGTCAACGCATAGTCGCCCCGCCAGTGCAGCAGATACAGATCGATCTGATCGATCTTGAGCCTCCGCAGGCTGCGCTCGCAGGCTTGAACCACGCCGCGCGTGCTGGCGTGATGCGGATACACCTTGCTGACGAGTGTGAGCGATTCGCGCCGCACTTCGCCCGCGGCAAAGGCCTGCGTCAACGCCTCGCCGAGCATGCTCTCGGCGCCGCCTTCGCCATACATCTCGGCGGTGTCGATGAGCCGGTAGCCGAGGCGCAGTGCTTCGCGCACGGCGAGCACTTCGGCCTTGCGCGCCTGCGCCTGCTCGCCCATGCGCCAGGTGCCCAGCCCAAGGGCGGGAATGGCTGTGCCGTCGGGCAATCGTCGGTCGGTTAGGGTCATGGGCAAGTGGGAGAGGATTCAGAACAGGCGCCGCAACCAGCCGCTGTCCACCGCGGCGATGAGGAGCACGGCGGCGATGAAGCCCACGACAAACGCCATCAGAGTCTGCAGCAGGGCGTTGGTGCGGCGCTGCTCCTGCAGCAATTCACGCAGCACCGGATCGTCGCGCTTCTCGTGGGACAGCAGAGCCTGGTGCAGTAGACGCGGAATCTCGGGAAGGTACTGCGCGTAGCGCGTCGACTCGTTCTTCAGCTTGTCGCGGAAGGCTGGCCAGCCGACCTGACTCTTCATCCACTTTTCGAGAAAGGGCTGCGCCGTGGTCCAAAGATCGAGCTCCGGGTCGAGCTGGCGCCCGAGGCCTTCGACGTTGAGCAGGGTTTTCTGCAGCAACACGAGCTGGGGCTGAATTTCCACCTTGAACCGGCGCGAGACCTGAAACAGTCGCAGCAGCACCTGCCCGAGCGATATGTCTTTGAGTGGACGGGCGAACTGCGGCTCGCAGACGCTGCGCACCGCGGCTTCGAGTTCGTCGATGCGCGCGTCTGCCGGCACCCAGCCGGATTCCACATGAAGCTCCGCAACCCGCTTGTAATCGCGGCGGAAAAAGGCGATGAAATTCTGCGCCAGATAGTCCTTGTCGAAATCGGACAGAGTGCCGACGATGCCGAAATCCAGCGCGATGTAGCGACCGAAGGTTTCGGGTTGCAGGCTGACCATGATGTTGCCAGGGTGCATGTCGGCATGAAAAAAGCCGTCACGGAACACCTGGGTGAAAAAAATGTCCACGCCCGCCTTGGCCAGTTGCTTGAAGTCCACGCCGGCGGCACGCAGCGCGTCGACGCGACCGATGGGCACACCCTTCATGCGCTGCATCACGATCACTTCATTGCGGCACAGATCCCAATACATCTCGGGGATGAGCACGAGGTCGAGCGAGGCCATGTTGCGGCGCAGTTGCGCGCCGTTGGCGGCCTCGCGCACCAGATCGAGTTCATCGTGGAGGTATTTGTCGAACTCGCTCACCACTTCGCGCGGCTTGAGGCGCCGCCCTTCGCTCCACAGGCGGTCGACCAGGGCGGCCATGGTGTGCATCAAGGCCAGGTCTTCCTCGATGACCTTGTGCATGCCAGGGCGCAGCACCTTGACCGCCACTTCGGCGCCGCCTTGTTGCGGGTGCAGCGTGGCAAAGTGCACCTGGGCGATCGAGGCACTGGCCACGGGACGACGTTCGAAAGTGGCAAACAGGGCTTCGATGGGCCGGCCAAACGAGCGTTCGATGATGGCCACGGCAACATCGGAGTCGAACGGCGGCACCTTGTCCTGCAGCTTGGCGAGTTCGTCGGCGATGTCGGGCGGTAACAGGTCGCGGCGGGTGGAGAGCACCTGGCCGAACTTGACGAAGATCGGCCCCAGACTTTCGAGCGCCAGACGCAGGCGCTCCCCGCGCGGCTGGGTCAGAGGGCGACCCAACGTGAGGATGCGGCTCAGGCGTCGCAACCAAGGGTGTTGAAAACTCGACAGCGCCATTTCATCCAGGCCGTAGCGCAGGATGACGGAGAAGATTTTCAGCAGGCGTAGCAGGCGGCGCATGGGTTGTTCACAAGCTCTCAGCGAATGCCGAATTGTTGGCGCAGCAGGGCGAGGCGCTTTTCGAGCCGGGCGGCACGGTCGCGCAGGTCGCGTACCGCCTCCTGCTGCTGTGCCCATTCGCTGCGGCTGACCAGCGCTCGCGGCTCGGCGGCGAACCATTCGCGCGCACGGTCATGCGCGCGCTCCCAGGCTTGCTGGCCTTGCTTCACCGCAGCCTGGCCAGTCTGCACGATCCGGTGCGCGGGGATGTCGCCCACGATGGCTGCGAGATCGTCTTCCACGTCCCAGCGGACATGGGCCATCAGCCAGGACAGGGTTTGCGCAAGCTCGGCGTCGCCTCGCAGGCGCGCACCGCTCAGATTCAGCGGGGCACGTCGGGCGATGGCGTCACGCACGGCGTCCAGATCGACGGCGATGTGCAGACTGGCTTCGTCGGGTGTCAGCGCCGACTGCGATGCGGCTTGAAGCAGCCCCCCGGCCTCGATTTCCCAGGGCATGTCCACACCGAGGGCACTGAACACCAAGGTCTTGCCGGCATGCCCGCGGAGTTTGCCCTGGGCTTGAGGGTCGGCGGCGAGCAGGTGGTTAATCGCGGGAGGGACAAGCTGCTGCAACCTGCGTGCAAGCTGTGCGCGGTCGGGTATCAAGGTCTGGGCTTCGGACATGCGTCGGGTCTGGCGGTTTGCGGGCTCATTCTAGGAGCCCGTTCCGATCCCTGAATGCGCCGCTGCGGCGCAAATAAGAAAAACGCCGCAGCGCTTGCGCGACTGCGGCGTGCCGACGGAGTGAGTCAGAGGGTCAATTCAGCTGCTGAATGCCGGCCAGTTGCCAGCCACTCGATCCGTCGCGTGGCTTAACCAAATTCCAGACTTCACGCACCGGGCTGGCTCCGCCCCAGGTTTCTTCGCGCACCAGTCCGGAGAACTCCACGCTGGCGACATACTCGGCCGGGGTTTCCTCCAGAGCCAGAAGCGAGGCCTCGAGCGTGACGACTTCGGTTTTGTTGGGCGTCATGCCGCGCTGGTGCAACTCGGCCGCCAGGGCCTCGTACATCTCAGGGGTGGTGAAGGTTTGGAGGCTGTTCAGATCGGCCGCATCCCAGGCTTGCTGAAGCCGGGTGTAGTGCTGTTTGGCGCTCGACAGGAAGCCTTCACGGTCGAAATCGGCCGGGATGGACGACGCCCCCGTGGACGACGTGCCTGCCGACTGCGGCGACCACTGCGATGGCATCTGGGTTTCGACGCCCAGAGGCGCCTGCGCATAACCGCCCGAGGACGCGTTGGCGTACTGCATGGATTGAGCGGTTTTGCCTGCGCTTGACTTGCGGCGCAACAGGCTGAAGATCCAGAACGCCGCCAGGGCGAGCAGGCCGATCATCAGCGCAGAGCCGAGGAACGAGGCCAGCGCGCCTCCGAAACCGAGGGCATGGAAGAGGGCAGCCAAGCCCAGACCGGCAGCCAGACCGCCGAGGATGCCGCCCCAGCGGCTGGGTTGTTTGGCGGGCGGCGTGGCCGCGGCCTGCTGACGCGTTGCTGCGGGTGCCGCCTGTTGGGGCGGAGCCGCCTCACGCTGCGTGACGGCATTGCTCTGCCGTCCGATGCTCTTGCCACCCCCCATGCGCTTGGCCTGCGCATCGACTGCGCCAAGTGCGAGGGTCAGCATCAGGCCGAAGGCTAGAACACTGCGGAGCAAACCGGTCGTTTTCATGCAAATTCCTGAAAGTCGAAATGAGGTGACATTTTGTTACCAGTCGGACGAGAAAGTTCAATCGATGCCAAATGTATTGCGTCCACTCAATATTTCTGGCCGATATGGAGGGCTACCACGCCAGCGGTCAGGTTGTGCCAGTCGACATGCCCGAAGCCCGCCTCGCGCATCATGCCGGCCAGCGTTTCCTGGTCGGGGTGCATGCGGATGGATTCGGCGAGGTACTGATAGCTTTGCGCGTCTCCTGCCACCCTTTTGCCTAGCCGAGGCAGAACCTGGAATGAATAGAGATCGTAGGCGCCTCGCAGTGGTTCCCAGGGCTTGGAAAACTCCAGCACGAGCAGCTTGCCACCGGGTTTGAGCACGCGCTGCATTTCGCGCAAGGCCTTGTCCTTGTGCGTCATGTTGCGCAGACCGAAGGCCACACTCACCAGATCGAATTCGGCATCCGCAAAGGGCAGTTGTTCGGCGTCGCACAGTACCGTAGGCACGAGAACACCCGAGTCGATGAGCCGGTCGCGCCCGGCCTTGAGCATGGACCCGTTGATATCGCTCATCACCACCTGGCCCGTGGGGCCCACCTTGCGGGCGAAGGCGCGAGACAAGTCTCCGGTACCTGCGGCGACATCCAGCACGCGATGCCCCGCCCGCACTCCGGACACGGCAACCGTGAAGGTTTTCCAGACACGGTGCAGGCCCATGCTCATCAGATCGTTCATCACGTCATAACGCGACGCGACGGAATCGAACACACCGCGCACACGCGCAGCCTTTTCACTCTCGGCGACCTGCTCGTAGCCGAAGTGGGTCGTGGAAGTCGGTTGAGGATCAGTCATGGTCACGAAAATCAATGAGATGCGCAGTGATGCCCTTTTGCAGCGGCGGGCTGAGGGGTGTCGCGGTCGGCGCCGGCTTTTTCGAGGCGGGCGAGATAGTCTGCCCAGAGCGATTCTTGATTCAACCCCAGAAAGTGCAGATATTCCCAGGTGAAGATGCCCGAGTCGTGCCCATCGGAAAAGTGGGGCTGGATGGCATAGTTGCCGACCTGGGCCACGCTGTCGATCTCGACCAGCCGCTTGCCAGTCTGCAGGGTTTCCTGCCCCGGCCCATGCCCGCGAACCTCCGCCGAGGGCGAATACACCCGCAGCAACTCGTAGGGCAGGCGGTACTGGGTTCCGTCAGCGTAGGTCAGTTCGAGCACGCGAGAGAGCTTGTGCAAGACGATGGCCTGCGGCCAGTCGGTGCGGGGGGAAGAGGAGGACATACGCAAAGCCCAATGCAAAACTGGGCACATTGTCTCTCAGTTGCGCCGCAACATCTTCGGCTCATGCTAGGAGTCTGTCGGACTTGAGGATCGCGGGCTGCAAAATGGGCCTGCGGCGCCCTGCGGCAGCGGCTTTTTGCCTCATAGTCCCGGTATGGGGCTGCAAATCCGCCGCCACATGGCATCCGCAGGCCCATTTTTCGCCATCCGCGCCCCAAGCCCGACAGACTCCTAGCGACCCGCAGGCGCGCCATGCAAAGCGCAGGCAAAAAAAACCCAGGTCGGTGAGGACCTGGGTGAATTGCACACTCCCTGAAAGAGCCAGTAAAGGCTCGGTCACTATTTGATACAAATTGAGACGCGTTGTCCAGTTTCGCGTTTATCCGACTCGTTCGTACAGGAATTGGGGGTTTTGTCCGCGTCCGACAGCGTGACAGCATGGGCTATGGGGAAGGCGCATTCAGGGGTGAGGCAAGGGCGGGCCATCGTGCCGCATGCTCGCAAATTCCCGACTGAAACTGGTGCCGACTATCCGAATCGAACGGATGACCTACCGCTTACAAGGCGGTTGCTCTACCAGCTGAGCTAAGTCGGCAGGGGCGCCGGTCGGCGCCGTGTTGCGTGTTGAAAACTATTTCACGCGGGTGAGGTGCGTGCCACCGGGACGTGGCGGGGTGGCTGGCGGTTCCGGGGGCGGGTTGTCCGTCTCGGATGGGGTCGATTCTACCGGGCGCAGTCTTACTGGCTTGGCAGGGGGGGGCGAGTCTTCCTGGTCGGCTGCGGCGGGAGCGTCGTTGCGCTCGTCGAGTGCGTCTGTCTCGGAGGCGGCTTCCACAGGAAAGGCCATGCCCTGGCTGTTTTCACGCGCGTAAATCGCAGAGACCTGGGCGATGGGGACGAGGATGTCGCGGGCAACGCCGCCGAATCGAGCCTTGAAGCGGATTTCGTCGTTGCCGATGTTCAGGCCGCTGGTGGCATCGAAGCTGATGTTCAGAACGATTTCGCCGTTTTTCACGAACTCCAGCGGCACGCGGGCGCCCGGGCCGACCTGAACGGCGAGATACGGCGTCAGGCCGTTGTCCGTGCACCATTCGTAAAGGGCGCGGATCAGGTAGGGCTTGGTCGAGCCGATGTCTTGCGAACCACTGTCCATCACGATGCACCGGGCGCCTATTTGCGCATGATCTTCTCGGAGGGCGTCAGCGCCTCGATGTAGGCCGGGCGCTGGAAAATGCGCTCGGCATACTTGGCCAGAGGCAGTGCCGATTTGGGCAGATCGATGCCGTAGTGATCCAGGCGCCAAAGCAGCGGGGCGATGGCGACATCGAGCATGGAGAAGTCTTCGCCCAGCATGTATTTGTTTTTCAGGAACACCGGCGCCAGTTGCGTCAGACGATCGCGAATGGCGCTGCGGGCCTTTTCGAGGGCCTTCTCGTTGGACTTGGTTGCGCGCGATTCCAGGGTGCTGACGTGCACGAACAGTTCCTTTTCGAAGTTGAACAGGAACAGCCGCACGCGGGCGCGGGCGACCGGATCGCCGGGCATGAGCTGGGGATGCGGGAAGCGCTCGTCGATGTACTCGTTGATGATGTTGGACTCGTACAGAATGAGATCGCGCTCGACCAGGATGGGCACCTGACCGTAGGGGTTCATGACGCTGACATCCTCAGGTTTGTTGAAGAGATCGACGTCACGGATTTCGAAATCCATGCCTTTCTCGAACAGCACGAAGCGGCAACGCTGCGAAAACGGGCAGGTCGTGCCGGAATAGAGCACCATCATGAATACAGACTCCTGTCAGGCTCAAAAAAGCAGAACGGGGTGGCATGCCACCCCGGTGAATCGGATTGCGCCGCCGCAGCTGCGGTCGGCTGCCGGTTATGTGACGTCTTTCCAGTATTCGGACTTCAGTTTCCAGGTGATGAAGCTGAACAATCCGAGGAAGATGAGCACTATGACGCCAAGGCGCTTGCGCAGCAGCTGGTCGGGCTCGGCCATCCATTGCATGTAGGCGACGAGGTCGGCAACTGTCGAATCATACTCGGTTGTCGTCTCGCTGCCCTGGGTGAGCTGGGTGTAGCCGGCAAAGGTCTTGAGCTTCACAGCGGGGTCGGACGGGTCGGGACCGATCTGGAAGTTGGCCGCGCGCTCGCCCTGCAGCATCCAGAGGGGGTTAGGCATGCCCACACCGGGGAAGACCAGGTTGTTCCAACCCGTCGGCCGGGTGTCGTCGCGGTAGAAGGTGCGCAGATAGGTGTAGAGATAGTCTGCGCCGCTGCCCCGATGCGAAGCCAGGGCCTTGGTGATGATGGACAGATCGGGCGGCTCGGTGCCGAACCATTTCTCGGCCTGCGCCGGGGTCATGGCCACGCGCATGGTGTCGCCGATCTTGGCGTCGCCGAACATGAGGTTGTGCTGGATCTGGTCGTCGTTGAGGCCAATGCCACGCAGACTTTCATACCGCATGTATTTGGCCGAATGGCAGCCGATGCAGTAATTGACGAACAGTCGCGCGCCGTTCTGCAGGGCGAGCACGTTGTTGACCCGGTAGGGCGCGTGATCGAGCGGAATTTCTTGTTCCTCCGAGGCGGCGTTGGCCATGCCTTGCAGCATCAACCCGAGCAGCAGACCCAGACACAGACGGCGCAGGTTGGGGGGCAGGAGAGGGCGCAGAAGGGGGCGCAGGAGAGCGGTCATGGTCGCGGGCATCAGTGGGCCTTGTAAGTCAGGCGTTGCGGCACGGGCTTGAACTCTCCCAATCGACTCCACCAGGGCATGAGGAAGAAGAAGCTGAAGTACAGCAGGGTGCAGGTCAGCGCCACCGCGTAGGCCACAGGGGAGGGCGGCTGGATGCCGAAATAGCCCAGCACGACGAAGTTGATGGCAAACAGGGTGTAGACGGCTCGGTGCCAGGTGGGGCGGTAGCGGATGGACTTGACCGGAGACTTGTCCAGCCAGGGCAAGAAAAAGAAGATCACCACCGCACCGCCCATGCTGACCACGCCCCAGAACTTGGCATCCACCGTGGCCAGAGCCCAGAACAGCAAACCGCCGCCCACGACGAACAGCACGGCGCGGGTGGGCTTCGTTCTGTTGCGCCACAGCGCGAACAGTGTGGCCGCAGCCACCACGACCATCCAGATGTGCACGGTGTTGCTGGTCGTGGCACGCAGGATGGAATAGAACGGCGTGAAATACCAGACCGGCGCGATGTGCGGCGGGGTTTTCAGCGGGTTGGCCGGGATGAAGTTGTTGTGCTCGAGAAAGTAGCCGCCGAACTGCGGCGCGAAGAACACCACGGCGCAGAAGATCATCAGAAACACCGACAGCCCGAACAGATCGTGCACGGTGTAGTAGGGATGAAACGCCACGCCGTCGCGCGGAATGCCGCGGCCATCCTTGCTGTCCTTGATTTCCACGCCGTCCGGGTTGTTCGAGCCGACCTGGTGCAGGGCGATGATGTGCGAGCCCACCAGGCCGATGAGCAGCAGCGGAATGGCGATGACATGGAAGGCGAAAAAGCGGTTCAGCGTCACGTCGCTCACCACGTAGTCACCGCGAATCCACACCGCCAGATCGGGGCCGATGCCCGGTATGGCCGAGAACAGGTTGACGATCACCTGAGCGCCCCAGAACGACATCTGCCCCCAGGGCAGCAGGTAGCCGAAGAAGGCCTCGGCCATGAGGCACAGAAAGATCAGGCAGCCGAAGATCCAGATGAGTTCGCGCGGGGTGCGATACGAGCCGTAGATCAGCCCGCGGAACATGTGCAGATACACCACGATGAAAAACGCCGAGGCGCCCGTCGAGTGGATGTAGCGGATCAGCCAACCCCAGTTAACGTCGCGCATGATGTACTCGACCGAGCCGAAGGCCAGTGCGGCGTCGGGCTTGTAGTTCATCACCAGGAAGATGCCGCTGACGATCTGGATGGCCAGCACGACGATGGACAGCGAGCCGAAGTAGTACCAGAAGTTGAGGTTTTTCGGCGCGTAATACTCGGTCAGGTGCGCGCTCCACAACGAGGAAAACGGAAAGCGCTTGTCCACCCAGCCGCGCAGCCCGCCGTGTTCGGGGGCTGCATGGGCGCCATGCATCGATTGATCTGCCATCGAGTCGTCTCCTGTTGATCTTGTGGGGGGTGTGAGGACTGTCTGAGACAGCCGGGCTTCAGGCTTTTTCGTGTTCGCCGATGCGCAGCTTGGTGTCGGTCACGTACATATAGGGCGGCACGACCAGGTTGTCCGGGGCGGGCATGTTCTTGAACACCCGGCCGGCCAGGTCGAACATCGAACCGTGGCAGGGGCAGAGGAAGCCACCATCCCAGTCGGAGGGCAGTGAGGGCTGCGGCCCGGGCGTGAATCGATCCACCGGCGAGCAGCCCAGGTGGGTGCAGATGCCCACGACCACCAGGTATTCCTTTTTGATCGAGCGCCACTGCGTTTGCGCCCACACCGGGGTGGGAAAGGCGGTGCGCTTGGAGTCCGGGTCGGCGACGAGCGACTGGGTTTCGTTGAGCGACTCCAGCATCGCCGGGGTGCGGTGCAGAATCCAGACCGGCTGGCCGCGCCAGAGCACCGTGATTTTCTCGGTCGGGCGCAACGAGCTGATATCGACGTCCACCGGGCCGCCCTCGGCGCGCGCCTTGGCGGAGGGGGCGAGCGAGTCGACGAAGGGAACGGCAGCCCCTCCTGCCGCCACGCAGCCGGCGCAGCCCGTTGCGATCAACCATGTGCGACGCTTTGAATCCATTGTGTGACTCCGCAAAAGATGGCGCATTGTTCCCTGCCCGATCTGGCTTGGACATTAGGACAACCCTCTATAAGCGCTCACTGATTTGGGCGCCTGTCGTTGACAAATGTCAAGCAGTCGCTTGTTGCGATGCAACAAAGTGAAACGTCCATGCAATCAATCCTGCACGGCGTTGGATGCGCGATCAAGGGCCAGGTTCGGAGTTTTTTGGGCTCGCCGGTGCGGCGGTTGCGGGCGGTTCAAGCAAGCCGGGCTGCGCGATGGAGAGCGGGCGGCGCAGCGCCATGCGTTTGGCGTAATGTCCCTCCATGCGCTCGAGCACGCCGCAGAGAAAGCGCACCGCGTCGGCGATGTAAGGGCCCTTGTTGAGCATGGCGCACTCGGCCTGGGTGCTCATGGCCGCATCGGTCACTTCAGGCCGGGAGGGCAGGCCGCTGCGTGCCAGGGTGTCGAGAATCTGCGTGGCCCAGATCACCGGTAGGTGCGCAGCTTCGCACAGCCAGATGATTTCCTGCTGCACTTCGGACAGGCGCTCGAATCCCATCTCCACCGCCAGATCGCCGCGCGCCACCATCACCCCGACCTTGGGGTGGGCCAGCGCCTCGAGCAGAATGGCCGGAAGCTGCGCGAAGGCCTGCTGGTTTTCGATCTTGAGCACGATGCCCACATCTTCGCGGCCGTTCCGGGCGAGATGTTCGCGCAGCGCCTGCACGTCCTGCGGGCCACGTAGGAACGACAGCGCGACCAGATCGACCTGCGATGCCATGGCGCTCAAGTCATCGAGATCCTTGGCGGTCAGGGCCGGCACGTCGAACGAGGTGTCGGGAAAGTTGATGCCTTTTTCGGCGCGCAGCTTGCTGCCCTGCGGCGCGGCGTAGGTGACGCGCAGTTGCAGCGTTTGCGCCGAACGGGATTCGATGATCGCGCCGATGCGCCCATCGTCCAGCCAGACCGACTGTCCGGGCTGTGCCGCGTCAAAAGCGGCTTCGAGCGTGCAGTGGATTTGTGGCGGCGTTAGCCACCGGCCTTGCTCGTCGCGTTCGCCCGGGCTGCCGGGGAGGTCGTCTCGCGTGAGCAGCAGCGGGTCTCCCACGCGCAGGTGAAGAACGCCGGCAACTTCGGGTACACCGGCGAAGCGGGCGACGCATAGAGCGCCACCTTGCTCGTCGCACAGGCTGAAGGGCAAGCCCTCTTCAATGTACGCGGCACGGTCGAAGGCGAAGCGCAAAAGGGCACCGTCGCGCGCCATCAGTCTGGCATGGCGTGCGCGGCCGCGCGTGTCGGTGAAGTGCAGCGTGAGCGGGTCGGGAAAGACCGCGGCGAGCGCGGGTTGCGCGTCTGCTGCGCAAAGCACGGGCGCTGTGGTGTGGCGGGTCGGCACGGGGCCATCGCCGCACCACAGGTCGAGCAGGGCGGGGGCCAGCGTCTGGCCGCGCAGATCGCGCTGCGGCCGCAGGTGCAGCACGCGGCCCTGCGGTGTCACGCTGCCCGTGCGGGATTTCGGCCCGGCCAGGTCAATCTGCACCAGCGCCGGGCCGACGGGCGTGGGCGGGGCGGCCCGCACCAGCGCGGCCATGCGACGCCAGGTCGGTGCGTCGTCGTGGGCGCAGTTGATGCGGGCAATGTCCATGCCGGCAGCCACCAGCTCGCCGAGCTGCTGTGAGTCGGTGTCGTGGCTGTCCAGGGTCACCATGATGCGAACATCGCGCTTGTCGCGCGGCGGGTTGAGCAAGGCTGTGGCGTTGTCTTGCAGCAGCCGCGCGCCGGTGGCGAAGGTGCAGCAGGAAGCAGGGGGCGACGCGGGGGTATGGCCGACCATCTCCGCAAGCCGCGTGGCCACGGCCTGCAGCGAGGCGAGAACGTGCGGCTCCAGATAACCGAGTGAAGACAGGCCGAGCTGCGCGAGCCGCATTTGCAGCGGGCGCAGATCCACCCGGCGCACCGCGAGGTAGTGCAGCAGGTTGCGGGCGCTGATTCTCCGCGCTTCGGGAAATGCGGCGAGGCGTTCGGCCTGGGCTTGTTCGGCCGCGAGAGCGGCGTCGCGCAGGTGCAAGACCTGCTGCAGAAGTTCCTCTGCGCCGCGCGTGAATGCGTTCATCAGACGGTCATGGAATGGCTGCGATGATGCGCATTCATAGCATGGGCGTGTGTCAGTCCACTTTCACAGTGGGTTTGCAATCAGCGTTTCTGAATAGCCGCGATGGGCCTGATGAACCATCGGCGGCATTGGCGATGCAGGCCTTAGGTGGCGTCATGAGCGAGGCGCCAGGCCCGCGACGGTTTAGAACCGCTCGTCGTCGCGCAGATAGCGCCACTGACCCGGCGGCAGCGCGCCCAGGCGCACCTGACCCATGCGCACGCGCTTGAGGCCGGTCACGCGCAGGCCCACCAGCTCGCACATGCGGCGGATCTGCCGCTTCTTGCCCTCGCGCAGCACAAAGCGCAATTGCTGCGGGTTAATCCATTCCACCTGCGCTGGCCGCAGCGGCTGGCCGTCGAGTGCAAGGCCGTGGCGTAGCAGGGCGAGTCGGCTCTCGGGAAAGGCGGCCTGCACGTCTTCATCGCTCTTGTCTCGGGCCGGTGTATCGGCCAGGCTGACCCGCACCAGATACTCCTTCTCGATGGCGCTGTCCTCGCCGATGAGCTGACGGGCGATGCGGCCGTCCTGGGTAAGCACCAGCAGGCCGGTGGAGTCGATGTCGAGCCGACCGGCCACCGCCAGATGGCGCAGGTGAGTCCGTGAGAACGACATCGGCGCGTCGCATTCCGACCAGCGGGTTTCAGCCTTGATGAGCGCGGCCGCCGGGGTGTAGCCGTGTTCGGCCTGCGCGCTGACGTAGCCCACAGGCTTGTGCAGCAGGATGGTGACCTGCGACGCCTGCTGGTGCTGCGCCGCTTTGCGGATGACGATGCGCGCAGCCGGCAGATGCGCGGCCACCTTGGTGCCCAGCACGGCGGGCACGCCGTCGAGCAGCACCCAGCCGCGTTCGATCCACTCGTCCGCCACACGGCGAGAGGCCAGGCCGAGTTCGGCCATGCGCTTGGACAGGCGCACGCTGGGGTCGGCGTCCGGTGCGGGCGGCTGCGAAGCCGCCGTGGCAGTGCGCTGCGTGGTTGCGGCGCTCTGCCGCAAGGGGCGTCCAGGCCAGGAGGAGGCGGGGCGGTGCTTGGTGGGCATGGCAGGGCAGCGGCTCAGGGATCGACGCCGGGAGCGCATGGCGCGCTGCGCATGCGGGTACGTAGACTGCCGAGCAGAGCGCGCAAGGGCAACTGCGACACCACCAGACCGCAGAACACCAGCAGGCAGCCGATCATCGCGCGGCCATCGAGCGACTGCCCCAGCACCAGCCAGGCGGCCAGCGCGGCGAAGACGCCCTCCATGCTGAAGATCACGGCGGCATGCGCGGGAATGGCGTGCCGCTGCGCCACGACCTGCAGGGTGTAGGCCACGCCAACCGACAGCGCACCACCGTAAAACAGCGGCCACGCGGCCCTCCAGAGGGCGTCCAGGCTCAGTGTTTCGACCATTGCCCCGGCGCTCAGGCAGAGCAGGCCGCAGACGAGGAACTGGGTCACCGCGAGCTGCAGCGGGTCGTGCCGTGGCGCAACCCGCCCGAGCAGCAGGATTTGACCCGTGATGAACAGCGCGCCGCCGAGCTCCAGCCAGTCGCCGTGGCGCACGCTGTAGCCGGCGCGCACGCTCAGGAAGTACATGCCGACGACCGCGAGCACGGCGCCCAGCCACACCCCCACGCCGACGCGCCGACCCCACAGCAGGCCGAGCAGCGGCACCAGCACGACATACAGCGAGCTGATGAAGCCGGCATTGGCCACCGTGGTCGATTCCAGCCCGATCTGCTGCAAGGAGATGGAGATGGCCACCACCACGCCGAGCATGCCGCCATCGCGCAACAGGCTGCGGGCGTTGGAATGCGGATGCGCGGCCGCATCGGGACGTCGGCGCAGCGCCATGAAGCCCATGACCACAGCAGCGCCCAGCACGAAGCGTAGGCCCGTGTAATAGAACGGGCCGATGGTGCCGATGCTCGCGGTCTGGGCGACGAAGGCCGAGCCCCAGATCAGCGAGGCCAGCAGCATCAGGCAGCTGGCGCGCAGAGAAGCGGTGGAGGTGGACATGCGCATAAACCCAGATTGTCCATGAGGCGGCGCTTCGCGCCTGCATGGGCGCTGGCGGTCGGTTTGGGGCGTCTTTGCCCCCGTGCTTCGCGCCCGTAGCTTGGGCTATGGGCTTGGCGCCCGGGGCCAAATCCTTCCCCAATCCGCCTCGCCATCATCCCATGCCCTCATGAACAATCTGGGTTAAAACAAAAAACCGCCGCGCGAGCGCGAGGCGGTAGCCCCGAAGATAGGGCCCAAACGGCTTCACATGCTGCGCCGATACTGGCCGCCCACCTCGAACAGTGCGTTGGTGATCTGCCCCAGGCTGCACACCCGCACCGCGTCCATCAGCACCTCGAACACATTGGCGTTGTCGATCACCGCCTGCTGCAGCCGCGCCAGCATGGCGGGTGCCTCGGCGGCATGGCGCTGATGAAACGCGGCCAGTCGCTGCAGCTGTGACTGCTTTTCCTCTTCGGTCGAGCGTGCCAGTTCGAGATGCGCAGGCGCGCTGTCGCCGTGGGGGTTGCGGAAGGTGTTGACCCCGATGATCGGCAGCTCGCCCGTGTGCTTGAGCATCTCGTAGTGCAGGCTTTCCTCCTGGATCTTGCCGCGCTGGTAGCCGGTTTCCATCGCCCCCAGCACCCCGCCACGCTCGGCAATGGCCTCGAATTCCTTGAGCACCGCTTCCTCGACCAGATCGGTCAGCTCTTCGATGATGAAGGCGCCCTGATTCGGGTTTTCGCACTTGGCCAGGCCCCACTCGCGGTTGATGATGAGCTGGATGGCCATGGCGCGGCGCACGCTTTCCTCCGTGGGCGTGGTGATGGCCTCGTCATAGGCGTTGGTGTGCAGGCTGTTGCAGTTGTCGTAGATGGCGATCAGCGCCTGCAGCGTGGTGCGGATGTCGTTGAACGCGATCTCCTGCGCATGCAGGCTGCGGCCGCTGGTCTGCACGTGGTACTTGAGCTTCTGGCTGCGCTCGTTCGCGCCGTACTTGTCGCGCATGGCCACGGCCCAGATGCGCCGCGCCACGCGGCCGAGCACGCTGTATTCCGGGTCCATGCCGTTGCTGAAAAAGAAGCTCAGGTTGGGCGCGAAGTCGTCAATGTGCATGCCGCGCGCAAGATAGGCCTCGACGAAGGTGAAGCCGTTGGATAGTGTGAACGCGAGCTGCGAGATCGGGTTCGCGCCGGCCTCGGCAATGTGATAGCCCGAGATCGACACCGAGTAGAAATTGCGCACCCGATGCTGCACGAAATACTGCTGGATGTCGCCCATGACCTTGAGCGAGAACTCGGTGGAAAAGATGCAGGTGTTCTGCCCCTGGTCTTCCTTGAGGATGTCGGCTTGCACCGTGCCGCGCACGTTTTCCAGCACCCATGCGCGGATTTTCTGCGACTCGTCGTCGCTGGGCTGGCGGCCGTTGTCGGCCTCGAACCTGGCCATCTGCTGGTCGATGGCGGTGTTGAGGAACATCGCCAGGATGGTGGGCGCGGGGCCATTGATCGTCATGGACACGCTGGTGGCCGGGTCGCACAGGTCGAAGCCGTCGTACAGCGCCTTCAGGTCGTCGAGCGTGGCGATGCTCACGCCCGAGTTGCCGACCTTGCCGTAGATGTCGGGCCTGCGGTCGGGGTCGGCGCCGTAGAGCGTGACCGAATCGAACGCGGTGGACAGGCGCTTGGCTGGCATGCCCTCGCTCAGCAGCTTAAAGCGGCGGTTGGTGCGAAAGGCGTCGCCCTCGCCGGCGAACATGCGGGTGGGGTCTTCGTTTTCGCGTTTGAACGCGAACACCCCGGCGGTGTAGGGGAAGCTGCCGGGCACGTTGTCTCGCATCAGCCAGCGCAGCACCTCGCCGTGGTCTGCGTAATTGGGCAAGACCACCTTGCGGATCAGCGTGCCCGACAGCGTGGTGTGGGTGAGTGCGGTGCGGATTTCGTGGTCGCGGATCTTGACCACATATTCCTTGCCCGCATAGGCGCGCTGCATGTCGGGCCACTGCGCGAGCAGCTTGCGCGCGGCGGGCTGCATGCGCGCCTCGCGCTGCTCGGCCAGGTCGTTCACCGCGTCCACCGCAGATCGCTTGTCGGGGTTGGCCGCTCGCAGCATGCGGCCACTTTCGCGCAAGTGCTGCGCCTCCCGCGCCAGCACCGACTGCGTCTGAACGTTGCGATGGTAGGCACGCACGGTGTCGGCAATCTCGGCCAGGTAGCGGCTGCGAGCTGCGGGCACGATGGGCGTCTGGTGCGTGCTGTGCCGGGTCTCCACGTCGGGCAGGCGGCCGGCCTCGAGGGCCAGGCCATGCGTGGCCAGACGGGCCTTGATCGCCTGGTAGAGCGCGGTCACGCCGTCATCGTTGAAACGGGCGGCCATGGTGCCGAAAACGGGCAGATCCTCGGGCCTGGTGGCCCAGGCTTCGCGGTTGCGCTGCAACTGCTTGGCCACGTCGCGCAGGGCGTCCATTGCGCCCTTGCGGTCGAACTTGTTGATGGCGACGAAGTCGGCGAAGTCGAGCATGTCGATTTTCTCCAACTGGCTGGCGGCGCCGAATTCGGGTGTCATGACGTAAAGCGTGGCGTCGGCATGCGGCACGATGGCCGCATCGCCCTGGCCGATGCCCGAGGTCTCGACCACGATGAGATCGAAGCCCGCCGCCTTGCACGCCGCGATCACGTCCGGCAGGGCCTTGCTGATCTCGCTGCCGGCATCGCGCGTGGCCAGGCTGCGCATGAAGATATGGGCCCCCACGCTGGCAGCTTGCGCGTCTGCGCTGCCCCCCGAGGGGGCGAATCGCCCTTGGGGCGGCCCAGCGGGCGATCGACCTTGCCGTGCCCAGGGGCCGATGGCATTCATGCGGATGCGGTCGCCCAGCAGGGCGCCGCCGCTCTTGCGGCGCGAGGGGTCGATGCTGATCACGGCGATGCGCAGCGCGTCGTCCTGATCCAATCGGGCGCGGCGGATCAGTTCATCGACCAGGCTGCTCTTGCCCGCGCCGCCGGTGCCGGTCACGCCCAGCACCACGCCGTGCGAGGCCTCCGCCTGCTGATGCAGGCTGCGCATAACCGCGGCGTCGATCTGGCCGCTCTCCAACTGAGTGATGAGTCGGGCCAGCAGCGGTGGGGAGGACGGCAGCGCTTGGAGGTCGTGCGCCTCGGGCAGCTTGGGCAGCGGTCGATCGGCGCGCCGGAGCATGTCGCCGATCATGCCTTGCAGCCCCAGCCGCTGGCCATCTTCCGGGCTGTAGATGCGGGCAACGCCGTAGTGCTGCAGCGCCTCGATCTCGTCGGCCACGATCACCCCGCCGCCGCCGCCGAAGACCTGTATGTGCCCGGCGCCCTGCTCACGCAGCCGGTCGATCATGTAGCGGAAAAACTCGACATGGCCGCCCTGGTAGCTGGAAACGGCGATGGCGTGCGCGTCTTCCTGGATCGCCGCAGTGACGATCTCGTCCACCGAGCGGTTGTGCCCGAGGTGAATCACCTCCGCCCCCATGCTGATCAGAATGCGCCGCATGATGTTGATGGCGGCGTCGTGGCCGTCGAACAGCGAAGCCGCCGTGACAAAGCGCAGCCGCTGCTGCGGACGATAAGCGGCCAGCGCCTTGGCCTCGGACAGATCGGTCATCGCAGTCTCCTTCGGTGCGGCGTGCATGGCGCCGCGAGTGGTTTGATTGACGTTTACGTCAATTCAGACTGTAGCCGATTCGATGGTCCGCCGCAGCCAAGATTGCACCCGGCCCGGGGCTGGCGACTCCGACAAAACCCTAAGTCAGCTTTCATTTTCGAACCCTACACTTTCTCGAGACTGGCGCGTTCTGACCCTGGCGTCTGATCTCCAGGACAGACTACTTACAAGGAGACCCTCATGCGCAGACTCTTTTTCCTTGCACCGGACGTGTCCAGTGCGCACGCTCTGGTGGACAGTCTTCTGCTCGCCCGCATTACGGACAAGCACATCCATGTCCTGGCCCGCGAGGGCACGCCGCTGGGGGATCTGCCCGAGGCTGGGGTGGCGCAGCGCTCCGACCTCATTCCCGCGCTGGAGCGAGGCGCGGCCGCCGGGGGCGCCACTGGGCTGGTCGCGGGTCTGGTGGCCATCGCCTTGCCCGGCATGGCCATCATTCCGGCGGGCGGCATCGTCATTGCCCTGGCCGCAGCGGGCGCTCTCGTAGGCAGTTGGGCCAGCAGTCTGGTGGGCGTGAGCGTGAGCAGCTCCCGGCTGGAGCGGTTCAAGGAAGCCATCGCCTCCGGGCAGGTGCTGGTGATGGCCGACGTGGCGCACGAGCAGGTGCAGGGCATTCTCGACCGCATGAAGGAATGCTGCCCGAACGTGGCCTCCGAGGGCATGGATACCGACATCCCGGCGTTTCCCTGAGCGCCTTTGAGCGCCGCTTAGCCCTTCAGGCGCCGAGCAGGTCCTTGGCCACGCGCGTGATCTGGGCGACGCCCGGGTGAGTGATGCGCCGTTCCACCGAGATAGCGTAGAACTCCTGGTGCATGTCTTCGCAGTGACCGAGCAGCGTCACGCCGAGTTCGCGCGCGATGTCGTCCTGCAGCACGCTGGGCGCAGCGAACGCGCCACTTCCCTCGCGACCGAAGGCCGTCATGAGCGCGCCGTCCTCAAACTCGCCGGCGATGCGCGCGGCGATCTTGTTCTGCCCCAGCCACTGATCGATCTGCGCACGCACCGCCGAGTTGGTAGCTGGCAGCAGCAGAGGAAGTTCGGCCAGACAGTGCGGGAAGGGCTGCGTGGCGCTTTGCAGCAGCGCCGGGCTGGCATAAAAGCTCAGCGTGGTGCGGCCCAGGCGGTGATTGAACGCCCGCACATTCACATGCGCGGGCAGCGGGGCGTCGGCGATGACCAGGTCGAGCCGGTGCACCGCAAGATCGGCCAGCAGGTCATCCATCTCGCCTTCCTCGCACACCAGACGCGGTGATTCGCCGCCATGCAGCGCGGGTTCGATCAGGCGGTAGGCGATGGCCTTGGGTACCGCATCCGTCACCCCGATGCGCAGGGGCGCCGAAGGCCTGGCGGGCTGATCTTGCTTGAGCGCAGCTTCCATTTCGGCCCCCAGGGTGAAGATTTCCTCGGCGTAGCGCAGCGCCAACTGACCGGCCTCGGTGAGTTCGACATGGCGCCCATTCTTGCGCAGAAGGCGCTTGCCCAGATGGTCTTCCAGCAGCTTGATCTGGCCGCTGAGCGTTTGCGGGGTGATGTGCAGCTGCTTGCCCGCCCGGACGATGCCTCCCGTCTTTGCCGTGACCCAGAAGTAATGCAGATGCTTGAAATTCATGGCATGGCCCTTCCGATCATGCGAAAAAATCGAAATGAAAAAATCAAAAATACGAATTTACGCGAAGTGAGGATGGCTCTAGAGTTCGTGCTGTTTTCCTCTTTCATCGGAGTTCGACATGAACGAAAGCAATGCCTGGGGCAAGAGTGCCATGGTGTATTCCACCGGCACGGCTGCCGATTCCATTCCTGCGCACCGCGTGCTGCGCAATACCTACGCCCTGCTGGCGCTGACGCTGACCTTCAGCGCGGCGGTGGCCGCGGCGAGCGCCGCGCTCAAGCTGCCGCATCCCGGCATCATCCTCACGCTGGTGGGCTATTTCGGCCTGCTGTTCGCCACCTACAAGTTGAGCAACAGCGCCTGGGGTCTCGGCGCGGTGTTCGCGCTCACCGGCTTCATGGGCTACACGCTCGGCCCCATCGTCAACCACTATCTGGCGATGCAGGGCGGAAGCGAGATCGTGGCCATGGCCTTCGGTGGCACGGCGCTGATCTTCTTCGGTCTCTCGGCCTGGGTGCTGACCAGCAAGCGCGACTTCAGCTTCATGGGCGGGTTTCTGTTTGCCGGCATGATCGTCGCGCTGCTGGCGGGGCTGGCTGCGGTGTTCTTCCAGATGCCCGCGCTGTCGCTGACAGTGTCGGCCGCGGTGGTGCTGCTGATGTCGGGCATGATTCTGTTCGAGACCAGCCGCATCGTGAACGGTGGCGAGACCAACTACATCCTCGCCACAGTGAGCCTGTTCGTGAGTATCTTCAACCTGTTCACCAGCCTACTGCAACTGCTCGGCTTCATGGGCAGTGACGAGTAAGTCTGGCGAACTGCAAGGAGGTTTCGTATGCAATGTCCGCACTGCCCAGGCACGACGCTGGTGATGGCCGAGCGTCACGGCATCGAGATCGACTACTGCCCGAAGTGCCGCGGCGTCTGGCTCGATCGCGGCGAGCTCGACAAGATCATCGAGCGGGCCGCGGCAGCCGAGGGCCAGCCGGTTTCAGCCAACCCCGGCCATGCCTCGGCCCCCATGCCTCAGAGGCCGATGCCGCGTCAACCGGATTTTCAGGACAGCGATTTTCGCCAGCCGCACCACGACCCACGCTACGGCCAGCAGCCCTACCGCAAGCGCAAGTCGCTGCTGTCCGACCTGTTCGATTTCGATTGACACACTGCGCTCCTTCCGTGTCATTCCTTCGGGGCTTCGGCCCCGTTTTTTACATCCTGCTTCCGCATCATGGACTTTCTGCACGCTTCCTTTCTGGGCTATGCGATCTGGCTCTGGCTGGTTTTCGCCGGCGTGGTCTTCACGCTTCTGGCGCTCGATCTCGGGGTCTTGCACCGCGACGGCGGCGAAATCGGTGTGACCGAGAGCCTGTGGCTGTCGGCGGGCTATATCGCGGTTGCCGTGGTGTTCGGCGGATGGCTGTGGTGGCAGGTGGGGCCGCAGCAGGGCATGGACTATTTCACCGCCTACGCGGTGGAAAAAAGCCTGTCGCTGGACAACGTGTTCGTGATCTCGCTGGTGTTCGCCGCCTTCGCCGTGCCCAGGCAGTACCAGCACCGGGTGCTGTTCTGGGGCATTCTGGGGGTGATCGTGCTGCGTGCCCTGCTGATCGGCGCCGGTGCCACGCTGGTGCAGCAGTTTCACTGGATTCTCTACCTGTTCGCGGCCTTCCTGATCTACACCGGCATCAAGATGCTGTGGGCCGCCGACCATGCGCCCGACCCGATGCGCAACCCGGTGCTGCGTCTGATCCGGCGTGTGGTTCCGGTGACGGACCGGCTGCACGGCAACGCGTTCTGGGTGAAGCAGTCCGACGCCAGCGGCCGCATGCGCCGCCTTGCTACGCCGCTGTTCATGGCGCTGGTGGCGGTGGAACTGGCCGACCTGGTGTTTGCGGTGGACAGCGTGCCCGCGGTGTTCGCCGTCACTGCCGACCCGTTCGTGGTCTACACGAGCAATATCTTCGCCATTCTGGGCCTGCGTGCGCTGTACTTCGCTCTGGCGGCCATCCTGCACCGTTTCGCCTACCTGAAGTACGCGCTGGCGCTGGTGCTGGTGTTCATCGGCGGCAAGATCATCGCCGCCGAGCTGATCGGCAAGGTTCCTTCTGCCGTCAGCCTGGCGGTGACCTTCGGGCTGCTGGCGGCGGGCGTGCTGTTCTCGCTGTGGAAGACACGCGGCGCGGCGCAGGTCACGCCTGCTGAGCAATGACCTCGAGCAACGCTGCTCCGTAGGTGTCGCGCTTTTTGTCGCCCACGCCGGGGATGCCGCGCAGGGCCTCCAGGCTGTATGGGCGGGCCTGCGCGATGGCTTGCAGCGTGGCGTCGGGGAACACCACATAGGCGGGCACGCCGTGCTCCTTGGCCGTGGCGGTGCGCCAGGTGCGCAGGTGAGCGAACAGTTCGGCGTCGGCGCTCGACAGGGCCTGCATGGCCAGGCGTGTGCCAGTGGATGCGGTGCTGCCGCTGCTGCTGCGCCGTCTGCGTTCGCTGCCGGGTTCGCGGTGCTTGAGGTGGATGCGCTGCTGGCCCTTGAGCACGACCCGGCTGGCTTCGGTGAGGTGCAGCACGTTGAAATGCGCGGCGTCCACTTCGATCAGCCGTTGTGCGGCGAGCTGGCGCAGCAGCAGGCGCCAGTCGGTTTCGCTCAGGTCGGCGCCGATGCCGAAGGTGGACAAGCCATGATGGCCGTGCCGTTCGGTCTTTTCGGTGCGCTTGCCGCGCAGCACGTCGATGATGTGGCTGGCCGCAAAGCTGGTGCCGCTGGCCTGGCGGCAGCGATAGATGGTGGAGAGCAGCTTCTGCGCAGCTTCGGTGGCGTCGATGAGTTGGGGCGGGTTCAGGCAGTTGTCGCAGTTGCCACAGGGCGTGCTGGTCTCGCCGAAGTAGGCCAGCAGGCGCACGCGGCGGCAGTCGGCGGCCTCGGCCAGCGCGAGCATGGAATCCAGCTTGGCGGTGGACAGGCGCTTGTACGCGTCGTCGGCGTCGGACAGTTCGATCAGGCGGCGCTGCTGCACCACGTCCTGCAGGCCGTAGGCCATCCACGCGGTGGCGGGCAGGCCGTCGCGCCCGGCGCGGCCGGTTTCCTGAAAATAACCTTCGATGGACTTGGGCATGTCGAGGTGGGCGACGAAACGCACGTCGGGCTTGTCGATGCCCATGCCGAAGGCGATGGTGGCCACCATGATGATGCCGTCTTCGTCGAGAAAACGCCGCAGGTGCGCTGCGCGCGTGGCTGCGGGCAGACCGGCGTGATAGGGCAGGGCGCGCAGGCCGTGGCCCGACAGCATCTCGGCCACTTCCTCCACCGTGTTGCGCGACAGGCAGTACACCACGCCGCAATCGTGCGCATGCTCGGTGCGGATGAACTGCAGCAGCTGCGCGCGGCCGTCGCGCTTTTCCACCACGCGGTAGCGGATGTTGGGGCGGTCGAAACTGGAGACGAACTCGGTGCCGTCATGCAGCAGACGTTGCACGATCTCGCGCCGTGTGGGCTCGTCGGCGGTGGCTGTCAGCGCCACGCGCGGCACCTCGGGCCAGCGCTCGCGCAGGATGGCGAGCTGGCCGTACTCCGGGCGGAAGTCGTGGCCCCACTGCGACACGCAATGCGCTTCGTCGATGGCGAACAGGGCGATGCGCAGATCGGCCAGCAGGGCGAGACCCGAGTCGCTCAGCAGCCGCTCCGGCGCCATATAGAGCAGGTCGAGCTCGCCCATGTGCGCGGCGCGCTGCACGGCGCGGGCCTCGCTGGCATCGAGCGTGGAGTTGAGGAAGGCGGCGCGCAGCCCCAGCTCGCGCAGCGCGGCCACCTGGTCCTGCATCAGCGCGATCAGCGGCGAGACGACGATGCCCACGCCGTCGCGCAGCAGCGCCGGAATCTGGAAACACAGCGATTTGCCGCCGCCCGTGGGCATGAGCACCAGGGCATCGCCACCGGCAACGACATGGTCGATGGCCTGGGCCTGCAAGCTGCGGAAAGCGGTATAGCCCCAGACATGCTGCAGAGCGTCCAGGGCGGTGGGGAACTTCGAGGGCATGGCGCTATTGTCGCAGCGCCACGGTGCTGATTTATCGGCGCATCAGCGTCGATTTGCCGAACAGGCTCTCGATCAGATCGACCGCGACTTCGGCGGTGCGGTTGCGCACGTCGAAGGCCGGATTGAGTTCGACCACATCGAGCGAAGCCAGCAACCCGGTGTCGGCGATCATTTCCATGCACAACTGCGCTTCGCGGTAGGTCGGGCCGCCGCGCACCGTGGTGCCCACGCCGGGGGCGATGTCGGGATCGAGAAAATCGACGTCGAAGCTCACATGCAGGTGGGTGTCGGCATCGAGCCCGGCCAGCGCCTGGTTCATCGCCTCGCGCATGCCGTATTCGTCGATGAAGCGCATGTCGAAGACTTCCAGCCCGGCGGCGTGCACCAGGCGCTTTTCCTCGGCGTCGACGCTGCGGATGCCGATCTGCCGGATGCAGTCCGCCTGCAGCTGGGGTGCGGGGCCGCCCAGCGCGGTCAATGCCTGTGGGCCGTTGCCGTAGAGACAGGCCACGGGCATGCCGTGAATATTGCCGGTGGGCGTGACGGTATGGGTGTTGAAATCGGCATGCGCGTCGAGCCACAGCACGCGCAGCTTGCGGCTCTTGGCGCGGCAATGTTGCGCCACCGCGCTGAGCGAGCCGATGGCCAGACAATGATCACCACCCAGCAGCAAGGGCAGGGCATCGGCACGCAGAGCCTCGCTCACGGCCCGATGCACCGCGGTGTTCCAGGCGATGACCTCGGGCAGGTGACGATAGCCTGCCACCGGGGGCTGCCACGGATTGTGCGGGCCGACCAGGTTGCCGGTGTCGTGCACCGTGAGGCCCTGGCCGCGCAGGGCGCGGTCGATGCCGGCCACACGCATCGCCTCGGGCCCCATGGAGGCCCCACGATCACCCGCGCCGATGTCCGTGGGCGCGCCGATGAGGTGGACGAGGTTTGGTGCGTTCATTCAGACTCTGCAGCTTCAGTGTCTTCCTTGGCTGCTTCCAGCTCGAACGCCTGCGACAGCACGTCCCAGGCCTGCTCGGCGGTCTCGACGAAGTGAAACAGATGCACGTCTTCCGGCGAGATCATGCCGGTTTCCACCAGGAAGTCGAAGTTGATCAGCTTGCGCCAGAACGACTCGCCGAACAGCAGGATGGGGCGGCGGCGCACCTTGCTCGCCTGGGTGAGGGTGAGTACCTCGAACAGTTCGTCGAGCGTGCCGAAGCCGCCGGGGAAGCACACCAGCGCCACCGAGCGCATGAGGAAATGCATCTTGCGCAGCGCGAAATAGTGGAACTGGAAGCACAGCTCCGGCGTGATGTAAGGGTTGGGGTGCTGCTCGTGCTGCAGCACGATGTTCAGGCCCACGCTCTTGCCGTTGGCTTCGGCCGCGCCGCGGTTGCCCGCTTCCATGATGCCGGGGCCACCGCCGGTGACGACCACCAGCGGCGCATCGGCTTCGCAGGTGGCGCGGGTGACGATGGTGGCGAAGCGTCGCGCCTCCTCGTAGTAGTGCGACATCTCGACCTGCATGCGGGCGCGGGTGACCGCCAACGCGTCGCCCTTGGCGATTGCCTGGGCCAGACGCTGCTGCGCCGCGTCGCGCGGCAGGATGCGGGCGCTGCCGAAGATGACGATGGTCGATTCGATGCCGTGCTCGGTCTGGATCAGCTCGGGCTTGAGCAGTTCGAGCTGCATGCGCACTGCGCGCATCTCTTCGCGCAGGATGAACTCGGTATCGGTGAACGCCAGCTTGTAGCTGCTGCCCGGCTGGTCGTATGGCGAGGGCTCGACGGCGACGATGGCAGCATCTTCTCCCGCGCTGGGAAAGTTGCGTTCGGTGAGATGGCTGCGCCGGTGGCGCAAGAGGCGTTGCTTGTTCATGGGGAAAGGATAGCGAATCGCCGCAGACGAGCTAGCAGGTAGGGGCAGCATCGGCAATGAGATGTTTCGCAGGGCCGTGACCGTTACGTTTTCAAACGGCATTGCGCCGAGCATCGGCCTAAAAAGTGGAGCATCAACCATGAAAAAAAGGAGACAGCCATGGCAAGCGTTCATCTAGGCGACATGCCGGCACCTGCATCGCAGGGCAAAAATATCCGGAAGGCCGCAGGCATCTGGAGCCTGCTGTTTGCCAGCCTCACGGCCATCATCGGCTCGGGCTGGCTGTTTGCGCCGCTGACGGCCGCCACGCAGGCGGGGCCGGCGAGCATCCTGTCCTGGGCCATCGGCGGCGCGGCCATTCTGGTGCTGGCCTTCGTCAATGCCGAGCTCACCAGTTCGTTTCCGGGCATGGGGGCGGTGATCACCTTTCCCAAACTCAGCCACGGCCATCTGGCCGCGGCGGTGGTGAGCTGGGTGGTGTTTCTCGGCTACGTCACCGTGGCCCCGGCGGAAGTGCTGGCGGTGGTGACCTACGCCAACAACTACCTTCCCGGCCTGGTCGATACCAAGACCTCGCTGCTCACCGATACGGGCATGGCCGTCAGCGTGGCGCTGCTGGGCCTGTTCATTCTCATCAACGCCTGGGGCGTGCGCGCTCTGCTGCGCCTGGGCAACACCCTGATGATCTGGAAGCTCATCATTCCGGTGCTGTCCATCGTGGCGCTGATGCTGGCGTCGTTCCACGTCGGCAACTTCACCTCGCAGGGTTTCGCGCCGTTCGGCGCCAAGGGCACCATCGCGGCGATCGCCACCTCGGGCATCGTGTTCAGCTATCTCGGTTTCCGCCAGGCCATCGAACTGTCTGGCGAGGCCACCAACCCGCAGCGTGATGTGCCCATCGCCATCATCGGCTCGGTGCTCATCGCCGGGGCGATTTTCATCATGCTGGAAGTGGCGCTGATCGGCGCCGTGAGCCCGGCTGACATCGCCCAGGGTTGGGACAAACTGCACTTCACCGGCGTCTCCGGCCCGTTCGCCGGATTGGCGGTGATTCTGGGCATGAGCTGGCTGGCCATCCTGCTCTACATCGACGCGGTGGTGTCGCCTGCGGGCACCGGTCTGGTGTACGGCGGCACCACCGCGCGGGTGGTCTACGCCACGGGCAAGGACGGCCTGTCCACGCCCTGGTTCGCCAAGCTGAATAAAAACGGCGCACCGTCCACCGGGTTGTGGATCACCTGGATCGTGGGCATACTGTTCTTCCTGCCCTTCCCGTCGTGGCAGAAGATCGTGACCTTCATCTCCTCGGCCACGGTGCTGGGCTATGGCATCGGCCCCGTGGCGCTGATGACCCTGCGCCGCAGCCTGCCACTGGGTACCTATCCGCGCCCCTACACCCTCAAAGGCGCCGGGCTGTGGGCGCCGCTGGCGTTCATCGTGTCGAACTTCATCATCTACTGGTCGGGCGCCGGCACCGACAACTTCCTGTTCGGCGGTCTGGCGGTGATCTTCGTGCTGTTCGTCATCGGTCAGGCGATCACCCACGGCGGCAAGCTCAGCCACCTGCAATGGAAAGGCGCATGGTGGCTGGCGCCCTACTTCCTTGCCATGTGGCTGGTGACTTACCTCGGCCCGAAGGATCTCATCGGCGGCACGGGCCTGCTGACCTTCTATCAGGGCATGGTGGTGGTGGTCATCATCAGCATCGCCATCATGGCCCTGGCCGTGGCCAGCGGCCTGCCCGAGCCGGAGGAGGCGCGCGAGATGATCGCGATGACCGGCCGGACGCGCCGCTGACCGTTTCCCGATGCTGGCGGGTCGTTGAATGCGGTCCGTCAGCGCTTCAACCCTGCCGCCGGTTGAAGTCGGTCTGGTCGTAGAACGACCGTTTCGCGGCGTACATCTGCTGATCGGCGCGGTTGATGGTGGTTTCCAGGCGCTCGCCCGCCATGCGGGTGGCCACGCCCATGGAGAAACTGAGCCGGGGCGTTTGATAGAACTGGTTGTTCAGTTCCACGAGCTCGAGCAGACGCTGGCTTAAAGCGCGGGTGGCGGCGACGTCGAGGTCGGGCAGGAGCAGCACGAACTCATCGCCGCCCACGCGGGCGGCGACCTGCGGCTTTTCCACCAACTTGGAGAGTACTTCGCCAGCCCGACGCAGCAGGGCGTCGCCTGCTGCGTGGCCGAGCTCGTCGTTGACTGCTTTGAGGCTGTTGAGGTCGAGCATGAGCACGCTCACGGGCCAGGCGTCCTTGCGTTCCAGGCGGTTGATTTCGTCGGCGAAGAAAGTGCGGTTGCGCAGGCCGGTGAGCACGTCGTGCGTCCCAAGATATTCGAGGTAGGCCTCGGCTTTTTTTCGCGCGGTGATGTCGGTGAGCGAGACCAGCACCATGGCCCAGTCGTCGGTGTGTCCGGGCATGACGGCGAACTGCATGTGGGCATGGATGGTCTGGCCGTTCAGGTGGTAGTTGATGATCTCGCGCTGCTGCGTAAGCCTGCCGTGCCACAGGTCGATGAGCTGGTCGGCGAAATGCACCCGCATGTCGTCGCGAAAAATGTGCTGCAGGTTGCGCAGCAGGTGCGCCCGGTCGGAGGCGCCCACCAGATCGAGGGTTTGCTGGTTGACGTCGAGCACGCGGATTTCCTGCATGCAACGGTCGATGAATTCGGGGTGCACGCGCAGAAAGGTGGTGAAGTCAGTAATGCCCTGCGCGCGCAACAGCTCCAGCAGTTGGCGCACCGCGCTGAAGTCTTCGACCCACAGCGATACGGGCGAATGCTTGAAGAGGCCGCGCGCGTATTGTTCGCTCGAGTGCAGTTGGCGCTCGGCGCGAAGGCGGTCGGAGACGTCCTCGATGGCGAACAGCACCCGGCTCCAGCTGGCTTCATGGCCCGGCAGAACGTGGGCGTTGAGCTGGACATCGAGGCGCCGACCGCTCAAGGTGTAATTGACCGTCTGGCTGCTGTAGCGGGTGGCGCCGTTCCAGAGCTGCAGCAGTTCTTCCAGATGTTCGCGGTGCATGTCGTCGCGGAACACACGGTCGAGGTTGGCCTCGAGATGCTCCAGATCGCGCGCCTCGAACAGCTCGAGGGTGCGGCGGTTGACCTGCAACACCTTGATGCGCGCAGCGCACTCGGCCACGCGTTCGGGCCTGTCCTGCAGCCAGGCCCGCAGATCGCTGACGCCCTGGGCACGCCACTGGTCGAACAGTTCTCGCAGGGCGCTGAAGTCTTCCACCCACAACGAGACCGGCGCAAGTTCGAACAGATCGGCGAGGTTGTTCTGCTGCAGGGTAGGCGCGGTCATGGACAGGTGGGACGTTTGGGATGAGTGCGGCCGATTTTAGGAAGCGCACACCGCTCGTCAGCGTGAGGATGCTCTCGGAAACAGACGGTTGCGTGAACTTTTTCCGGTTTACCGCCGGTAACACCGCATCCGAGCATGAACCGATAGGCTAAGACTCGATGCCCGCGGTTGAGGCGGGCGAAGCAGGAGAAACAGCAATGCAGTACCGACAATTGGGCGCTGACGGGCCGGATGTCTCGGCTCTCGGTCTGGGATGCATGGGAATGTCCGAGTTTTACGGGCAGGGCGACGACGCCGAATCGATCGCCACCATTCACCGCGCACTCGATCTCGGCGTGAATTTGCTCGATACCGCCGATATGTACGGCGTGGGGCGTAACGAAGCGTTAATCGGCCGCGCCATTGTCGGACGCCGAGATGCCGTGTTTCTGGCGACCAAATTCGGCAATATGCGTGGGCCGAATGGCGAGTTTCTGGGTGTGAACGGTCGCCCGGAGTATGTGCGTGCATGCTGCGAGGCCAGCCTGAAGCGTCTGGGCGTGGACGTCATCGATCTGTATTACCAGCACCGGGTCGATCCGAACGTGCCGATCGAGGAGACCGTGGGCGCCATGGCCGATCTGGTGCGCGCGGGCAAGGTGCGGTATCTGGGCCTGTCCGAAGCGGCGCCTGCGACGCTGCGGCGGGCGCATGCCGTGCATCCGATCTCGGCGCTGCAATCGGAGTATTCGCTGTGGTCGCGCGATCCCGAGGGCGAGTTGCTCGACACCGTGCGCGAGCTGGGTGTGGCCTTCGTCGCTTACAGCCCGCTGGGGCGCGGCTTTCTCACGTCGCAGATCCAGTCGCTCGACGATCTGCCCGAGGACGACTGGCGCCGCCGCTCGCCGCGATTCCAGCCCGACACGTTCGCGCGCAATCTGCGTCTGGCCGAGACGGTGCGGCACATGGCCGAAGCGAAGAACTGCACGCCGGCGCAGTTCGCGCTCGCGTGGCTGCTGGCTCAGGGCGACGATGTGATCGCCATTCCGGGCACCAAGCGGCGTCGCTATCTGGAGGAAAACGTCGGCGCGCTGCGGGTGCGGCTGAGCACGGCCGACCTCATCCGCATTCATCAGGCGGTGCCACCCGGCGCGGCCATCGGCGAGCGCTACCCTGAGGCGGGGATGCAGGCAGTGAATCGCTGAGGGGCGGCGCGGGCGTCGGCGCGGGGGAGAGCCCTGCCCAACGGCTGTAATGGGCGGGCAACGCCGGGCTTGATCCGGCAGATTTTGTGTCGTTATGTCAGTAACATGCTCCGTCATTGCTAGACGACGACACCCTTATGCAGGCCGCTGCGCTTCCTGACGACTCCATCCTCCACACCCTGACCTCGGCGGAGCGCCCGCTGCCTTCGCCCAGCGTAGTCGCGCTCGAGCTGATGCGGGCGCTCGACCGGCGCGACCTGGGGATGCGCGACATTGCCAACATCGCCCGCAAAGATCCGGCGCTGGTGGCGCGCATGATCCAGCTGGCCAATTCGGCCATTTTTGCCGGGATGCGACCGGCCGTCGCCATCGAGGAAGCGGTGCTGCGCATCGGCACCGGCGGGCTGGCTCGGCTGGCGATTGCCATGTCGCTGATGCAGGCCAGCCGCGCCTCTTCGGTGGAAGGTTTCGATCTGCGGCGTTTCTGGATGACATCCATCCAGCGCGGTCTGGTGTTTCAGTATCTGTCGCAGCGCGTGGGCAAGATGCCCAGCGCCGAGGCGTTCAGCCTGGGCCTGCTGTCGGACGTGGGTCTGCTCGCCATGGCGGTCAGCTTGGGAGCCGAGGCGGTCGCGCCTGCCGAGACTGTCGACGCCCAGGCGCTGCGCGATTGGCAGCGCGAGCGCAACGGTTTCAACCAGGATGACGCCAGTGCCGTGCTGCTGCACCACTGGGGCTTTCCGCTGGTGCTCGCGCAGGCGGCACGCGCGCGGCCCGCGCACGAGCCGCAGCAGCAGGGGCGCGAAGCCCGGCTGGCCGAATGCGTGGCGCTGAGCCGCGCGCTGGAACTTCGTACCGAGGACGCGGCGTCCGACATCCCGGCAATGCGGCGCCTGGCCGAGCACCTCGAACTCGGCGAGGATGATCTGCAATCCATGCTGGCCAGTGCCGCGCAGGACATGGCGAGCATGGCCTCGGTGTTCGACATGACGCTTGATGCCAAAGAGATCGACGCCGAGTTCGATCGGCTGCGTCGCGCCCTGTCGTCGCCGCCGCTGCAGATCGACACCTTGGCCGAGCAGTTGCTCATCGTGTCGCCCGACGCCGAATTGCGGGGCAGCGTGCGCCGGGTGCTGGAGGCCGAGGGGCACGGGGTGATGGAATGCGAAGACGCCGAGGCGGCGCAGGCCATTCTGCAAGTCGAAGGGCCGCGAGTCATCGTGCTCGACTGGGCCGATGCCGAGGGCGTGGCCGCACTGTGTCGCCGTCTGCGGCGGGAAAAGGGGCCGCGGGTGTATGTGCTGGCGCTGTCACGCGAGACCGAACAGAAGGGCGTGCTCAGCGCTCTCGATGCCGGGGCCAATGACGTGCTGTTCGCCCCCGTGTCTTCGCAGTTGCTGGCCGCCAAGGTTCAGACCGGTGCGCGTGCCACGCGCGTGCTCGCCGCGGCCGAAGCCGAACGCATGCACAGCCTGCGCACCCAGCGCAGCCTGGAGCAGCGCAACGCCGAGCTGATGCAGGCCGCCGGCACCGACGAGCTGACCGGACTGGGCAACCGCCGCGCGCTCGACGCCTTTCTGCCCACCGCCTTCGCCCAGGCCGTCAGCGACCGGTTGTCGCTGGCCTGCCTGATGTTCGACCTGGACGATTTCAAGATCATCAACGACCGCTTCGGTCACGACGTCGGCGATCAGGCGCTGCGCGCCGTGGGGCGGGTGCTGCGGCAGCAGTCGCGCGGCATGGATTTCGTCGCCCGCGTCGGCGGCGAGGAGTTTGTGATGTTCTGCCCGCAGACCGAGCAGGCCGCTGCTGTGAGCGTGGCCGAGCGCATTCGCACCGCCATCGCTGCGCCGCAGGACGATCTGCCGCCGATGTCGGTCAGCGTGGGCGTGGCTGTGGGCGTGGCCGGTTATGTCAACGCAGCCGAACTGGTGCGCGCGGCCGACCAGGCCTTGCTGCAGGCCAAGCGGCAGGGCCGAAACCGTGTCTGCGTGGCGCCGGCGAAAATGCCGCAATAGGCTTCAGCGCGGCCCTGATCAAGGCAGCAAATGCAAGTCCTGCGGGCGCAGGCGCAGCAACAGGGCATCGCCAGCGCGCACGTCCAGGGAGCGCCAGGCCGCAGGCAGGGCGAACGCCTGCGCCTGCAGGCCGCAGCGCAAGACGCAACGCAACCGCCACAGCGCCCCTTCGCAGCGGGCGTCGATCAGCTCCGCATCGAGATCGATGGCGTCGTCCTGCGGTGGCGTGTCGGCTCGCAGTGCCTGCAGATGCTCGGCCCGTACCGCCACGGTGCAGCGACGCGCGGCCAGCGCATTCGGCGGCGCGCTCGCCCGACCTGGCAAGACCAGCACGGTCTGGCCGTTCAGACCCAGGCGTAGCATGTCGGCCGGTGCTGCGTCGGCGGGTTCTAGCAGTTCAAGTGGCCAGAGGTTGTCCACCCCAGTGAGTCGGGCGGTGCGCAGATCCGCCGGTCGCTCGAACACGGTTTGTGCAAGGCCGGTCTGCAGCAGGCGGCCGTTGTCGAGCACACCCACCTGATCGCCCAGCAGTCGGGCATCTGTGGGATCGTGCGTCACCAGCACGGTGGGACGACCACGCTGGCGCAGCAGCTCGGCCACGGTGAGGCGCAGCGCGGGGCGCGATTCGGGGTCGATGGCGGAAAACGGTTCGTCGAGCAGCAGCAGATCGGGCGCCCCCACCAGCGCGCGCGCCAGCGCCACGCGCTGCCGCTGGCCGCCGCTGAGCTGGCCCGGCAGCAGATCCAGCCAGGGGCCGATGTCCAGGGCGTCGATCAGGGCGTCGAGCGGCGCCTGCGCACCGCGGCCGAAACGCAGATTGCGCCGCACCGTCCAGTGCGGAAACAGCGCATCGCGCTGGAACATATAGCCGATGCGACGCTGCTCCGGAGGCAGATGGGTCAGCTCGCGCCCGCCCAGATGCAGGCTGCCGGCGCGTGCGGGCAGGAAGCCGGCCAGGGTGTCGAGCAGGGCGCTCTTGCCTGCACCGTTGTGGCCGAGCAGCGCCAGGGTTTGTCCCTCCGCCAGATGCAGATCGGCCGGGCTGGATCGCCATGCTCCCACGCCCCATTGCAGTCCACGCAGCACGAGGTCGGCGGCGCCGGGCCGCGACCGCGCTGCAAACGCCGTAGCGGCAGGGTGTGTCAACGCGGCCACGTCGCCTGCGGCGCTCGACGTGTGCCGAGCAGCCGCATCCCCCAAAACAAGGCCATGACCACCAGCAGGAACAGCACCGAGGCTGCCACCGACTGCCGCAGTCCTGACTGCAGGAACAGGTCGTAGATGCGGATCGGCGCCGTCATCGGGTAATAAGCCAGCAGCACCACCGCGGCGAACTCGCCGATGGCGCGGGCGAAGCACAGCGTCAGACCCGTGGCGATGCCCGGGCGGGCCAGCGGCAGGGTGACGGCACGAAACACCGCCCAGGGTGTAGCGCCCTGAATGCGCGCGGCGCGCTCGATCTGCGGATCGACGGCCTCGAAACCCGCGCGGGCGGCATTCACCGCATAGGGCAGTCCGACGTAGCTCATCGCCAGCACGATGCCGGCAAAAGTGCCCCAGAATTCCAGGCCGATGTGCGCCAGCGGCCCCCCCAGCCAGCCGCTGCGGCTGAACACCAGCAGCAGCGCAATACCGGCGATGGTGTGCGGCATGGTCAGCGGCAGATCGACCAAAGCCTCCACCGCGCTCTTGCCTCGAAAGTGCTGCCGCGCCAGCACATAGGCCAGCGGCACCGCGAACAGCGCCGCCAGTACCGTGCTGGAGAACGCCGCCGCCAGGCTCAGGGCAATGGCGCTGCGCACATCAGCCATGGCCGCCACCTGCCTGAGATCGGCCAGCGTGGGGTGCAGCAGCAGCGCGAGCAGCGGCAGGGCGATGAAGGCCAGAAGGGTGGCCCCCATCAACCAGAACGCCCAGAACATCGGGCTCAACGAACCGCGCCGCATGCCGCGTCTACAAAAACGCCGCGCTCAGCGTCGGCTCTCGGGGTGGGCTCATCAGCCTCCCGCCGGGCCGCTCCAAGGGAGGCTGGCCCCTTGAGGGGGGAGCCAAGCGCAGCGCAGGCTCTCGGGGTGGGCTCATCAGCCTCCCGCCGGGCCGCCCCAAGGGAGGCTGGCCCCTTGAGGGGGGAGCCAAGCGCAGCGCAGGCTCTCGGGGTGGGCTCATTGTGGCCACGCCACGGTGAGTTTGCGCAGGTCGGCGGGAACCTTGTCGCGGTGCATGGCGTAGGGCTGTTTCAGGGGAATGAAGCCGTTGGCCGCAATCACCTTTTGTCCCTCGGGGCCGAGCACATAGGCGATGAACTCCTGCGCCAGCTTGGGGTGGGGGGCTGAGTTGGGAATGGTCAGCGCGTAGATGATCGGGCGGCCGGTCAGGGTGCCGTTCTTGGTCTGGGCGGTGGCGCGGGCGTAGTCGGCGTCGTACTTCGGGTCGCTGAGGTTGATCTGCGGCGGCAGGTCGAGCGACTCCATGTGGTGCTGCACGGCATCCGAGCGGTAGATGGCCAGGTAGTCGATCTGCCCGAGTTCGAGCGCCGAGATCAGGTCGGTTTCGGTATCGCGCATATTGCTCTGCGGCGAGTTGGCGAGCACCTTGGCTTCGAGGTCGGGTTGCTTGTAATACTTGCTGGCCAGATCGAGCATCTGCAGGGTCTGGTAGCCCGAGGGATCGGTGTCGGGGTTGGAGCGCCCGATCTGCACCCCAGGTGCGGACAGCACTTTCCACCAGTTGTCGGCGTTGATGTCCTTGGCACCGCGGCTCTTGGGGGTGTAGATGAAAGTGATGGCGTTACCCAGGAAACCGATGGACCAATCCGCCACAGGTTTTCCGCCCTCATCCCCCTTGAACATGTATTTGGGAATGACCGAGTAGTCGGCCACGGCGACCACATCGGCCGGTTGATGCAGCACGGTGACCTGCTTGACCATTTTGACGCTGCCGCCGAACTGCGGTTGCACCGTCACCCCCGGGTGCAGCTTTTCGAAGCCGCGCGCCAGGGTGGTGAAGGTCTTGCCCAGCGTGCCGGCGGCAAAGACGGTCAGGGTTTCGGCTTGTGCTGCGGTACCAACGCAAGCCGCGGTAAGAACCAAGGCGGTCAGGGTATGGCGGGCGAATTTCAGTGAGTGCATGGAGGTCTCCTGTCGTTGTGCATTTCGAGCATAACGCAAGGACACCGGGTGCGCTGCATCCCGGTTGCGATGCGGCAGAATCAGCCCGCCGTGCTGGGCGGGCGCTGCGCCGACTTCGGACGGAAGGCCACGCAGACGGCGGGGTCGGTCTCCATGTAGGGGCCGCCGATCAAGTCGACGCAGTAAGGCACTGCGGCGAACAGCCCTGGCACGACTTGGGCCCCTTCAGCATCGCGCACGCCTTCGAGGGTTTCAGCGATGGATTTGGGCTGTCCCGGCAGGTTGATGATGAGGGTGCGTCCGCGAATGACCGCGGTCTGCCGCGACAGGATGGCGGTGGGCACGAAGTGCAGGCTGATGCGGCGCATCTGCTCGCCGAAGCCCGGCATTTCGCGGTCGGCGACGTCGAGCGTCGCCTCGGGGGTGACGTCGCGCGGCGCGGGGCCGGTGCCGCCGGTGGTCAGCACCAGATCGCAATGCTGCGTGTCCACCAGGTCGACCAGGGTGGAGGCGATTTGCAGACGGTCGTCGGGAATCAGCCGCTCTTCCCAGGTGATGGGGTTGCGCAGCGCGCGGCTGAGCCATTCGCGCAGCGCGGGCAGACCTTTGTCTTCGTAGATGCCGCTGCTGGCGCGGTCGCTGATGGAGACGATGCCGATGCGCAGTGCATCGGCCTGGACGAGGGGTTCAGAAGCTGGGGAGAGGTTCATCGTCTGCAGGGTGGCTAGGGGTATCGTGGGCGGCGATGGCCGCCTTGACGAACTGGAACAACTGGCGGGTCAGCCGCGGCGGTTTGTCTGTACCGATTTCGGCGCGGGCGCCGCGCACGAGCTGGCGCAGTTGCTGGGCGTCGGTGCCGGGGAATTTGGCGAGGAAGGCGGTTTGCGCGTCGTCGTCGGCCAGCAGGGTGTCGCGCCAGCGTTCCAGCGCGTGCATGCGGGCCACGCTGGCGCGGTCGTCCTGGCGCGCGGCGGCGAGGAAGGCGCGCACCGCGTCGGCATCGGCAGTGCGCATCAGTTTGCCGACGTAAAGCGTCTGCCGCTTGCGCGCGCCGTGGGCGGTGATGCGCTGGGCTTCGAGCACGGCTTCGCGCAAGGCGTCGGGCAGGTCGGATTGGCGAATGGTGTGCGAGGGCAGGGCGATGAGCTGCTCACCCAACTCCTGCAGCGCGAGCATGTCGCGCTTGACCTGGCTTTTGCTCGGCGGGCGGTCATCGGTTTGCTCTTCGGTAGAGTCGATGGGGCGATGCGGGAATTTCATGGCTCTTATTATCTGCCGGGTTGATGCGCGCTCTGGTCGCCTGTCCATCCCGGATAGCGCGCCGGGCCGCTAAAAAGGAATGCCATATCGTGGGACGTTTCGCCTACAGCAAAGCACAATTTCAGGATCTCGCCCAGCAGGCTCTCGATCTGGCGCGCAAAGCCGGAGCCTCGGATGCGCAGATCGAAGTGTCCGAGGGCCAAGGCATGTCGGTCGGCGTGCGCAACGGCCAGACCGAGAACGTGGAGCACAACCGCGACAAGAGTCTGTCCATCACCGTGTACGACGGCCAGCGTCGCGGCCATGCCAGCACCTCCGATTTTTCCGCCGAGGCCATCGCTCGCACCGCTCAGGCAGCTTTCGATATCGCCCGCTATACCGCCGAGGATGATTGCGCCGGACTGCCCGAAGCCGAGCAACTGGCCATCGGCCGCACCGCATCAAACCTGGACCTCTATTACCCCTGGGATCTCACCCCGCAGGCCGCAGCCAAGCTGGCCTTGCGTGCCGAGCGGGCCGCTTTTGCCGTCGACCCGCGCATTCGCAACAGCGAGGGCGCCAGCGTCTCGGCGCAGGAATCGCACTTCGTGCTGGCCAACAGCCGCAGTTTCTGCGACGGCTACGCCTCGTCCTCGCACAGCCTGTCGTGCGCGCCGATCGCCGGCAGCGGCGACGACATGCAGCGCGATTATTGGTGGACTTCTGAATGCGACCCTGCCGATCTGGCCACGCCCGAGGCCGTGGGTCGCTATGCCGCCGAGCGGGCCTTGTCGCGCCTGAAAGCACGCAAGCTCTCGACGCGCAAGTGCCCGGTGCTGTTCGAGTCCCCTCTGGCCTCGGGCCTGATCGGCAGCTTCACTCATGCCATCAGCGGCGGGGCGCTGTATCGCAAATCCTCGTTTCTGCAGGGCAGCATGGGACAGCAGGTCTGGGCCGACCACATTGATCTGATCGAAGATCCAACCCTGCCCAAGCGTCGTGGCAGTGCCCCGTTCGACAGCGAAGGCGTGGCGACCGCCAAGCGCACCTTGGTGGAAGGCGGCGTGGTGCAGGGCTATCTGCTGGGCACCTACTCCGCACGCAAGCTGGGCATGCAGACCACGGGCAATGCCGGTGGCGCTCACAACCTGCGCCTGCAGAGCCGACTCACCCAGCCCAAGGATGATTTGCCCGCCATGCTGCGCAAGCTCGGTACCGGGCTGTTCGCCATCGAGCTCATGGGTCATGGCGTCAACTACGTCACCGGCGACTATTCGCGTGGGGTCATGGGGTTCTGGGTGGAGGGCGGCAAGATCCGTTACCCGGTTCAGGAGATCACCATCGCGGGCAATCTGCGCGACATGATGCGTCAGGTGGTCGCCGTCGGCGCCGACACCCACACCTACGGCAGCAAGACCACGGGCTCCGTGCTGATCGAAGAGATGACCGTGGGTGGCGCGGGCTGATCGTTCTGCGCCGCAGATGCGAGGCCGCCTTCGGGCGGCTTTTTCGTGGTCTGTGCTCTGCGCAAATGGATGTCTCCAAGGCAAAGCAGCTTTACGCCGAGGTCAGGAATCGTTCGCGCTTACCCGTAAGGATGCGGATAGTTACAGAAGTTACGATCTATCCATCGGGTCAGCAGCTTCGCGCTGTACAAGAAATCACAGCCCGGTACCTTTCACTTTCCTTTTCGGAGACTCCATGGAACGTCGTTCGTTCGTCAAACACGCCGGCCTTGCCGGTATTCTTGCCGCCGGTTCCGCGCCGGCCGTCATGGCCCAGCAGGCGGTGCGCTGGCGCCTGGCCTCCAGCTTTCCCAACTCGCTCGACACGATCTATGGCGCGGCCAACGTGTTCGCACAAAAGGTCAAGGAACTGACCAACGGCAAGTTCGACATCTCGGTGCACGCCGCCGGTGAACTGGTGCCTGCGTTCGGCGTGGTCGATGCCGTGCAGCAAGGCACGGTGGAGTGCTGCCACACCGCGCCGTACTACTTCTTCGGCAAAGACCCGACCTTCGCGCTGGGCGGCACCGTGCCGTTCGGTTTCAACTCGCGCCAGATGACGGCGTGGATGTTCCAGGGCAACGGCCTCAAGCTCATGCGCGAGTTTTACAGCCAATACAACTTCATCAACTTCCCGTGCGGCAACACCGGGGCGCAGATGGGCGGCTGGTTCCGCAAGCCCATCAAGAGCCTGGCCGACATGAAGGGCCTGAAGATGCGCATCGGCGGTTTTGCCGGCAAGGTGATCGAGCGCATCGGCGTGGTGCCGCAGAACATTCCCGGCGGCGATATCTACCCCTCGCTGGAGAAGGGCACCATCGACGCCGCGGAGTGGATAGGTCCTTATGACGATCTGAAGCTGGGTTTCTACAAGGTGGCGAAGAACTATCTTTATCCGGGCTGGTGGGAAGGCGGCCTTGAGCTTGACCTCTATGTCAACCAGAAGGCCTACAACGCCCTGCCGGCCGACTACAAGGCGGCCGTCGATGCCGCGACGGCCTACGCCCACGTCAATATGCAGGCCGCCTATGACGCCAAAAACCCTCCGGCGCTCAAGGAACTGGTGGGCAAGGGCGCCAAGCTACAGGGCTTCCCCAAGGACGTGATGGAGGCGGCGTACAAGGCGGCCAATGACGTCTACAACGAGCTGTCTTCGAGCAACCCGCACTGGCGCAAGGTCTACACCGACTGGGTCAAGTTCCGCAACGACGAGATCCTCTGGTTCCGCTTTGCCGAGAATGAATTCGACCGCTTCATGTCCACGCGCAAGCTCACCTGAGGCAGAGGTGTATCGCGTTCACAAGCCCGCTCAGGCGGGCTTTTTTACGAGTCCTTGGACGGGATCAATACAATTTGATTCATCTTGATATGAAATGAATCATCTGTATCAAGAGTGACTTATTTACTAGGAGACCCCATGGAACGCCGTTCATTCGTCAAACACGCCGGCCTCGCCGGTATTCTGGCCGCAGGTACCGCCCCGGCCGTCGTCATGGCTCAGCAGGCGGTGCGTTGGCGCCTGGCCTCGAGCTTCCCCAACTCACTCGACACCATCTTCGGTGCGGCCAACATCTTCGCCCAGAAGGTCAAGGAAGCGTCGGGCGGCAAGTTCGAGATCAGTGTGCACGCCGGCGGCGAACTCGTTCCGCCGTTCGGCGTGGTCGATGCCGTGCAGCAAGGCACGGTGGAGTGCTGCCACACCGCGCCGTACTACTTCTTCGGCAAGGACCCGACCTTCGCGCTGGGCTGCGCCGTACCCTTCGGCATGAACTCCCGCCAGATGAGCGCCTGGATGTATCAGGGCAATGGCCTCAAGCTCATGCGCGAGTTCTATGCGAACTACAACATCATCAGCTTCCCCATGGGCAACACCGGGGCGCAGATGGGCGGCTGGTTCCGCAAACCGATCAAGAGCCTGGCCGACATGAAGGGCCTGAAGATGCGCATCGGCGGTTTCGCCGGTAAGGTGATGGAGCGCATCGGCGTGGTGCCTCAGAACATTCCCGGCGGCGATATCTACCCCTCGCTGGAGAAGGGCACCATCGACGCGGCCGAGTGGATCGGTCCTTATGACGATCTGAAGCTGGGCTTCTACAAAGTGGCGAAGAACTATCTGTATCCGGGCTGGTGGGAAGGCGGCCCCGAACTCGATCTGTTCGTCAACCAGAAGGCCTACAACGCCCTTTCGCCGGAGTACAAGGCTATCGTCGAGATTGCCGCATCGCACGCGCACATCAATATGCAGGCCATGTACGACGCCAAGAACCCGCCGGCGCTCAAGGAACTTGTGGGCAAGGGCGCCAAGCTGCAGGGCTTCCCGAAGGACGTGATGGAGGCGGCCTTCAAAGCGTCCAACGAGATTTACAACGAACTCTCGGCCAGCAATCCCAACTGGAAGAAGGTCTACACCGACTGGTACAAGTTCCGCAACGACGACATTCTCTGGTTCCGCTTCGCGGACAACGAGTTCGACCGCTTCATGGCCACGCGCAAGTTCACCTGATGCGCGCTGGTTCTTAGTAGTAAAAACGCCCCATCCTCGGGGCGTTTTTCATGGTCACGCCATCGATGCAACGAGATGGTCGATCAGCGCTCGCAGAGCTGGCGGAACAAAACGGGTTGGCGGATAGAGCGCATAGGCACGTCCCCCATAGTTGCCCAGGAAATCCCAGTCTGGCAAGACTTGCACCGCGGCGCCCTGGAGAAGCGCCGGTTTCGCCACATAGTCAGGTAGGGTGCAGAGTCCCAGGCCCGCCAACATGGCATCAAGGCGTAGGGCGCTGTGATTGACGTCATAGCGGCCCTGCACCGTGACTTCGGACTCGATGTCGCCTTGCCTGAACCTCCAACGTCTATCGTGCGCATCTTCCCCCAAGCAGAGGCAGCTGTGCGTGGAAAGATCTGCGGGATGCTCGATGGTCGGATGTGCGGCAAGATACCTCGGCGAGGCGCACAGAATCTGCCGGATCGACATCAGCTCGCGGGCGGAGAGACCTTCGGGTGGATGACGCGTGATGCGAATCATCAGATCGACGCCATCGCGAATGGGGTCGATGTCCCGGTCGGTCGCGATCAGGTGCAGGTCGACCTGGGGCCACAGCGCCAAAAATTGCATCAGCAGGGGATGCAGCACATGTCGCGCGAAGGCCGTTGGTGCACTGAGACTCAGTTGACCGCGCGGTGCGCTGGTCACTTCATGCGGCACTTGCAGCACTGCCTGCGCTGCCGCAGCCAGCTCACTGCATCGGGCGAATGCGGCTTCCCCTGCACGGGTCAGGCGAAGTTGGCGTGTTGTGCGCTGGATCAGTTGGATGCCGAGCCTCTTCTCAAGCCGGGACACCTGGCGGCTTACCGCCGAAGGCGTCGTGCCGAGTTGCCGCGCGGCTGCAGAAAAACTGCCCAGTTCCGACACGCGCAGGAACGTCACCATTTCGGGCAGCACGCTTAGAAAGGCATTTGTTCTCACGACGCAAGAGTCCTGTTCCGTTGGGCGGTCTGGTTCGACTGCAACGCGCCATCAACAATGGGTGGCACGACATCATATGCAGGCCCTACATGACACCACCGCCCATCAAGCGCCCCAGCCCGAAGGCCGCGCTGCCCGTCCTCAACCCAGGGGTGCCTGAAGTCCTGCTTCTTCTTGTGGCGGCTGTTTGGGGCGGGAGCTATGCCGTGACCAAAGGCTTGGCGCAGCAATTGCCGGTTCTGGAACTTCTGACCCTGCGATTTGGTTTGACCTTCTTGATTCTCTCGCCGGCTTTACGCCCTTTGTTCACTGCGCAGTGGCGAGCGGGGTTGGCCGTCGGTTCGACACTGGGGCTCAATCTGCTGGCTGTGTTTCTCTGCGAGACCTATGGGGTCACCTTGACGACCGCGGCAAACGCGGCTCTGCTGATCAGCCTTTGCGTTGCGTTGACGCCCTTGGTCGAGTGGTGGCTATTGGGGCAGGCGCCGTCCTTGCGCGTGTGGCAGGCCGTGGGGCTCTCGCTCGCCGGGGCGGGATTGCTGTCGGCAAGTTCGGTCATGGGGCGGCCAGGATGGGGAGATGCACTGATTCTTCTCGCCGCTCTCTTGAGGGCGCTGATGGTGACCCAGACCAAGCGCCTCGCGGCACGACATACTTTGCCGGCGCTGACGTTGACGGCCTTGCAATCTGGCGTGGTCGCATCGGGACTGATGGTCATCATGCTGGCCTGGCAGAGGTCGCGTTGGGTGTCGATGCCTTGGGCGCCTGAATTCTGGGGCGGCATGATGTTTCTGGTGCTGTTCTGCACCGTGTTTGCCTTTTTTGCGCAGAACTATGCCGCCTCGCGCACGAGCCCCAGCAGGGTGTCGCTGCTGATGGGGACGGAGCCTCTGTTTGGGGTCCTGGCCGGCGTGGGTCTGCTCGGCGAGCATCTGTCGATGCTGGGTTGGGTCGGCGGAGTGTTGATGGTGCTCGCCGCCTGGCATGCGACACGTCCTTCTTCTGGCATCCGCACGGATGCGCGAGGGCTATGCGGATTTGCCGCGGCGAATCCAGAAGCGCGAAAGTACGTGAGCGAGCAAGACGCACAGCGCGCCCACGATCAGGCCCCCGACGACGTCGGCCGGGAAGTGCGCGCCCACCGCAATGCGCGACCAAGCCACCCAGATGGCGAACAGTGCGAGCACCATGCCCCAGGGGCGGGGTGACGACAAGGCCAGGGTTGTGGCGAGAACGGACGCGAATGCGGCGTGCCCTGAGGGAAAGCTGTGCGTGAACTTGGGTTCGCCCAGCACATGAACCCACTGGGGGCCAAAGACCGAGAGCGGGCGGGGAAAATCGGCCCAGGGCTTCAGCATGGTGTAAATCGAGATGAAAAGCAGCAGGTTGGCCCAGGCATAGATCAGCACGCTGCGCAGCGGAATCAGTCTCGGCCAACGCATCGAGACGGTCAGCATCAGGCCGAGATAGACGGGCAGCAGATGATGGTCGCCCAAGGCGGTGCCGAGCCGCGCAGCGTTGTTCCATACCGGGTTGTCACCCGCGTGGTTGATGACCAGAAACAAACGGTTATTCCAACCGTGCCACGCATACCAGGAGGATTGGGCATTGAGAACCATGGCGTGCTATCGGGAAGCCTGCACGAGGCGGGTACCGGCTAGGCCATCGTGCAGAAACTGGTGGTCGGACCGCAGCAGGCCGGCTGCGGCCCAGAGCAAGAGACCGGCGGCGACAAGCCAGGCGGTCGAACTCGGTGAGAGATGCAGGACGGCGGCCGCCAGCAGTGCCGGCAGCACCCACAACCAGGCCAGGATGGCACGCCATAGCGCGCGTCCGAAACCAAGCGGTGCGCCGGACTTGGTGACCACCGCGATCTTCCACACTTTCATCGGCAGGGTCTGTCGGCCGCCGCTCCAGAAGCCCGCGCCGTAGCCCGTCAGCACCATGAACTCCATCGCCTGGAGCGCCAGCCGGTGCTGGGCCGACCCTTGTGCCAGACCCAGCAGATGAAGAAGCCCGATTGAGGCGGCTGCGGTCACGAGGGAGATGCCCAGAAGCATGAGCCCTTCATAGATCAGACAGGCCAGACGGCGACGCAGTGGCGGAGCCTTCACGACAGCGCGGTCTCCAGACCCGATCGCCACACCTTGCGCACCTTGTTCGTCCGTCCCGGCTCAGCGCGCAGGGCAGCGCAGTACATCGGCGCAAGGCACGGGCGAAGAGGCGCGCGCGGCGGGCGAGGAGGCCGTTGAGGACGGTTTGTGCGGTGGTTTGTGGGCAGCTGCGCCGTGCTTTTCCTGAAGGTATTTGCCGACCTGCCCCGGGTGAGCCTTGGGGTGGCGGGCCTCTTCCTTGAGCCTTTCACGTTCGGCTTGCGGAAGTTTCTGGTATGCCTCCCAGGCTTCACGTCGGCTCTGCAGCGGTGCCTTGCCGGTGGAGAGAAAGTTCTCCCGTGCCAGCCGCCGTTTCTCGGGGCTGAGGTGCGCCCATTCATTCATGCGGCGCTGAAGCGTCTGCTGCTGCTCGGCGCTCATGGCGGGGTAGCGTGCGGCGATATCCAGCCATTTCCGTTTCCGGTCATGGTCGAATTCGTGCCACTCGGACTTGAGCGGCGCCAGAATGTGCTGCTGCGCCGGGGTGAGGTGATTCCACTCGGGCGGGGCCTTTTCCGCAGCCAGGGTGGGCGTGGAGCAGGCGAGGAGCATCATCCCCATGCAGAGCAGCAGGGCGGCGAACAGGCCGAGCCCTTTCTCCATCGAGCGTGGAGCGGCGAAGCGCAGGGTCATCAACGCTCCAGCTTGAGAAAACGGGCAAATCCGGGATCGGCGTAGGCCGTCGGCGGCAGATCGCCGAGCAGGAGTGCGGTGTCGATGTCGGCCGTGGCACGCACGAAGCGTTCTTGCTGGTAATCCTGCAAGACCAGCAGCCCGGCGACCAGCAGAATCACAGGCAGAACCGCGCTGACGCGAAACAGCCAGGATTTCCAGTGGAAGGGGCCGGTCAGCGCCAAGGTTGGCCCCTGCGCGATGGCCGACGCTGCGGGAGCCCGCTTGACCTGGGCGACCGCCATCAGCCGCAGCGCCTTGAGGCGTTCGGATTGTTCGGATGTGATGTTTTGCTCGGCGCCGTGCAGCCGAGCGGCGAATTGCTGCGCAAGGCGGGCTTCCACCATGGGGCGCAGCAGATCGGTTGCGTCGTTTTTCATGAGTAGCCTTGAGCTTTGAGGGCGAGTGCCAGGGCGTGGACGGCACGCGAACAATGCGTTTTGACGCTGCCTTCCGAGCAGCCCATGGCCTGCGCGGTTTCGGCAACGTCGAGTTCTTCCCAATAACGTAGCAAAAACGCTTCCCGTTGACGTGCGGGCAAACGAGAAATTTCAGTCTCGAGATGTGTAAGGATTTGCATCCGCTGAACCTGGGTTTCCGCGCTTTCGAGGTGCTCGCTGAGTGCTTCGAGCTCCAGCGTTTCCAGCAGATCGAATTCGCCCTCGCCCTCGGAGGATTCGAAATCGGAAAGGTTGCTGAACAGCGCGCTGCGCACCTTGCGCTTGCGATGCCAGTCGAGAATCGCATTCGTCAGAATGCGCTGAAACAGCAGCGGCAACTCCTCGCGCGGCTTGTCCGCGTATTTGGTGGACAGACTGATCATCGCATCCTGCACCAGATCCATCGCCGCATCATCATCGCGGGTCGAGAACGCGGCGCGCAGAAAGGCGCGCTTGTCGATGCTGGCAAGGAATTCGTTGAGTTCTCGTTCGGTGGCCATCGAATCGGACCCTGGACGGCCCGTGGGATGTGAGGCAACCGAGGATTATGCAATGGTGCGCTGGCGCACCGAAGTGGCGCGAAGGGTACGCCTGTGTGCATCTTGTCGGGGCGCAGTCGAATGCCCAGAACTTGGAGAACGGTGCTGCGCTGCACTACACTGCTCAGTTCCGTTCGGTCTGAACCTCCTTGCCGCACCTGGGAGCCTGCAAAGCCAGAGGCTTGCGCAGCTCGCGGCACCCACAACGTTCCAGATCGTACGTGTATCCCAAAGGCCGGCCACAAGCGGGTGCAGAGGGAGACCTGAAGTCTTTCGTTAGAGAAATTCACAAGGTGAACTCATGGACATGAATCGCACAGAACACAAGTCGGCCGCAACGGCCGCATCGAAGTCCGGCGCACCGGCGGCGCAGGACCTCACCGGGGCCGAAATCCTGGTGCGATGCCTTCAGGAAGAAGGCGTCGAATTCATGTGGGGCTACCCCGGTGGGGCCGTGCTCTACATCTACGACGAGCTCTACAAGCAAACCACGATCCAGCATGTGCTGGTACGGCAAGAATCGGCCGCGGTGCACGCTGCAGACGCCTACGCGCGTGCGACGGGCGAGGTCGGCGTAGCTCTGGTGACCTCGGGTCCTGGGGCAACCAATGCCATCACGGGCATCGCCACCGCCTATATGGACTCCATCCCCATGGTGATCATCACGGGGCAGGTTCCGACCACGGCCATCGGGCTGGATGCGTTCCAGGAGTGCGACACGGTGGGGATCACCCGCCCGGTCGTCAAACACAATTTCCTGGTCAAGGACGTGCGCGATCTGGCGGCCACGATGAAAAAGGCGTTTCACATCGCCCGTTCGGGCCGGCCGGGCCCGGTGGTGGTCGATGTGCCCAAGGACGTGTCGCGCCATACCGCACCGTTCGAGTATCCGAAATCGGTGGAGATGCGTTCCTACAACCCGGTGCGTAAAGGCCACGGCGGTCAGATCCGCAAGGCGGTGCAACTGCTGCTCTCGGCCAAGCGGCCCTACATCTACACGGGCGGCGGCGTGGTGCTGGCCAATGCATCTCCCGAGTTGCGCAAACTGGCCGATCTGCTGAAGTACCCCTGCACCAACACGCTGATGGGCCTGGGCGCCATTCCGGGGGAAGATCCCAAATTCCTCGGCATGCCCGGCATGCATGGCACTTTCGAGGCGAACATGGCCATGCAGCATTGCGACGTGCTGCTCGCGGTGGGCGTGCGGTTCGACGATCGGGTGATCGGCAATCCCGGACACTTCGCCCAGAATCAGCGCAAGATCGTGCACATCGACATCGATCCCTCCTCGATTTCGAAACGCGTGAAGGTGGATGTGCCCATCGTGGGCGACGTCGGCGAAGTGCTGCAGGAACTCATCGACCAGCTCGAACAGTCTTTCAAGGCCGGTCATAAGAACGACGGTGGCGCGCTGGCGGCCTGGTGGGCTCAGATCGACGAATGGCGCAAGCGCGACTGCCTTGCGTACGACCATTCCACCGAGGTCATCAAGCCGCAGGCCGTGATCGACACGCTCTACGAGTTGACCAAGGATCGCGAGACCTATATCTGCTCGGACGTCGGACAGCATCAGATGTGGGCCGCGCAGCTCTACAAATTCCCCGAGCCGCGGCGCTGGATCAATTCGGGCGGTCTGGGCACCATGGGCGTGGGCCTGCCTTATGCCATGGGCATCAAGCTGGCAAAGCCCGAGGCCGAGGCTGTCTGTGTCACGGGCGACGGCTCCATCCAGATGAACATTCAGGAACTCGCCACCTGTCTGCAGTACGGCACGGCGGTGAAGGTCATTCTGCTCAACAACCGCTACCTCGGCATGGTGCGGCAGTGGCAGGAGATCGAGTACGAGGGCCGGTATTCCCATTCCTATATGGACTCGCTGCCCGACTTCGTCAAGCTCGCCGAAGCCTATGGTCACGTGGGTATCAAGGTGGACAAGCCCGAAGACCTGCGCCCGGCGATGGAGAAGGCTTTTGCGATGAAGGACCGCACGGTCTTTCTCGACATCTCGGTGGACCCCACGGAGAACGTCTGGCCCATGGTGCAGGCGGGCCGCGGGATCACCGACATGCTGCTCGGTTCGGAGGATCTCTAAGCAGCCAGGCTGCGCCAGGTCATGGCTGTGGCCACAGACAGCGCCTCACCGGGCGCTGCCCACGGTTCCACGCCATGCCAGCGCTTTCGACAACCGCGTGCCCAGTTGCACGCTTCATCATCAATCTCGCAGAAGCCAGGCGACGCTTACCGGCGCCGCACGAAGCCTGCGTAGAGGAGTGAATTCATGAAACACATCATTGCGGTTCTGCTGGAAAACGAGGCGGGAGCCTTGTCGCGTGTCGTGGGCCTGTTTTCCGCCCGCGGTTACAACATCGAGTCGCTGGTCGTGGCGCCCACGGAAGACGCCTCGCTGTCGCGCATGACCATCGTCACCAGCGGTTCGGAAGACATCATCGAGCAGATCACCAAGCACCTCAACCGGCTCATCGAAGTGGTCAAGGTCGTCGATCTCACCGAGGCCTCCTTCATCGAGCGCGAACTGATGTTGATCAAGCTGCGGGCCGTGGGCAAGGAGCGCGAAGAGATCAAGCGCATGTCCGACATTTTCCGCGGTCACATCATCGACGTGACCGACAAGTCCTACACCATCGAACTGACCGGCGACGCCGCGAAGCTCGACGCTTTCATCCAGGCGGTCGATCCCACGGCCATTCTGGAAACCGTGCGAACCGGCAGCTGCGGAATTGGCCGCGCCGAGCGTATCCTGCGCGCCTGATTGACTTCGGGTCGACGCATCTCTCTTTTTTATTCCCTTTGCGGCGCGGGATGCCCCGCCCAAGCTCAGAACCTCTAACTCAGGAGCCAACATGAACGTGTATTACGACAAAGACGCCGATCTCTCCCTTATCAAGGGCAAGAAGGTCACCATTGTGGGCTATGGCTCGCAGGGCCATGCGCATGCCCAGAATCTGAACGACAGCGGCGTGAAAGTCACCGTCGGTCTGCGCAAGAATGGCGCATCCTGGGACAAGGCCAAGAAAGCCGGGCTGAAGGTGGCCGAAGTCGAAAAGGCGGTCGAAGGCGCCGATGTGGTGATGATGCTCATGCCCGACGAGAACATCGCCGAGGTCTATCGCAATGCGGTTGAGCCCAACATGAAAAAAGGCGCCGCGCTGGCTTTTGCGCACGGTTTCAACGTGCACTACGGTCAGGTGCAGCCGCGCGCCGATCTCGACGTCATCATGATCGCCCCCAAGGCGCCCGGCCACACCGTGCGCAACACCTACACCCAGGGCGGCGGCGTGCCGCACCTGATCGCCGTGCATGCCGACAAGTCGGGCAAGGCGCGCGATCTGGCCCTGTCCTATGCCGTGGCCAACGGCGGCGGCAAGGCCGGCATCATCGAGACCAACTTCCGCGAAGAGACCGAAACCGATCTGTTCGGTGAGCAGGCCGTGCTGTGCGGCGGTACCGTCGAATTGATCAAGGCAGGCTTCGAGACCCTGGTGGAAGCAGGCTACGCACCCGAGATGGCCTACTTCGAGTGCCTGCACGAGCTCAAGCTCATCGTGGATCTGATCTACGAAGGCGGCATCGCCAACATGAACTACTCGATCTCCAACAACGCGGAGTACGGCGAGTACGTCACCGGGCCGAAGGTGGTCACCGAGGACACCAAGAACGCCATGCGTCAGTGCCTGAAGGACATCCAGACCGGCGAATACGCCAAGAGCTTCATTCTGGAGAACCGCGCCGGTGCGCCGACCCTGCTCTCCCGCCGTCGTCTGACCTCCGATCACCAGATCGAGCAGGTTGGTGAAAAGCTGCGTGCGATGATGCCGTGGATCAAGGCGAACAAGTTGGTGGACAAATCCCGCAACTGAGGTTGCTCACTGCCGAGGATCAAGGCCAACAAGCTTGTGGGGACAAAACCCGCACTGATCCTCAAGCACCCTGACCTCACAACACCCGGCCGATGCCGGGTGTTGTGCTTCTTGCCGGGTCTTCCGGCGACTAAACTCCGTTTATGACTTATCCCCATCCCATTCTGGCCCGTGAAGGCTGGCCTTTCATCGCAGCCAGTGTGCTGCTGTCCGTGATCGTCTGGGCGCTTGCCGGATTCTGGTGGTCGCTGCCGCTGTGGATTTGGACGGTTTTTGTGGTGCAGTTCTTTCGCGATCCAGCCCGCCCCATTCCACGTGAGCCTCTAGCGGTTCTGAGTCCGGCTGATGGCCGCATCGTGGCCATCAGCCATGCCTTCGATCCGTACGCGCAGCGCGACGCATTGAAGATCAGCGTGTTCATGAATGTCTTCAATGTGCACTCCAACCGGTCGCCGGTGGATGGCCAACTCCGTGATGTCCAGTATTTTCCGGGCAAGTTTCTGAACGCCGATCTGGACAAGGCGTCCGAGCAAAATGAACGCAATGCGCTGGTGATCGATTGCGAGGGCCGCGTCGTGACCGCAGTGCAGGTGGCGGGATTGATTGCGCGCCGCATCCTGTGCTATGTCAAGCCCGGAGAAACGCTTCTGCGCGGGCAGCGCTTTGGCTTCATTCGCTTTGGTTCTCGTGTCGATGTATACCTGCCACTGGACGCGCAATCGCGTGTCTCGATCGGCGACAAGGTCTATGCGAGCAGCACCGTGTTGGCGAACTTTGCCGCCTGACGATTTTGCAGGAATGTGGTTTTTCACCAGCGAGGTCGAGCATGTCGCGTAATGTGGCCAAATTTCCCCAGCAGGTGAGTCTTTCGGAGCAGGCCGACGAGGACCCTGAGGTCGTTCGGCCCTACATGCCTGAAGCGCCTCATCAAACCCCTGAGCCCGACGACGACCCGGCCCATCGTCGCCGTCGCGGCATATATCTTTTGCCCAACTCATTCACCGCGGCGGCGCTGTTCTGCGGGTTCTACGCCATCGTCATGGCGATGAGTGGCCGCTACGACTCGGCCGCCACGGCGATCTTCGCCGCCATGGTGCTCGACAGCCTCGACGGCCGCGTGGCCCGCATGACCAACACCCAAAGCGAGTTTGGCGCCCAGTTCGATTCGCTGGCCGACATGGTGTCCTTCGGCGCCGCGCCCGCACTCATCATTTATGAATGGTCGCTGCGTGGGCTGGGCAAACTGGGCTGGTTGGCCGCGTTTGTCTATTGCGCCGGAGCCGCATTGCGCCTTGCCCGGTTCAACACCAACGTGGCCGTGATCGACAAGCGTTACTTCCAGGGGCTGCCCAGCCCGGCTGCGGCAGCCTTGGTCGCGGGTTTCCTGTGGATCATGACCGATGCCGGTGTGCAGGGTGCGCATGTGGCATGGTTCAGCTTCGTCATCACCTTGTTTGCCGGGCTCACCATGGTGACCAATGTGCCCTTCTACAGCTTCAAGGATCTCAGCCTGCGGCGCAGCGTGCCCTTCATCAGCATTTTTCTGATCGTGCTGTTGATCGGCCTGATCGCCTATCAGCCGCCGCTTGTATTGTTTGGCTTGTTCGTTCTGTACGGACTGTCCGGTTATGCGCTTTACGTGTGGCACCGCCTCAAGGGGCGTCCCGTCAGCGTGATTGCGACCTCGGTCGATGAACCCGACGAGCGGGGCTTGCATTGATCGATCTGCGCAAAGGCTATTGACAGCACCAAAATGCGCTGCAATAATTATTGTTTTCCGCGGGAATAGCTCAGTTGGTAGAGCGCAACCTTGCCAAGGTTGAGGTCGCGAGTTCGAGCCTCGTTTCCCGCTCCAATTCTTAGCAAAAAAGGGAAGCCACGCTTCCCTTTTTTGTGTCCGGTGCGATGCTTTTTCTGGTGACCTTTGACTCAAGGTCAACTGCAGGGATCGAGTCAGCAGCGTCCGGCGGTTTTGCGTAGCATTTCGCTTTTACGCAAAGCCTAGTCACCCGGCGGGGTGGCAGAGTGGTTATGCAGCGGCCTGCAAAGCCGTCTATGCCGGTTCGATTCCGACCCCCGCCTCCATCTCCCATGTTTGCGCTGCGGCTTGCCCGGATGGCGAAATTGGTAGACGCAGCGGACTTAAAATCCGCCGCTTTCCTGAAAAGGGGCGTGCGGGTTCGATCCCCGCTCCGGGCACCAGTTTGCAGAGCATTCGAGGTCTGAAATGCTCGCGGTGCGCCTGCGCTGACCGTCTTGGCGCACGATCTCCTGGGGTGCCCGATGTATTGGTCATCATGACCCGATAAGATGCGGTCATGAGAATTCTTCTTGCCAATGATGATGGGTACCTCGCCCCTGGGCTGGCCGCGCTTTATGAAGGGCTGCGGACGCACTGGGACGTCACCGTGATTGCCCCCGAACAGAACGCCAGCGCCGCGTCGAACGCGCTGACGCTCAGCCGCCCTCTGTCGGTCTACACCGCGAGCAATGGCTTTCGCTATGTCAACGGCACGCCGTCCGACTGCGTGCATATCGCGCTGACGGGGCTGCTCGATTTCAGACCGGATCTCGTGGTCAGCGGCGTGAACAACGGCGCCAATCTTGGCGACGACACCATTTATTCGGGCACGGTGGCTGCTGCCACCGAAGGCTATCTGTTCGGCATTCCGGCGCTGGCCATCTCGCTGGTCGAAAAGGGTTGGATGCATCTGGACACGGCTGTAGCCGTCGCTGTCGAGGTCGTGGGCAAGCTGGTCGCCGATATGCCCCGGCAGGCGCAGTTGCTCAATCTGAACGTTCCCAATCGCCCTATGAGCGCTTTGGGCGGTTTGCGCGTGACCCGTCTGGGCAAACGGCATCCGAGTCAACCGGTGGTGGTGCAGAAAAATCCCTATGGGGACACGATCTATTGGATCGGTGGCGCCGGGGCAGCTCTCGACCAGCAGGCCGGAACGGATTTTGATGCCATCGCTCAGGGCTGCGCATCGCTGACCCCTTTGCAGCTCGACCTGACGCATCACGCGCAGATCGCTTCCTGCGCGGCTCGCTTTGAAACACGGGGCAGTGTGTGAGCGCAGGGACCAAGTCGCCCCCCCGTTTTGTGCACTGGCCGGTGCGTCCGCAAGCTGAGACCCCGTCGGGCAAATCGTCACCGGCTGCAGAGCCGTTCAGAATCGAGCCAAGATCGGCCCGGGTGCCGACAGTCTCATCGACGGTCCTGCGGACGGCGAACGCCCAGCCCCAGGCGCAGGGCCCCTCGCGCTGCCTGCCCCGTCAGGCGGGGCTCGATTCGGAGGCGGTACGTCGCAGCATGGTGGACAAGTTGCGACAGCTCGGCGGGTTTGACGAGCGTGTGCTGCAGGCGCTATTGGATGTGCCGCGACACCACTTCGTCGAACCCGGCCTGGCAGCCCAGGCGTATCTCGACAACGCCTTGCCGATTGGGTACGAGCAGACGATTTCCAAGCCTTCGGTGGTGGCCAGGGGTCTGGATGCGGCGCTCAAAGCCCTGGCGCCGCGTGCGAATCTGGGCAAGGTCCTCGATATCGGTACCGGCTGTGGCTATGCCGCGGCGGTGACAGCCCGCGTAGCGGTGGAGGTCTACAGCGTGGAGCGCATACGCGCCTTGCATGATCTGGCTCGCAACAATCTTCGCGCCCTGCGGGTGCCCAATCTGCGCCTGATTCTGGGCGATGGCATGGCCGGATGCCCGCAAGGCGCGCCGTTCGATGTGATTCTCTCGGGTGCCGCGGCGCTGACCGTGCCGCAGGCCTGGCTGGACCAGTTGGCTGTGGGCGGGGCACTGATTGCGCCTATCGGAGATCCACAACAGCTCCTGCTTTATCGCAAACGTTCAGCCACCGCTTTCGACATTCAGCCGCTCGAAGGGGCGAAGTTTGTCCCCCTAAAATCCGGCCTGACCTGAACTGACCCTCTCGAATCGACGCTCATCATCATCATGCGGATTGCTCTGCTTGCTCTAGCTCTCTCGGCCACGGCCATCCTGGGCGCCTGTTCCTCGGTGTCGCTGACCCCGGTGCCCGTCGAGCAGAAGAATTTCCAGAGGGTGCCGCCGGTTTATGCGCCGCCCGCCACCGTGGCCGCGGCGCCTGCGGGCATTGCGACGGCGGCCTCTGCCTCGCTCGCCGGTCAGCCCGGCTATTACACCGTGCAGCCTGGCGACACGCTCAGACGCATCGCGCTGCAGTTCGGCACGACCTGGCAGAACCTCGCGCAATGGAACAACCTGAGCGATCCGAACGTGATCGAAGTGGGGCAGGTCTTGCGTGTCGTGCCGCCGCAGGCAACGACGACGGCGGCCCCTCCTGCTTCATCGGCTCCCGCCGCAGCGCCTTTGCCCAGTGGCACCACGGCGCAGAGCTTCGCCGTCACGCCTCTGGCACCCGTGACCCCTGCCAAGCCGACCAATGGAGCCCCTGTCGCGGCGGTTCCCGTCAAACCCGCAAGCGCTGCGATCCCTCCCGCACCTGTGGCAAGCCCGGCGCCCAGCGGGCCTGCCGTCGTCGCCAGCAATCTGGCGACGGCCACGCACGATGGCATCGTCTGGTCGTGGCCTGCCAGCGGCAAGATCATCCAGGGGTTCAACGGCACGACGAGCAAGGGCATCGACATCGCCGGCAATCTTGGTGATCCGGTCTATGCCGCGGCGGCAGGGCGTGTGGTGTATGCCGGCTCGGAACTGCGGGGTTTCGGCAAGCTCATCATCATCAAGCACAACGACGACTACATCAGCGTCTATGCCCACAACAACGTCATGCTGGTGAAGGAAAACGAGACGGTCAAGCGCGGGCAGAAGATCGCCGAAATGGGCTCGACCGACGCTCCGCGCGTTGAGCTGCATTTCGAGATCCGGCTGCGTGGCAAGTCCATCGACCCGATCGGGCTGCTGCCCAAGCAACCCTGACCGCCCGCATGCCGCGCAGACCGAAATCCACCAACAGCAATGCCTCGCCCGCTGCGGGCGAGGCTCAGGCCGCCGGGGTCAACGGCGCGGTGTCGTCTGACGTACCTTTGAGTGCCGCAGCCGCCAACGCCCTCGCGCAGCAGAGCCCGCAAACGCCGTCCGCTCAGCCAGCGCCACCGGCCGAGGGCTTGCCCTGTCCGCCGGCTTCGATCGGCGCCATCGATGACGAGTCGGGCGTGAGCGCCTTGCAGTCTTACCTCAACCACATTCGCGTCAAACCCCTCTTTACGCCCGAAGAAGAATTCGAGACGGCGACCCGCGCCAAGAGCGGAGATTTCGAGGCCCGGCAGGCCATGGTGGAGCACAACCTGAGGCTGGTGGTCAGCATTGCCAAAGCGTATGTCGGCCGTGGCGCGAGTCTGGGCGACCTGATCGAAGAGGGCAATCTCGGTTTGATCCATGCCATCGAGAAGTTCGAGCCCGAGCGCGGGTTTCGCTTCTCGACCTACGCGAGCTGGTGGATACGCCAGAGCATCGAACGTGCGTTGATGCAGCAGGTTCGCACCATCCGCCTGCCTGTGCACGTCATCCGTGAACTCAACCAGGTGCTGCGTGCCCGCAAGCACCTGGAGCAGGCTGCCGACTACCGAGGGCAGACCTCGGACGAAGACGTTGCCGCGCTGCTGGGTCGCAGTCCCGAAGAGGTCACCGATTTGCTGGCACTCGCCGAGCAGCCCGTCTCGCTCGATGCGCTGCGTGAAACGCAGAATGGCGAGAGCTATGCCGATCAGTTCGCCGACCAGAACTCGATCAGCATGGAGGAGCAGACTCAGACACGCGAGATCGAGGCGCTGATCGACTCCTGGGTCGGCGCGCTGGCCGAACGCGAGCGCGAGGTGATCGAGGCGCGGTTCGGACTGCATGGCCGCGACCTGGAGACGCTGGAGTCGCTCGCGCAGCGCCTTGGCCTGACGCGTGAACGCGTTCGCCAGATTCAGCAGGAGGCGCTGCTCAAGCTCAAGGGACGCCTTGCCCGCAACGGGGTGGACAAGGGTTCGTTGCTGTGACGGTACGGTTCGGCTGACGTTTTCTCGCTCGTGCACCCATCCATGATTCGCACCCCCATCGTCACTTTCGACATCGAAACCATCCCGGACGCCGAAGCCCTGCGCGCTGCAGGGCTGGCTGACCCTGAGCTCGATGACACGGCCGCCGTGCGTCAGGCTCAGGCGCAGCGCCTGGAAAAAACGGGCAGCGACTTCCTCCCGATCCATTGCCAGCGCGTGCTGGTGATCTCGTGCACGTTTCGCAATCACGAAGGGCTGAAGATCCACTCTTTCGTCGATCAGGGCGGCCAGGAGGGGCAGGTGGTGCAGCAATTTTTCCGCGTCATTGAAAAGCACTCGCCGCAGCTCGTCTCCTGGAATGGCGGCGGCTTCGATCTGCCCGTGCTGCACTACCGCGGTCTGGTTCACGGCGTCACGGCGCCGAAGTATTGGGACATGGGCGAAGACGATCGCGAGATGAAGTGGAACAACTACATCTCCCGCTATCACACCCGCCATCTCGACCTCATGGACCTGCTGGCGCTTTACCAGCCGCGCGCCAACGCGCCCATGGACGTGCTGGCCAAACTCTGTGGCTTTCCCGGCAAGCTGGGCATGGACGGCAGTAAGGTTTTTGACGCCTGGCTTGCAGGCCAGACCGACGACATCCGCCGCTATTGCGAGACCGATGTCATGAACACTTACCTGCTGTATTGCCGCTACCAGCTCATGCGCGGGGCCTTGTCTGCGGATGAATACGCCGATGAGATCACCCTGGTCAGGCATACCCTGGGCACGCTGGCGGCGCTGGAGGCGCACTGGCGGGAATACCTGGCCGCTTGGTCTGATCTGCCCGCGCCCGTAAAGTCCTGAGGCGGGTGGCGCTGCACCCATTTGGCGCTGCGCCCATCTGTTCCAATAGATGGATGGACGACAAAGAACGATTGGAATGGCTGCAGATCGGCGGCCTTGATCTGGAGGCCCGAGGTGTTGGGCGCAGCGAGAACGGCAAGGTGGTGTTCGTCGCCAATGCGCTGCCCGGAGAGCGGGTGCAGGCGCGCATCATGCGCAGCAAACGCAACTGGGAGTCGGGGCAGGCCGTGGCGTGGGCGACGACCTCGAGCAGCAGGGTCGCGCCACTTTGCCCTCATTTCGGAGTGTGCGGCGGCTGCACCATGCAGCATGTCGATCCAGCGGCTCAGTTGGCGTTCAAGCAGCGCACGCTCGAAGATGATTTCTGGCATCTGAGCCGCTTGAGGCCGCAGCGCCTTCTGCGGCCCATCGCAGGCCCCAGTTGGGGTTATCGCACCAGGGCGCGGTTCACGGTCAGGTTGGTGGTGAAGAAGGGCGGGGTGCTGGTCGGCTTTCACGAGAAGGGCTCAAGCTATGTGGCCGACATGCGCAGCTGCGACATCCTGCCCAAGGCGATTTCCGATCTCTTGCTGCCCTTGCGCGCACTGATCGCTGGGCTGTCGCGGCCTGAGCGAGCACCCCAGATCGAACTGGCGATGGGCGATCGGGTGACCGTTCTGGTGCTGCGCCATCTCGAGCCCTTGACCGACGCCGATCGGCAGCGGCTGCGCGATTTTGGCCAGAAGCACGGCGTGCAATGGTGGCTACAGCCCAAGGGGCCTGATTCGGTGGTGCCGCTCGATCCCTGTGCCGAGGCCTTGAGCTACGCCCTGCCGGAGTTCGGCATCGTCATGCCGTTTCGCCCGACCGATTTCACCCAGGTGAACCCGCAGATCAACCGCGTGATGGTGGCTCGCGCCCTGCGTTTGCTGGGCGCCCGGCGCACCGACCGGGTGATCGACTGGTTTTGCGGCCTGGGTAATTTCACTCTGCCGATCGCCACACAGGCCCGGCAGGTCTTGGGCGTTGAGGGCAGCGCCACGCTGGTGGCGCGCGCACTCGACAACGCCATGCACAACGACCTGCAGGACAGAGTCGCCTTTGCGGTGCGCAATCTGTTCGATATGACGGCAGACGATCTGCGGGCCTATGGCGAAGCCGACCTCTGGCTGGTGGACCCGCCCCGCGACGGCGCGCTGGCGCTGTGCAAGGCCTTGGTCGAAGCCGTGAGTGGCCCGCTAAGTCAGTCCGGTGAAGGCATGCCGCAGGTCGAGCCCTTTACTCCGCCACGTCGCATCGTTTATGTGTCATGCAATCCGGCAACCCTGGCGCGCGATGCCGGGCTGCTGGTGCATCAGGCGGGCTATACCCTGAAGGCGGCCGGTGTGATGAATATGTTTCCTCACACGGCGCATGTAGAGTCGATGGCGGTGTTCGAGCGCGAATGAGCCGTCTGGCTCCATGAAAAACGCCCGCAGTTGCGGGCGTTTTTCATGGTCGTGCCTCGCGCTCAGCGTCGCCCGCCGCCGCTGAAAAAGCTCAGGATGGACAGCAGGTTGACGAACACGTTGTAGATGTCGAGGTAGATCGCCAGCGTGGCGGTGATGTAATTGGTTTCGCCGCCGTTGATGACGCGTTGCACATCGATCAGCATGAACGCCGAGAAGATCACAATGGCGACGACCGAGAAGGTCAGCATCAGTGCGGGCAGTTGCAGCCAGATGTTGGCAATTCCGGCCAGAATCAGCAGGATGACGCCGACGAACAGCATTTTCGACAGCCCGGAAAGGTCGCGCTTGACCACATTGGCCAGCGTGGCCATGGCGCCGAAAATCACCGCTGTGCCGCCGAACGCCAGCATGATGAGCTGCGGGCCGTTGTCCATGCCCAGCACGAAGCCGAGCATCTGCGACAGCATCACGCCCATGAAGAACGTGAACAGCAGCAGCAGCCCGATCCCGGTGCTGGAATTTTTGGTGCGCTCGATGCCGAACATCAGGCCGAAGGCTCCGACCAGGAACACGATCATGGTCATGCCCGGGCTTTGTGCCATGGCCAGGTTCAGCCCTGTGGCCATACCGACCCACGCGCCCACGACCGTGGGAATCAGCGAGAGCGCGAGCAGGCTGTAGGTTTGCCGCAGCACCTTGTTGCGCACCGTCATGGCGCCGCCCGGCTGGGCGTACACGGTGTAGTCGCGTTGTTCGTTCATGGAAAACCTCCGTATCTGGATGTGTGGAGCCCTTATCAGACTCGCCCTGAGAAGATGCGTTCCACGCCACACATTTCAATCCGTGGCGGATGAATTTGCAAGCGAAGAAAAATCGCCTTCAGCCTGGGTTCAGTCGGCCTGCGGCGCTCTGCCGTACACCTGCCGCAGGCGCAGCAGCGCGCCCGACAGGGTGATGTGGTGATTCTGCGGGCCATGCACGGCGATCTTTTCCGCCCCGAGCACATTGCCCAGCCGACAACTGTCGGCCAGCTCCCAGCCGCGCGACAGGCCGAACAGCAGACCGGCGCGGAAGGCATCGCCGCAACCAGTGGGGTCGCAGACGGCTTGCGCAGGCACGCCTGGGAGGTCGGTCGAGGTGTGGCCGTCGCCCCAGATGCGGCAGCCCTGGTCGCCACGGGTGACCACCAGCCCGCGAACCCGCTTAGCGATGTCATCGAGGCCCCATCCGGTGCGCTCCACCAGCAGTTCGGCCTCGTAATCGTTGACCGTCACCCAGCTCGCCTTGTCGATGAAGTCGCGCAGATCGGCGCCATCGAACAGCGGCATGCCCTGGCCCGGATCGAACACGAAGGGAATGTCCGCCGCGGCCAGTTGTGCGGCGTGGTCGATCATCGCCGAGCGGCCGTCGGGGGCGACGATGGCCAGATCGACCCCGGCGTCCAGCGGTACCGGCAGCTCGTGCGCCCGGCCCATGGCGCCCGGGTGGAACGAGGTGATCTGGTTGTTGTCGCGGTCGGTGATGATGTGCGCCTGGGCGGTGAAACTGTCGGCCAAGACGCCGACGTGGCAGCGCGGAATGTGCAGCGCATCGAGGCGGTCGAGGTAGCTCTGACCATCGGCACCCAGCGCGCCGAGGATGAGCGGCTCACCGCCCAACAGCGCCAGGCTGTAGGCGATGTTGCCGGCGCAGCCGCCGAACTCGCGCCGCATGGTGGGCACCAGAAAGCTGATGTTGAGAATGTGCACCTTGTCGGGCAGGATGTGCTCGGCAAAGCGGCCGTCGAAGGTGGTGATGGTGTCGAAGGCGAGCGAGCCGCAGATGAGTGTGGCCATGGCGTTCAGCCCTCGAAGCGCAGGGCGGGGAAGAGAATGACGTCGCGGATGCTGGGGGCGTCGGTCAGCAGCATGACCAGGCGGTCGATGCCGATGCCGCAGCCACCCGCTGGCGGCATGCCGTATTCGAGCGCACGCACATAGTCGGCGTCGAAGTACATGGCTTCGTCGTCGCCGGCCTCCTTGGCCTGCACCTGGGCATGAAAGCGCGCGGCCTGGTCTTCGGGGTCGTTCAGTTCGGAGAAGCCATTGGCGATTTCGCGGCCGGTGATGAACAACTCGAAGCGCTCGGTCGTGTTGGCATCGGCGTCGGCGGCGCGGGCCAGGGGCGACACTTCCACCGGGTAGTCGATGATGAAGGTCGGCTCCCACAGCAGATGCTCGGCAACCTCCTCAAACAGCGCAAGCTGCAGCGCGCCCAGTCCCATGCCCTTGAGCTTGTGCGGGGCGTGATCGGCTTCGAGGCGGCGCAACTCGCCGCGCAGGAAACCGTCGTCGGCCAGTTGCGCGTCGGTGTAATCGGGGGCGTGCTTCTGGATCGCCTGCGTCAGGGTAAGGCGGGCAAACGGCGCGCCGAGGTCGAGGGCGCGGCCCTGGTGCGTGAGCACCGTGGTGCCGCAGGTGATCTGCGCGGTGTTGCGAATGAGCGCCTCGGTGAAATCCATCTGGTCGCGGTAAGTCCACCATGCGGCGTAAAACTCCATCATGGTGAACTCGGGGTTGTGGCGGGGGCTCAGCCCTTCGTTGCGGAAGTTGCGGTTGATCTCGAACACCCGCTCGAAGCCCCCCACCAGCAGACGCTTGAGGTAGAGCTCGGGCGCGATGCGCAGATACATCTGCTGGTCCAGCGCGTTGTGATGGGTGACGAAAGGCTTGGCCGCGGCGCCGCCCGGAATGGGGTGGAGCATGGGCGTTTCCACCTCCATGAAACCGGCTGCCAGCATTTCGTTGCGCAGCGCCGCGATGGCCTTGCTGCGCAGCGCGAAGCGCTCGCGCGATTCAGGCGTGACGATCAGATCGACATAGCGCTGGCGATAGCGCGTTTCCACATCTTCGAGACCGTGGAACTTGTCGGGCAGGGGGCGCAGAGACTTGACCAGCAGCCTCACCTGCTCGGCCTTGATGGTGAGTTCGCCGGTGCGCGTCTTGAACAGCAAACCTTCGCAGCCGATCCAGTCGCCGAGATCATCGTGCTTGAAAGCCGCGTGCTCCTCCTCGCCGGTGACGTCGTTGGAGACGTGGATCTGGATGCGCCCGGTGCCGTCCTGCAAGGTGGCGAAGCTGGCCTTGCCCATCACCCGCTTGAGCATCATGCGCCCGGCCACGCGCACCCTGATGCCTGCGGCCTCCAGCGCTTCGGGCTCGTCTCCGCCATGTTGGGCCTGCAGGCTCGCAGCCTGGTGCGTCGGCTTGAAATCGTTCGGAAATGCGGGGGCGGTGGCGCGCAGCGCGGCAAGTTTGGCGCGGCGTTCGGCGATGAGCGGGCTGTCGTCAGGGGTTTGCGGGTGGGGGGCGTCGGTGTGCATGCAGCGGGAAGTCGAGGGCGATGGCGAAAAGGGGAATGCGGGGCGGATTCATTCACAACCTCTGTGGTTCGACGCGCCGCGTATAAACCGCCCGATTTTAGGCGAATGCCCACCTGCCACTGAGCATGCTGACCCAGAGGCCGAGCCAGAAGAGCCCGATGAGAGCGACCTGCATCACTAGGTTCGACTGGCCGAAGGCGCGCTGCGCTCCGGCAAAACCAGCGGCGCTCTTGCTCACCGCGTTGGCCGAGACCGCGAGTCCGATGGCCGACAGGGCCTGCTCCGGCGTGAAGGCGCCGTTCACGGCCAACTGCGCGGCCGAGGCAGACGCCGCATGAGCATCGGCAAACCCTGCCATGCCCGTGGCCACGACCGCGCCCACGCCGCCGAACAAGCCGCGCGCGGCCTCGGCCACCAGCAGCACGACGGCGAGAATGGCGGCGAAAACAATCGCCTGCAAGGGCTGGAAAGGACGCTGCGATGCGGGCAGCGGCTCCCCTGCGTCGGCCGGCGACGCGCGGCGCAGCAGCAGTCCGACCCCAAGCAGGGAGCCAAAGCCGTACAGCCCCAAAGCAGGGAGCAGGCCGGGCAAAAGGTCGGGAGCAATCACCCCGATCAACGCACCCAGTTCGATGGCGGTGGCCAGATTGGACAGAAACGCCGCCTGCAGACAGGAGCCGCGCAGCGAAGGTGTGGCGCGGGCACGCTGCGCCATGCTGGCGATGGTGGCGGTGCTCGAGACAAAGCCGCCCGCCAGCCCTGAGAGCGCCAGGCCGCGTCGGGCGCCCAGCACCCTCACGCCGATGTGGCCCAGCGTCTGGATGCCCATGACCAGCACCGCGAGCAGCCACAGAGTGTGCAGATTCAGCCCGGCCAGCCAGGCGATGGGTTGGTCGGGCAACAGCGGCAGCACCACCAGAGCCGCAGCGAAAAGCAACAGCCCCGACTCCATTTCCTGCTGGCTGAGCACAGTGCGCACTAGGCGATGCAGCAGCGCCTTGGCCGCCAGAATGCCCGCAGTCAAGACGGCCAGACCCGCCGCCAGACCCGCAGACTGCTGCGCCAGCGCGCCCAGCAGCACGGTAAGGATGAGGGCGAACTCGGTGGTCAGGCCGGGGTCTGCGCTGCGCGTCTGCAGATACCCCGCAAGAGTCAGCACGGCGAATGCCGCAAGCGTCAACGCCAAGGCCAGCGGCCCGACGGCCGCCGCAGCAGCCCCGGAAAGCGCCGCCAGCACGAAACTGCGCAACCCGGCGGGTGCATCCTGAGGCTGGCTGCGTTCGCGCTCGATGCCGATGAGCAGACCGGCGCCGAGCGCGGCCAGCCATGGAAGGGCTGACGACATCAACATGGCGCTGCCGACTGCATCCGAGGGCAATGAGTTTGGCGGTGCATGAACTTAGTGAGCTCTTATTAAGGAGCGCGATCTGTCCTTGACTGCAGTTTCATTCTTGTTACCCCGGAAACCGATCAAGGCTGCGTGCAATTTCCACCCGCGTCGTGAGCTTGCGTGCGGATTTGTCCCGATTTGGAAAGGACCAGATCGACACCCGGCGTTGCACTTGACGATGTGGCGCAGATTCGAATAGTTCCCGCCGCAAAAGCGCCACTGGGTTGCTCGGCATGTCCGATGGGATGGAACAGCACGGGCATCTTCAGGGGGCGATTGGCCAGAATGCGAACGGCCGCACCCGTTGAGGCGGTGCCATCCTGAATCAGAAAGTCCTCGCTGTCACGTCTTCCGTTGCGATTGCGATCTGTAAAGATGAGCCATTCCGCACGATTCCAGTCAGCGTGACATCCCGATTCGACACTTCCTGCGCAAATGGTCACGACCTGGTTCTTGGCGATGGCTGACTGCCTTGCCATCGCGAATGCGCCCATCAAGGCATTGCTGCTGACGACGATGCGGTGCAGCTCGATCAAATGAGAAAACGAAGGGGCCGCGATCGCTGCAAGCAACCCCGCGATCGACAAGACGATGAGCGTTTCAGCGACACTGAATCCGCTGTGTACGCGCGCTACTCGGGAACTCCGGCAATCGCTCTGCATCGTCGGTCTCCAAGAAGACGGAAGGTTCGGAGATTATGGCAGCGAGCTTCTCTCGAAAAATATGAAATTCCAGGTTTCTTGATTGAAATCGAACTTTTTGTTACCAGCAGGTGCTTACGGTGCCCGAGCCACTTTCTGTCTTCGTTCCTGTCTGGTCCAAGGAAACCGTTCCGCACTCTGTATCACGGCTTGCCTGCACGCCTCGAGGTTCCGCACGAACACGGTAGGTCGACTGCCCCAATGTGTTCGGCGCAAAACTGAATCCGTAGTCCGAGCTCAGGTCGTAAGCGCAGGACAAGGTGGGCAAAGCGTGCGGCGTTCCGGCGGAGTCCTGGTCATAGCGCATGTTGGTCGAGTAGTACCTCTCCATGTAATTGGCATATTCGCCCAGACAAGCCTCGGCCGCAACGCGCTTGGTCTTGGTGACATGGCTGATGTACGACGGGTAGGCCACGGCGGCGATGATGGCAATAATGGCCACGACGATCAACAGCTCGATCAGCGTGAACCCGCGCGAAATCAGTCTGGGCGCCGAAATGAAGGCATGAGGGGTATGGCGATGCGGCATGTTGTCTTCGTCCTCACGGGTTGACGAGTTCGGCCCAGGATACACGCCCAGGATTGGAAACCTGCGGATTCACCTGGGTATTGAAAATGGTGCCGTTTTGGTTGGCCAGCAGGGTGGTGCTGATGAAACTGCTCATGCCCGTGAGCGCTGTGAGACCGATACCGGCAATCGGAATCGTCACGCCATTGACCGTGACCTTGTCGGAATCATTGAATTTCCGATCACCATTGCGGTCGAAAAAGATGTTGGTCGGGTTGGTGCCAGTGAACGGATCGACAGCCATGATCCACCCGCGCCCGGATGGTGCACAGACATCGGCATTGTCGGGAATGAGGGTGCTGCCGACAAGCAGGTTCTGATAGGCCTGATTCGCCACGATCATGCGCTCGCCTTGCGGGGTTTTTGAAGGGGGCAACAGATTCATGTACCAGCCCTTCTTCTTCGAGATGTCACCAGCTGTGCCTACGCTGACCGTGCGTGACGGTAACGTGGCCGGCACGGGCGGCGTGGCGGTCGTGTCCGCCGCTGTGCCTGCCGTTTCCGACGTAATGCTTCTCTCGATCAGGTCGTTCTTGACAATCGGAAAGCTGGTTTGTGAGACATTCAACCCGTACCAGCTTTGCACATCTGTGTTTTTCAGGTCGGTCGAACTCAGGTAACGCCCGGTACCGAAGAACAGCCAGAGATCACCGGTATCGGGGTTCTTGGCGGCGAACATGGGCGCTGTAATCGGCTGGGCTTTGTTGTTGTCGTCCTTCGCGGTGAACAGGAGGGTGCCGCTGCTGGTGGCATTGGCGAGGTCGAATGACCAGACGTTGCCCTGCAAATCGCCTGCGTACGCTTTGGTGCTGATGCCGTTGGCAAGGTTGTCGATCCAGACCACCGGCGTGGCCAGACCGTTGTCGGTTGCGGTGTTGGTCGTGTGGCGGGAGACAGTGCCGGTATTCAGGCTGATTTGCAGGAGTTCGGCGGTGCCGGTATCGCTGTTCATGCCGTTGCCCACCAGAACCGACCACTCGCCGTTAGCGGTTTGCGCGATGATGGGCTTGCCTACGGTCTGTCCAAGAGAACCATTTGAGACCTCGCCGAGAAACTTCACGCTTGCAGGGTCGGTGATGTCGAGCGCGTAGATCGAGCGGGTAATGCCCCGCCCGGTGGAGCCGACCAAAACCGTGCGCCAAGCCGCTGGCGAACCGGTGTAAACATCGGCCACGGTGATTTCACCGTCGTTGAAGTATTGGTGCGGATTGAGGCCGGAGCCGTAGTTTTTCTGCGCGAGCACGCTCGGATTGGTGGATGCGGCAAGCACCGCGCCGGGCATGAAGGCGAAGGTTTCGACGCCCGTGTTGGCATTGAAGCCATGCAACATGCCGTCGTTGGATGACACGTAGATCGTGGGTGTACGCGTGGCCTGGGTGGCGGCAAAGGTCTTGAAACTGTCAGAGCCAGTGAAGGTGGCGTTGGCGTAGGGGCCTGCATCAGGCTTGCCGACGTAGATCGGTTGCGAGTTGATGATGTCGCCCAGCGCCGTGGTGCGATCGCGCAGCGTGCCGCCATTGCGGATTTCTTTGGTGGCGTCGCCACGGAGGTAGTTCACCAAGTCGGTGGTCCAGCCGTATTTGCCGCTGACGTTGGTGCTGTCGAAAGTCACATAGCTGCCATTGACCACGGTGTAGATCTTGCGGTCAGCCGCGGCAGGCAAAACCGTGGCGGCATCCCATGCCTGTGTGGTTGCGGCACCCGTGGCCGGATCGATGTTGAAAGCCTTGAGCGAGCCGCTCCAGACGCCCTCCTTGTAGCTGGCCTGATACACCCGACTGCCACTGTTGAGCTGGGTGGAGTTGGTGGAAAGCGAGGCCGTGCTGCCGACATTTTCGCTGGCGATGGCGGAGAAAGCGGCCTCCAGACCGGCCTTCATGCTCTTGGCATCGCCCCCGGTGAAGAAGTTGTCAGGGCGTTTGTCGCCTGTGCTCAGCGTCTGGCCATTGGTCCACCACGATGCTTCGGGAAGCGCCGTGGTGTTGGCGTAGGGGTCGTAGTTGGCGGGGACAGAGAACCCGCCGTACTTGGCGGCGAGCCAGTATTGGTTCTTGGCTTTGCCCTGCAGAACCTGGTTCTCCATGACGTCGACCCAATACGTCGAGACGGTCTGTTTGCCGGTGAGGTCTGGCCTCATGTCCAAGGTGTGGGCATCGTATGCCAGTCCTGCGATATAGGCGGAGTTGTGTCGGCCGCTGAACGAGGTACCCGTGGTGGCGGTCATGCCGTCGATGGTGATCCCTTCGAGCTGGGCGATCTTTTCCGTCGCGGTTTTGACGTTGACGGTCGTGTCGGCGGTCACCTCGGCAGGTACGGCGGGCTCGGTGTCGGTATTCAGATTGCCCGGAAGGTTCTTGTCGTCCCAGGTGTTGACGTCGCCGATGCCGAGAATGAAGCTGCGTTGGCAGGAGTACTTCCACGGATCGGACCATGTGCGCGCCACGGGGAACCCATCGGTCATTTTGTAGGCCGTGCCGTCCGGATAGTTGCTGATGCTGTTGTAAGACTCGACGGGGCCCTGATTCTTGAGGTAGCGCAGCGCCGCGTAATACATCTCGCTGACTGGGTCATAGCTCTTGTCGTTCGCGGTGGTCATCTGACCGAATTTATTGATGTAGTTGATGACGCCGCTGTCCTGGATATCAGGCGATGTGGCGTACGCCGTGGTGGTGTCCGAAGCGGCGGTGGATTGCGGGTTGCGCACGAAGGTGCCATCGGTGGAGCTCCATTCAGCCTGGGCATTGGTGGCGGGCGTTGTGCCCGGCTCAAAGGTCTTGGGGCCGACAAATCCCTGTGGTGCGCGCAATGCCGCGCCGTCCTGAAGCTCTTTGGAGATGTTGAGATAGCCGAAGACGCTGTAGGTTAAGACGGAGGCGTACTTCTGGATCAGGCCTTCCGGTTTGGCATGGCTGCCATAAGCTACGCAGTTTTCCTCGAGCATGCCGCTTTTGCAGACCTGCACGTCGATGTTGACCGAGTAGACCCAGCCCGACTGTATGCCTTTGGCAGGGTCGAATTCGATCGCGCCCTTGCTTTGCGCCGTGCCCGGATTGTCGAGCAGATAGCGCAGAGCGCGGTAGGTGTTGTCCTTATCTTTGACGGTGCTGCTGTTGGCCGAGATGAAGTACATCCGGTTGCCCAACCCGGCGAGTTTCGTCGAAAAATAGCTGAAGCTCGACGGCGTGTTGTTCGCTACCGTGGTTGCGCCGGAGATGTCGAGAGCGCCCGTACCTGTTTGCCCGGTGTGCCGCGCCTTCTCCAGAATGGTGAGGTCGGCCGTGTCCACCACCCGGTTGCCACCGGTCAGCGTGGAGCGAAAGACGTCGATGGTCTGGGTGGCGGCCCAATTCAGGTAGTTACCGCTCCAAGCCCTGGAACAGGTGCGATTGCTCGCGGCACTTGTCGGCTCGAAGTAGTTCTTGGTGCCACCGTTGACGCCTGTGAAGGTCGGCACCGTCGCTGCAGCGATGGTGTAGCCATAGCACTTGTTCGGGTCGAAATAGCCGTAATAGGTCTTGCCGGCATCGAAGCTGCCCACATTGGCCATGCTCATCACGGTGGGCCATTCCACGGAGGGCGTGAGCACGAGGTTGCCGGGGACGTTGTTGCTCAGGGTCAGTGGCTGCTGGTCGATGGACACGGCCGCCTGCGCGAGTGGCGCGGCGCTCAGGCTGCACGCGGTACACAGCAGAACCAGCTTCTTCCAAAGCGGGGTGCGACGAGGCATTGTTTGCGGACGCATGACGGTGTCCCTTTGGGTGTGAAGTCTTGTGAGAATGGGTGAGGGTGGTGGTTATTGGCGCACCCAGGCCTGCAGCGTGACCGTGGCGCGATCAGGCGCCGTGGCCGGGTCGGCGCTGCGCGCGGTGATGCGATAGAAGTGCGCCGTTGGCACGACCGGAGCTGCACCGTATTGCGCGCTGTTGGCCGTCTGCTGCGGGCCCAGGGCGGTGCGGCGGTCGTTCCAGAAGCCCATGTCCTCGATCACGTACTGCGGCTGGCCCGCAGCATTGCTTCCTGCTGTGTATTGATTGGCTGCGGTTCCCGTTGGCACAGTTTGCCAGGCGGCGGCCGCATCTGCCTGTGCCGAGGGGTTGTTGTCGCACTGCGTCGTGGCGACCGTGCAGTCGCGCCAGATGGTGGCCGTATTGGCTTGCAGCAGGCCCTGGGCAACGCGCAAGGCGGCTTCGCTGTTCTGCAGGGCGATCTGGCGATCCTGCAGATTGCTCGCCATTTTTTCTTGCATGGTCGTGCTGCGGATGGCCGCCAGACCGATCACGGTGACGATGACCAGAAGAATCAACGCGACGATGAGCGCGACCCCGCGCTGGGCGCGCTCGGTTTCGCGGCGGGATGACGAGGACACAGGCTTGGCAGACATTGTTCAGCTCACTCGGTTGCGCAAGGCGATGACGGTGGTGACGGTGCGGGTGAGGGGCGTCGCATTGGCGCCTGCCACGGACTGCCGGGTAGCGCTTTGCAGGGTGAGGGCGATCTGCATGGCATCGACGGCGTTCCAGTCGGCGACTGTTGAGGCATCGCCATAAGATGCCTCACCGTTTTCGTGGTAGAGGATCTGCATGTCGGTGACATTACGGACGATTTCCTGCGAGGTCTCCGACAGGCTGCCGCCACTATTGGTCAGCGTTCGCCGGTAGAGAGAGCGCCCGCCCAAGGGGTTGACGCCGACATACCAGTCCGCCGCGTTCAAACGCGACACCATGGCGTTGGCGCGGTAGGTGTAGGGGTCGGCGGAACACGCCGTGGTACCCGGAGGTGCGGGCGGTACGGTCGGAAATCCGAGGTTGGCGGTACAGTTCCCTGGGTTGGAACCGCTGGTCACCCAGCTCAGCGACGTGGTGCCTGACCCGCTGCCCAGTTGAACAAGTGCGGCGTGATCGGGGTCGCAGATGACCAAGGCATCGCCGTTCGCCCAATTGCTGGCCGCGGACCAGAGGGTGAGGCTGGACGTGGTGGCACTCTTCACACTCAAGCCGCCCTCTTCAATGCCGATCAGTTGGACGGAGTCGGTGGTGGCATCCCGATTGGCAGTGGCCGTGCCTTCGGTGACTGCGGGGTCGTCCGCGTTGGCCTCATAGCCATGAACCGCATTGCCCCAATCGGCCCACCAGTCGTTTCCGCCATTGCCGGTGCCGTTCTTCAGGACATTGGCCATGCTCGATCCGTTGCCGCAGCCTGTCAGCCCGGCTTGACGGGCATCGCGAGTCAGAAGTTCGAAGGCGATGCGCGATGCATCCTGTACTTCGCCGACCGCCATATTCGTTTTGAACGAGCCTCGGCTGGCCAGAAAGACACTGATCGCCACACCGGTGACGACCAGACCGAGCAACAAGGCCACCATGAGTTCGACAAGCGTCATGCCGCGCTGGCGGGCAGGTGCGACTGACGGTTTTTGCATTGAGAATAGGCTGGCGCTCATAGCATGGCCTTGGTCACATAGGTCTGGGTGCTGGAGCCAGCCGTGGCACGACTGTCGTCGAAAGTGATGGTCACCGTGCAGTCGCCTTGACTGGTACAGTCGATTTGTCCGCTGGCGCCGTTGCCGAGGGCGGCCAATCCGTCAGGGGTCGTCCCGCCCGACCCCAGGCACCAGGCCTGGATTTCAGTTTTTGGTCGGCCACTGACCGAGCCTGAGAGCGAACAGTCTGGGGAGCCGTTCGAACTGCTGAACGAGGCCGTGGAGTCGTAATCACCGTTCAGCGCCGCATCGCGGTTGGCGCGCATGGCGTCGAGGATGCCGTAACTGACCACGGTGGTCTGCGTATGGGCCATGGCGCTGTTGTTATTGGTCATCGATCGCACCAGCAAGGTGGACATGCCGATGAAGCCGATGGAGAGCACGAGCACCGCTATCAGGATTTCCAGCAGCCCCGCGCCGTACTGTCGTTTGGCGCCGTGGCTGTGCAAACCGGGCTTATCGTTGGCAGGGGTTAGGTTGCGCATTGGGGCACTTTCCGGTTCCAGTGTCATTCACTGAGCAGACGACCGGCGTAATTCCGGTCACCAGATAGACGCATCGATGTTGATTGCTGGGCAGGTCAGCGGCGTATAGATCCATGACCAGCCCGGAATACCCGGCGCTCGCCGAGGCTAGACGGAGAAAGCCGCTCGGCGTGGCCACGAGAGCTTCGCCAGTGACCTTTTGAACGCCGGGCGGTATGGTCGGTGCGGCGGCAAACGTCGCGCTGTTGTCGGCATTTTCGATGGCCGCATCGCTGTTGAAGTTGACCTCTTGATTGCGTTTGACCGCCTCCGAGCGGGCCAAGGTCAGTGCGTTGGCGACCGCGTTTGCGCTGGTGTCCAGACGGCTGCTGAGCATCATGTTCTGAAAGCTGGGTACGGCTACGACCAACAGAATGGCTGCCACGGTCATGGTGACAAGCAGCTCGATCAGTGTGAAGCCGGCGGTTCTATGGTTCACAGGAGTTTCCAAACTGAAACGATGTGACCAAAGTTTTCCACTCATCGCGCAGCTTCGCGCGCCGTTTCCGACGAACGGTCATTTCTGACCGACGAATGGTTGCGATTTGTTGCGAATGTGGCGATTTGTACCGAGGCTGGTGCTCGGCTCAAGCCAGATTGCGGCGGCTTGCGCGCAGGGTCGGGTCGCTGGCTTCGAGCCAGAGCACTTCGGCGCGGGCGCGCGCGCCGTGGGCGGCGTCGAGGTCCCAGTCGGAGAGGACTTGTCGCAACTGGCTACCTTCCCAATGCTCGCGCGGGCGGTGGGTGTGGCCGTGGATCATCCAGGTGCAGCCCGTTTCGGTCAGCCAGCGGCGGGCTTCAAGCGGGTCGGCGTCGGCCCAGGTTTCCGGGCGGGCTTGGGCAGCCTGGCTGGCGGCGCGCATGGCCTGGGCCTGCTTCACCCTGGCGGCAAGCGGCTGGGCGAGCACTTGCTGCTGCCACTGCGGGTTGCGCACCATGGCGCGAAATTGTTGGTAGGCGGTGTCGGCAAGGCAGAGTTGGTCACCGTGCGTCAGGAGCAGGCGCTGGCTCTGGAGGGTGAGAACAGTCGGATCGGGCAGCAACTGCCCGCCGGTGGCCTGGGCGAAGCGCTCGCCGAGCAGGAAGTCACGGTTGCCATGCTGAATGAACAGCGCCCGGCCGGTGTCGGTGTAGCCACGCAGGGCAGAAGCAACGTCTTGGGCGCAGGCGGCATCAGCAGGGGCGACTGCACGCGCAGCCGGTTCGAGCAGATCGTCGCCGACCCAGGCCTCGAACAGATCGCCGAGGATGAACAGGGCATCGGCCTGGCGTGCCGCGCCCGCAAGCCAGGAGAGAAAGGCTTGAGTGGTGCGCGGTGCCTGGGCGCCGAGATGCAAGTCGGAGATCAGGGCGATGTGGCGCCAGGCTGCGGGAGCCACCAGGGGCGCCGCAGCGACGGGCTCGAGGGGCGCCGTGCCCAAGACCTTGTTCAGACCTCGACGGCCTTGAGGATGACCACGTCTTCCAGCGGCACGTCGTCGTGGAAGCCCTTGCGGCCGGTCTTCACGCCCTTGATTTGATCCACCACATCCTGGCCTTCAACGACCTTGCCGAACACGGCATAGCCCCAGCCCTGGGCTGTGGGGGCGGTGTGGTTGAGAAAGCCGTTGTCGGCGACGTTGATGAAGAACTGGGCTGTGGCCGAATGCGGATCGGAGGTGCGCGCCATGGCCAGGGTGTAACGGTCGTTTTTCAGGCCGTTGTTGGCCTCGTTGGTGATGGGCGCGAGCGTGGGCTTTTGCTTCATGCCGGGCTCGAAACCGCCGCCCTGAATCATGAAGCCGTCGATCACGCGGTGGAAGATGGTGCCGTCGAAATGGCCCGAGCGCACATAGGCCAGGAAGTTCTCGCAGGACTTGGGGGCGTTGGCGGTGTCGAGTTCGATACGAATGTTGCCGCGGTTGGTTTGGAGTTCGACCATGATGGGCTTTCGGTGAGGATCAGTTGAGGAGTTTGGCGTCTTCGATGACGATGGGCTTGACGGGCACGTTCTGGAACGGGCCTTCGTTCTTGGTGGGTACGGCGACGATTTTGTCCACCACATCCATGCCCGAGATCACCTTGCCGAAGACGGCATAGCCGTAGCCGTCGGGCTTGGGATAGTCCAGGCTGGGATTGTCCACCACGTTGATGAAAAACTGCGAGGTGGCCGAGTTGGGATCAGGGGTGCGCGCCATGGCGATGGTGCCGCGCAGGTTGCGCAGGCCGTTCTGGCTCTCAAGCGGGATGGGCGCCCGGGTGGGCTTTTTCTGCATGTCGGCGGTAAAGCCGCCACCCTGCACCATGAAGCCGGGAATCACCCGATGAAAGATGGTGCCCTTGTAGAAGCCGCTTTTCACATAGTCGAGAAAGTTGGCCACGGTTTTCGGTGCGCGCGCCGGATCGAGCTGGACGACGAACTTGCCCATGGTGGTGACGAACTCGACCTTGGGCTGGGCGGTGGGTGTCTCGGCTGCCTGTACGGCGGGCAGGGCTGCTGCGGTCAGCAGGCTGAGGGCCGCAAACACCAGCGTCACACGCTGTCGCATGGCACGCCACAGACTTGAGAAAACCGCGAGGTTGGGGACGGCGGAACTGAAATCGATCACGAGACGCTTCCTTGAAAAATGAGTTGCCACTTGGCGCTGCGCTGCGCCCAATACTGTCGGTAGAGCTGGCTGGCGGGAGAACCGGCCGCACTGTACTGCACCACGATCTGGCCGGGATATTGCAAAACGGTGAGCGCGCCGGGTGTGATGGGGGTGTTGCGAAGGGGTTCGAGCGGAGCCGAGGCCGCTGAGCGCCCCCAGGGTCGGCTCGCCGACCCGCCCCCCGTGGGGGATGAGGCCCGCGGCTCCAAGCTGCCCTGCGGCAGCTTGGACGGTGCCGAATCCGAGCGGCTTGCAAGCCGCGAGGTGGACAAGGAAACTTGGGGCGGCCCGGCGTTTCCTTGAGAGAGTAGAGCATCCTGAGGACGCAGGCCTTGCAGGGCGGCGCGGGTGACGTCGCTCTGCAACTGCGCGGTGATGCGCTGGCGCTGCGCGGCCCATTGATCGACGGACAACCATTGCACCTCGCGCGTGATGACCACGGGCGTGCTTCCGGCCGGGGTTTCTGCCATCAGGCTGCGCACGTCGGGGTTGGAGAGCACGACGCAGCCGTCGGAGTCGAGCGGCACGCGCGCATAGCTGTCGGGCGGAGTGCCATGCAGCCAGACGCCGAAGCCGGTGTGGCCCTGCTGCTTGTCCCATTCGTTGGGATAGTTCAGGGTGAGGGCACCTGCGCCATAGAGGGGCTTGAGATCCTTGGCACCGATCTTGCGGGTGATGAAGTAAATGCCCAGAGGCGTTTTCATGTCACCGGACAGGGTCTTGCCAGCGCCGAGTTTGCCCTGGCTGAAGTAATAGCTCGCCTCCAGTGTGGGCACGCCGTTGCGCTGCTCGAACAGGTAGAGCCGCGAGCGGGTGGTATCGATCACGATGGCCCGCTTGACGTCAGGCGCCAGCGCGACCAGATTGGCTGGAATGGCTCCGGGGGGCGGGGGTGCGGTGTAGGCGCCCAGGCGCGCCAGGGCTTCTGCACGAAGCTCCAGAATGCGGGCACGTTGCCGCTCTTCGACATCTGGCTTGGACGCGGCGGGCGCGGCAGCAAAACCGGCGGTGTCGCCCGCACTGGCCTGCAAGACGTCGCCCAGCAGCAGTTGCGCCAGCGAGAAATGGGGGTAGTCGCGCACCAGTTGTTCGGCCTGAGTGAGCGCGGCGTCGAGTCGACCGGCGGCGACTTCTGCATAGGCATGCAGGAGTCGGCGTTCTGCCCCGTCCTGATTCGGCAGGGTGCCGAGCGAGGTGGTCAGCTTGAGCAGGGTTCGCGCCGAGACGGCTCGAGGCGGCGCCTGATCGGCGGAGGCGTCGGCCATCGTGGTGGCGCGGTCGTCGGTTGTGGGGCGATCATGGCCGGGCACCGCGTTGTAGTCGGTTGCGGCACGCGCGGCGAACACCAAAGGCACGCACAGCAAGGCCCACGGCAGCAGTTTGCGCAGGGGTCGGCGGCGGATCGGCGTGTTCACCTTGGGCTGCGGCATGCGGGTCAGGTCACGGGCGGGGGATGGACTCGAGCGCAAGGACTCAGCCGACGATTTCTCGCACGATCAGCCATTTGCCATTTTCGCGCTGAAGTTGCAGGGTTTTCGGGCCGTCAAAATCGAGCGAGCCGGAGACGTAATGCTGGCGGAAACGGGCTGTGGCCTTGTCGCCGTCAACCTGCACCTTGAGCGCATGCACTGTCACGGTGATCTTGGCCTTGTCGGAAATGCGGGCACGTCGCTGGTCTTTCCAGGCGCTAAGGCTCATGCCTTTTTCAGGCTTGAAATTGGGCGCATAGGCGGCGAAATAGCCGGGCAGGTTCTTGCCCTGCCACGCGGCGGCCCAGCGTTCAACCGCCTCGGTCACTGCAGCTTGTTCTGCCGCAGGGGCCGGGGCTGCTTCGGTCGTGGCTGCGCGCTGGGGGGCGGCAGGCGCCGAGTTTGTGGATGGGGCAGTCGCGGGAGGAGCGGCCTGTGCGGTGTGGGTAGGCTCGGGCTTGACGGCGGGTTTCTCAGGCGCCGCGACAGCGGGCTTCACGGCGGGGGGCGTGGCGGCTGGCTTGATTTCTGCGGCCGCGGCGGGCTGGGCCGTGGCGACCTTCATCGGCGGGTTTCCAGCGCCCTTGCCCTGCTCGAACAGTTCGCGAATCAGGTTCAGCTTGACTCTGGCGTTGGCGTTTTCGTCGGGAGCGAGTTGCAGGGCCTTTTGATAGGCCTGGCTGGCCAGTTTGGCGTAGATGTCGCCGAGATTGGCCTGAGCAGTGGCGTAGCTCGGATTGGTGCGGATGGCCATGTCCAGCGCGGCGCGGGCCTTTTCGTATTGCCCCTGTTGCGCGTAGAGCACCGCCAGATTGTTGTAGGGCTCGGGCAACTCGGGGTATTGCTCGGTGAGCGATTGGAAGATCTTGATGGCCTGAGCGTCCTTCTTCTGCTCGGTCAGGATGACTCCCTTGAGGAACTGATACTGCGGATCCTTGGGCTTTTGCGCCAGCAGGGTGTCGACCTGCTGCAGAGCGCTTTGCAGGTCTCCTTTCTGCAGGCTTTGCGTGACGCTGGCTGCGTCTGCCGCCCAGACAGATGGCGCGCTCAGGGCGAGGGCGATCAGGGTGGCGACTAGGCGGTTTCGCATGATGGGGCAGAAAGAATAGAGCTGAAAAGTCCTGAAGGGTCACGGTGCCAGGCGCGCTGCTCAAGCCCATCATGGCGGGCGCAAGACCGGCGGCTTGTGCTAAGTTTTTGATTTTATCCGGGGACTTGGCGGCGTCGGGCGCTGGCCGTGTCTTCCCGCCACATTCCATGACCGCGTTGCACCTCCACAATACTCTTTCCCGCGGGAAAGTCCGCTTTGAGCCGATCGAACCTGGCCATGTCCGCATGTATGTCTGCGGCATGACGGTGTACGACTATTGTCATATCGGGCATGCCCGCGTCATGGTGGTGTTCGACTTGCTGCAGCGCTGGCTCAAGGCGCAGGGGTTGCGGGTGACCTACGTGCGCAATATCACCGACATCGACGACAAGATCATCCGTCGAGCGCAGGAAAACGGCGAGTCCATCCGCACGCTGACCGACCGCTTCATTCAGGCCATGCATGAAGACGCCGACGCCCTGGGCGTGGAGCGCCCGACGCACGAGCCGCGCGCCACCGACTACATCCCGCAGATGCTCGATCTAGTGGGCAGGCTCAAGGCGCGGGGGCTGGCGTATCGCGACAGCCACGGCGACGTGAACTTCCATGTGCGAGCCTTTCCGGGCTACGGCAAGCTCTCGGGCAAGTCGCTCGACGAACTGCGTGCCGGTGAGCGCGTTGAGGTCGATACCGCCAAGCAGGATCCGCTGGATTTCGTGCTGTGGAAAGCGGCCAAGCCCTCCGAACCCGACGAGGTGAAATGGCCGTCGCCCGATGGCCCCGGGCGTCCGGGCTGGCACATCGAATGCTCGGCGATGAGCTGTGCGCTGCTGGGTGAGACGTTCGACATTCACGGCGGTGGCGCCGATCTGCAGTTTCCGCATCACGAGAACGAAATCGCCCAGAGCGAGGGCGCGCATGGCAAGCCTATGGCGCGATTCTGGCTGCACAACGGTTTTGTGCGGGTCGATGGCGAGAAGATGTCCAAGTCGCTGGGCAATTTCTTCACCATTCGCGACATCCTCAAGCATGTGGATGCCGAGACCGTGCGGCTGTTCATTGTGCGGGCGCATTACCGCAGCCCGCTCAACTACAGCGACGAGCATCTGCAAGATGCCCATGCCGCTCTTACGCGCCTGTACACCGCGCTCGACCCATTTGCCGATCTGACCGGGCGCATCGACTGGCAGCATCCCCATGCCCAGGCCTTCGCCGCGGCGATGAATGACGATCTCAACACCGCAGAAGCCATGGCGGTGCTGTTTGATCTGGCCACCGAGGTGAACAAGACGGGCGATGCCGATCTGGCCGCCTTGCTCAAAGGCCTGGGAGGTCTGCTTGGCTTGTTGCAGCAACGCCCGCGCGAGTTTCTGCAGCACAAGGCCGCCTCGGTCGATACGGCCTGGGTGGAGCAGCAGGTGCAGGCACGCACCGCCGCGAAGCAGGCGCGCAATTTTGCCGAAGCCGACCGCATTCGCGCCGAACTCGCAGCCAAGGGCATCGTGCTGGAAGACAAGCCGGGTGGCGTCACCGTGTGGAGGTCGGCTTGAGCGCGACCGATCGTCCCAAGGCCGGGCCAGCCCCCTTGGGGGGCAGCAACGCCGCGTCAGCGGCAAGTGTGGGGGCGCTCGGGGCCCCGCCGCCGGGCCGTCCCAAGGCGGGGTCAGCCCCCTCGGGGGGCAGCGCCGCCGCGTCAGCGGCAAGCGTGGGGGCCCTAGATTGGGACAAAGCCTGCGCTCATCTGCAGCGCACCGATCGCGTCATGCGCAAGCTCATCAAGACGCATGCGGGCGCCCGCCTGCAGAGCCGTGGCGACCCGTTCCAGACCTTGGCGAGGTCCATCATCGGCCAGCAGATTTCCGTCAAGGCCGCGCAAACCGTCTGGGATCGCTTCTGTGCTGCCGTCCCCGAGGTCACGCCCGCGCACTTGCTGGGGCTGAGCGAGGACGCCTTGCGCGCCTGCGGGCTTTCGGCTCGCAAGGCAGGCTACGTTCGCGATCTTGCCGCCAAGTTCCACGAAGGCGAGGTTCACCCCGACAAGTGGCAGGACATGCCCGATGACGCGATAGCCGCCGAGCTGCTGAGCATTCGCGGCATCGGCCGCTGGACGGCCGACATGTTTCTCATCTTCCATCTGATGCGCCCCGATGTGCTGCCGCTGGGCGATCTGGGTTTGATCAAGGGCGTGAGCCAGACCTATTTCGCCGGTGAACCCGTGACGCAAAGCGAGGTGCGCGAGGTGGCCGCCGCCTGGGCCCCGTGGCGTTCGGTGGGGACTTGGTATATTTGGCGCAGCCTGGATCCGCTTCCGGTCGAGTATTGAGCACCCCCAGGGTCGGCTTGCCGACCCGCCCCCCGTGGGGGTCAAGAATACTTAGTACGGCCCTGCGTTTCCTTAAGAGTTAAAAGCGCGTGGCTCGCCGACAGGCCCTACGCGATGGGGCAGGGCCTGTGCGAAAGCCTGACTCTTTCCCGCCCGCAGCCAGTCGTGCAGGCGCGTCTTCATCGCGCACAGATCGTTATTCCGAGGTACCTATGAGCAAAAGAGTCTTTCTCGATTTTGAGCAGCCGGTTGCAGAACTGGAGAACAAGATCGACGAACTGCGCTATGTGCAGGACGAGTCCGCCGTGGACATTTCCGAAGAAATCGGCCGCCTGCAGAAGAAAAGCCAGCAACTGACCAAGGATCTCTACGCCAAGCTCACGCCCTGGCAGACGACCCAGATCGCGCGGCATCCCCAGCGGCCCTACACCCTGGATTACGCCAGCCAGATCTTCACCGATTTCCACGAACTGCATGGCGACCGCGCCTTTGCCGACGACCTTTCCATCGTCGGCGGTCTGGCCCGACTTGGGGGGCAGGCCTGCATGGTCATCGGCCATCAGAAGGGGCGCGACACCAAGGAACGCGCGATGCGCAACTTCGGCATGCCCAAGCCCGAGGGCTACCGCAAGGCGCTGCGACTGATGAAGCTCGCCGAGAAGTTCCACCTGCCCATCTTCACCTTCGTGGATACGCCGGGCGCCTATCCCGGCATCGACGCCGAAGAGCGCAGCCAGTCGGAGGCCATCGGCCGCAACATCTACGAGATGGCGAAGCTGGAGGTGCCCATTATTTCCACCATCATCGGCGAGGGGGGGTCGGGCGGCGCGCTGGCCATTGCCGTATGCGACCAGCTGTTGATGCTGCAGTATGCGATCTACTCGGTGATTTCGCCCGAGGGTTGCGCCTCCATTCTGTGGAAGAGCGCAGAAAAGGCGCCCGATGCCGCCGAGGCCCTCGGCCTGACGGCGCACCGCCTGAAGGCTCTGGGGCTGGTGGACAAGATCGTCAACGAGCCTGTGGGTGGTGCGCACCGCGACCCGGCGGCCATGGCGGCTTCGCTCAAGCGCGCCTTGGGTGAGTCGTTGCGTCATTTCCAACACACCCCGCCTGCCGAACTGGTGAAACAAAGGCTCGATCGTCTGCAGCATTTCGGCAAGTTCGAAGACACCAAGTCGGCGCGGCGCTGATCGCCAAACTCGACAGGCGTTTAGTCAGCGTCGTCCCGCGGTGCTGAAGAATCCCGCGCTCGCAGCGCTCACGCGATTTGCGGCGCAATCTCCAGGTCTGATCCCGGATCAGGGTCGCATCGGCATTGCCTTCAGTGGCGGAGCCGATTCCACCGCCCTGTTGTGGGCCGCGCGCGAACTCTGGGGGGCGGAGCGAATTTGCGCGCTTCACGTCAATCATCGGCTGCAAGCGTCTGCCGACGCCTTTGCGCATCATTGCGCCCAGACTTGTCGCGACATCGGCCTGGCCTACGCAGAGGCGGTTCTTCAGGTGACGGTGGCGCCCGGCGCGAGCGTGGAGGAGGTTGCGCGCGAGGCTCGCTACCGTGCCCTGGCCGAGCTTGCGCAGGCGCACCACTGTGCGCTCGTTCTCTTGGCGCAACATGGCGATGACCAGGTGGAAACCGTGCTGTTGGCGCTGCTGCGCGGCGCGGGCCCCCGTGGGCTGGCGGGCATGCCTGCGAAGATGGAACGACATGGCTGCACCTTCGCCCGGCCTCTGCTGGAGTGCGCGTCCGCCGAGCTGCGCGACTGGCTCAGAGCGTGCGATGTGGGCTTCCTCGATGATCCGATGAATGCGAACCCGGCGTTTCGCCGCAGTCGCATCCGCCATGAGCTGGTGCCTGTGCTGGCCCGCATTGAGCCGGCCTATCGGCGGACCTTGAGCCGCAGCGCGGCTTTGTGCGCGGCGGCGGACCGGCAGATTCAGGAGCGCGCGTCAAACCACTTGCGCGACTGCCTTTGGCCCGAGGGTCTGCACCTTGCCACCTTGCGGGCGCTGGGGGAAGCCTCAGCGGGCGAAGTCTTGCGGCTCTGGCTGCGACACAACGGGCAGCGACTCGATCGCGCCCGCACCGACGAACTCGTGCGCCAGATCATGAGAACCGAGCGAGGCGCGCACCGGCTCGAGTTGCGGCTGCCCACCTGCGTGCTTCGGCGCCAGGGCGCGTTTTTGCGGTTTGAAAGGGGGGATGGCGGGCAGCCGAGGGCATAGAATGCAAGGTTTCCTGCGAAGCGGTCTGACGCATCGTGCGCCCGGCAAAGAGGTTTTCGCAGCTCTCGAACGCATTTCTCATGGCACTCATCGTCCAGAAATACGGCGGCACCTCGGTAGGTTCTGCCGAACGGATCAAAAACGTCGCTCGGCGCGTGGCCAAATGGCATGAAGCAGGGCATCAGGTCGTGGTGGTGGTGTCGGCCATGTCCGGCGAAACCAACCGCCTGATCGCGCTGGCCAAAGACATTCAGCCCCAGCCTGACCCCCGCGAACTCGATGTCGTGGCCTCCACCGGCGAACAAGTCACCATCGGCCTTTTGGCGATGGCCTTGCAGGCCCTGGGTCACAAGGCGCGCAGCTACACCGGCGCGCAGATCGCCGTGCATACCGACAGCGCCTTCACCAAGGCGCGCATCGAATCCATCGACGCCGACAAACTCAAGGCCGACCTGGCGCAGGGCATCGTGCCTGTGGTGGCCGGGTTCCAGGGTGTGGACGCCCAGGGCAACATCACTACCTTGGGCCGCGGCGGGTCGGACACCTCGGGCGTGGCGCTTGCGGCTGCCCTTCACGCCGACGAATGCCAGATCTACACCGATGTCGATGGCGTCTACACCACCGATCCGCGCATCGTCCCCGAAGCCCGCAGGCTCGACACCATCACCTTCGAAGAAATGCTGGAGATGGCCAGCCTCGGCTCCAAGGTGCTGCAGATCCGGTCGGTGGAGTTCGCGGGCAAATACAAGGTTCGCCTGCGCGTGCTCTCCAGCCTCACCCCCTGGGACCTGCCGCTTGAACAGGAGTCGCGCAGCGGCACACTCATCACCTTTGAGGAAGACGAAAACATGGAACAAGCCGTGGTGTCGGGCATCGCCTTTGCCCGCGACGAAGCCAAGATCATTGTGGTCGGCGTGCCCGACCGCCCCGGCATCGCCTATCAGATTCTCAGCGCCGTGGGCGACGCCAACATCGAGGTCGACATGATTCTGCAAAATCAGAGCGTGGCCGGCTTCACCGACTTCACCTTCACCGTGGGCCGCGGCGATTACGCGCGTGCGCTCGACATTCTCAAGACCACGGTTCAGCCGCACATCGGCGCCAAGGAAATCCTGGGCGATCCGAAAGTCTGCAAAGTCTCCATTGTCGGCATGGGCATGCGCTCACATGCCGGTGTGGCCAGCAAAATGTTCCGCACTTTGTCGGAAGAAGGTATCAACATTCAGATGATCTCCACCTCGGAAATCAAGGTGTCGGTGGTCATTGACGAGAAGTACATGGAACTCGCCGTGCGTTCCCTGCACAAGGCTTTCGATCTGGAACAAAGCGCCTGACAGACCAAGTTTGCCATCGCGATGGCGATCAGGGCTGAATGCGTGTAATAATTGCCGACTTTGCTGAACGCAAGCATCTGCCGAAAGCAACTGGAGACGTGACCGAGTGGCCGAAGGTGCTCCCCTGCTAAGGGAGTATGCGCCAAAAGCGCATCAAGGGTTCGAATCCCTTCGTCTCCGCCAAAACGCATGAAAAAAGCCGCCTTGAGCGGCTTTTTTCATGTCTGTTCCACCTTGTTTTGCAGATAAATGGCCACTTCTCGCCGCAGCGGGAAGGTCACTGTGTCGAGACGCCGGCTGTGTGCTCGATGTCGTGACTTGGCGCTTGGATTCCCAAAAGAACGCGGAGTGAAAGTGGGGCGACAGAGAAGTTGGCGCCAGTGGGAAACTGGCGGGAATGAACGCGCACTGTGGTGCGTGCCGGGCGCAAAAAAGCCCGACTTGATGGTCGGGCTGTTCGCACACACTGTGTGCCTTGCTTCGATCTTGGCGCGCCCGGCTGGGATCGAACCAGCGACCCTTGGCTTCGGAGGCCAATACTCTATCCACTGAGCTACGGGCGCAGACGGCAAGTGGCGAGACTTCCGTGCAACGTGACATCATAACCTGTATGAGCATCATTGCCTTTGTACTTGGAGGCGGGCCTGGCCTTCAAGTCGGCTGACGAATGCAGGATGCAACCCAAGTCGGGAGCGGGTGCGACGCCATGCCGCGTTACGAAGTGTAACGAGAGATGATGCGCGTCAAATTCAAAGCGGGCGTTTGGCGGTGTCGGGGTTGACCCGATCGAGGAATCATGAGCAACGCATATCATGTCGGCTGTCTTTTCGTTAGCCTTCTACTTCTCACTCGACAGCTATGAGCGCACCGCACTCGAATTCTCATTCGGCCCCTGCCAGTTCCAATGACGTGTCTGATCTGCCGTTTGCGCCCACACTGCGCAAGATTTTGGTGGTGATGGGTATCGGCTTCATTGTGCCGATCGTTTTGTTGCTGTTGATTGCGTTCTACATCGGCAGCAGCAGCCAGCCGCCGGCCGGATCGGAATCGCTTTCCACCGCGGCGGTGGATGCGCGCGTGGCTCCTGTGGGTTCCGCGGTGGTTGCGGCCAGCAGCCAGGCTGCTGCTCAGCAGAACTCGGCTTCGATGGCAACGGCGGCGCCCGCGGCTTCGTCGGCAGCGGCGCCTGCCCCTTCGGGCAGCGGTGCCGCGGTGCCCGTGGCGGCCACCAAGGTGGATGGCAAGGGCTTGTATGAATCGACCTGCATCGCTTGCCACGGCGCAGGCGTGGCCGGTGCTCCGAAGGTGGGTGACAAGGCGGCTTGGGCGCCGATCATCGCGCAAGGCGATGCCGTGCTGTACGACCGCGCCATCCATGGCTATACCGGCAAGCATGGCGTGATGCCGCCCAAAGGTGGCTCCACCGCCAGTGACGACGATGTGAAAGCCGCTGTGGACTACATGGTGGCGCAGTCCAAGTAAGGCGAACTTTTTCTCAACAAAACAGCCCGCGGTCTGCGGGCTTTTTGTTGGCCGCATGGAAAATGCGGGTTGATTCAGTCAAACGCCTGGATCACGCCGGAAGCCCAAAATCGCCTCGGGCTCCTGGCTGAAAGTGCCGAGGGGCAGCGCGGCGTTGCCGGCGCACAGCATGCGATCGTCTTGTGCATCGAGCAGCGTGGCGAACAGGGGCATGTCGTTGCTGTGGAGAAGGGCGGGGCCGAGTTCCGTGCGCAGCCAGACTCTGCCTTGGGCGTCCAGCCAAAGTTCCTGCGGCGTACAGGGCAGGCCGGTGTGGGTGTGCCAGGAACTGCCCTGAACAGGATCGTGATGCAGGCGGACGATCCAAGGCGCGGTTTCGAGGCTGACATCGACGCGCTGCGGGCCGTTCTGAAAATACCAGGAGCCCTGGACATCACAGGTGTAGTTGCGACCGATGAAGGCGGCGAGGCCTTCGTGCAGCACCGGCCCGGCGTCGGTCTTGTCCAGGCGGCCTTGTGCGTCACGCGGCCAGATGGCTGGGCCTTGCTGATGACGCATCCACCACTGGCCGCGCTGATCGAGGGCGAGCCAGCCGGTGCAGCGTGGCACCTGTGGCCAGCGGGCCATGGCCTGGAGAACGGCGGCGTCCATGTCAGTTGGCCCACCGCGCATCGCGCAAGTCAGGGGACAGTTTCATCTCAATTGCCGTGTTCGAAGAAGTGCAACAGGCGCATCGGCAGCCAGTCGAGCCTACCCGGCAGGTGCCCCTGGGCGAAGCCGACATGCCCGCCCTGTTGCGGCTGTTCGAGCCGCACCCAGGACGAGGCTGCGCTCGCATCAGGCAGCACGGAAGCGGGCTGGAACGGGTCGTTGCGGGCGTTGAGGATCAGTGTGGGCAGCCGCAGTCGGTGCAGATGCGGTTTGCTGGAGGCGCGGGCCCAGTAGTCTGCCGCGTCGCGAAAGCCGTGGATGGGTGCGGTGAAGGCGTCGTCGAAGGCGCCCAGATCGCGCGCGCGCCGCACCCGCTCGGCATCGGTCAGCCCAGGGTGGCGGGCGATCATGCGCAGCGCCTTGGGCTTGAGGGTGCGAAGAAACATCCGGGTGTAGATCTGATAGCTCAGCCCGGAAGCGATGGCGCGGCCTCCGGCGGCCAGATCGAGTGGAGCGCTGACGGCTGCGATGGCCCGCACCCGCAGCGCGGCCGCATCTTCCTGTTCCTGAGCCCAGCGCAGCAGGGCGTTGCCGCCCAGCGAGACCCCTGCGGCGTACAGCGGGGTCGTCGGGTGGTTTTGCGAGAAGCGCGCGAGGATCCAGTCGATCTCGGCGAAGTCGCCGGAGTGGTAGGCTCGCGGGGCGCGGTTGTCTTCCCCGGAGCAGCCGCGGAAATGCGGCACGGCACATCGCCACCCCGCGCGAGCGCAGGCGGCGAGCACGGCCTGCGCGTAGTGGCTTTGCGAAGAGCCTTCGAGCCCGTGGAACAGCACCAGCAGCGGCGCAGAGGGAGAAGCCGGCGAGGCCAGCCAATCGACATCGATGAAGTCGCCGTCAGGCGTGGCCCAGCGTTCGCGGCGCAGGGCAGGGCGATCGCCGGGTGGGCGGGAGATCAGCGCCGGCAGCACGGTCTGCAATTGGCCCCCGGGCAGCCATGCCGGCGCGACGTAAGGGGTTGCAGTGGGCATCTGGGGTCTTCCGGTGAGGCGCGGCGAGCAGCGCGCCAGCCTACTTCTTCAGTGCAGCACGTCGCTGGGCGCCATGGCAGCGAGCGGGGCCTGGGGCGCGCCAGGGCTGGCGTGGTGCAGAACCATGCGCCAGCCGGCGGCCGTCTGCACATAGAGATTGGTCGCGAGCACGAAGCCCCATTGGGTCTGGCCGTCTACCTCGAGCTGCACGCGTTCGACCACGCTGTGTGCGGCGCTGGTCATGCTGTGCCAGCGATGCTGAACCTCGGCGTTGATCTGCAGCCCGCCGTTGGCGAGCAGTTGCGAGAAGCCTTCGCGGACCGCCAACTGGCCGTCCAGACGTTGTCCGCCCGGATGAATGCAGCAGATCTCGTCGTCTTCCGACCACAAGGCCATCAGCGCGTCGAGGTTGCCGCTGGCCAGGGCTTCGTAGAACGCGGCCTCGACATCGTCGGGAGAGTTGGTCCAGGGCGTTTGAGGCGGGAGTTTGCGGCGGGGCATGGCGGGTCTCGTTCGGGCACTCGGGTCAGCGGAACACTACGGTCTTGTGGCCGTTGCGCAGGATGCGATGTTCCACCTGCCAGCGCACGGCGCGCGCGAGCACCACGCTCTCCACGTCCTGGCCGACGGCGGTGAGATCGGCGGCGCTCATGGTGTGATCGACGCGCTCGACGTCCTGCTCGATGATGGGGCCTTCGTCGAGGTCGGCGGTGACGTAGTGCGCGGTCGCGCCGATGAGCTTCACGCCGCGCGCATAAGCCTGCGCATAAGGCCTCGCCCCCTTGAAGCTGGGCAGGAAGGAGTGGTGGATGTTGATGGCGCGGCCTTCGAGCTGGGCACAGAACTCGGCGCTCAGGATCTGCATATAGCGCGCAAGCACCAGCAGCTCGGCACCGCAGTCCTGCATCACGGTGAAGATGGCTTGTTCCTGCGCGCGCTTGGTTTCTGCGGCCTCGCCGGCCTTCAGGGGCAGGTGGTGAAAGGCCAGGCCGTAGCTGCGCGTCAGGTCGGCGAAGGTGGTGTGGTTGGAGACGACCGCGCCAACGTCCATCGCCAGCTGCCCGGCCTTCCAGCGGTAGAGCAGATCGTTGAGGCAATGCCCGTGCTGGCTGACGGCGATGACCACCTTGGGGCGTACTCGCAGATCGTGAAACTGCGCCTGCATATCGAAGCGCTTGCGCACCTCGCCGAACAGCAGCGAGAGGTGGGCGGCATCTTGGAGATGTTCCGGCGCGGAAAAATGCACCCGCATGAAGAACAGCCCGGTGTCGGCGTCGCCGTATTGCTGCGAATCCATGATGTTGCAGCCCGCCTGGTACAGCAGACCGGAGACCGAGTGCACGATGCCCGGCGCATCGGGGCACGATAGAGTGAGAACGAATTCAGGTGATGGGGTTGGCATACCGGGCTGCGCGCAGCGGGGAAAACGGCAAGAGCCTGATTTTAGGCCGCCCTTACTGTGCTGCGCCGTGCCGGACCCTCTCAGCGCGTGAGCTGCACGGAACCCTGCACGGTGAGTCGCAGCGGAGTCAGTGCGGTGGCCAGGGGGACGGTCGGCGCTTGCTCGGCGGCCATGGGGGCTGCGGCGCGCATCATCATCATCGGACGGGATTCGGGCAACTGCCCCTGCAAGGGTTCGATCTGCAGGGTTCGCAAGGTGTAGCCGCCGTAGCCCAGCGCGCGGGCTGCCGTGGCGGCCTTGGCCTTGAAGTCGGCAATCGCGGCGTCGATCAGCGCGGTCTCCTCGCGGTCGCGCAGCGCCTTGGAGACCTCGAAGCCGTTGGATTCGATCATGAAGCCCTGTTGCGCCAGTTGTCCAACGATCTTGCCCAGGGCGGCAAAGTCGCGCGACTTGAGCACCAGCCCTGCGCGCACCGTCCAGCCGTCGCGCTGAGACTGGTTGTTGACGGTCTTCCAGCGCGGCTGGGTGGAGATCGCGCCGCTGCTGGCTTCGACACCGGAGACGGCGCGGGCCTGCTTCAAGGCAGCCTGCAGCGATTGGCTGATGTCTGCGGTGAGACGGGCCGACTCCATGCCGCTGCGTTCGATGGACAAGGTCATCACCGCCAGATCGGGCGTGACCTCGACCTGGGCGGTGGCCTGCAGGTCGACCACGCCGACCACGGCCGCCGCAGGCGTCTGAACCAGGGGTTGCGCCTGCGCGACCGCTCCACAAATCAGACCGGCGAGGCACAGACCTGCAAGGGATGACAGGATGCGTGATGACATGAGGGTCCTCGCTGGGGTGATGTTCCAAGACTTCTTAAGCCGAGTCTAAGGCAACCCAGCGAACATTCCACCATCGCAAATCGTTTGACTCGTTCGGAGGCAGTCATGCAAAGCAGCAAACCCAAGGCTTCATCCAAACTCTGGGCCGCTCTGGCGGCGGTGGGGATCATCGCCGGTGCGGGCACCATGGCCTATCAGTTCAGCTATGCCGAACAGGCGCCGCAAGTGGAGATGAACCACAAGGTGGTGCCGCTGTTCAACAACCCACCGGCAGCGCCAGTGACCAATGTGGCGGCCAGCGCGCCCAACTTTGCCGCCATCGTCAAAGCCTACGGCCCCGCCGTGGTGCACATCAACGTGAAGGGCGAAACCAAGGAGACGGTGCAGCAGCAGATTCCGAAGCAGTTTCAGAACGATCCGTTCTTCCGCTTCTTCCAGCAGTTCAACAATGGTCAGCAGCAGGAGGTGCCCACCGAGGGGCTGGGGTCGGGCTTCATCATCAGCTCCGACGGGCTGATTCTGACCAACGCCCACGTGGTGAAGGGGGCCAGCTCAGTGCGTGTGACCCTGACCGATCACCGCACCTACAAGGCCAAGGTGCTCGGCTACGACACCAAGACCGACATCGCGGTCATCAAGATTCCGGCGACCAACCTGCCCACGGTGCGTCTGGGCAACCCGAGCAATCTGGAACCCGGCGACTGGGTGCTGGCCATCGGCTCGCCCTACGGCTTCTACAACACGGTGACCGCGGGGATCGTCAGCGCCAAGAGCCGCTCGCTGCCCGATGACAGCATGGTGCCTTTCATTCAGACCGACGTGGCGGTGAACCCAGGCAACTCGGGCGGCCCCTTGTTCAACACCAAGGGTGAAGTCGTGGGCATCAACTCGCAGATCTTCACCCAGACCGGCGCCTTCGAGGGGCTGTCGTTCGCCATACCGATCAACGTCGCCGAGCGCGTGGCCAAGCAGATCATCGAGCATGGCAAGGTCGAGCATGCGCGGCTGGGCATTGCGGTGCAGACGGTGACCCAGAGCCTCGCGAACTCCTTCGGCCTGCAGACGCCGCGTGGCGCGCTCGTGGCGCAGGTGGAGAAAGACAGCCCCGCGTCCAAGGCCGGGCTGCAACCGGGTGACATCATCCTCAGCGTCAATGGCCAGCCGGTCAACGATTCGGCCGATCTGCCGATGATGATCGGCCTGTCCGAGCCCGGCACCAAGGTGACGCTGGGCGTCTGGCACGACCACAAACAGCAGACCATCACCGCGGTGCTTGGCAACTTCAGCGACAACGTCACGCTGGCCTCGGCCACCCCTGGCGCCCACGGTGACCACGGCGGTCTCGGTCTGGTGGTGCGCCCGCTCAACGCCAACGAAGAGCAGCAGGCCGGGGTGTCGCACGGCCTGCTGGTCGAGGGCGTCAGCGGGCCGGCGGAGCAGGCCGGCATCCAGCCCGGCGACATCCTGATCGCCGTCGATGGCAAGTCGGTCAACAGCATCGACCAGGTACGCAACATTCTGAAAAGCGCGGGCAAGTCGGTGGCGCTGCTGATCCAGCGTGGCAACAACCGCATCTTCGTCCCGGTGCAGATCGGCTGATTTCACACTTCCTCCAAGCCGTGTTTTGCGGGGCCACTGGCCCCGCTTTTTTATGGGCGTCTGGGGGCTGGAAGTCAGCAAGCATCAGGGTCGATCTCGACCTGCCGCACCAGCAGAACTTGGCGCACAAAATCCACATCCTTCATTTGCGGGCGCAGGCCTTTCATTAGCGGCGTGCCGCGGCCGTAAAGCAGCCAAGCCAGCAAGCCGGGTGCGCCCCCCCAGCGTGGCATGAGCGGGATTGGTGGATTTGCTCACAGCTTCTCAGCGCCTGGTTGTGCGTGGACGCCGAGACCTGGCGCTCATTCGCCAGCATGGACAGAAATTTCTGCACCTCCGGGGCGCCCATATCCCGAGGGTGTCGCATCGACCCACCCCGGCCGCTCCAGCGCACGAAAAATCGCACCCAATACCGATACGCCTCCTCGGTGCGCAGGCTATAGGGCACCTCGAATTACTGGTTTCCTGACCTGAACTTGCCGTGACGACCGCGCAATCCGACCGGTTCACAGCCTTCTTGAAGGTTGGCGTGGTGATTTTTCGCCCTCCGGTGCCCGGATCTGGTCGTTTTCGACCGATCCAGGCCCATTTCGGGCGTCAGAAGGCCGCCGGTCCCATGTCCTTCAACGAGCACAGGCGCCGCAGGTTGTACGTCGCGGCCTTCCAGTTCAGGTGCAGCGTGGCCCGCGCCAGGCCGATTGAGCGCAGCGCCTTGCCGCCCATCTGCTCCAGGCTGGCGAACACGTGCTCCACCCGGGCCCGGGTTTTGGCGATGCGCTTGTTGCGCCGCTCCT